>NZ_JBFBFF010000003.1:0-449838 GCF_040684035.1 Streptomyces sp. NPDC093018
AACCCACCCCTGAACACGACAACGGCCTGCACCACCCCAACGGGGTCGTACAGGCCGTAGTCACGAAGGCCCTTGCGGATTTACCAACAGCATCCAGCCGGTGGGGGCCCTTCTCACTGCGTACTCAGATCGTGCGGAACGCCAGCACCACGTTGTGGCCGCCGAAGCCGAACGAGTCGTTCAGCGCGGCGATCCGGCCCTCCGGCAGCTGCCGGGCCTCGCCGACCACGATGTCCGCGTTGACCTCGGCGTCGAGGTCCTTCACGTTGATCGTCGGGGGCGCCGTACGGTTCACCAGCGCCAGGATCGACGCCACCGTCTCGATGCCGCCGGCGCCACCGAGCAGATGACCGGTCATCGACTTGGTGCCGGAGATCGCCATGTGCTCGACATCGTCGCCGAACACCTTCCACAGCGCCTTGATCTCGGCGACATCACCCTGCGGGGTGGACGTGGCGTGCGCGTTGACGTGTACGACCTCGGCCGGCTTCAGATCCGTGCTGTCCAGCAGGTTCTGGAGCGCGTGCGCGATGCCGTTGCCCGAGGGCTCCGGCTGCGTGATGTGGTGGCTGTCGGCGGAGATGCCCTGGCCGACCGCCTCCACATAGATCCGGGCGCCGCGCGCCTTCGCGTGCTCCTCGGACTCCAGGATGATCACACCGGCGCCCTCGCCGAGCACGAAGCCGTCGCGGCCCGTGTCGAAGGGCCGGGACGCGCCCGAGGGGTCGTCGTTGTTCTTGGACATCGCCATCATGTTGCCGAACGCGGCGATGGGCAGCGGGTGGATCGCGGCCTCGGTGCCACCGGCGATGACCACGTCCGCACGCCCGGTGCGGATCATCTCGATCGCGTACCCGATGGCCTCGGCGCCGGAGGCGCAGGCCGACACGGGGGTGTGCACGCCGGCGCGGGCGCCCAGGTCGATACCGACGTTGGCCGCCGGGGAGTTGGGCATGAGCATCGGCACGGTGTGCGGGGAGACGCGGCGTACGCCCTTCTCCTTCAGCACGTCGTACTGGTCCAGAAGCGTCGTCACACCGCCGATGCCGGAGGCGATCACCGTGCCGAGACGGTCCGGGTTGACGGACGTGTCCTCACCGGCACGAGCGGTGAAGCCGGCGTCCTGCCAGGCCTCACGCGCGGCGATCAGCGCGAACTGCGCCGAGCGGTCGAGCTTGCGGGCCTGCGGCCGGGGGATGATCTCACCCGGCTCGACGGCGATACGGGCGGCGATGCGGACCGGCAGGTCCGCCGCCCACTCCTCTTCCAGAAGACGGACACCGGACTCGCCGGCGACCAGGGCCTCCCAGAACGAAGCTACGTCGCCACCCAGCGGTGTGGTTGCGCCGATACCGGTGACGACCACGGTGCGATTGGTCGGGCTCACGGGAATTCTTTCTCCAACGGATGCGGGAATCTACGGCGCCACCGCCGGGTGGCGGGGCCTTGCCGGCCCGGGGCCTCGCGGCCTGACGGGCCGTAAGGGCCTCAGCGAGTGGCTCAGGCCTGGTGCTTGAGGATGTAGTCGGTCGCGTCGCCGACCGTCTTGAGGTTCTTGACGTCCTCGTCCGGGATCTTCACGTCGAAGCGCTCCTCGGCGGCGACGACGACCTCGACCATGGACAGCGAGTCGACGTCCAGGTCGTCGGTGAAGGACTTGTCCACCTGGACGTCCTCAACCGGGATGCCGGCGATCTCGTTGACGATTTCGGCGAGACCTTCGACGATCTCTTCCTGAGTGGCGGCCATGTCAGGCGCTCCTTCTTCGATGTTCCAGACGGTTTGTGGCATTTGTCCCCCCACCGAATCGCATGATCCGGCACGGAGTGCCTAGGGGAGGGTAACGACCGTGGCGGCGTAGACGAGACCCGCCCCGAATCCGATGACGAGCGCGGTGTCACCGCTCTTCGCCTCCCCGGTCGCCAGGAGCCGCTCCATGGCGAGCGGGATCGAGGCGGCCGAGGTGTTGCCGGTGGTGCGGATGTCACGGGCGACCGTGACATGCTCCGGCAGCTTGAGAGTCTTCACCATCGAGTCGATGATCCGCACATTGGCCTGGTGCGGGATGAAGACGTCCAGGTCCTCCGAGGTGATCCCGGCCGCGTCCAGCGCCTGCTGGGCGACCTTCGCCATCTCGAACACGGCCCAGCGGAACACCGCCTGGCCCTCCTGCGTGATCGCGGGGAACTTGATGTTTCCCTCGCGGTCCAGCGGAAGCTCGTTGACGTCGCCGACGTGGAACCGGTCCCACGAGACGGTCTGCTTGATGATCGTGGACTTGTCGCCCTCCGAGCCCCACACGGTCGGGCCGATGGCCGGCTCCTTGGAGGGGCCGACGACGACCGCGCCCGCGCCGTCACCGAACAGGAAGGCCGTGGCCCGGTCCTCCAGGTCGGTCAGGTCGCTGAGCCGCTCCACGCCGATCACCACGACGTACTCGGCGGAGCCCTCCACGACCATGCCCTTGGCCAGGGTGAGGCCGTAGCCGAAGCCCGCGCAGCCGGCCGAGATGTCGAACGCGGCCGCCTTCTCGGTGCCGAGCTGGTCGGCGATCGAGGTGGCGATGGCCGGGGTCTGGGCGAAGTGCGACACCGTCGACACGACGACCGCGCCGACCTGCGAGGCGTCGATACCGGCATCGGCGATCGCCTTGCCGGCCGCCTCGACCGACATCGCGGCCACCGTCTCCTCGGGGCCCGCCCAGTGCCGGGTCTCGATGCCGGAGCGCGAGCGGATCCACTCGTCGGACGAGTCGATCTTCTCCAGGATCACCTCGTTGGGCACCACACGGGTCGGACGGTAGCCGCCGACACCGAGGATGCGCGCGTACGGGGCGCCCTTGCTGGGCTTGATCTTCGCCATCTACGGCTCCTTATGCGTCAGGCGTCGGCATGCGTCAGGCTTCGGCGTGCTCGGCGATGAGCGCACGGGCGGCGTCGAGGTCGTCAGGGGTCTTCAGGGCCAGCGTCTTGACGCCGGGCAGCGCACGCTTGGCCAGTCCGGTGAGCGTGCCGCCGGGGCACACCTCGATGAGCGCGGTGACGCCCAGCTCCTTGAACGTCTCCATGCACAGGTCCCAGCGCACCGGGTTGGCCACCTGGCCGACCAGGCGCTCCAGCACCTCGGCGCCGGACGTGACGGACCTGCCGTCCTTGTTGGAGACGTAGGGGACCTTGGGGTCGGCGGGCGCGAGCTCGGCGGCGGCCTTGGCCAGCGTCTCGACCGCGGGGGCCATGTGCCGGGTGTGGAAGGCGCCGGCCACCTTCAGCGGGACGACCTTGCGCACGCCCTCGGGCTTGTCCTCGCTCAGCGCGGCCAGCTGCTCCAGCGTGCCCGCCGCGACGATCTGCCCCGCGCCGTTGATGTTCGCCGGCGTCAGGCCCAGCTTCTCCAGGTGCGCGAGGGAGGTCTCCGGGTCGCCGCCGAGCAGCGCCGACATGCCGGTCTCGGTGATCGCGGCGGCGTCCGCCATGGCGAGGCCGCGGGTGCGGACCAGCTTGAGGGCCGCGGCGTCCGACAGCACGCCCGCGAAGGCGGCCGCGGTGATCTCGCCGACGCTGTGCCCGGCCACCGCGCCCGGCGCGATCTCCGACATGGCACCGAGTGCCGCGGCGGACAGGATCCCGGCGGCGACCAGCAGCGGCTGGGCCACGGCGGTGTCACGGATCGCGTCGGCGTCGGCCTGGGTTCCGTAGTGCACCAGATCGAGGCCGATGGCGTCCGACCACGCGGCGACACGGTCGGCGGCACCGGGGAGTTCGAGCCAGGGGGTCAGGAAGCCGGGCGTCTGGGCGCCCTGGCCGGGAGCGACGAGTACGAGCACTCTCACACTCTCTCTTGGGTACGGGCACGGCCGCCCGTGGGGACAGGGACGAAGAACACGAAGGGCTTTTGTTGACCTCCGACAAAACGCTATGCCTGGGGGTCACCGTCGGCCAGGCGCCCCAGGATGAGCGCGATCCGCAGCGTGAACGCGGATCGTACATCCGAAGGCGACCACCCGGTGACGTCTGTCACACGTCGGAGCCGGTAGCGCACGGTGTTCGGGTGAACGAAGAGCATCCGTGCCGCGCCCTCCAGGCTGCTCGCCTGCTCCAGGTAGACACTCAGGGTTTCCAGGAGTGCCGAGCCGGCCTCTCCCAGCGGTCTGTAGATCTCCTCCACCAACTGCTCACGGGCGCTCGGATCGCCCGCGATCGCGCGCTCCGGCAGCAGATCGTCCGCCAGCACGGGCCGCGGCGCGTCCTGCCACGCCGTGCACGCCTTCAGTCCGGCCGCGGCGGCCTGCGCGGACCGGGTGGCTGCCAGCAGGTCCGGTACGACGGGACCGGCGACCACCGGACCCGCCGCATAGGGCCCGATCAGCGACTTCGCCACCGCGAGCGGGTTGGGGCTGCCGCCCGCGATCACCACGAGGCGATTGCCCAGCACGCCGGTGAGCACCTGGAGCTTGGCGTGCCGCGCCGCCCGCCGGATCGCCTCCACGGTCAGTTCGCTGTCCCCGTCCGGGGCGGTGCCGAGGACGACACACACATGCTCGGGAGAGTTCCAGCCCAGTGCGGCGGCCCGGCTGACGGCGCCCTCGTCGGCCTCGCCGCTGAGCACGGCGTTGACCACCAGCGACTCCAGGCGCGCGTCCCAGGCACCGCGTGCCTCGGCGGCCTGGGCGTACACCTGGGCGGTCGCGAAGGCGATCTCCCGCGCGTACACCAGCAGCGCCTCGCGCAGCACGCGCTCGTCGCCCGGGGCGGCCACCTCGTCGATGGCGCTCTCCATGACCTCGATGGTGGTGCGCACCATCTCCACGGTCTGCCGCAGTGTGATCGCCCGGGTCAGCTCGCGCGGCGCGGTCCCGAAGACGTCCGTGGAGATCGCCTGGGGGGTGTCCGGGTGCCGGAACCACTCGGTGAACGCCGCGATGCCCGCCTGGGCGACTAGCCCGATCCAGGACCGGTTCTCCGGGGGCATCGCCCGGTACCACGGCAGGGTCTCGTCCATCCGCGCGATCGCCTGGGCGGCGAGACTCCCGGAGGACTTCTCCAGCCGTTTCAGGGTCGCGGCGTGCGTATGGACGAAGGATGCTGCGGGGTCACCAGGGTGGGATTCGGGTTCGGGCACGGGGACAAGAGTGCCTTATCCGGACGGGAACATGCGTCGCCGGGTCGGCAACCCGGGGCCCGCGCGCACCGGGGGCGGGACTACGGTGGGGACGTGATCGACGTACGGCGCGCCGCCGAGCGCTACCCGGGCGGGGACCCGGCGGCCGGGATCGAGACCCGCCACGCCTTCTCCTTCGGCCCGCACTACGACCCCGACAACCTGCGCTTCGGCCCGCTGATCGCCTGCAACGAGGAACGGCTCGCGCCCGGCGCCGGGTTCGACGAACACCCGCACAGCCACACCGAGATCGTCACCTGGGTGATCGAGGGCGAGCTGACCCACCGCGACTCCGCGGGCCATGAACGGACCGTGCGCGCGGGGGACGTCCAGCATCTGAGCGCGGCGGCGGGCGTCCGGCACGTCGAACGCAACGACGGCGCGGGCCCGTTGGCCTTCCTCCAGATGTGGCTGGCCCCGCTGGAGCCGGGCGGCGAACCGTCGTACGCCATCGTCCCGGGCATCGCCGACGCCACCCCCTACGCCGTCCCGGCCGCGGGCGCCATGCTGCATGTGCGCCGCCTGGGCGCGGGGGAGCGGACCGCCGTACCGGACGCGGCGTTCCTGTACGTCCATGTCGTACGCGGCGCGGTCCGGCTGGACGGCGCGGAGCTGGGCGCGGGGGACGCGGCCCGGATCACCGGCGCGCAGGGTGTGGAGGCGGTCGCGGTGGCCCCCGCCGAGCTGCTGGTCTGGGAGCTGTCCGGCTGACGGCTCACTGCTCGTCCACCGGCTTCGGCCTGCCGGCCGTACGGCTGGAGGTACGGGGGGTACGGCTGCGGCGGTGCCGGGTGCTGGTACCCGGGGGCGCGCGGCGGCCGGGCGGGTGTTGCCCCGGCCGGGCCCTGATGGGGCCCTCGCGCGGTCGGCGCGGGGGTGCCGGGTCCGGGCAGCGGCCTGGTGGGCGGCGGGGCGGCCGGTGCGACCGCCTCGGCGGGGGTGGGCCGTTCGGCCGGATCCTTCGCCAGGCACCTTGCCAGGAAGGCCAGTTCGGCGGGCATCCCCGCAAGGTCCGGTTCCTCGTGCACGATCCGGTACAGCACCGCGTGCGAGGGCCCTTCGCCGTACGCGCCCTGGCCGTGCGCCGCGAACACCGCGACCTGGCCGAGCGCGAACACGTCCGAGGCGGGCGTGACCGGCCGGCCCGCCGCCTGCTCGGGCGATACCGAAGTCGATCACCCGGGGCCCGTCGGCGGCCAGCAGCACATCGGACGGCTTCAGATCCCGGTGCACGATGCCCGCGCCATGGATCACCGACAGCGCCTCGGCCATCCCCGCGAGCCCTGCACCCGCTGCGCTGCCCGCACCTCCTGCCGGAACCGGCGCCGGAACTCCGGGTCCTCGCTCGGCTCCGGCCGGATCGTCCTCAGGGCGATCGGATGCCCGCCCGGCGTGTACGACAGATACACCGTGCCCATACCCGCTGCTGCCCGCCGCCGGTGAATCTCCTTGCGCACGGGGGAGGTTATCGGACCGCCGATCAGCGCAGGCCGCGCGTCTCGGCCAGCACCGCGTCGGTGAGGACCGGCCATGCCTCGATCGCCCAGGGGCCGAAGGCGCGGTCGGCGAGGGCGGCGCAGGCGAGGCCCGCGTCCGGGTCGATCCACAGGAAGGTGCCGGCCTGGCCGAAGTGGCCGAAGGTACGGGGCGAGGAGGAACTGCCGGTCCAGTGCGGGGACTTGCCGTCGCGGATCTCGAAGCCGAGGCCCCAGTCATTGGGATTCTGATGGCCGTAGCCCGGCAACACGCCCTTGGTGCCCGGGAATTGGACGGTCATCGCCGCCGCGACCGTGCGCGGGTCCAGCAGCCGGGGCGCCTGCACCTCCGCCGCGAACAGCAGCAGGTCCGCCACCGTCGAGACGCCGTCCTTCGCCGGGGAGCCGGTGAGCGAGGTGGACGTCATGCCCAGCGGCTCCAGCACCGCCTGGCGCGCGTAGTCCGCGAACGGGATGTCCGTCGCCTTGGCGATGTGGTCGCCGAGCTGCTCGAACCCGGCGTTGGAGTACAGCCGCCGCTCCCCGGGCGGCGCCATCACCCGGTGCTCGTCGAAGGCGAGGCCGGAGGTGTGCGCCAGCAGATGCCGCACCGTCGCCCCCGGCGGGCCGGCCGGCTCGTCCAGCTCGATCGCCCCCTCCTCGTACGCCACCAGTGCCGCGTAGGCGGCCAGCGGCTTGGTGACGGAGGCGAGAGGGAAGCGGTGGGCGAGGGGTCCGTGCGTCCCGAGGACGGTCCCGTCGGCTCGTACGACACCCGCGGCCGCGGTGGGCACGGGCCAGTTCTCGATCGACGCCAGGCTGTTCAACGACATGCCGTCGAGCCTATGCGGCTCACAGCATGAGCCGCATCGACGGGTCCGGATCCCGGGTGAAGCCCAGCGACTCGTACAGCGGCTGGGCGTCCGGGGAGGCGGTGAGCAGGACATGTCCGGCGCCCCGCGCCCGGAGCCAGGCCAGCAGCTCGTCCATGCACGCCCGCGCATAGCCCCGGCGCCGGGCGTCCGGGTCGGTGGCCACGCTGAAGACGTAGCCGACCCGGCCGAGCGGATTGTGGGGGGTGCCGACGCGGTAGTCCACGGTGCCCGCCGCCAGCGCGGCCAGCCCGCCGGGCCGCTCCGGGGACTCGACGACGAACGTCCCGAAGTCACTGTCGGCGTCGCGCTCCGCGAGCCGCTCGCGCAGCAGCGGCAGGGACTCGGCGTGCCAGCCCGTCTCCCCGGTGAATCCCGGCCTGCCCAGCGAATCGATCATGACCTGGCGCAGGCGCAGTACTTCGGCGGCGTCCTCGGGCGTGGCCCGGCGTGCGAGACTCATGCCCCGCACGCTATCCAGCCACCCGGCGCCCGGTCCTGCGGTTTTCTTACCGGCCCGGCTTGCTTGGAGTGCACTCTAAGGTCATAGCGTTGAGGCATGACGGTGATGCAGACCACGCCTGCGACCCTTGAGGACTCACACCCCGCCGACATCTGCTCCGCCCGGCCCCCGCGCCACCCGCGCCCGGACGGCCAGGACCGCTACACGATCAGCGAGGTCGTCGCCTGCACCGGCCTGACCGCGCACACGCTGCGCTGGTACGAACGGATCGGCCTGATGCCCCATGTCGACCGCTCGCACACGGGCCAGCGCCGGTACACCAACCGCGACCTGGACTGGCTGGACCTGGTGACCAAGCTGCGGCTGACCGGCATGCCGGTGGCGGACATGGTCAGGTACGCGGAACTGGTGCGCGAGGGCGCCGGGACCTACCGGGAGCGGCAGGAACTGCTGGAGCAGACCCGCCGGGACGTGCTCGGCCGGATCGCGGAGCTGCGGGACACGCTCGCCGTGCTCGACCGCAAGATCGATTTTTACGCTACTGAGGGGAACACGCGATGACCGACACCAGGATTCCGACGGCCCGCCTGGGAACGCAGGGGCCCGAGGTCGGTGTGCAGGGACTCGGCTGCATGGGCATGAGCTTCGGTTACGGCCCCACCGACACCGACCAGGCGCGCGCCGCCCTCGACCGGGCGCTGGAGCTCGGCGTGACCCTCTACGACACCGCCGACGCGTACGGCGCCGGGGAGAACGAGCGGTTCCTCGCCCCGTTCTTCCGGGCCCACCGCGACGAGGTGGTGATCGCCACCAAGTTCGCCCTGTCCATCCCGAAGGACGACCCGACCAGGCGGATCATCCGCAACGACTCCCCGTACATCCGCGAGGCCGTTGAGGGCAGCCTCCAGCGGCTCGGCGTGGAGGTGATCGACCTCTACTACATGCACCGCCGCGATGTGAACGTGCCCATCGAGGAGACCGTCGGCACGATGGCGGAGCTGGTGCGCGAGGGCAAGGTCAAGCACCTGGGCCTCAGCGAGGTCACCGCCGAGGAGCTGCGCGCCGCGCACGCCGTGCACCCGATCGCGGCCGTGCAGTCGGAGTGGTCCCTGTTCAGCCGGGACATCGAGGCGCATGTCGTGCCCGCCGCACGGGAGCTGGGCGTCGCCCTGGTGCCGTACTCGCCGCTCGGCCGGGGCTTCCTCACGGGCGCGTTCGCCAACGCGGACAAGGACCTCTCCGCCGACGACTTCCGCCGTCAGCAGCCCCGCTTCACCGGTGACAACGCCGCCGCCAACGCGGCCCTCCTGAAGCCCCTGCACACCATCGCCGCCGCCCATGACGCGAGCGCCGCCCAGATCGCCCTGGCCTGGGTCCAGCAGCGCGCGACGGTCGACTCCCTGTCGGTGATCCCGATCCCGGGCACCCGCAAGGCGAGCCGGGTGGAGGAGAACGTGGGCGCGACCCGGATCACGCTGACCGAGGACGAGCTGGCACAGCTGGAGCCGATCGCGGACAAGGTGGCGGGCGAGCGGTACGCGGACATGGCGTTCACCTCGGCGGGCCGGGAGTGATCACAGTTCCGCGAGCAGTTCCGCCTTCTTGCCGGTGAACTCCTCGTCGGTCACCAGACCGGCCCGGTGCAGCTCACCGAGGTGCCTGATCCGCTCGGCGATGTCCGCGGGGTCGCGGCGGCACTGCGACACCGCGGGCACCGGCCGGCGCGAACGCACGGCCGCGAGCACCGCGGCGGCGAACGGCAGCGACTCGTGCACAGGGCCGTAGCCCAGCCCGAACACCACCGCCGCCGGGTCCTGGTCGGGTTCCGGTACCGCCGCCGCACCCGGGGCGCGCAGCCGCAGGAACCCCTCCAGGGCCTCCGGTGAGCGCCATTCCACCCCGCTGAGGTCGGCGACCGCGTAACTCTGGTCGCCGGCCTTCCACTTGGCCGTGGAAGCGCCCGTCCAGGACCAGCGGAACTGCACCGACGTCCCGTCGAACGTCGCCTTCCCGTCGTACGCCTTGAACTGGAGCGGCGCCGTGGGCGCGGCCACCAGATACCGGTCCGCGGGGCCCGACTCCGTCAGCCGCGCCGCCAACTCCTCCGCGCAGGACGCCGCCTGGGTCTCCCGCTCGGCCGGCAGCACCAGCCGGTAGGGGTCGGAACCCTCCTTCAGCTGCCCGTCCGCCGCCTCCATGAGCGGATCCGCGCCCGCCCGGGGCACCAGCCGCAGAACGAGGGTGCCACGCCGGCCCGGAGCGAGCGTGACCTCTTCCAGCGCGGACAGCGGGATCCGCCGCTCCCCGAGCGCCTGGAACAACTTCGGTGTTCGAATGCCCCGTTCGTAGCGGATGAGCACGGAGTCGGACTCGAACTCCCAGACGGCATGAAAACCCGCCAGTACGTCACCCATGCGGCTCATCGTATGCGGCACGTCCTTCTCCGTCGCCACCTTCGCGGACCGCACTTCCTGCTGTTTCTACGCGCGTTGGGCCGTCGTCGTCGCGCCCAGACCGGCCCGGCACGCGTCACTTTCACCGGCGCATGTCACCGAGTCGTACGCGCCCGTGCCGATGTCGGCGAGGTTGCGCAGGCTGTCCGTGCCCGGCGTGAAGTACCCGGCGTGGCCCTGTGCGTCCCGCGCGGACAGCACCCGGGCGCCGAAGCCCGAGGCGACCGGATCGGCGCCGTGCCCGAGCCCGCCCAGCTCCAGATACGGGACGTCCTGGATCCAGTCGGTGGCGTCCCGCATGGCCCACACCCGGGCGGTGGTGTCCAGGTCGGCGGCCCTGGAGACCCGCATCCCGGGGCTGGCGGCCACCGCTATGTCGGCGACCCGGCCGGGCATGCCGGGTGCGGCGACCCCGCACAGCACGGAGCCGTAGCTGTGGCAGAACATCGACACCGGGGCCCGGCCGGGCAGGGCCCGCAGCAGCGCGTTCAGCCGCAGGGAGCCCTCCGCCGCGCGCGCCCCGGTGGCCGCGTCCACGCCGAGGCCGTCGGGGGAGGTGTAGTCGGCCCAGGCGATCACGGCCGTACGCGTCTTCGGGGCGGCGGCGCGCTCCGCCGCGTACAGCGCCTTGGCCATGCCGACCGGGGCGGTGTAGGGGCGGTTGGTCTTCTGGAAGGTGAGCAGGTCGGTGTCGACGCCGGGGACGACGACCGAGATCCGCTGCGCCTTCGCCAGATTCCCGAACACCTCGGAGATGCGGCCGGTGCCCGCCGGGTCGAAGGAGAGGATCTGACGGCCGGGGGTCAGCAGCGACTCGTAGCGGTGCATACGACGGCCCGCGTCCTGCTGGCCGGCCGCGCTGAGCCGGCTGTCGTGCATGCGCTCGCGCTCGACCGCGCGCTGCTGCTCCAGGGCGATGTGGTTGGCCTGGTAGCGCAGGGAGACCGGCGCGCCGTTCATGTTGCCCACCGCGAGCGGATAGCGGTGGGCGAGACGGGAGCGGTCCTGCGCGGAGAGCGAGACGAAGAAGCGGGTGAGCCGCGCCGGGTCGGCCTCCGGATCCGGCAGCCGCAGTCCGTGCAGGCTGCCGTGCGTCCACTTGTCGCGGGACGCCTGGAGTTCGCCGGACTCCCGGTGGGTGCGCAGGGCGGTCCAACCGGTGGTGGCGAGCATCACGAACACGACGGCCAGCGCCAGCATCGCGCGCCAGACGTTGAGTTGCGGGGAGGAGGTATCGAAGGAAGTCACTGGGAGGACACACTAGGAGAACGAGACGGTCTCGCGGTAACCAGGTGACCGGGATCACGTTTCGGCGGAGATCGAACACACGGTGAACGATCTTTCGAAGCTGTCTCAGTCGATCTGCTGAACACCACATCGGCGGTCCCCCGGTCGCACTTCCGTCGATCTTTCCGACGTCGTGCCAACGGCCTCAGTTCGTGCGCCAGTTCCCCCGGAGGGCCGAACTCACCTGATCGAGGTAGGAGACGGTGAGCGATCTGACGGCCTCCAGGCTGAAGTCCCGCCCCAGACACCACTGCCGTTCCGTGACCCGGATCACCCCGCCGAACACCGCCACCGCGAGCCTCGGCCGGGGGTCCGTGTCCACGTCCACGCCCTCCCGCTCGGCCAGCAGCCGCGCGAGGCTCTCCTCGACGGCGGTCGAGCGGCGCAGATGGGCGGCGAGCAGCGCGGGCGTCGACTCGATCGTCCGGTACATGCGCAGATACAGCTCCATCGGCACGGCCGACTCGACGGTCTCGCGGATCGAGTCCCAGTCCTGGAGGACGGCCTGCCGCAGCGCCTCCATCGGCGCCTCGTGCGGCGGCCGGGCGCGCAGGGCGGCCAGGAAGTGGGCCTCGGTCATCTCCTGGACCGCGAAGGCGGCGTCCTCCTTGCCCGCGAAGTAGCGGAAGAAGGTGCGCTGCGAGACCTCGCAGGCCGCGGCGATCTCGTCCACCGTCGTGCGCTCGTACCCCTGGGTGGTGAACAGTTCGAGAGCGGCCCGCAGGAGCGACTCCCGGGTACGCCGCTTCTTGCGCTCACGCAGCGTCTCCATGGCCCCTCGACTGCCCCTTCCCGAACGTTCGACCAGCTCAGCCTATGTGGAAGTCTTCCCTGTCAGTTACCGACTTATGAAAATGTTTGTCAACTGTCAGTGGCTGTCACTAGTCTCGAACGCATGACTGGTCAGACCACCATCGACACGACGGGCCCGGGCGACGGAGCCCCGCCGGCCCCGGCGGAGCACGCGCCGGCCACAGGGATGCGCGGCCACCCGTGGCTCACCCTGATCACCGTCGCCGTAGGGGTCATGATGGTGGCCCTGGACGGCACCATCGTGGCCATCGCCAACCCGGCCATCCGCGACCATCTGCACGCGACCTTCGCCGATGTGCAGTGGATCACCAACGCCTACTTCCTCGCCCTCGCGGTCACCCTGATCACCGCGGGCAAGCTCGGTGACCGCTTCGGGCACCGGCAGACCTTCCTCATCGGCGTGACCGGCTTCGCCGTCGCCTCCGGCGCGATCGGGCTGTCGGACAGCATCGCCGCCGTCGTCACCTTCCGCGTCTTCCAGGGCCTGTTCGGCGCGCTGCTGATGCCCGCCGCGCTCGGCCTGCTGCGGGCCACGTTCCCGGCCGAGAAGCTCAACATGGCCATCGGCATCTGGGGCATGGTGATCGGCGCGTCCACCGCGGGCGGCCCGATCCTCGGCGGCGTGCTCGTGCAGCACGTCAACTGGCAGTCGGTGTTCTTCATCAATGTGCCGGTCGGCGCGATCGCCCTGGTCCTGGGCCTGCTGATCCTGCTCGACCACCGCGCGGGCAACGCGCCGCGCTCCTTCGACGTGCTCGGCATCGCCCTGCTGTCCGGCGCGATGTTCTGCCTCGTCTGGGCCCTCATCAAGGCGCCGAGCTGGGGCTGGGGTTCCGGCGAGACCTGGGGCTTCATCGTCGCCTCGGTCCTGCTCTTCGCGTTCTTCGCGTTCTGGGAGACCAGGGTCGCCGAACCGCTCATCCCGCTCGGCCTGTTCCGCTCCGTGCCGCTGTCGGCCGGTGTGGTCCTGATGGTCCTGATGGCCATCGCCTTCATGGGCGGCCTGTTCTTCGTGACCTTCTACCTCCAGAACGTGCACGGGATGTCGCCGGTGAACGCGGGCCTGCACCTGCTGCCGCTCACCGGCATGATGATCGTCGCCTCGCCGCTCGCCGGCGCAGCGATCACCAAGCTCGGCCCGCGGGTCCCGCTGGCCGGCGGCATGGCCGCGACCGCGATCGCCATGTACGGCATGTCCACCCTCAAGGCCGGCACGGGCAGCGGCGTGATGTCCGTCTGGTTCGCCCTCCTCGGCCTCGGCCTCGCACCGGTCATGGTCGGCGCGACGGAGGTCATCGTCGGCAACGCGCCGATGGAGCTGTCCGGCGTGGCCGGTGGTCTCCAGCAGGCCGCCATGCAGATCGGCGGCAGCCTCGGTACGGCGGTGCTGGGCGCGGTGATGGCCTCCAAGGTCGACAGCGCGCTGCCCGGTAACTGGTCCCACGCGGGGCTGCCGCCGCTGACGCCCGCCCAGCTGGACCAGGCGTCGGAGGCCGTGCAGGCGGGGGTGGCGCCGGTGCAGAAGGGGATACCGGCCGAGATCGCCGCCAAGATCACGACCGTGGCGCACGACACGTTCATCTCCGGGATGAGCCTCGCGTGCCTGGTCGCCGCGGGTGTCGCCGTGGTCGCGGTGCTGGTCGCCTTCCTGACCAAGCGGGGCGGGAACGCGGAGGCGGGAGCGGGCGTGGGGCATATCTGACCCCGGTCGCCCGGCCGGGTGATGTGCGGGGCGTTCGCTGGCGCGGCGCGGCCGGTGCGGGACAGAGTCTTGCACCGGCAGCCGGGTTTGCAGACGCGCACGGCAGGAGGGGGGCGGTGCGCGTCTGCGGCTGCGTCGTCACCTGTCGCGCAGTTCCCCGCGCCCCTTACGGGGCTACTCGGCAGACCTGGACTACGCGTCGCCCCCCGCCGCCCCCGGATGCGCCGCCGTCACGTCCAGCACCTGATACCGGTCGATCGCCTGCTTCAGCACCGAGCGGTCCACCCGGCCCGCCCGTGCCAGCTCCGTGAGCACCGCCACCACGATCGACTGCGCGTCGATGTGGAAGAAGCGCCGCGCCGCCCCCCGCGTGTCGGCGAAGCCGAAGCCGTCCGCGCCGAGGGACTGGTAGGGGCCGGGGATCCAGCGCGCGATCTGGTCCGGCACCGAGCGCATCCAGTCGGACACCGCCACGAACGGCCCCTCCGAACCGCTCAGCTTGCGCGTCACGTACGGCACCAGCTGCTCCTCCTCCGGGTGCAGGAGGTTGTGCTGCTCGCAGGCCACCGCCTCGCGCCGCAGCTCGTTCCAGGACGTCGCGGACCACACCGAGGCCCGTACGTTCCAGTCCTCCGCGAGGATCCGCTGCGCCTCCAGCGCCCACGGCACCGCGACGCCCGACGCCATGATCTGCGCCGGGACCGCCCCGCCGGGACCGTCGGAGAGCTTGTGGACGCCCTTGACGATGCCCTCGACGTCCACCCCGGCCGGCTCCGCGGGATGCTGGATGGGCTCGTTGTAGACGGTGAGGTAGTAGAAGACGTCCTCGCCGTGCGGGTGCTCCGCCGAGCTGCCGTACATGCGGCGCAGCCCGTCCTGCACGATGTGCGCGATCTCGTAGGCGTACGCCGGGTCGTACGCGACGCACGCCGGGTTCGTGGAGGCCAGCAACTGCGAGTGCCCGTCGGCGTGTTGCAGACCCTCGCCGGTGAGTGTCGTACGGCCCGCCGTCGCCCCGAGGACGAAGCCGCGCGCCAGCTGGTCGGCCATCTGCCAGAACTGGTCGCCGGTGCGCTGGAACCCGAACATCGAGTAGAAGACGTACACCGGGATCAGCGGCTCGCCGTGCGTCGCGTACGCGGACCCCGCCGCGATCAGCGAGGCCGTGCAGCCCGCCTCGGAGATGCCGTCGTGCAGCATCTGGCCGGTCGGCGACTCCTTGTAGGCGAGGAGCAGTTCCCGGTCCACCGACTCGTACTGCTGACCGAGCGGGTTGTAGATCTTCGCGCTCGGGAAGAAGGAGTCCATGCCGAACGTGCGGTACTCGTCCGGCGCGATCAGTACGAAGCGCCGCCCGATCTCCTTGTCCCGCATGAGGTCCTTGAGCAGCCGTACGAAGGCCATCGTGGTCGCGATGGACTGCTGACCGGTGCCCTTCTTCACGGTCGCGTACGCCTTGTCGTCCGGCAGCGCGAGCGCCTTGGAGCGCACCACGCGCGTGGGGACGTACCCGCCGAGGCCCTTGCGGCGGTCGTGCATGTACTGGATCTCCTCCGAGTTCCGCCCCGGGTGGTAGTACGGCGGCAGGCCGGACTCCAGCTCCCGGTCGGAGATCGGCAGGTGCAGCCGGTCCCGGAAGCGCTTCAGGTCGTCGACCGTCAGCTTCTTCATCTGGTGCGTGGCGTTGCGGCCCTCGAAGTTCGGGCCCAGCGTCCAGCCCTTGATCGTCTTGGCCAGGATGACCGTCGGCTGGCCCTTGTGCTCATCGGCCGCCTTGAACGCCGCGAAGATCTTGCGGTGGTCGTGGCCGCCACGGCCCAGGTGCAGGATCTGGTCGTCGCTCAGGTTCTCGACCATCGCGCGCAGCCGGTGGTCGTCGCCGAAGAAGTGCTGCCGGATGTACGCGCCCGACTCGGTGGCGTACGTCTGGAACTGCCCGTCCGGCGTCATGTTCATCTTGTTGACCAGGACGCCGTCCCGGTCCTGCGCGAGCAGCGGGTCCCAGGAGCGGTCCCAGATCAGCTTGATCACATTCCAGCCGGCGCCCCGGAAGACCGACTCCAGCTCCTGGATGACCTTTCCGTTGCCGCGCACCGGGCCGTCCAGGCGCTGGAGGTTGCAGTTGACCACGAAGGTCAGGTTGTCCAGGCCCTCCCGGGCCGCGAGGGTGAGCTGGCCGAGCGACTCCGGCTCGTCCATCTCGCCGTCGCCGAGGAACGCCCACACATGCGACTTGGAGGTGTCCGCGATGCCGCGCGCCTCCATGTAGCGGTTCATCCGCGCCTGGTAGATCGCGCCCAGCGGGCCGAGGCCCATGGAGACCGTCGGGAACTCCCAGAAGTCCGGCATGGAGCGCGGGTGCGGATAGCTGGACAGCCCGTTCGGGTACGCCGACTTCTCCTGGCGGAAGCCGTCCAGCTGGTTCTCGGTGAGCCGGTCCAGCAGATAGGCGCGGGCGTAGATGCCGGGGGAGGCGTGGCCCTGGAAGAAGACCTGGTCGCCGCCGTCGCCCTCGTCCTTGCCGCGGAAGAAGTGGTTGAAGCCCACGTCGTACAGGGACGCCGAGGAGGCGAAGGTGGCGATGTGGCCGCCCACGCCGATGCCGGGGCGCTGGGCGCGCGAGACCATCACGGCCGCGTTCCAGCGCGTCGCGTTCAGGATCCTGCGCTCGATCTCCTCGTTGCCCGGGAAGAACGGCTCGCTCTTGGTCGGGATCGTGTTGACGTAGTCCGTGCTGCGCATCTCGGGCACGGCCACGCGCTTCTCGCGGGCCCGCTCGATCAGCCGCAGCATGAGATAGCGCGCCCGCTCCCGGCCGCGCTCGTCCACGACGGCGTCCAGGGAGTCGAGCCACTCCTGGGTCTCTTCGGGATCGAAGTCAGGAACCTGACTCGGAAGGCCGCCAATGATGATCGGGGTGCGATCGGATCCGGAAGCCACGCTGTTCCTTACCTGTCGGAGGGCCGGTTGTCGCTGCTCGTGCCTACTGCTCGTAGACACTGCCGCTCATGCCTACTGCCAGTGCCCGCGCCGTTCCCCATCGTGTACCTCGGGGGGACGTCCGTCATCTCCACCTGCGCCACCCCGCGTACCGCCGGAGCACACCGCCGGTCAAAACGCAACGATACGCCCGGGGTGTGACGCGCTTGGCAAAGTTGTTCGATGGTTCCGTCCGCGGATGATTCCGCTGAACGCAAACCGGGCACATGCGGGTGATGTGGGTGGCGAGGAATCGAGATACGGTGCCAGGAGTTGCCACGACACGGCCGGTATCGTCACCGTTTCGGCGGTCGGGACGGCCGGGTACTTGCGCTATCCGCCCCGCCCGTGTGGACTACGGCCAATGCTTCGCGCACGCGCGTGGCTGAGATATTCACCAGACATGATCAGGAGGCAACCCGTGAGCGCGACCGCGGACCACGCGGAGGAGCGGACGAACCCTGCCGCCAGGCTGGGGTTCCAGCCCGGACAGGTGGTCCAGGAGATCGGCTACGACGACGACGTCGACCAGGAACTCCGCCAGGCCATCGAGGAAGCCGTCGAGGGCGACCTGATGGACGAGGAATACGACGACGTGGCCGATGCCGTCGTGCTCTGGTTCCGGGACGACGACGGCGACCTGACGGATGCGCTGGTGGACGCCACCACGTACATCGAAGAGGGCGGCGCGATTCTGCTCCTCACGCCGAAGACCGGCCGTTCGGGATACGTCGAGCCGAGCGACATCTCGGAAGCCGCGACGACGGCCGGCCTGACCGCCGCGAAGAGCGTCAGCGTCGGCAAGGACTGGAGCGGCAGCCGGCTGGCCACGCCGAAGGCGGCCAAGTCGAAGCGGTGACCGCTACCGGACGGGCCGGATCTCGCCCCGGCCCGTCCGGAACCCAGGTGATCGCTGCGTAGGGTGGACCAGAGCGTTTGCTGTGCTCTCACCCGAACAGCCCACCGAAGGGAAGCACGACATGGCGATCCAGGTCGGAGACAAGGCGCCCGACTTCGAGCTCAAGGACAACCACGGCCGCACCGTGCGGCTCGCCGACTTCCGCGGCGAGAAGAACGTGGTCCTGCTCTTCTACCCCTTCGCCTTCACCGGCGTGTGCACCGGCGAGCTGTGCGAGCTGCGCGACAACCTGCCGAAGTTCGCCGACCGCGACACCCAGCTGCTCGCCGTCTCGAACGACTCCATCCACAGCCTGCGCGTCTTCGCCGAGCAGGAGGGTCTGGAGTACCCGCTGCTCAGCGACTTCTGGCCGCATGGCAACGTCTCGCGCGACTACGGCGTCTTCGACGAGGACAAGGGCTGCGCGGTGCGGGGCACCTTCATCATCGACAAGGACGGCGTCGTGCGCTGGACCGTGGTCAACGGGCTGCCGGACGCGCGCGACCTGAACGAGTACGTGAAGGCGCTCGACACCCTCTAGTCGGCCGGTCGGCCGAACCTGGGAACCTTCGGGTCCAGGGTCTGCGGGGGGCGGGAACTCGTCACTAGGATCGGCTCGTTGATCCCATATCCGAAGCACGACGGGGCTCCCCGCCCCTCGACACCACATGGAGGACTCGTGGGAGTCAGCCTCAGCAAGGGCGGCAACGTCTCGCTGACCAAGGAGGCCCCGGGCCTGACCGCCGTCATCGTCGGACTGGGCTGGGACGTGCGCACCACGACCGGCACCGACTTCGACCTCGACGCGAGCGCGCTGCTGCTGAACAACTCCGGCAAGGTCATCAGCGACCAGCACTTCGTCTTCTTCAACAACCTGAAGAGCCCCGACGGCTCCGTGGAGCACACCGGCGACAACATCACCGGTGAGGGCGAGGGCGACGACGAACAGATCAAGATCAACCTCGCCGGCGTGCCCGCCGACGTGGACAAGATCGTCTTCCCGGTGTCGATCTACGACGCCGAGAACCGCCAGCAGTCCTTCGGCCAGGTGCGCAACGCGTTCATCCGCGTCGTCAACCAGGCCGGCGAGGCCGAGATCGCCCGCTACGACCTCAGCGAGGACGCCTCCACCGAGACCGCCATGGTCTTCGGCGAGCTGTACCGCAACGGCGCGGAGTGGAAGTTCCGCGCCATCGGCCAGGGCTACGCGTCCGGACTGCGCGGCATCGCCCAGGACTTCGGCGTCAACGTCTGACGTCCGGGAGCTGGGACACCGTCCGGCGCCGCGCCGTTTACGGCCGGCGCCGGACGCGCAGGAAACAGAAAGCACTGTCAGGGGAGGACCAGCAATCATGGGCGTGACGCTCGCCAAGGGAGGCAATGTCTCCCTCTCCAAGGCCGCACCGAACCTCACCAACGTCCTGATCGGGCTCGGCTGGGACGCGCGCTCCACCACCGGCGCCCCCTTCGACCTGGACGCCAGCGCGCTGCTGTGCGGCGCCAACAACCGGGTGATGGGCGACGAGTGGTTCGTCTTCTACAACCAGCTCAAGAGCCCGGACGGTTCGGTCGAGCACACCGGTGACAACCTCACGGGTGAGGGCGAGGGCGACGACGAGTCGATCCTGGTGGACCTCGGCAAGGTCCCGCCCCAGTGCGAGAAGATCATCTTCCCGGTCTCCATCCATATGGCCGACGAGCGCGGACAGACCTTCGGACAGGTCTCGAACGCGTTCATCCGGGTGGTCAACCAGTCGGACGGTCAAGAACTCGCCCGGTACGACCTCAGCGAGGACGCCTCCACCGAAACCGCCATGATCTTCGGCGAGCTGTACCGCTACCAGGGCGAATGGAAATTCCGGGCGGTTGGCCAGGGGTACGCGTCGGGACTGCGCGGCATCGCTCTAGACTTTGGGGTCAACGTTTCGTAAAGCCGTGCTCGGCGCGGGGGAGACCCTCAGGGGAGGCGCCCCCACAACACGATGGGGTAACCAGTGCTACTGAAAACCTTCGGCTGGTCGTTCGCGGTCACCGCGCTCGGCTTGGTCGCCGCCGTCTTCTACGGGGGGTGGGAGGCCTTCGGGGTGGTGGCGATCCTCGCCGTCCTGGAGATCTCGCTGTCCTTCGACAACGCGGTGGTCAACGCCGGAATCCTGAAGAAGATGAACGCCTTCTGGCAGAAGATCTTCCTCACGGTGGGCGTCCTCATCGCCGTCTTCGGCATGCGGCTGGTCTTCCCCGTCGTCATCGTGGCCATCACCGCCAAGCTCAACCCGATCGACGCGGTGCACCTCGCCTTCGCCGACAAGGACCGCTACCAGCAGCTGGTCACCGACGCCCACCCGGCGATTGCGGCCTTCGGCGGCATGTTCCTGCTGATGATCTTCCTGGACTTCATCTTCGAGGACCGGGACATAAAGTGGCTGCAGTGGATCGAGCGGCCGCTGGCCAAGCTCGGCAAGGTCGACATGCTGTCGGTCTGCATCGCCCTGATCATCCTGCTGGTCACCTCCTTCACCTTCGCCACCCACGCCCACCAGCACGGCGGCGCGCACATCGACAAGGCGCAGACGGTCCTGATCTCCGGCATCGCCGGACTGATCACCTACATGATCGTCGGCGGTCTCTCCGGCTTCTTCGAGGAACGCCTGGAGGAAGAGGAGGAGCGTGAGCACGAGGAGGAGGAAGAGGCCGCCCGCACCGGCAAGAAGAAGTCGGCCGTCCTGCTGGCCGGCCAGGCCGCGTTCTTCATGTTCCTCTACCTGGAGGTCCTGGACGCGTCCTTCTCCTTCGACGGTGTGATCGGCGCCTTCGCCATCACCAACGACATCGTGATGATGGCCCTCGGCCTCGGCATCGGCGCGATGTACGTCCGTTCGCTCACCGTCTACCTGGTCCGCCAGGGCACCCTCGACGACTACGTCTACCTGGAGCACGGCGCCCACTACGCGATCGGCGCCCTGGCCATCATCCTGATGGTCACCATCCAGTACGAGATCAACGAGGTCATCACCGGCCTCGTCGGCGTCGTCCTGATCGCCCTGTCCTTCTGGTCCTCCGTACGCCGCAACCGGGCCCTCGAAGCGGCCGGGGGCGGCGGCGGGGAGAAGGCCGAGGTCTCCTCCGGGGTGTGACACCCTGATCCATGAGGAACGCTCTGTTCGGGGCGGCGGGCACGGCCGGCCGCCCCGAACGCATGCGGACGACGACCTGGGGGCGGGACATGGGCTTCTTCGACGGACTGCTGGGCGCACGCGCGGTCGACTTCGACTCCGGCAACGCCACCAACGCCATCGAGCTCACCAAGCGGCGCCAGTCGGCGTCCCTCACCAAGCAGGGCGCGGCCACCGGGCATCTGCGCGTCAACCTCACCTGGCGGATGCGCACCTCCGACTTCGGCGCACAGCGCCCCAGCCTGCTGCGGCACCCCCTCAAGGCCCTGAAACCGCCGGAGATCCAGGGCCATGGCCAGAGCATGGTCGACGTCGACCTCGACCTGGGCTGCCTGTACGAACTGACCGACGGCACCAAGGGCGTCGTACAGCCGCTGGGCGACTACCTGGGCGACATCAACGCGGTGCCGTACATCAAGATCAGCGGTGACGACCGGTTCGGCTCGGGCTCCGGCGAGACGATGTACATCAACCTCGACCACCGCGAGTCCATCAAACGGATCCTGGTCTTCGTCTACATCTACGACCAGACCCCGGCGTTCGACCGCACCCACGCCATCGTCACCCTGTACCCCAGCAGCGGCCCCCGCCTGGAGATCAGCCTGGACGAACGGCACCCCCAGGCCCGCTCCTGCGCCGTCCTGCTCATCGAGAACGTCAAGGGCGAGCTGATGGTCCGCCGCGAGGTCAAGTTCGTCTACGGCTTCCAGGCCGAACTGGACCGGCTGTACGGATGGGGGCTCCAGTGGGGCCGGGGCTACAAGACGAAGGTCTAGTTCCCGCCACCGGCCGCTACCGCCCGATGAACTGCGGTCCCTGCGGCGGCAGCCGGAAGTTCGGGTCCGGGGCGAAGGGCGCGGGTACGGGCCCCGGATAGCCGTACGACGGTGCCGGGGCCGGCGGGGGGAACGCGTATCCCGGCTGCGGCGGCACCGCCGACGTCGGCTGCTCCGGGGGCAGCGGCTGGGAGACCGTGACGCCCTCGTCCACCGCGGGCTCCGCGGGCGGCGCCTGCTCCTCCGACTCGTCCACCGAGATGCCGAAATCCGTGGCCAGGCCCTTGAGGCCGTTGGAATAGCCCTCGCCCAGCGCCCGGAACTTCCAGCTCTCCCCGCGGCGGTACAGCTCGCCGCAGATCATCGCCGTCTCCGCGCCGGTCTCCGGCTTGATCTCGAACACCGCCCACGGCTCGGCGTCGGCGACGGCGGCGTCGTACAAGGTGATGCTCAGGTTCGGGACCCGGTCGAAGGTGACCCCGTCCGCGGACGCGACCAGCAGGATCCGCCCGATCTCCGGCTCGACCCCCGTCAGCTCCGCCTGGATGGTGTCGGTCAGCCCCTCGGCGACCCGCTTCTTGCCCAGCCGCCACACCTTCCCCGAGGGATGCCGGGGCTGGTTGTAGAAGACGAAGTCCTCGTCCGAGCGCACACGGCCGCCGGGACCCAGCAGCAGCGCCGAGGCGTCCACGTCCGGGACCGACGTCCCCGGCGTCCAGCGCAGCACGGCGCGCACCGTGGTGGCCTCCAGCGGGACGTTCGACCCCTTCAGCATCGCGTGCGTCATGCCGTCATCCTGCCCTCTCGGTCCTGGCCACGACAATGCGGGGGGTGCCGGTGACCGACACAGTGGAGTTACCGGAAATTCACGCCAGGAGGGAACCTCGGACAGGTCACCCTACGTACTATTACCGGCCACCCTTTACCGAATCCTCAATCCCGGGTTGCGACTCTTGGGGGAGTCCTATGCGTCATTTCGGGCACATCGCCCCCGAGGCCCGGCAGCGCCTCTTCCACCGGGAGCCGTGCGAGTTCACCGCCGACTCCCCGGCCCGGCTGCTCGCCGCCGCCCTCGGCGCCACGCTGTACAGCCCGGCCACCCGGCCGCGGCTCGCCGACGACATCCTCCGGCAGGCGGGCAACGGTGTGGTCTCCATGGTGCTGTGCCTGGAGGACTCCATCGGCGACGCGGAGGTGCCGGCCGGTGAGGAGAACCTGGTCCGGCAGTTCGCCGACCTCGACTCCCGGGCGGGCGCCGAGCCGCCGCTGCTGTTCATCCGGGTGCGCACCCCCGAGCAGATCCCCGGCCTCGTACGCCGGCTCGGCCCGTCCGTGCGGCTGCTGTCCGGATTCGTGCTGCCCAAGTTCACCGGGGAGCGCGGCCTGCCCTTCCTGGAGGCCCTGACCGCCACCGAGGCCGAGGCCGGACACCGGCTCTTCGCCATGCCGGTCCTGGAATCCCCGGAGCTGCTCTACCGCGAGTCGCGGGTGGAGACCCTGGAAGGCATCTTCCGCGCCGTCGACAAGTACCGCGACCGTGTCCTCGCGCTGCGCCTCGGCGTCACCGACTTCTGCTCCTCCTACGGCCTGCGCCGCGCCCCCGACATGACCGCGTACGACGTCCAGGTCGTCGCCTCCGTCATCGCCGACGTGGTGAACATGCTGGGCCGCGCCGACGGCACCGGGTTCACGGTCACCGGGCCGGTGTGGGAGTACTTCCGCCTCTCCGAGCGCATGTTCAAGCCCCAGCTGAGGCAGAGCCCCTTCCTTGAGATGCAGGCCGTCGAGCTGCGCGCGAAGCTGCTGGAGCACGCCATGGACGGGCTGCTGCGCGAGATCTCCCTCGACCAGGCCAACGGCCTGCTCGGCAAGACCTGCATCCACCCCTCCCACGTCCTGCCCGTGCACACGCTGTCCGTGGTCAGCCATGAGGAGTACAGCGACGCCCAGGACATCCTGCGGCCGGAACGCGACGGCGGGGGTGTCCTCAGGTCCGCCTACACGAACAAGATGAACGAGGTGAAACCCCACCGCGCCTGGGCCGAGCGGACCCTGCTGCGCGCGGAGGTGTTCGGCGTCGCGCACGAGGACGTCAACTTCGTGGAACTGCTCGCCGCCGGAATACCCGACTGATCTCTCCCGCACCGGGAAACGCATCCAAGGAACGCATGAACAACGCAGTGAACGACGGGGTCTGGTCCGGCAGCTGGGTCGCCGAGCGACTCGGGGTCGGACTCCAGGGCGACGACGGCCGGGGCGGCGAGGAGCTGCGGGCCATGCTGGGCCTCGCCCTGCGCCGCAACCCCAAGCGGGCCCATCTGCTGGTCTCCCAGGTGCTCGGCAAGCACGTACCGCAGACACCTTCGGTGGTGTACGGCCACGGGGTGCGGCTCGGCCACAGGGTGCACGCGCTGCTCGGCCCCGAGGAGACGGCCCGCGCGGTCGTCCTCGGGTACGCGGAGACCGCGACGGGACTCGGGCACGCGGTGGCCGACGGGCTCGGCACCGCGCCGTATCTGCACTCCACGCGCCGGCCGGTCGCCGGGGTGGCCCCCGCGGGCGGGTTCGAGGAGTCGCACTCCCACGCCACCTCGCATCTGCTGCTGCCCGGGGACCCCGCGCTGCTGGCCGGTCGCGGGCCGCTGGTGCTGGTGGACGACGAGTTCTCCACCGGGAACACGGTGCTGAACACGATCCGCGATCTGCACGCCCGCTATCCGCGGGAGCGTTACGTGGTGGTCGCGCTGGTGGACATGCGCTCGGCGGCGGACGTCCGGCGGCTGGAGGAGTTCGCGGCGGAGATCGGGGCGCGGGTGGATCTCGTCGCCGCGGTCTCGGGCACGGTGGTTCTCCCGGCGGACGTGCTGGAGAAGGGGCAGGAGCTGGTGGGCCGCCATGAGGCGGCCGGTCGCGCCCGTGCGGCAAAGCCGCGGCAGGCCGCGCCCCGCGCCCCGGGGACCGTGCACCTCGGCTGGCCCGCCGGCCTCCCCGACGGCGGCCGGCACGGCTTCACCCCCGGCCACCGCGCCCGCCTCGAAGCCGCCCTCCCCGCGATGGCCGGCCGCATATCCGACGCCCTGCCCGCCGACGCCCGCAGCGTCCTGGTCCTCGGCTTCGAGGAGCTGATGTACGCCCCCCTGCGGCTCGCCGGGGAGCTGGAGCGGACGCTGGACGGCGAGGTGCGGTTCTCCACCACCACGCGCTCGCCCGTGCTCGCGGTGGACGACCCGGGGTACGCGATCCGCAGCCGTATCGTCTTCCCGGCGCACGACGACCCGGCCGACGGGCCCGGGGAGCGGTACGCCTACAACGTGGCGGGCGGCGGATTCGACGCCGTCGTCGCCGTGGTCGACTCGGCCGGTGACACCCCCGCGCTGCACGCGCCGGACGGCCTGCTCGCGCGGCTCGCCGAGCAGGTGCCGCACGTACTGCTCGCGGTCGTCCCCTCCTACGTCCCCGCGCCCCCGGGCGCTCCCGAAAGGCCGGCCATGCTGCCCGAGCCCCTCCGCGGCCCCGCATTCTCCTCGTACCCGCCCGAGGAGGTCGGCTGGCTGCTCCAGGACCTCTCCGACGTCACCCTGGAGGCGCCGACCGAGGAGCGGGAGGAGGCCATCCAGAGCGGCGGGGCGCACTACGCCGAGTCGCTGCCCGTGGAGTACCAGCCCAGCGCGCAGTACCAGGAGCTGTTCCACGCGGCCCTCGACACCTCGGCCGCGCGGATCGCCCGCGCCGTCGGCGTGGTCACCGAGACGGTCCTCGCCGAACGGTCGCCGCGCCCGGTGCTGGTCTCACTGGCCCGCGCCGGGACCCCGGTCGGGGTGCTGATGCGCCGCTGGGCGCGCTTCCGGCACGGCCTCGAACTGCCGCACTACGCCGTGTCGATCGTGCGCGGCCGGGGCATCGACGCCAACGCGCTGCGCTGGCTCGCCGCCCATCACGACCCCAGGGACGTCGTGTTCGTGGACGGCTGGACGGGCAAGGGCGCCATCACCCGTGAACTCGCCCGAGCCGTCGAGGAGTTCGAGAAGGCGGAGGGCGTCAGCGGCTTCGACCCGGAGATCGCCGTACTCGCCGACCCGGGCTCCTGCGTGCGCACCTACGGCACCCGCGAGGACTTCCTGATCCCCTCCGCCTGCCTCAACTCGACCGTCTCCGGGCTGATCTCCCGTACGGTCCTGCGCGCCGACCTGGTCGGTCCGGACGACTTCCACGGCGCGAAGTTCTACCGCGAACTCGCCGGCGCCGATGTCTCCGTGGCCTTCCTCGACGCCGTCGAGGCACGCTTTTCCGAGGTCACCGAGGGCGTGGCGGAGTCGGTCAAGGAACTGCTGGCCGAGGACCGCACACCGACCTGGGCGGGCTGGCGGGCCGTCGAGCGGATCAGCGAGGAGTACGGCATCCACGACGTCAACCTCGTCAAGCCGGGCGTCGGCGAGACCACCCGGGTGCTGCTGCGCCGGGTGCCCTGGAAGATCCTCGCGCACAGGGACGCGGGCGCCGACCTGGACCATGTCCGGCTGCTCGCCAGGCAGCGCGGGGTGCCGGTCGAGGAGGTGGACGAACTGCCGTACACCTGCGTCGGATTGATCCACCCCCAGTACACGCGCGGGGCGACCGGCGCCGACGGAAAGGCCGTGAACGTCTGATGCCGGTGCTGGTGGCGAGCGATCTCGACCGTACGCTGATCTACTCCTCGGCGGCCCTCGCGCTGACCATGCCGGACGCCCGCGCGCCCCGGCTGCTGTGCGTGGAGGTGCACGAGAGCAGACCGCTGTCGTACATGACCGAGACGGCGGCGCGGTTGCTGACCGATCTCGGGGACGCGGCCGTGTTCGTGCCGACCACGACCCGGACCCGCAAGCAGTACCAGCGCATCAATCTGCCGGGCCCGCAGCCCGCGTTCGCGATCTGCGCCAACGGCGGCCAGCTGCTGGTCGACGGCGTCACCGACGCCGACTGGCATGCCCGGGTGCTGGCCCGGCTCGCCGACGAGTGCGCGCCGCTGGCCGAGGTGCGGGAGCATCTGACGCGGACGGCCGACCCGGTGTGGCTGCGCAAGCAGCGGGTCGCCGAGGACCTGTTCGCCTATCTCGTGGTCGAGCGCGAGCTGCTGCCCGAGGACTGGGTGAAGGAGCTGACCGCCTGGGCCGAGGGCCGCGGCTGGACCGTCTCCCTCCAGGGCCGCAAGCTCTACGCCGTACCGAAGCCGCTCACCAAGAGCGCCGCCGTCCAGGAGGTGGCCCGGCGCACCGGCGCGGAGCTGACCCTGGCCGCCGGTGACTCGCTGCTGGACGCCGACCTCCTGCTGGCCGCGGACCGGGGCTGGCGGCCGGGCCACGGCGAACTGGCGGACACGGGGTGGCTGGCGCCGGGGATCAGCGCCCTGCCGGAGCGGGGGGTCCTGGCGGGGGAGCGGATCTTGCGGGAGTTCCTGCGAGGGGCCAAGCAGTAGTGCCCCGGAAAGGGGCACGGGGAACCGCGCGATCAGCCACCACGGCGCAGCACCTGGGGGACTACCCGCAGCAGCCTCCGCCGCAGCACCCTCCACCACTACTGGGTGCCGGAGCCGATGAGCTGCCGCCCACCGCGACCGTGGACAGCAGCTTCACCGTGTCCGCGTGCCCGGCGGGACACTGCGCCGGTGCCGCCGACTCCGACATCGGCCGGCTCAGTTCGAACGTGTCGCCGCAGCTCCGGCAGCGGTACTCATAGCGAGGCATGAGCACAGCGTAACCGTGGGGGCAAACGTGGCGTCTCAATGTTTGATGAGTGTTGGGATACACCCGGTACGCGTGCGGAGGAATCGAAAACTTCGCTGATAACTTGTGAACGCCGTTGCGAGGACGCTCAGCTCACCGCGCGAGCAAGAGCGAGTGCGGAGGGGAGACGCATAGTGACCGATGCGTCGCAAGGGGAGGGCCGTTCCGGCCGGGGCGAGCAGCCGCTCGACGCCGACCGGACCCTGCATCTGAGAGTGGACGCTCTCAGGGCCGACGAGACGATGGAGCTGCGCGTGCCCGCGCCGCCCGAGCCGCCGCCCAGCGGCGGACGGGCCGAGCGCAGGCGCAGCGCGCGCCCCTCCACACGGGAGCGTGCGGGGAGCGTGACGGCCCGAATACTGGGCCTGTCGGCGCCACTGACGCGCCGGCTCGCGCCGTATCTGCGCCCGCTCGCGCCCTACGTACGGCGCCTCAAGCCCGCCTATCCCCGCCCCGGCCGCAGCGGCTGGCGGCGCTGGATGCCCTCCTGGCGGCAGTGGCTCGGCGGCACCCTGGCCTCCTTCGGCCTGCTCAGCGCCTTCCTGGTGACCGCCTACGCGCTCACCGACATACCGAGCGACCTGAACTCGTACGCCACCCAGCAGGACAACGTCTACTTCTGGTCCGACGGCACCCCGATGGCCCGTACGGGCTGGGTGCAGCGCCAGGCGATGCCCCTGAAGGACATCCCGCCGGACGTCCGCTGGGCGGTGCTCGCCGCGGAGAACGAGACCTTCTACTCCGACCCCGGAATTTCCGTGAAGGGCATCAGCCGCGCCCTGTTCCGCACCGTGGGAGAGGGGGACACCCAGGGCGGTTCCACTATTACTCAGCAGTATGTGAAGAACGTCTATCTGAACCAGAACCAGACCGTCAGCCGTAAGTTCACCGAGGCGATGATCTCGCTCAAGCTCGACAACAAGATGAGCAAGGACAAGATCCTGGAGGGTTATCTCAACACCAGCTGGTTCGGCCGCGGCACCTACGGCATCCAGCGCGCCTCCCAGGCCTACTACGGCAAGGACGTCAGCAAGCTCAACGTGTCCGAGGCGGCCATGCTCGCCGGACTGCTCAAGGGCGCGGGCCTGTACGACCCCACCCTGAGCAAGGCCAACCACCAGCGGGCCGTGGAACGCTGGTCCTGGATCCTCGACCGCATGGTCAAGATCCACAAGCTGACGCCGGCCCAGCGCGCCCAGTACAAGACGTTTCCCGAGCCGCTGAAGGCCAACCCGCTCTACAACACCGGCGAGCAGAGCGACTACCTGGTGGAGCTGGCCTCCCAGTACGCCAAGAAGTCCGCGCACCTGACCGACCAGCAGTTCGACCTCGGCGGCTACCAGATCTACACCACCTTCGACCGCAAGCGGGAGAAGGCGCTCACCGACGCCGTCACCAAGGCCCGCAAAAAGGCCAAGCAGGACAACCCCGACGCCGCGAAGAACGGCCACTACGGGGCCGCCTCCGTCGCCACCGACGGCCGGATCCTCGCCGTCTACGGCGGCCCCGACCACCGCACCCAGGGCTACAACGAGTCCAACGCGACCACCGTCCCGGCCGGCACCGCCTTCCTGCCCTTCGTCTACGCCGCCGGACTCGAACACGGCGTCCACAAGACCCGCGGCGGGCCCGCCACCCCCGTCACCCCGGACAGCGTCTACGACGGCGACGACGCCGTGCCCGTCACCACCCCCGAGGGCCCCTACTGGGACCGCAGCGGCAAGAAGGTCTCCGCACACAACGACGGCAACAAGTCGTACGGCAAGATCACCCTGCGCGAGGCCCTCGCCAAATCGGTCAACACCCCGTTCATGCAGCTCGGCATGGACACCGGCCTCGGCCAGGTCCGCCAGACCGCCCAGGCCTCCGGACTGCTGTCCACCAGCATCGGCCCCCAGGTGCCCACCCTCTCGCTGGGCAGCTCCACGCCCAGCGCCATCCGGATGGCCAGCGGATACGCCACCTTCGCGGCCGACGGCACCCACACGGAGCCGTACTCGGTGCGCCGTATCACCCGCAACGGCGCCCCCGTCGCCCTCGCCACCCCGCGCCCCACCCGCGCGGTCGGCGCCGACGTCGCGAAGGACGTCGACCAGGCGCTCACCGACTCCTTCCGCGCCGCCCACCCGGGCGTCACCGCCCCGGACGCGGCGGGCAAGGCCGGGACCGCCGACCAGGGCACCACCGACGAGGACGACACGGGCCGCAACACCGCCGCCTGGTACGCCGGCACGGCCGACTCCGTGTCCACGGCGGTCGTCGTCTACCGCATGGACCTGGCCAAGTCCCTGGAACCGCTACCCCTGAAGGGCCTCGCGGGCACCTCGCCGGACACCGTGCCCTACGCCCTCTGGTCGGCCGCCATGGGCCTGGACTGACCGCCCGGGCCCCGAACCCTCGACCACACGGAGATTGAGCCGCGCATGTCTCGCAAGAAGCCACAGACGGGCCGGGGCCGGCGTCGCGCCCCCGGCCGCCGCCGCGTCCCCGCCGCCACCCGCCCGCAGATCTTCACGCTCGCCGCCTTCCTCGTCGTGGCCTCCCTGGTGGCCGGCTACCTCGCCCTGAGCCGCCCCGACGACACCACGCCCACCGCCGCCTCCGGCAAGGGCGGCAAAGCGGGCGGCCCCGCGCCCTCCCCGACCGCCACCTGGGACGGCAAGACCCATGTCCTCGGCGACGGCTCCACCTCCGACACCGGACCGCAGAAGGGCACCCTGAAGCCCGTACCGCTCAAGCCCGGTGAGAAGCCGCCCCAGTTCGTCGTCTTCTCCTGGGACGGCGCCCTGGAGGGCGACGACCATCTCTTCTCGCACTACCGGGAGATGGCCAAGGAGTACAACGCCCATATGACCTTCTTCCTCACCGGCATCTACCTGCTGCCCAAGAGCAAGAAGGACCTCTACCACGGCCCGATGCACGAGGCCGGCGACGCCGCCATCGACTACCCCACCGACGAGCACATCCGCACCACCCTGGAACAGCTCCGCCTCGCCTACGAGCAGGGCAACGACATCGGCACCCACTTCAACGGCCACTTCTGCGGCGCCAAGGGCGGCGGCGACTGGAGCGTCCAGCAGTGGAAGAGCGAGATCGACCAGTTCTACTCCTTCGTGGAGAACTGGAAGACAAACACCGGATACACCGACATCCCGCCCCTGCCCTTCGACTTCAAGCAGGAGGTCACCGGCGGCCGCGCGCCCTGCCTGGAGGGCCAGCCCAACCTGCTGAAGGCCATCAAGAGCTACGGCTGGCGCTACGACGCCAGCTCCCCGGGCGACTTCCAGATATGGCCCGCCAAGAAGGACGGCGTCTGGGACTTCCCGCTCCAGATGCTCCCGTACGAGAACGGCAAGTTCCAGGGCCTGTCCATGGACTTCAACTTCCTCTACAACCAGTCCAACGGCGAGACGGACGGCGACCCGGCCAAGTACGCCCAGTGGGAACAGCAGACGGTCGACTCCTACATGGCCGGCTTCAACCGCGTCTACTACGGCAGCCGCGCACCGCTGTTCATCGGCAACCACTTCGAGCACTGGAACGGCAGCATCTACATGAAGTCCATCGACCAGATCATCCCGAAGATCTGCACCAAGAAGGGCGTCAAGTGCGTGTCCTTCAAGGAACTCGCCGACTGGATGGACGTCCAGAAGCCCTCGACACTGGCCGCGCTGCGCAGCCTCGACCCCGCCCAGTCCCCGGACTGGTCCACCGTCGTCAAATGACGTAAACGCAGGCCAGGTTCCACTTGTGCAACCCCCTTCACACGCGCCCCGGAAGCCATGCGAAGATGCCCCCTCCCGGTAGGTGTACCGGCATAGAGGGGAACATCATTGAAGTCAAGAAGACTCAGCCGTAAGGGGCGTCGCACCACCATCGTCGGGGCCTCCGCCGCCGCCGTGGTCGCCGGCGTGGCGCTCATACCCAACTGGAGCGCGGGCGCGGCGGTCACCAACGACCCGACCGTGGACGCGTCCACCAAGGCGACCTTCCAGAAGCTCGCCGACGCGGTCTTCACCGACCGCACCCAGGCGCTGGTGGACGGCTCCACCAGCGCCCGCACCCAGCACACCAAGGGCTTCCACGGCTCCGTCCGCCTCTCCGGCGGCCAGAGCCACCAGCAGTCCTCCGCCCTCGGCCAGCTGCGCGCCCGCAAGGACCGCCTCGCCAAGCTGGGCGAGAAGTACAGCGCCGGCACCACCTCGGTGACGCTCGACGCCACCGAGGTGCACGGACACAGCGCCAAGGTCGCCGTCACCGAGACCACGTCGCTGACCTACAAGCCGGGCACCACCTCGGCCAAGGGCCCGAAGACCACGGGATTCCAGGCCCACCACGAGCTGACCTTCCAGGCCGGCCGGCACGGCGACTGGCAGCTCACGGGCATCAAGGACACCGACGACGGCTACCTCGCCGTCAACCAGGTCGAAACGCCCTCCGCGCCCAAGGACAACACCTCGGCGTCGCCCTCGCCCTCGTCCTCCTCCGACGACGGCCCGCCGACCGCGCCCCGCGCGGCCATCAGCTACCCGGCACCGGCGAACCCCAAGAAGCTCACCGGGGGTACGTACGACTACAAGGCGATGGTCACGTACGCGCAGAAGTACTGGAACCACTACAACACCGCGTACCCGGACTACAACGGCGAAGGCGCCGGCGGCGACTGCACCAACTTCGTCAGCCAGGTGCTGAAGGCGGGCGGCTGGAAGCACGTCCCCGGCTACACCGACGACTACACCAAGTGGTTCGGCACCGCCGACATCCAGTCCGACTCCTTCGTCGGCGTCAACGAGTTCTCCTGGTTCGCGCTGTCCTCCAAGCGCGTCACCCCGCTCGCCAACGTGTACCAGGCGGACCTCGGTGACGTGATCCAGATGGACTTCAACCGGGACGGGTCCAAGGACCACTCCATGGTCGTCACCTACCGGGACGCCTCCGGCGTGCCCTACGTGACGTACCACTCCACCAACACCTACAACAGGTCGGTGGCCAGCCTGGTCGCGTCCTACCCGACGGCGTACTACTACGCCTACAGGACCTGACCGCGCCGGTCCTGCCGCCCCGGGCCCTCCCGCACCTCACGCGTGCCGTGCGCTTCCCGCGCCCCGGCCGCGTCGTGCGGGGCGGCCTCGGGGTGGCGGGCCCGCCAGTACGGATTGTCGTGCGGCAGCGCGTGACCGACCCGGCCGTACATCCCGAAGGTCATCAGCAGCAGCCCCACCACAAAGCTGAACAGCACGTTCTGGATCCTGAACGCCAGGAAGTTGTTCGGGGTGTCCAGCAGGGCCAGGAACAGGAATCCGTTCAGCAGGAACAGGATGCCCAGCACCATGTTCAGCGTGGACGCGACGTTCCCCCCGATCACCATGCCGACCAGCAGCAGCGCGCCGATACAGATCGACAGCACACTGAGCGTGCCGTTCGTGTTCAGACCGGCGACCGTCGCACCGCCGATGTCGAAGAACCCGATGTGGTTGATCAGGCCCAGGATGCCGAAGACGACGAGGAACGCGCCGATCAGCCCCGCACCCACCCGGTACACCAGATTCAGCCGGTGATCGACGGGGAGATGCTGATCGAACCGGATCCGCTGCTTGTCGTGCGTATGCGCTGCGTGTGTGGCCATCTCGGCCTCCCTCGGGCGCTGGCGGCGGCCATCCATCCCAGAACGTGGCTCTCATAAATATCCGCCCGAACCGGGGCACCCGGCAACATGACGACCCGCCGCCTCAGCGCGCGACGCCCCCGCGCTCCTCCCGGATCCGCGCCACCACCTGCGCCGCCGCCTGCCGCACCGCGTCCGTCTCGGTCAGAAAGTGCCAGTAGTCCGGATGCCGGCCGCCCTCAAGACCCGCGACCGCCCGGTCCAGCCGCGCCACCGCCTCGTCCAGCGGCCGGGCATGACGCGGATCCGGCGTCGCCCGCCCCGTCATCGCCAGCCGCTGCGCGTCCCGGATCGCGAACCGCGTCCGCTCGATCTCCGCCTGCGGATCCTTCTGCACCGCGTTCAGCCGCGCCAGCCGGTCACCGGCCGCCGAGACCGCGTCATCCGTCGCGTTCAGCAGCGCCCGCACCGTCGACAGCAGCGAGGTCGCCTCCGCCCAGCGCTGCGCGTCCCGCGCCGCCTTCGCCTCGGCCAGCTTGCGCTCGGCCTGCCGCACGTTCTCCACCGCCTGGGCCGGCACCTGCTGGAGGTCCTGCCAGCACGCCGCCGCGAACCGCCGCCGCAACTCGCTGAGCACCGGATCCACCTGCCCCGCCCGCGTGGTCAGCGCCTGCGCACGGGTCCGCAGCGAGACCAGCCGGTGGTCGATCTCGGCCGCCTTCTCCGGCAGCCCCTCGGCCTCCGCCAGGAGCGCCCCGGCCTCCCGCTGCACCCGCTCGGCCCGCTCCAGCGTCTGCTGCACCCCGTGCTGCCCCGCGCCCTGGTTCAGCTTCGTCAGCTCGGGCGCCAGCGCGGCCAGCCGGCCCGCGAGGTCATCGGCGCGCAGCCCATGCTCCCGAACGCCGTCCAGCGCGTTGCTCGCGGCCAGCAGCGCCTGACGGGCCCGCTCCACGGCGGGCGCCACCCGGGCGAGCAGCGTCTCGGCCGAACCCAGCAGCGGACCGAGCGAGCCGCCGAAGCGCTCCAGGTCCTGCTTGACCCGCACCAGCTCGTCCCGCGCCGCCGTCAGCTCGGCGCGCGCCCGCGTCGCCGCCGAAGCCTCCAGGTCGGCCCGGTCCAGGTCATGGGCGTCGACCGCCTGGATGTACCGCTGACTGACCTCGTCGATCCGCCGGCCGAGGCCCTCGAAGTCCGAGGCGGCACGCCGGGCGGCGGGGGAGTCGTCGACCGCCGTGATGGTCTCGATCGAGATCCGCAGATCCCGTTGCGCGGTGTCCAGTTCGTAGAACGCGGCCGCCGCCGCGTCCTTCGCCTCCTGGGCCTGCGCCCGCTGGCTCTCCGCCCGGCCGCCGAACCAGCGCCGGGTGCCACCGCCCGCGAAGGCTGCGGGCAGCGCGAGCGCGACCAGCGCCGGCAGGCTCATCAGGGTGAGGGTGTCGCGGAGCGCGGCGCTGGCCCCATGCCGGGTCCTCGCGGTGGACGACGGTGGGTACGGCTGTGTCGCTGGCGTGCCCGGTCTCGCCGTCACATCCCTCTCCCGTGCTGTGGTCCGCCCTGGGTGGTGCCATTCTCCCACCCCGTACAGACGAACACACGGGCCCGTCAGTTCACCGTACGCACTGTGACCTTTCCGTCGGCGGAGTCGGCGGAGTCGGCGATCACGCGGTGCGCGCTGCGCGAATCCGCCCGTAGTTGGGCATGCGGCTCGCGCCCCGGCGCACCGAGCCGTCCGAATCAAGGGTGAGCGTCGGCCTGTACGCCACGAAGGCCTGTCGGAGGTGGCGTGGTGATACCCCCGGCCCGCTCCCGCTGCCCCGTCGTTCGGGTTTGCCGTGCACCGGCACGGGCAAGGTAGGCTGTCGACTCGACCTGGGCAGCGCCCGGGACACGGGTGCGTAGCTCAGTGGTAGAGCGCCTGCCTTACAAGCAGGATGTCGGCGGTTCGAAACCGTCCGCGCCCACCGATGGGGAGAGCCCCCGGCCGAATGTGGCCGGGGGCTCTTTGCGTTGCGGCTAGGCCGTGGCCCGGGTGGGGTGGGGCTGGGTGGTGAAGGCGGTGACCAGGAGGGCCAGGGCGGCGATGTAGGTGGTCATGCAGAGGGTGGAGCGGCCGGGGAAGTCGAGGCCCGCGGCGCCGAGGCCGATCAGGGAGTCGGAGGCGACGAAGATCAGGCCGCCCCAGAGGGCCTTGGGGCCGAGGATGCGGGCGGTCAGGGCCATGGTGAGCAGGGCGAGGGCGTAGACGGCCACGGCGGAGCCCAGGGCGGGGCCGAGGGTGGGGGCGAGGGCGGCGACGGCGACGGCCCAGACCGCGAGGTAGGCGGCGCAGACGGCGCGGCGGGTGCGCAGATGGCCGAGGGCGCCCGCGCGCAGGAAGGCCGTGATCCAGCAGAGCTGGGCGCCCAGGAAGAGGGCGAGGCCGATGCCGAAGGCCGGGGTGCCGGGGATCAGCAGCGCGATGTCCCCGGCGGCGGCGAGCAGCAGTCCGGTCAGGACGTAGGCGTGCCGGGTGCCGGTCAGGCGCCACAGGTGGGCGGCCAGGAGCGGGGCCAGGAGGGGTTTGGCGACCCACTCCACGGCATGCTTCCCGGTCGCCACCCCGATGAGTTCGACGACGCACAACGCCGCGAAGACCACGATCAGCGGCGGCGTCCCGGCCGTCCGCGCCGGACGCTGGAGAGCCGGTCGTGGGCCGCCTCGCTCCGGTATATGTCCCTCAGCCATGGCGATCAGAGTGGAGGCACCGGGGGTGGTGGTCAACTGGTTGGACCAGATTGATCGTTACGAGTTTTCGGGGGCCCCGGGTGCCCGCTCCTCGTGGACGTGCTTCAGGCGGCTGCGGGCCTGCATGCGCTGTTCGGCCGCGACCTCCGCCCAGAAGCGGTGGGTGCTGATGAACACCGCGAGTTCGTGTTCGCGGCGGCGGAGCTTCTCCACCTCGGCCTGTTCGTCCGCCGTCCAGCCCGGGGAGGCGGGGCGCTCCGCCTTGCGCCAGCCGTGGTCGTCGCTGAAGCCGTCGACCGGCTCGACCGACCAGGGCAGCCGCCTGAGCAGGGCCGACAGCTCGGCCCTGACCTGGTGCAGCTCCTCCTGGCCGGCGAGGAGGTCACTGGGGAATTCATAGGTCGTAGCCACGCCGCAATGCTACGCCTGTTCGATTTATGGTTGCGAGGTCGACCGAGAGGTTCATCCGAACGGGTGTTCATCGGCAGGGGCGGGTCCTGCGGCAGGGCTCGTGAGGATGATCAGCTGCCGGGTGGCCCTGGTCATCGCCACATAGCGGTCCACGGCGCCCGCCACGCCCTCCCCGAAGCGCTCGGGATCCACCAGGACGACCAGATCGAACTCCAGGCCCTTCGACAGGCCGGGGGACAGCGAGCGGACCCGGGGGCTCGACGGGCGGAAGGCCGGGTCGCCGATGACGCAGACGGTGCCCTCGGGGTGGGCGGCGAGCCACTCGTCGAGGACCGCGGTCAGATCGGCCGCCGAGCCGCGGCGCACCGGCAGGCCGTTGCCGCGGATCGAGGTCGGCACATTGGCGTCCGGCAGCGCGGCCCGTACGACCGGCTCGGCCTCCGCCATGATCTCCTTCGGCGTACGGTAGTTGACGGTCAGACCGGCCAACTCGACCCGGCCGAAGCCGATTCGGGCGAGCCGCTCCTGCCAGGACTCGGTGAAGCCGTGCCGGGCCTGCGCGCGGTCGCCGACGATGGTGAAGCTGCGCGACGGGCACCGCGACAGCAGCATCTGCCATTCCGCGTCGGTGAGTTCCTGCGCCTCGTCCACCACGATGTGCGCGAACGGCCCCGCGAGCGCGTCTGGTTCGGCGGTGGGCAGCACCGTCTCGTCGATCAGGGCGTCCCGCAGATCCTGTCCGTGCAGCATTGTCACCGCGCCCTCGCCGTCGTGGTCGGCCTGGAGCATGTTGTCGATGACCCCGGCCATCCGCGCGTGTTCCGCGGCGACCGCGGCCTTGCGCCGGCGTTCGCGCACCGCCGCCTTCGGATCGCCGAGCCGCTGCCGTGCCGCGTCCAGGAACGGCAGGTCGGACACCGTCCACTCCTGCGCGTCCGCGCGCCGCAGCAGTCGTACCTCCGCAGGGCTGAGCCAGGGGGCGCACAGCCGCAGATACGCCGGTACCGACCAGAGGTCGCCGACGAGGTCGGCCGCCTCCAGCAGGGGCCAGGCGCGGTCGAAGGCCGTGCGCAGCTCCCGGTCGCCCGCCAGTGATCTGCACAGGAGTTCGGTGGGGGCGCCTTCGTGCTGATCGGCCAGGATGGTGAGGAGCTCGTCCCAGACCTGGGCCCGCGCCTCGTTGTGCGGGGTGCCGGGCTCGGCCGAGTCGAACGCCGACTCCCAGTCGGAGACGGTCAGCTGGAGCTCGCCCCAGGGAGTGGTGACCGTCAGCGGCTCGGTGGGCGGCTCCTCGTAGAACCGTACGGCCCGCTCGATCGCCCCCACCAGCCGCGCGGACGACTTCAGCCGGGCCACCTCGGCGTCGGGCTCGGTGCGCGCGGTGGCGCCCTCGGCGACGAGGTCCCGCAGGACGCAGGTCTGCACCCCCTCCTCGCCGAGGCTCGGCAGCACATCGGAGACGTACGCCAGATACGGCCGGTGCGGCCCGACGAACAGCACTCCGCCGCGCCGGTGGCCGAGCCGCGGGTCGGAGTGGAGAAGGTAGGCGGAGCGGTGCAGGGCGACGACCGTCTTGCCGGTGCCGGGGCCGCCGTCCACGACGAGGGCGCCGCGCGAGCCGGCCCGGATGATGGCGTCCTGGTCGGCCTGGATGGTGCCGAGCACATCGCGCATCCGCGGCGAGCGATTGCCGCCCAGGCTCGCGATGAACGCCGACTGGTCGTCCAGCGCGGCATGCCCGTCCAGCGCGTCCTGGGCGAACACCTCGTCCCAGTAGTCGCGGACACGGCCGTCCGCCCAGCGGTATCGGCGGCGGCTCGCCAGGCCCGTCGGATTGCCGTGGGTGGCGCCGAAGAAGGGCTCCGCGGCCGGGGAGCGCCAGTCCAGCAGCAGCCGGCGGCCGGTGTGGTCGGTCAGGCCGAGCCGGCCGACGTAGACGGGCTCGTCGGGGTTCTCGGCGCTCACCATGCGGCCGAGGCAGAGGTCGAGGCCGAAGCGGCGCAGGGCGCGCAGGCGGGTGGTCAGCCGGTGCACCTCGGCGTCCCGGTCCAGCGCCTGCCGGCCCAGTCCGCCGGGGGCCCGGCGCTCCTGGTCGAGCTGGTCGGAGACCTCGGCGATGGTCCGCTCCAGGCAGCGCGCGATCGCCGCGAAGTGCGCTTCGTCGGTGGCGATCAGCTCCGGGGCGGCCTTGGCGGACAGGCGGTCGGGGAGGTCGAAGGCGCTGGTGGGGGTGGACACGGGGAGGCTCCGGTTCGAGAGGGGGAAGGGAGGCGAGAGGAGGGGAGGGGCGCTCTCGGCTCCCCGATTCGGCGGCTTTCGGGTCAGACGGGCGATTCTGCGGCATCAGGGGGGCCTTGCCGCAAGGCCCCCCATGCGCTATACGTTGAGAGTGGCAAGGAGTCCGGTGACGGCGTCCTTGCCTTTATTTTTTCTCGCGCCTCCCGGGCCGCTCGCGCCTCACTCTTCTGTCTCTCCCGCGCCCCTCTTCTTTTGTCGCTCCCGCTCTTCTTCTGTCGCTCGCGCGCCCCTCTCGCCGCTCCGGTCGCGGCGCGAGACTGAAGGCATGTGCCGGAGTATCAAGACGCTGCGTCCGCCCGTGCTGCCCACCGAGGCCACGGAGGAGGGCATCCACGCCGCCGCGCTGCAATACGTGCGCAAGGTCTCGGGCTTTCGCGCCCCCGCCGCCCACAACCGCGAGGTCTTCGACGCCGCCGTGGCCGCCGTCGCCCGTGCCACGGCCGAACTGCTCGGCGGCCTGGAGGTGCGCGGGCATGTGCCACGCGCTGTTACGGAAGCGGAAGAACGCCCGTAACACCACGCCCGTAGCGTCCCTCGTGGCGCCTTTCATGCGATCGATCCGGTCGCCAGGGCCAGTTTCGGTCATATTTTCGGGCGCCCGCAAGAAGGCGCCTGCGACCCTACATGCTGTCGGGTCAGGGGCGGGGCTCTTACCTGAAGTGGAACGGTGGCCAGAACTTGAACTTGCAAGCAATGGTTAGGTACGCCTAACCTATACCCCTCATTCGGTACCGCCACCCCCACCGATCCGCCTGTCCCCGGCGGACTCGTCCGACACCGAGAGGGTCAACCTCCCATGCCTTCCGCTCGCCTCAACTCCGCGCAGCCCTATGCCCTCGGGCTGTTCCGCATCGTCGTCGGCCTGCTCTTCACCGCGCACGGCGCCGCCTCGCTCTTCGGCGTCCTCGGCGGGGCCGTGGGCACCCACGGCGGCACCGTGGCCACCGGCACCTGGCCCGGCTGGTACGCGGCCGTGATCCAGCTGGTCGCCGGCGTCCTGGTGCTCATCGGCCTCGGTACCCGCGGTGCCGCGCTGATCGCCTCCGGCTCGATGGCGTTCGCGTACTTCGACATCCACCAGCAGCACGCGCTGCTGCCCATCCAGAACGGCGGTGAGCCCGCGGCCATGTTCTGCTGGGCCTTCCTCCTGCTGGTCTTCACCGGCTCCGGCGCCTTCGGCCTCGACCGGCTCTTCGCCCGGCGGGCGGCGGCGCAGGGCGAGCGCGTTCCGGAGCAGGCCCCGATAGCCGCGTGACGGGACGCTCCCGCGTCGTCCCCGCGGCGCCCCGCACCGGCCCGGCCGGAGCGGGGCGCCGTACCGTTCGACCGGTTCCGTAGCCCCCCGCGCACCTCCTGTCACACCCTCGGCGTACGCTGTACGGCTGTCATCGGGGGAAGTAACAGGAGAAGACGTGTTCGAGAGTGTGGGGTCGCTGGCGGCCGGGCCGTGGATCTATGCCGTGGTGTCCCTGTCCGTGCTGCTGGACGTGTTCCTGCCGGTGCTGCCGAGCGGTGTGCTCGTCATCACGGCGGGCACGGCGGCGGCCGCGGGCTCGGGCGCGGCGAGCGCGGCGACCGGCCGGGTCCCGCACGGGGTGCCGGACCTGCTGGCCCTGGTCCTGCTGGCCGCGGCGGCCTCGGTCCTCGGCGATCTGGTGGCCTACCGGCTGGCCTGGCGGGGCGGGGAGCGGCTGGACCGCGCGATAGCCCGCTCCCGGCGGCTGACCACCGCGCAGGAACGTCTCGGTGGCGCGCTGGCCCGGGGTGGCGGCGCGCTCGTCGTCCTCGCCCGCTTCGCGCCCGCGGGGCGCTCGGTCGTCTCCTTCTGTGCCGGCGCCGCCCACCGCAGGGCCCGCGACTTCCTGCCCTGGTCCGCCCTCGCCGGTCTGTCCTGGGCCGCCTACAGCGTCGCCCTCGGCTACTTCGGCGCGCGCTGGCTCGGCGCCACCTGGCTGGCGACCGGGGTGTCCCTGGCCGCGCTGTTCGGGGCGGGCGCGGCGGCGGGCTTCCTGATGCGCAGGCAGCCCGCTTCCTGAGACTCCTTACGGCTGTGACGGCTGTGACGGCTGTGACGGCTGTGACGGACGGCTGTACGGCTGTGGTGGCGAAGAGCCCGGCCGGAGTCGATCCGGCCGGGCTCTCTCGCGTGGGGCTTCGGTCAGCAGCCCGAGAGGTCGTTCTGGAGCGCGGTCTTCTCCGCCGGGTCGACGGACAGGTTGTAGTAGTACTTCACCTGCACCCAGGCGCGGACGTACGTGCAGTCGTACGCGGTGCGGGACGGGATCCAGGTGGCCGGGTCCTGGTCGCCCTTGGACTGGTTGACGTTGTCCGTGACGGCGAGGAGCTGGGGGCGGGTGACGTCGTTGGCGAACGCCTGGCGCTGGGCGGTGGTCCACTTGCTCGCGCCGGAGTCCCAGGCCTCGGCCAGCGGCACCAGGTGGTCGATGTCCACGTCGGAGGCGGAGGTCCAGGTAGCGCCGTCGTACGGCGAGTACCAGCTGCCGCTGGTGGCGGTGCAGGCGGAGTTGGTGACGACGTTCGTGCCGTCCCGCTTGATGATGTACTCACGGGTGTTGCAGTTGCCCTCGATGGTGATCCACGTCGGGAACTTGTCGCGGCTGTAGCCGGTGCGGTCCTCGGCGGCGACGGTGAGCTGGGAGAGGTAGCTGCGGGCGGTGGACCCGGCGATCGGCGTCGGCAGGGCCGCGGAGGCGGCGGGGGAGTTGAACAGCGCGGCGGTGGCGACCAGGCCGGTGAGGCCGGCGAGTACGCTGAGACGTCGACGCGCGTAGAACTTGGGCATTGCTGAACTCCCTTGTGGGGGTGGGGTTTTGGGCCACGAGTCAGGGAATGCTCGCGACGAGGAGTGACCGGAGGGTGAGCGCCCGGTAAGAAGCTAGTGACATGCGCATGTCAATGCAAGGTTGAGGGGTGGACTTTGCCGTCCCGTATCATGGGGAGCGCAGAAGGGGAGTAGCTCTTCGCCGGACCGTCGACATACTGCTCAGCGAGCCTGAGCCGGCGCCCGGAGGCGGACCCTCGGTACCGCCAGCGAGACCTTCGGCAAAGCAGTGCACGTCCGCGCGAGAAGGTGCGGGCGCCGAGTGTGCTGCCGTGCCGAGGTGTCGTCGGAAGATGTATCGCACTCTCGGTGGGGTGGCCCCGACCGATTGAGGACCCTTGATCAGCATCACCGTGACGGCGCTCGTCTTCGGCGTCATCTTCCTCGCCGAACTGCCGGACAAGACCGCGCTCGCCGGTCTTGTGCTCGGCACCCGCTACCGCGCCAGTTATGTCTTCGCGGGCGTCGCCGCGGCCTTCCTGGTGCATGTCGTGCTCGCGGTGGCCGCGGGCAGCGTGCTCACCCTGCTGCCCCAGCGGCTCGTGCACGCCATCACCGGCCTGCTCTTCCTCGGTGGCGCCGCGATGCTGCTGCTGCACAAGGAGGAGGGCGAGGAGGAGATCAAGAAGCCCGCCGACCAGTCCTTCTGGAAGGTCGCGGGTACGGGCTTCATGCTCATCCTGGTCGCCGAGTTCGGCGATCTCACCCAGATCATGACCGCCAACCTCGCCGCCCGCTACGACGACCCGATCTCCGTCGGCCTCGGCGCGGTGCTCGGTCTGTGGGCCGTCGCCGGGCTCGGCATCGTGGGCGGAAAGGCCCTGATGAAGAAGGTTCCGCTGCGGCTGATCACGCAGATCGCGGCGCTGCTCATGGTGGGTCTCGGCGCCTGGAGCCTGTACGAGGCGGTCGCGGGCTGAGCTGAACGTCAGGTGAATCATCGCGGGGGCGGTGGCGGGAATGCCGCCGGGTTTTGTACCGTAGGAAAACAAAGTGGCTCCCGCCCGTTTTCCCTGACCGGCGGGCGGGGCCGCCTTGTCCCTCCCCGCCGCGTCCGTGCGGGGGCCTCTCGTTCCTGGAGCAACTGCCGATGACGGCCACCCCCACGCCCGCCCCCACCGTCCTCGACGCCGGTGCCCTGCTGCTCGACATGGACGGCACCCTCGTCAACTCGGATGCCGTGGTCGAACGCGTCTGGCGGCGCTGGGCGGGGCGGCACGGGCTGGACGGCGACGCCGTGATGAAGGTCGTCCACGGCCGCCAGGGGCACGCCACGATGGCCGCGCTGCTGCCCCGGCGGCCCGTGGAGCAGAACCTCGCGGAGAACGCGCGGATGCTCGCCGAGGAGACCGCGGACATGGACGGCGTGATCGAGATCGCCGGGGCCGCCGTCTTCCTCGCCGCGCTGCGTGATCTGCCGCATGCCCTGGTGACCTCGGCGGACGTCGGCCTGTCCACCGCCCGGATGAACGCGGCGGGGCTCCCGCTGCCCGAGGTCCGGGTCACCGCCGAATCGGTCGGCGCGAGCAAGCCGGACCCCGAGGGCTTCCTCAAGGGCGCCGCCGAACTGGGCGTCGCCCCGGCCGAGTGCGTCGTCTTCGAGGACTCCGGCGCGGGGATCGAGGCGGGCCGTGCGGCGGGGATGGTCGTGGTGGGGGTGGGGCCCCGGGCGGCCGCCCATGGCCCCGACGTCGTGGTGCCCGATCTGACCCGGGTACGGGTGGAGGCCCTGCCGGGCGCCGGGATCAGGCTGCACATCGACATCGGCTGACGGCTACGGGTTCCGGGCCGTGCGGGGGCCGACGGCAACGCCTGTCGGCCCTTGCGGGTCCCTACGGCCCCTACGGGTCCCTACGGCCCCTACGGGTCCGACGTCTCCGACTCCAGGCTCGCCCGGGTCTGCGGCCCGTACACCCCGAGGGGGTCGCCCTGGATGCCGCGGGCGAGTTGATACGTGCTGACGGCGTTCTCCACGGGGTGCGTGTAGACGCCGTTCGCTTCACCGTCGTACAGGTTCAACTCCCACAGCCGGTACTCCAGTTCGACGACCTGCGGTCCGGAGTCGCCGCGTTCCAGGACCGCCGTGCTCGCCGGGGCGCCCGGCGCGGAGGCGGTGGGGGAGGGGGCCCGGGACGGCGCCCGGCTCGGGGTCGGTTTCGGGGACGGGGGCGGCGACGATGACCGTGTCGGAGTGGGCGAGGGGCTCGGCGGGGGCGCGGGTACCGAGCGTGCCGTCGAGCGGGACGGGGCGGAGGTGTCGTGCGCCGAGGGGGTCGCGGTGGCCGGCGGCGGCACGTCCGGGACGCTCTCCCTGACCTCCGGGGCCGCGTCGTCGCGGGACGGCGTGTGGTACGAGAACAGCGCGACACCGGCCGCCGCGAGGACCGCCGCACCCGCGCCCGCCGCGGCGAGCAAGGCGGTACGGCGGAACCGCCGGCGCCGGACCGGCTCCCCGGGTGTCCCGGCGGACGCGGACGGCGGGCCGGGCTCGCCGGGGGGCTGTGCGAAGAGCCGTACAGCGGCAGGCCCGGCCACCGGGCGCAGCGGCATCGTGGTCTCTATGGCCTCGACGGCCTCGGTGGCCTCGGCGGGTGGGAGAGCGGGTGGCGGATCCTCGTCGTCCCCGGGGCCCACATCCACGTAGGGCCGTATCCGCAGTGGGTCGAAGTCCTCCGCCGCTGCCGCCTGTGCCGTACGGGTCCGGCGCAGTGCCTCGGCCGTGCGCTCGGCGCAGTCGCAGGACGGGGCGCCCGCCGCGTCCCTCGGTATGCCGCACTCCGGGCAGGCCGTGCCCTTCTCCCCGGTCACGTTCGTCCCCTCCCCTGGAACCCCCGAAGCCACACAGGGTATGCCCATTCCCTCCACAACCGCAGGACTCGACAGGCCATAAACCGTGACACCGCCCAGGATGGAAGGGGCGCATCCCAGCCCCCAGCCCCGGGAGGTCTCCATGGCCCTGGACACGCACGGTGCGGCGAAGGACGTGAGCGGGGAGGAACCCGTGGCGCGCGGCGTGTTCGTCTCGATCGGGGCGCTGCTCCTCGGGCTGCTGCTCGCCGCGCTCGACCAGACCATCGTGTCGACCGCGCTGCCCACCATCGTCAGCGACCTCGGCGGCCTCGAACACCTGTCCTGGGTGGTCACCGCCTATCTGCTGGCCTCGACCGCCGCCACCCCGCTGTGGGGCAAGCTCGGCGACCAGTACGGGCGCAAGAAGCTGTTCCAGACCGCCATCGTGATCTTCCTGATCGGCTCGGCGCTGTGCGGCATGGCGCAGAACATGCCCCAGCTGATCGGCTTCCGGGCGCTCCAGGGCCTGGGCGGCGGCGGCCTGATGGTGCTGTCGATGGCGATCGTCGGCGACATCGTGCCGCCCCGCGACCGGGGCCGCTACCAGGGCCTGTTCGGCGCCGTGTTCGGCGCGACCAGCGTGCTCGGACCGCTGCTGGGCGGGCTGTTCACCGAGCATCTGAGCTGGCGCTGGGTGTTCTACGTCAATCTGCCCATCGGCGTCGTGGCGCTCGCCGTGATCGCCGCCGCCCTGCACATACCGGTGCGCAGCGCCCGCCATGTCATCGACTACCTCGGCACCTTCCTGATCGCCTGCGTCGCCACCTGCCTGGTCCTGGTGGCCTCACTCGGCGGCACCACCTGGGCCTGGGGCTCGCCGCAGATCATCTCGCTCGCGGTGGTCGGCGTGCTGCTCGCGGTCGCGTTCGTGGCCGTGGAGCGCCGGGCCGCCGAACCGGTGCTCCCGCTGGGGCTGTTCCGCATCCGCACCTTCACCCTCGCCGCCGTCATCAGCTTCATCGTCGGCTTCGCCATGTTCGGCGCGATGACCTACCTGCCGACCTTCCTCCAGGTCGTGCACGGCGTCTCCCCGACCATGTCCGGGGTGTACATGCTGCCGATGGTCTTCGGGCTGCTGCTGTCCTCCACCGTCTCCGGGCAGATCGTCAGCCGCACCGGCCGCTGGAAGGTCTTCCCGGTCACCGGCACCGCCGTCACCGCCATCGGACTGCTCCTGCTGCACCGCCTGGACGAGACCAGCTCCACCGCCGAGATGAGCACCTACTTCTTCGTCTTCGGCCTCGGTCTCGGCCTGGTCATGCAGGTCCTGGTGCTGATCGTGCAGAACGCCGTCTCGTACGAGGATCTGGGCGTCGCCACCTCCGGGGCCACCTTCTTCCGCTCCATCGGGGCCTCCTTCGGCGTCGCCATCTTCGGCACCGTCTTCGCGAGCCGCCTCGCCGACAAGCTCACCGCCGCCTTCGCGGGCGTCCATCTGCCGCCCGGCGTGAACCCGGACACCCTCAAGGCCGATCCGCGCGGCATCGCGACCCTGCCGCCCGCCCTGCGCCCCGCCGCCCTGCACGCCTACGCGTCGTCCATCACCGATGTCTTCCTCTACGCCGCTCCCGTCGCCCTCCTCGGCTTCCTGCTGGCCTGGCTGCTCAAGGAGGACCCGCTGCGCGGCTCGGTCACCGCGCCGGACGCCTCCGAGACCCTCGCGCCCAACCCGGTCGAGCGCTCCTCCTACGACGAGGTGTGCCGCGCCCTGTCGGTGCTCGGCACCCGCGAGGGGCGCCGCGAGATCTACCGGGACATCACCGAGCGGGCCGGGTACGACCTGCTGCCCGCGGCCAGTTGGCTGCTGCTGCGGATCCGCCGCAACGGCTCCGTGGAGCCCGGGGTGCTCGCCGAGCGCAGCCCCGTCCCGCTGGAGGCCGTCATGGCCGCCGCCCGCCAGGTCGAGGAGCGGCGGCTGGCCGAACGCCGGGGCCTGGACCTGTACTTGACCGCGACCGGGCGGGAGGCCGCCGAACGGCTCGCCGTGGCCCGCGAGGAGTCGCTGGCCGAACTGCTCGGCGACTGGTGGCAGCCCGGCCGCTCCACCGACCTGGTGAAACTGGTCAAGGAACTGTCCGCGGAACTGTGCGGCGCCGAACGGGAACGCCCGCACACCGTGACCGAGCACCCGCACAACGCCCCTGAGACCAGGCTCAGTTGACCGGCGCCAGCTCCTTGCGGAACCAGTGCTCGGCGTACCGGTCGGCGTTGTGGGGTCCGGTCTCGGTGTAGCCGAGGCGGGCGTACAGGGCGCGGGCCTCGACCAGGTCGCCGCGGGTGTCGAGGACGAGCCGGCGGGCGCCGAGCGCGCGGGCGGCGTCCTCGGCGGCGGCCACCAGCAGTGCCGCCCCGCCCTTGCCGCGCCTGCCCTCCGCCACGAACACCCGGGTCAGCTCGGCGGTTTCGGGATCGAGCAGCCGTACGCCCGCGCTGCCGGCCGGTGTCCCGTCGTACCGTCCCACCAGCAACCGCCCGCTCGGCGGGGCGAGTTCGGCGCCCGTGGCGGCCGCGATCTCCTGTTCCAGCTCCGCCGGATCGGTGCGGTGGCCTTCGTACCGCAGGTACCAGCGGTCGCTGACCTCGGTGTAGTACGCCCGCCACAGCGCGGCGGCGACCGGGGAGCCGGGCGCCTCGGCGGTGATCGTCCACATCGTCATGCGGGCCATTGTGGGACGCGGGCCCGGACCGGTCCGAGCGGTTTTCCGGGCCCGGCGGCCCGGTGTGTGCCCGCGCGCCGTTTGTGCGCGGCGTTCCGGGTGACCCGCAAGGAAGGACCGGTCCGCCGGACCGGTCCGCGATCCGAGCGGAAGGCAGCCATGTCCACAGGCTTGATCATCTTGTTGGCCGTGATCGTGGCGCTCGTGGTCGTCGCCGCGCTGGTGACGGTGCTGATCGGCCACCGCAGCGGCGCCGGACCCGGTCTGAAGCGGCGGTTCGGTCCCGAGTACGAGCGGACCCTGGCCGCCCACGACGGGGACACCCGGGCCACCGAACGCGAGCTGAACGAGCGCGTCGAACGCCACGGCGATCTGCGCGAGCGGCCCCTCGCCCGTGCCGAGCGGGACCGGTACACGGCCCGCTGGACGAGCGTCCAGGAACATTTCGTGGAGTCCCCGCGGCAGGCGGTGGCCGAGGCGGACCGGCTGCTCGGGGAGGTCGCCACGGTACGCGGCTACCCCGACGGCGGACGGTACGACGAGCAGCTGGCCGCGCTGTCCGTGCACCACGCCGACCACGTCGACGGCTACCGCCGGGTCCACCGGATGGCCCATGCCGCCGGGACGAGTGCCGCACCGGGCGCCGGGACCGAGGAGATGCGGTCGGCCCTGGTCGGGGCGCACGAACTGTTCGACGACCTGACCGGCGCCGGCAGCGGTGCGTCGGCGACCGGCCGGCATCGCGCGGCCTGACCGGGGCCGCCCCGGCGACGCCTCAGCGATGTCTCGGCGATGCCTCAGTGATGCCTCAGCGAAGCTTCTGCGGAGAAGGGACGAACACCATGCCGGACAGGAGAAACGGACCCGGTGACGAGCGGTACCCCAGCAGCCGCTACGCCCGCCCGCCGGACGAGGAGTGGGCACCGGAGACCGAGCAGCGGGAAGAACACGGTACGGAGGGGCTGCGGCCCGGTACCGAGGGAATGGGCACGCCGGGACGCGATCCGGGCACGATCGGGCGTGAGCCGGGTCAGACGGGCCGCAACCCGGGAGCGGCCGGACGCGATCCGGCAACGGCCCGACGTGATCTCGGTACGGCCCGACGCGATCTCGGTACGACCGGACGCGACCCGGAGATGGCCCGACGTGAGCCGGATATGGCGGGGCGTGATCCAGATATGGCCCGACGTGATCTCGGTACGACCGGACGTGACCCGGGGATGGCTCGACGTGAGCCGGATATGGCGGGGCGTGAGCCGGATATGGCGGGGCGTGATCCGGAGATGGGCGGACGGGATTCGGGGGTGGCCGGGCGGGATCCGAGTGTGGCCGGGCGGGATCGGTCCATGACCGCGCGCGGTGAGTCCGACCTCGGGACGTCCGAGCCCGCTCCGGGCATGGCGCGGATGCCGGACGACGGGCTCGGCGCGCCCGCGCCCGGGGACCTCAGCGGGCGCGAGGCGCGCACCACGGAGGGCACCGCGCCGGACGCCTGGCCGGGGTCGGAGGGCGCCGGGGCCGCGGGCGCGTCCTCGGAAGCCGTCGCCCCGCTGCTCCCGCACGAGGAGACCGAGCGGTGGGAGGAGCGGATGCGGCAGGTGGCGGCCGGGTTCGTGGACCGGCCCAGGGCGGCCGTGGAGGAGGCCGACCGGGCGCTGGAGGAGATCGCCGCGCGGTTCGGCGAGGCCGTGACCCGGCGCCGCCGCAGCCTGCGGATGTCCTGGGAGGACGACGAGGAGCGCGGCCCGGCGAACGAGACCGACACCGAGCAGCTGCGGCTGGCGATGCGGGACTACCGCGACCTGGCGGAACGGCTGCTGCACGGCTAGGGGTGCGCCGGTGACACGGCCCCGTGCCGCCCGTACGTATGGCGGGCGGCGCGGGGCATCGCGTCGAAGCAGACGGCCGTCGGCAGGCGGCCGTCGGCAGGCGGCCGTCGGCAGGCGGCCGTCAGAAGGCGGCCATCAGAAGGCGATGCGGACCTTCAGCGCCGACCGCTCGTCCATGGCGCGGTAGCCGTCCGGTACACCGTCGAGGCCGACGGTGCGGTCGAAGACCGGGGCGGGGTCGATGACGCCCGCCAGGACGTCGGTGAGCAGCTCGGGTATGTAGGCGCGGGCCGGGGCGACGCCGCCGGCCAGCGCGATGTTGCGGTTGAACATCTGGCTGATGTCCACTCCCGCGCTGCCGCCGTGGGGCACGCCGACATAGCCCACGGCGCCGCCGTCGCGGGCGATGGAGAGGGCGGTGCGCATCGATTCCTCGGTGCCGACGGCTTCCAGCACGGCGTGGGCGCCCTGGCCGCCGGTCAGTTCGCGGATCGCCTCGATCGCCGCCTCGCCCCGTTCCGCGACGACGTCGGTGGCGCCGAAGGAGCGGGCGATGTCGGTGCGGGCGCGGTGGCGGCCGAGCGTGATGATCCGGTCGGCGCCGAGGCGGCGGGCGGCCAGCACCCCGCACAGGCCGACGGCGCCGTCCCCGACGACCGCGACGGTGGCGCCGGGCCGGACCCGCGCCGAGACGGCGGCGTGATGCCCGGTGCTCAGCACGTCGGACAGCGCCAGCAGGGCGGGGATCAGCGCCTCGTCGGTGGCTGCGTCCCGGGGCAGCCGTACGAGGGTCCCGTCGGCGTACGGCACCCGGACGGCCTCGCCCTGGCCGCCGTCGGAGCCGACCTCGCCCCAGAACCCGCCGTGCGGGCAGGAGGTCTGCAGCCCCTCCCGGCAGTGCTCGCAGGTGCCGTCGGACCAGACGAAGGGCGCGACCACGAAATCGCCGGGCGCGAAGCCGGTGACCGCGGAGCCGGTCTCCTCGACGACACCGAGGAACTCGTGCCCGATGCGCTGCCCCGGCACCCGCGCGGCCACTCCGCGGTAGGCCCAGAGGTCACTGCCGCAGATGCAGGCGCTCACCACCCGCACCACCGCGTCGGAGGGCTGCTGGATCCGGGGATCCGGTACCTCCTCGATCCGGATGTCGTTCGGGCCATGGATCACGGTGGCGCGCATTGCGGGAACTCCTGATGCTGCGGGACATGCCGCGGAACGGAACTGGAAGGGGTGGACCCTCAGCGTCGCCGCCCGGCGCTCCTTCTGTCCAGCTACATCATCTACAGCATTCACTTAAGCTCATCTGATGCTCGATGTCCGACGGCTCGTCCTCCTGCGCGATCTGGCCGCCCACGGCACCGTGACCGCCGTGGCCGAACTGCACCGTGTCACCCCCTCCGCCGTCTCCCAGCAGCTCCGGCTCCTGGAAGAGGAGACCCGGACCCGGCTGCTGGAACGCACGGGGCGCTCCATCCACCTCACCGCGGCCGGGCGCCGGCTGGCCGAGGACACCGAGCGCGTGCTCGACGCCCTGGACCAGGCACGGAGCCACCTCCACAGCGAGCCCGCGGAACCGGCCGGGCCGCTCCACCTCGCCTGTTTTCCGAGCGCCCTCGTCCCGCTGGCCGCTCCGCTCGGCCGGGCGCTCCAGGACGCTCATCCGGGTCTGCGCCTGCACATCACCGAGGCCGAGCCCGAGCCGGCGGCGCGCCTGCTGCTCCAGCGGCGCGTCGACCTCGCGCTGACCTACCGCTACACCAATCTGGCCGACCCCACGCCCTCCGGCGTCGAGTCCCTCGTCCTGGGCGTCGACCCGCTGGTCGCCGTACTGCGGGACGATCACCCGGCGGCGCGGGCGGGGGACTCTCCCGTCGAGCTGCGGGAGCTGGCGGACAGCGAATGGATCACCGCCCCCGCGCACACCGCGTGCGGCACGGCCGTCCTGCACGCCTGCCGGTCCGCGGGATTCACCCCGCGGGTACGGCACACCTGCACCGACTTCACCGCCATGATCGCCCTGGCCGCGAGCGGCGGCCTGCCCGTCGTCCTCCCGCGGATGGCCGCGGACCGGCTCCCGCCGGGGCTCGTCGTACGTCCGGTGGCCGACCCCGCGCTCGCCCGCACCATCGAGATCGCCGTACGGCGCGGAGCGACCCATGAACCCCCGGTCGCGGCCTGCCTGGAGGCGGTACAGGCCCTCCTCTCGGGCGGTGCGCCGCACACCTGATCACGCGGCAGGCGTTCTCGCGCGGGCCGGACTTCCCGGTGACGGGACGCGATCAGGGCCGCTGCCCCCGCAGCCGCCGCCACTCCCGTACGACGTCCTCCACGTCGTACGGCTTCTTCCCCAGCGGGGGACCCGGCGGCGGCTTGGACATCATGTCGCGGATCTTTGCGTTGACGTCCTCGATGATCTTCCGGGCCATCCGCTCCGAGGGCGCCGCGTACGCCGCCGTCAGCGCGTCCTCGGCCTCCTTGCGCAGGGCCAGGGCGGGCGGCAGCACCGCGAGGCCCTCGCGCGCCATCTTCCGCTTGACCCACCACAGCTCGTCGTAGGTGGAGTCGACCTCGGCGGGCAGCGGCTCGCCCGCCCCGGGCAGCCGCTCGAACTCGCCGCGTGCCTGCGCGTCCTGGATCTGCTTGTCGACCCAGCTCTCGAACGGCACGCCAGGTGGCTTTCGCTCGGTCATGACCCCATGGTGCCGGACGGCGCCCGGTCGCGCGTTCTATCATGCGGCGGCGGCGCGCGGGGCAACGGCCCGTCGCGCAACGACGTTTCAGGGGGAACGCAGGTGCTCGAACTCACCATGGCCACCGTCTCCGCGGCCGACGCGGGGGCCACGGCCGGTATGACGATGGCCCAGGCGCCGAGCGAGCCGGGCGCGGTGCTGCGGATCGGCCGGGACGCCGCCGGATGCCGGCTGGTCACCCCCGAGGACTGGCTGTTCGTCTCCCGCGTCCATCTGGAGTTCCGCTGCGGACCCGACGGCGTCTGGCAGCTGACCTGGCTGCGCGGCTCCCAGCCCGACCCGGCGTCCGAGGTGCGGCTGACAGCCGGGGGGAGCGTCCGGCCGCTGGCCCCCGGTACGACCGTGCCGCTGCCGCGCGGCGGCTCGGGCGAGATAGTCGTCCAGGACCGCAGCGGGCCGTGCAGCGTCAACGTCGGCTTCTACCAAGAGGTTTGAGAGCGGGTCGTCAGCCCAGCACCCGGGCGAGCGCGAAGCCGTCGTACCCCTTGGTGCCGACCGTCTGGATGGCCGTACCGCTGAGCCTCGGATGGGAGGCGATCAGCTCGATCGCGGTACGGGTGCCGACCACGTCCGGATCGGTGGCGCCCGGATCGGCGACCCGGCCGCCGCGCACCACGTTGTCCAGCACGATCAGGCTGCCCGCGCGGGTCAGACGCAGCGCCCACTCCACGTAGTGGGCGTTGTTGGCCTTGTCCGCGTCGATGAAGACCAGGTCGAAGGGGGCCGGGTTCTCGTCGGCCAGCTTGGGCAGCGACTCCAGGGCCGGGCCCACCCGCACCTGGGCGACCCGGTCCAGGCCCGCGCGCGCGATGTTGCGGGTGGCCACCTCGGCGTGCCGGGCGCTGTACTCCAGGGTGACCAGCCTGCCGTCCTCGGGCAGGGCGCGGGCCAGCCAGATGGTGCTGTAGCCGCCGAGCGTGCCGATCTCCAGGATGGTCCGCGCGCCCTGCACCTGGGCGAGCAGGTGGAGCAGCTTGCCCTGGGCCGCGGTGACCCCGATGGGCGGCAGCCCGGCGGCGTCGTTCTCCCGCAGGGCCGCCCGCAGCGCCTCGTCGTCGGGCGAGAGGGTGTTGATGAAGTAGTCGTCGACGTCGTCCCAGAGCTGCTGCCCGCTCATGCGCCTGCTGCCTTTCCCGAATGCCTGCCGAGGCCGCCTTGCTGCCGTCTTTCGATCATCTCAGTTGGGCGGTGGCGAGGGGCCGAGAATCGGCCGGGGCGCGCGATCGCCGGATTCAGACCAGCGGCGGGGGCGGGGCGACGGGCGGCGGGGGCGGCACGGGACGCCGTGCGCGTCGTACGGCGAGGACGGCGAGCGCGGCCACCAGGAGCACGGCGAGGCCGCCGACCGTGAGCAGCCAGGCCGGGACCCCGGCGACCCGGTCCAGCTCGTCGTCATGGATCACCTGCTGGACGGGGGTGTCCGAGGCGGCCCGGCGCAGTTCGTGGTCACCGGAGATACGGGCGGGCTGCGGGAACTGCTGGGTGAGCGCGGTCAGGTACGGCGTCCCGTGGGCGAGGGCCCCGAGGGCGCCGCCGGGGTCGGTGAGGCGGCCGGCGTAGACGGTGCGCGGCGGCGGTCCGCCGATCGCCGTGGCCGGTTCCATGCGGTGCGCGGCGAGGACGTACAGGCCCAGCGACTGGGGGGTGGTGGCCAGCCGGGACAGGCGCATCGGGTAGACGGCGCGGTCGGCGGCGAAGGTGAGGTGCAGCGGGTCGAGGGCGCCGCGCAGGGCCGTGTCCGCGGTGTCGGGGGCGAGCCGGATCGCGACGTACTCCCAGTGCTCGGCCACGTACGGCGCGAGGGCCGTCTTCAGCCGGGCGGGGAGGGTGAAGCCGTTGGCGCGCAGCCAGGTGTCCAGGGCGGCCGGGTCGGTGGCGGTCAGCCGGGCCACGTCGAACGGGCCGAGGCGCTGGCGCCCGACGACGCCCACGGCGGCGCCGGGCCGCGGGGCGGCGGCCGCGGCGCCGTCCGCGGGGGTGTCGAAGGGCCAGTCGCCGTTCCGCGGCCAGAAGTGGTGCCGGGTGCGGTGCACCGGGGCGATGGTCCGGGCCAGCTGGTCGAAGACGGCGGGGTCCCCGAGGCGGACGGTGGCGCGGTGCGGGACGGGCATGATCCAGGCGGCGTTCCGCGCGTCGCCGGTGACGGTCAGGCGCATCACGATCTGCTCCTGGCGGCCGTCCCAGCGCAGCACGGACTGCTCGTCCGACACGGCGATCCGCTGGGCCGGATCCACGACCATCGCGCCGCAGCCGCAGGCCCAGGCGGGCGAGATCAGCCAGGTGAGCTGGATGCCGAGGAGTGCGAGGACGACCGAGAGTATGCGTGCGGTCCTTGGTGTGCGCAATGTCCGTCCCCCTGTTGTGCGGCTACGCACGGTACGGACGAGGGGAGTGGGATCGCGGTTCCCTCAGCCGGGGCAGCGCCCCGAAGGGGCGCGGGGAACCGCGCGATCGGCCACGACGGACCCGCGGCCGGCGATGCACCCGCACTCCTACGGCGCCTACCGACTCTCCACTGCCGGGGCGGAACCCGGCAGCGGGCGGCCCGCCGTCTCCGACATCCGCCACACCGCGAACCCGCCGATCACGGCCGCGGCCATCATGTAGTACGCGGGCATCATCATGTTGCCCGTCGCCCCGATCAGCGCCGTCACCACCAGCGGCGTCGTCCCGCCGAACAGCGACACGGACACGTTGAACCCGATGGACAGCGACCCGTACCGCACCCGCGTCGGGAAGAGCGCGGGCAGCGCGGCCGGCATGGCCGCCGTGAAGCAGACCAGCAGCAGACCCAGCGCGCCCATGCCGAGGGCCACCGCGAGCAGGCTGCCCTGGCGGATCAGCAGCAGCGCGGGGACGGAGAGGAACAGGAAGCCCGCACACCCCGCCGCGATCACGGGGCGGCGGCCGATCCGGTCGGTCAGCGCACCGGCGAACGGCTGGACGATCATCATCAGCGCCATCACGCCGAGCACCACGAGCAGGCCGTGCGTCTCGTCGTACTTCAGCTCACTGGTGAGGTAGCTCGGCATGTACGACAGCAGCATGTAGTCCGTGACGTTGAAGACCAGCACCAGGCCCACGCACAGCAGCAGCGCCCGCCACTGGCCCGCCACCATCTCCCGCAGCGGCACCTTCGGGCGCTCCGCCTCCGCCTTCTCGACCTCCGCCGCGAACGCCGGGGTCTCCTCCAGGCGCATTCGCAGATACAGGCCGATGATGCCCATCGGACCGGCGATCAGGAACGGGATGCGCCAGCCCCAGGAGAGCAGGTCCGCGGAGGACAGCAGCGCCGTCATCAGCGTCACCAGACCCGCGCCGCCGATGTATCCCGCGAGCGTGCCGAACTCCAGCCAGCTGCCGAAGAAGCCGCGCCTCTTGTCGGGGGCGTACTCGGCGATGAAGGTCGAGGCGCCGGCGTACTCGCCACCGGTGGAGAAGCCCTGCACCAGCCGGGCCGCGAGCAGCAGCAGCGGCGCGCCCACGCCGATCGAGGCGTAGGAGGGGATCAGACCGATCGCGAAGGTGCCCGCCGCCATCATGATCATGGTGAGCGCGAGGACCTTCTGGCGGCCCACCCGGTCGCCGAGCGGGCCGAAGACCATGCCGCCGAGCGGGCGCACCAGGAACGCCGCCGCGAAGGCGCCGAACGTCGACAGCAGCTGGGCCGTCGGGTTGCCGGACGGGAAGAAGACCTTGCCGAGGGTGACCGCGATGTAGCTGTAGACACCGAAGTCGAACCATTCCATGGCGTTGCCGAGCGCGGCCGCCTTCACGGCGCGCTTGACCAGCGCGGGATCGGTGACGGTGACGTCGCGGGCGGCCGCCGGAGCGGCCCCGCGGGCCTTCAGCTGGGGGGTGACGGCTGTGACGGTCGCCAAAACGGGGCTCGCCTGCCTTTCGTCGGGGACAAGGACGTGGCCCCCGACGACGGCGCGGGAACGCCTGACGTACGGAGGGCCGAAAATCGACCATAGGCGCGGATTGCGCCGTTACGTGATGCGCACGGATGTATGCATAGGGCAGCTAAAGGGCGCGTCAACAGGTAACTCTGCCCGCTCGCGCCCGGCCGATCCGTGCCCCCGCTGTGATGCTTCTCGCGCCCCCGCACCGCAACCGCAACCCCCGCGCACTATCGTCATCCGGGCAAAAGGGGAGCGGGCGCCAGGTGAACCGGGGGTTGCCTGCGTCCCCTTCCGGGGGGTCTGCGAGCCTCGTAGGGTTGCGCAGAGGTGACCCGGCGTGCACGACGCACGGCCGGGACGAAAAACGGGGCGGGAGGCCGACGCGGCGTGGCGAACGTGGAACACGGTGGGGGACCGGGGGAGGGCTTCGGGACGCCGGACGCCGAAGGACGGCTGCGCGCGGCGCGGCTCGCGCTGTGGGCGGTGGCCGCGATCCTCGCGGTCCGGCAGCTGACCGCCGTCCTCACCACCCCGAGCGGCAAACGCCTCACCGACCTGGAGACCTGGGTCGGCCCGAACGGCGTGCTGCACGTCAAGGGCTCCCTGTACGACTCCACGCAGTTCACCGGCACCCCCTTCGCCGGGCTCGTGCTCAAGCCGCTCACCCGGGCCGCGGAGGCCGCCCTCGGCTGGAGCTGGACCTTCGCCACCCTGCTGCTGGTGGTCGCGCTCGGCATGATCGCCGCCCGCGCGCTGCCCCAGCCGGTGAGCCGGCGCACCTCCCTGCTGGCCGCGCCGGTCGCGATCAGTCTGCTGATGCTCTCGCTGCCGGTGCGCAACGCGCTCTGGCTCGGGCAGACCAGCATCATCCCGGTGCTGCTGGTCCTGCTCGGCTGCTTCGCCGTACGCGGGGAGCGGGCCAGTGGGCTGTGCCTGGGCCTGGCCGCGGCGCTCCAGCCCACCGTGCTCCTGTTCGCACCGCTGCTGTGGTTCACCGGCCGCCGCCGGGCCGCCCTCAGCGGCGCCGGGACCTTCGCCGCGCTGACCGCGCTCGCCTGGGCCGCGCTGCCGCACGACTCGGTCACCTACTGGCTCCAGCACACGGCCGGTGTGGGCCTCGGCGGCAAGGCCGACGCGCTGGGCAACCAGTCCCTGCACGGCGCCCTGCTCCGCCTCGGCCTCACCGGGCCGCTGGAGATCACGCTGTTCCTGCTGCTCGGCGCGGCCGTCTCCGTCCTCGCCCTGCGCCGCGCGGTCCGCTACGCGCAGGACGGGCAGCTGCTGCTCGCCGTGGCGATCACCGGCTGCGCCGCGGTCGCCGTCTCGCCCACCACCTGGCAGCACCAGCTGCTGTGGCTGCTGCTCGCGGTGGTCGGCCGGGTCGGCCGCCGGGCCTCGGACCGCAGTGTGTGGCCGGTCGCGGTGGTGCTGGTGATGACCCTGCCGGCGAAGATGATGCTGCCGAACACCCCGGCGCTGTACGCCCTGCGCGACGATCTGGTGCTGGTCGCGGCGCTGGCCGCCGCCGTCGCCGTACCGTTCCTGTCCCGCACCTCGCCGTACTACCAGGAGCCGGTACCCACCGAGTACGCCCCCGCGGTCCCCGCCCGCTTCCGGGGCATCCCGCTGCTGCCCTTCCTGCGCCGGGTCCTCACCCGCCCGAACCTCCTGCTCGAACTGCTGCTGATCCGGGTCGTGTACGCCGCGTACGCGCAGGTCCGGCTGGCCGCGGGCGCCAGCGGGGACGACCGGGGGCGGGCGACCGCGGAGCACCACGGGCGGATCGTGTTCGACACCGAGCGGTTCCTGCACATAGACATCGAGCACTGGCTCAACCACACGGTGGCGGGGATCGGCTGGCTGCGGGACTTCTTCGACTTCTACTACGAGTCCTTCCACTTCGTGCTGCCGCTCACGGTCCTCGCGGTCCTGTACTGGCGCCGCCCGGTCGACTACCGCTGGGCCCGCACCTCCCTCGGCTTCGCCACCTTCCTCGCCCTGATCGGCTTCTGGCTCTTCCCGCTGGCCCCGCCGCGGCTGATGCCGGGCCTCGGCTTCATCGACACCGTGCACGGCGCGCAGGACCTCGCCCACCCGGACTACGGCGCGATGACGGCCCTCACCAACCAGTACGCGGCGATGCCGTCCCTGCACTTCGGCTGGTCCCTGTGGTGCGGTGTCGTGATCGTGGTCCTCGCCCCCAAGTGGTGGATGAAGGCCCTCGGTCTGCTGCACCCCCTGTGCACCATCTCCGCCATCCTCGCCACCGCCAATCACTGGGTCCTCGACGCGGTCGGCGGCGCCGTGGTGGTCACCGCGGGCTTCGCCCTGTCGTACGTGGTCCAGGGGCCGCGCGCGGCACGGGCCCCGGCGCTCGACGCGGCGGGGCTGATGGAACCGGTGCCGGTGAAGTAGGGCGACGGGGGCGGCCGGGGCCGCCGGGGCGGGCCCGGCGGTCCGCTACAGGCGCTGGATGATCGTGCCGGTCGCCAGGCCGCCCCCCGCGCACATCGTGATCAGCGCGAACTCCTTGTCGGTGCGCTCCAGTTCATGCAGGGCCGTGGTGATCAGACGGGCGCCCGTCGAGCCGACCGGATGGCCGAGCGCGATCGCGCCGCCATTGACGTTGACCTTGGCCAGGTCCTGCTCGAAGACCTGCGCCCAGCTCAGCACCACCGACGCGAACGCCTCGTTGATCTCCACCAGGTCGATGTCCTTCAGCGACATCCCGGCCTTGCCCAGCACCGCCCGGGTCGCGTCGATCGGCCCGTCGAGATGGAAGTGCGGGTCGGCGCCCACCAGCGCCTGCGCGACGATCCGCGCCCGCGGCTTCAGCTTCAGCGCGCGGGCCATCCGCTTGGACGCCCACATGATCGCGGCCGAACCGTCCGAGATCTGCGAGGAGTTGCCCGCCGTGTGCACCGCGGTCGGCATCACCGGCTTGAGCCGGGCCAGCGCCTCCATGGAGGTGTCCCGGAGCCCCTCGTCCTTGTCGACCAGACGCCACATGCCCTGACCCGCGTACTGCTCCTCCTCCGTGGTGGGCACCTGCACCGCGAACGTCTCCCGCTTGAACCGCTCCTCCGCCCAGGCGAGCGCCGCCCGCTCCTGGGACCGCAGCCCGAACGCGTCCACGTCCGCGCGCGTCAGCCCCCGATGGCGCGCGATCCGCTCGGCCGCCTCGAACTGGTTGGGCAGATCCACGTTCCACTCGTCGGGGAAGGGCTTGCCCGGCCCGTGCTTGGAGCCGGAGCCCAGCGGCACCCGGGACATCGCCTCCACACCGCAGCTGATGCCGACGTCGATGACGCCCGCCGCGACCATGTTGGCCACCATGTGCGACGCCTGCTGCGAGGAGCCGCACTGGCAGTCCACGGTCGTGGCGGCGGTCTCGTACGGCAGCCCCACGGTCAGCCAGGCGGTGCGCGCGGGGTTCATGGACTGCTCGCCGGCATGGGTCACCGTGCCGCCGACGATCTGCTCGACCGCGTCGGCGGGAATGCCGGTACGGCCGAGGAGTTCACGGTAGGTCTCGCCCAGCAGATAGGCGGGGTGCAGGTTGGCGAGCGCGCCGCCGCGCTTGCCGATCGGGGTTCGGACGGCTTCGACGATCACGGGTTCCGCGGCCATGCGTGCGGGTCCTCTCCGAGAGGGGCGCTCCTCCAGAACTAGAACGCGTACTAGTTCTGTGGTGCAGTCTGGGGACGTGTCGTACGTCACCGCAAGGGGCGTGCAGCCGCCGAAGTCGTGATCTGCACGAATTCCGCACGGATTGGCCGGACCTCGCCCCTTGCCACTTCTAGAACCCGTTATTACGTTCGGGGACATCAGCTGATGGTTCGTCAGATGTATCTTCGGACGTCTCGCCGGATGTCTGCAGAATGGATGGCTGGAGCCGCCGATGCCCTGCCCCGCGCTGCCCGACGGGTTCGACTTCACCGACCCCGACCTGCTGCACCACCGTGTGCCCCTGCCGGAGTTCGCCGAGCTGCGCCGCACCGAGCCGGTCCGCTGGATGGCGCAACCGCACGGCATCGCCGGATTCGCCGACACCGGCTACTGGGCCGTGACCCGGCACGCGGACGTCAAGCATGTCTCCACCCACCCGGAGCTGTTCTCCTCCTTCCTCAACACCGCCGTCATCCGCTTCAACGAGCACATCTCGCGCGATGCCATCGATGTGCAGCGGCTGATCCTGCTCAACATGGATCCCCCGGAACATACGCGGGTACGGCAGATCGTGCAGCGCGGCTTCACGCCACGCTCGATCCGCGCCCTTCAGGACCGGCTGCGCGCCCGCGCCGAGGCGATCGTCGGCGCGGCCCGCACCCGCACGGAGCCCTTCGACTTCGTCACCGAGATCGCCTGCGAACTGCCGCTCCAGGCCATCGCCGAGCTGATCGGCGTCCCCCAGGAGGACCGGACGAAGATCTTCGACTGGTCGAACAAGATGATCGCCTACGACGACCCCGAGTACGCCATCACCGAGGAGATCGGCGCCCGGTCCGCGGCCGAGATCATCTCCTACGCGATGAACATGGCCGCCGAACGCAAGCGCTGCCCGGCCCGGGACATCGTCACCACGCTGGTCGCGGCGGAGGACGAGGGCAACCTGAGCTCCGACGAGTTCGGCTTCTTCGTGCTGATGCTGGCGGTCGCCGGCAACGAGACGACGCGCAACGCCATCACCCACGGCATGCACGCCTTCCTCACCCACCCCGAGCAGTGGGACCTCTTCAAACGGGAGCGCCCGGCGACCACGGCCGAGGAGATCGTGCGCTGGGCGACCCCGGTCAACTCCTTCCAGCGCACGGCCACCCAGGACACCGAACTCGGCGGGACGCTCATCAGGAAGGGCGACCGGGTCGGCCTCTTCTACGCCTCCGCCAACCACGACCCGGCCGTCTTCACCGACCCCGGGTCCTTCGACATCACCCGCGACCCCAACCCCCACCTCGGCTTCGGCGGCGGCGGACCCCACTACTGCCTGGGCAAGTCCCTCGCCGTCCTGGAGATCGACCTCATCTTCCACGCCATCGCCGACGCGATGCCGGGCCTCAGGCTGGTCGACGCCCCGCGCCGGCTGCGCTCGGCCTGGATCAACGGCATCAAGCACCTTCAGGTGACCACCGGCTGACGGACGTCACCCGCTGCCTCGGGCGGTCGTCACTCCTTGCCGGAGGCGGACACCGCGAGCACCGCCGAGGCGACGGCCGCGATCAGCAGCGGGATGCCCAGGCCGTGGTGCAGCACCAGCCACGCGCCGAGGAACGCGCCGCCGAGCATGGCGATCACCGAGGCGGTACGGCGCGGGGAGCGGTGCCCCGTGCCGTTGCCGAGGCGGGAGTCGGCGGCCAGCCCGGTCAGGGTCATCGTCAGCACCGTGGTCGTCAGATCGGGGACCCCGAGCTTGCGGACCGTCGCATTGCGCACCCCCATCGCGAAGGCGGTCAGGGCGATGAGGGCGTAGACCGTGCCGGTGCGATCCGGCCGGGCGAAGGCGGCCGCCGCCGACAGCCCCACCAGGACCGCCTCGGCCGCCAGTGTCAGCCGCGCCCAGCGGCGCCGGGACCCGCCGCCTCCGAAGCGGGTCGCCACCCGGCCGCCCGCCACCGCGCCGAGGAGGAAGCAGCACAGCGAGGTCGCGGTGCGCGGCACCGAGAACCCGGGCGCCCCGGCCGCCGCGAAGCCCAGCACCACCACATTGCCGGTCATGTTCGCCGTGAAGACCCGGCCCAGGCCCAGATAGCTGACGGCGTCGATCAGACCGCTCACCACGGTCAGCGTGATCAGCACGAGCACCAGCCGCAGCCCGCGCGCCTCCGGGTCCGGCGCGGGGTCCGCCGCGGGTCCGGGAGCGGGCGGCGTGGCCGGGGGTGTCGGTGGTGTCGTCACGGTTCCTCCGGTGCGCCGGGCGGACAGGGGCGGGGACCACTTCACCACGCGCCGCCCGGCAATGCCCGGACATGCGAAAAGCACCCTCGCCGAGCGGGGCGGGGGTGCTTTGCGGTGTACCGGCTACAGAGGGTCGGCCTAGTACCAGTGGTTGGCCTGCCAGAAGGACCAGGCCTTGGCGGGGCTGCCGTAGCGGGAGTTCATGTAGTCCAGGCCCCACTTGATCTGGGTGGCCGGGTTGGTCTTCCAGTCGGCGCCCGCGGACGCCATCTTCGAGCCCGGCAGCGCCTGGACCAGGCCGTAGGCGCCGGAGGAGGCGTTGGTGGCGCTCGGGTTCCAGCCGCTCTCGCGCTGGACGATCTGGCTGAACGCGTTGAACTGCGCGGCGTCCGGGATCATCTTGTGCGCGATCGCCTGCGCCGAGGAGGCCGAGGCCGGGGCGGCGGCCTGGGCGGGGGCGGCGGACAGCGCCATACCGGCGGTGGCGGCGGCCACGGCGGCGACGGTGAGGGCCTTCTTCGGGGCGGCGATGCGGCGGATGACGGACACGGAGCACCTCTTGCGTCGGGGACGGGGGATCACCGGCCCGAACCCCTGGGGGCTCGTGGTGCCTGGCGACGCCGACCAGATAAGCAGCCCGGAAATCCGTCCGCAATCACCCCTTTTACTAGTTGTGACCGGATGGGGCGGGAATGGGCGTTCTGTGGCGCAGCTCTCAAACCGCAGGTCGGCGGGGGTGTGCGGCGGAACGTATCGGACATAACCCTCTACGACCCCGCCTCGTAGGTGAGCTGCGTCATGTGGGGTTCCTCACCGGCCCGCTCACCGCGTGGGTACGACCCCTCACGCCCCGGGACCGTCGAAGGTGACCGGCGTCTCGAACGCGGCCCGCCGGGTGGCCCGGCGCAGCGCGCGCAGCACCGCGGGGCCGAGCGCGCAGGTCAGCACCACCGTGCACAGGGCCCGGCCCAGGTCCCAGCCGAGGGAGGTGGCCAGGCAGTAGGCGACGAAGCGGGCCAGGTTGGCGGCGACCGAGGCGCCCGGGTGGAAGGAGATGCCCGAGGCGCCGGCGCCCATGAAGGGCCAGCCGGCCAGGTTCATGACCGTGCCGTAGGCGAGGGAGGCGAGGAAGCCGTACCCGGCCAGGAGCAGCAGTTCGGCCCGGCCGCGCAGCCGCACCGGGCCCGGCAGCAGCCCCGCGCCCATCGCGAACCAGCCCATCGACAGCATCTGGAACGGCAGCCAGGGGCCGACGCCGCCGGTCAGCAGCGCGGACGCGAACATCGTGACCGAGCCCAGCGCGAAGCCGAAGCCGGGGCCCAGGACGCGGCCGCTGAGCACCAGCAGGAAGAACATCGGCTCGATCCCGGCGGTGCCTGCGCCGATCGGGCGCAGCGCGGCACCGGTGGCGGCGAGCACGCCCAGCATCGCCACCGCCTTCGGGCCGAGGTCCGACTCGGAGATCGTCGCCGCGACCACCGCCACGAGCAGGATCAGCAGACCGGCGAACAGCCAGGGGGCGTCCTGGGCGTGCGCGCTGAGCTGGGAGGCGGGCGGCGCGAGGAAGGGCCAGCCGAAGGCGATCACACCGACGGCGGTGGCGAGGGCGAGGGCGGCGACGGAGCGGGGGCCGAGGCGGACGGCGCGGACGCGTGAGGGCGCGGCGGTGGGTGTGGTGGTGGGTGCGGGCGGGGTCGTCATCCCAGGGCCTCCTGCACCTGGGACACGGTCAGCCACCGCTGGGGGGCGAGGATCTTGGTCACCTGCGGGGCGAAGGAGGGGGACGACACCACGATCTCCGCCGTCGGGCCGTCCGCGATCATCTCGCCCTCGGCCAGCAGCACCACCCGGTGGGCGATCTCCGCCGCCAGCTCCACGTCGTGCGTGGCCAGGACGATCGCGTGCCCCTCGGCGGCGAGTTCGCGCAGCGCGGTGACCAGGCGGGCCTTCGCGGCGTAGTCCAGGCCGCGGGTCGGCTCGTCCAGGAGCAGCAGGGGCGGGCGGGCGGTCAGTACGACGGCCAGCGCGAGGGCGAGGCACTGGCCCTCGGAGAGGTCGCGTGGGTGGGTGTCGTCGGCGATGCCCGGGAGGAGCCGGTCCAGCAGGGTACGGCAGGTGCCGGGGGCCGCCTCGGCGTCCTGGTCGGCGGCGGCGCACTCCGTTGCCACGGTGTCGGCGTAGAGGAGGTCCCGCGGTTCCTGCGGGACCAGGCCGACGTGGCGGATCAGGTCGCGGGGCGGGGTGCGGTGGGGGGTACGGCCGCCGACGGTCACCGTGCCGGTGGTGGGTTCGAGGAGGCCGACGAAGGTGTTGAGGAGGGTGGACTTACCGGCGCCGTTGCGGCCCATGAGGGCGATGGTCTCGCCGGGGGTGACGGTGAGGTCGATGTGGTGGAGGGCGGTGAGGGTCTCGCGGCGGACGGTGAGGTGGTGGGCGTCGGCGGTGTGGGGCGGTTGGTTCTCAGGGGTGGGGCGGCGCCGGAACAGGCGTCCGGGGGTGCTGCGGGCTCGGCTTTGCTCGCGCGGGGGGACCCCCACCGCCCCAGCGGCACGACTGTCCATAGCTGTAGCGGCGGGACTGCCCGCGGCTACGGCGGCAGGCATGCCCGTGGTGGCGGCGAGGCGGTTCCGCAGGTCACCGGCCTTGCGGCGGGCGTCGCGCACGGTCAGCGGCAGGGGGGACCAGTCGGCGAGGCGGCCCAGAGCGACGACCGGGGGGTGGACCGGGGAGATGGACATGATGTCCGAAGGGGTGCCGGTGACGGGGGGTGCGCCGGGGGTGGGGAGGAGGACGACGCGGTCGGCGTAGTGGATGACGCGTTCCAGGCGGTGCTCGGCCATCAGGACGGTCGTACCGAGGTCGTGCACCAGGCGCTGGAGCACCGCGAGGACCTCTTCCGCCGCGGCGGGGTCCAGCGCGGACGTCGGTTCGTCGAGGACGAGGACCTGGGGATGCGGGGTGAGTACGGAGCCGATGGCCACGCGCTGGCGCTGGCCGCCGGAGAGGGTGGCGATGGGGCGGTCCCGCAGCCCCGCGAGGCCCAGCAGATCGAGGGTCTCCTCGACCCGGCGGCGCATCACCTCGGGCGCGAGGCCCAACGACTCCATGCCGTAGGCGAGTTCGTCCTCGACGGTGTCCGTGACGAAGTGGGCGAGCGGATCCTGGCCCACCGTGCCGACGACATCGGCGAGTTCACGGGGCTTGTGGGTACGGGTGTCACGCCCCGCCACGGTCACCCGGCCGCCCAGGGTGCCGCCGGTGAAGTGCGGGACGAGCCCGCTGACCGCGCCGAGCACGGTGGACTTGCCGACCCCGGACGGGCCGACGAGCAGCACCAGTTCGCCCTCCGGCACCTCGAAGTCGACGTCGCGGACGGTGGGTTCGGGGGCACCGTCGTACGTGACGCTGACCTTCTCGAAGCGGATCACGAGTGCTCCCTCGGGACGACGAAGGCGGGCAGCAGGGCGAGCAGGATCGACGCGGCCGGCCACAGCGGCAGGGTGGGCGTGGTCAGCGGGACCACACCGGGGTGCAGGGCCTCGGGGGCGCGGGCGGAGGCGAGCGTCAGCAGCGCGGCCACGGCGACACCGGAGCCGGTGACCAGCCAGGCGCGGGGGCCCCAGGGGTCGGGCCGGTACCGGGTGCGCAGCGAACGGCGGCCGCCGAGGCGCAGTCCGGCGAGGGCGGCGGCGATCCCGGCGAGCAGCAGCGGGGCGCCGTAGCTGCCGCCCTCGGCGGTGAGCAGCCCGTACGTGCCCGCGCAGACGCCTAGCAGACCGCCGAGGGTGAGGGCGGCGGTCGTACGGCGGACCCGGGCGGGGACGTCCGCGGCGCGGCCGTAGCCGCGGGCCTCCATGGCGGCGGCGAGGGCGACGGAGCGCTCCAACGCGCCCTCCAGCACCGGGAGTCCGACCTGGAGCAGCCCCCGGACACCCCGGTCCGGGCGGCCGCGCAGCCGGCGGGCGGCACGCAGCCGCTGGACGTCGGCGATGAGATGCGGCGCGAAGGTGAGGGCGACGACGACGGCGACGCCGGTCTCGTACAGGGCGCCGGGCAGGGACTTCAGCAGGCGGGAGGGGCTCGCGAGGGCGTTCGCGGCGCCGACGCAGATCAGCAGGGTGGCCAGCTTCAGCCCGTCGTACGCCGCGAAGACGAGTGCCTCCGCGGTGACCTCGCCACCGAGCCGGATGCCCTGCGCCCAGTGCGGCAGCGGGATCTCCGGGAGGGTGAGGAGGACATGGGTGCCGGGGATCGGGGAGCCGAGGGCCACCGCGAAGACCAGGCGGATGAGCAGCACGGCGAACGCGAGCTTGGCGAACGCGGAGTAGGAACGGGCCCAGGGGGCGGGGGAGCGGTGCGTCGCCACGACGTACGCCGACACGGCGATGAGCAGGCCGAGGAGCAGCGGATTGGTGGTGCGGGTCGCCGCAGTGCCCAGCGATATCGCCCAGACCCACCAGGCCCCGGGATGCACGGTCGCACGGCTCCTTCCGTGCCCCGAAAAGGCGCGGGGAACTGCGCGACCGGCCACGGACGGCCCGCGCCCGGGTACGGCGGTCGGGGCAGGACGATCGCCGCCCCCGGCACCCTCCCGCCCACGAGGAACCGCACGCCCCACCGGCCGATCCGACGGAGTCATCCGCGTCGCCGACGCGACTGCCACACCGCCGCGCCCGCCAGCAGAACGACGACACCGGCGCCGATCGGCAGCCCCAACGACGGGCCACCGGAGGAGGACGTCCGGTTCTCCGTGCGGCCCGGAGTCGTCAACGGCGCGCTCCCCGACACCTGCTCCCCGCATCCCTTGCGCGGATACCCGGAGATCGCGCACAGCAGCGCGTTCGTGTCGTACCGCAGCGGCTTGGCCACCGCGGCCAGCGCCTCCGCGGCGGAGGCCGACGGCGCGACCCGGGCGCACGCCGTGCGGCGCCCCGGCGGGGTCTCGCCGGAGGGCGCGTCCGCCGGGACACCGAAGTCGATGACCAGCGCCACCCGCTTCGTGCCCGACTCGGCGGCCGTACCCGAACAGATCGTGGCGAAGTCCGCCGTACCGCGCGGCTTGCTCGCATCGCCCGAGTCCGCGCTCACGGAGAAGCGGAAGCCCTCCACGGCGCCGTCGTCGGGGCGGGCGAGCGAGGGGCCCTGGGTGGCGTACGTCCAGTGGTCGCCGGAGCGTTCCCAGAACGACCAGTAGCGGTACCCCGTGGCCGACGCCTGCCCGGCGCCCGTGCCGAGCAGCAGGGCGAGCGCGGCCAGCAGCACCGGCACGGCACGGCGGACGGCGGTCACGACTGCTGCTTCTTGCGGGTGCTGAGCAGGAAGCCGATGCCGATGCCCGCGACGAGGCAGATGCCGACGCTCCACCAGACCCCGGCGTGCGAGCTGCCGTCGGACGCCTTGGCCTGCTTCTCGGCGGCCTGCATCCGCGGCTCGGGGCCGAGGGCGTTGAGGGAGGTGACGAGGCTGGTGCCGCCGAAGTCGCCGGGCTGGGCGCCGACGGCGTGCGCGGCGAGGATCAGCTGGGCGTACGCCGCGGGGCCGGTCTGGGCGGCCCAGGGTCCCGCGCTCTTCTCCAGGAAGGCGTACGCCTTCTTCGCCGCCGCGGTGCGTCCGTCGGCGGCGAGGGCGACGACGGCGTCGGCGGTGTTGCCGTAGTCGGGCTGGTCCGTGGCGCCGGGCATCACGGACATCAGATGGCCGCTCTTGGCGACCGCGGCCGCCAGGTACGCGCCGCCGTTGTCGGCGATCTGCGCCGGGGTGGGCCGGTCGGCCTTGGCGCAGGCGTCCGCCGCGGGGGCCTTGCCGGTCTGTGCCACGAAGCCCTTGCCGAGCGCGGCGGTCACACCGGCGGCGGTGGCATCGGCGTTGGCGGCCAGCTTGCCCTTCTTGTCCGGCTGGTAGGCCAGCGCGCCGCCGCCGTCCTGGTCGCAGGGGATGGACCAGGTGGCCAGCGCGTCGTACGGGGACTTGCCGTCCTTGCGGACGCCCGCCGGGTCGGCGCCGGTCGCGGCGAGCGCGCCGACGACGACGGAGGTGGAGTTGGTGTCGCTGGGGCTGCCGGGGTTGTAGCCCCAGCCGCCGTCCTTGTTCTGCACGGACTTCAGCCAGTCCACGGCCTTGGTGACGGCGGCGTCATGGCCGCCGGTCGCGTGCAGGGCCTGGATCGCGGCGGCCGTGCTGTTGGTGTCCACCATGGTCTTGGCGTCGCAGGACGCGGCGGGGTCGGCGCGGAAGGCGGCGAAGGAGCCGTTCGCGCACTGCTGGCCGGTGAGCCAGTCGACGGCGGCGGTGGCCGGCTGGTAGCCGAGGCTGCGCTGGGCGACGAGGGTGAGCGACTGGCGCCACACACCGTCGTAGGTGGGGTCCGATGTGCCGTAGAGACCGGCCGGGACCGATGCCTTGGGGGAAGGGGACGGGCCGGCGGCCACGGCGGGTGCGGCGGCTGCCAGCACGCCTATGGCGGCGAGAGCCGCGGCATTGCGGCGGACGTTCATGGTCGGCGACTGCCTCTCCCTGCGGGGAGCCGGGCAGCGCACGGGAGGGGACCCGGGCGGCTCGGCTCCGTATACCTCGACGGTGCCGTGCGCGGCGAGTGGCCGACGCACGCGAGCCGGTCACGTCCGCCCCGGGGCGTTCCGGCTCGCCGGTTCCGGTTTCGGAACGGCTCACGGCTGCGGGTCAGCGCCGGAATTGCACCGGCTTCCCCCCGTACGGGTGTGATGACGACCCCGCCACTTTACCGGCAGCCCCACGGGACCCGGCGAGTGCCCGTGAGCACACCGTGACGGTGATTAGGGTCACGGCCATGACAACACCGGGAAAGCTCCTCGGCTCGGGCCGTACGGCCGACGTCTACGAGATCGACACCGCGTGGGTGCTGCGCCGCGACCGCGAGGGCTGGGGGGACGCGGCGGCCGAGGCGGCCGTGATGACGTACGTACGACGGCACGGCTACCCGGCGCCCCGGGTCCGCCCCACCGGCTCGCGCACCGAACTGGTCCTGGAGCGGCTGTCCGGCCCGACCCTGCTCGCCGCCCTCGTCGAGGGCCGGGTGGACCCGGTGGAGGCGGGCACGCTGCTCGCCGGGCTGCTGCGCCGACTGCACGCCCTGCCCGGGCGGGACCCGGCCGATCCCGGGGCGCGGGTGCTGCACCTGGATCTGCACCCCGACAACGTGATGCTCACCCCGGACGGGCCCCGTGTCATCGACTGGTCCAACGCGGAGAACGGGAGCCCGGCCCTGGACTGGAGCATGTCGGCGGTGATTCTCGCCCAGGTCGCCGTGGGGCCCGGCGGTCTCGCCGCCCCGGCCCGTGCGCTGCTCGGAGCGCTGCTCGCCGACCCCGCCCGGCTCACCGAGGAGGGGGTCGGGGAGGCGCTGCGGCGCAGGGCGGGCAATCCGACGATGAGCGCGCAGGAGACGGAATCGCTGGGAGAGGCGGGGGAGTTGGTGCGGCAGCTGGCGCGACTGGCCTGAGCGCACTTTCGTGTTGGCTGAAAGTAAGAGTGCCGCACCGGAGTGCGGAGTGGTTGTTTCGGCCAGCGGACGAGGCGGGCACTGTCCCGTTGGTGTGGTAAGTCGTGTTTGTGCCGACCGGGTGTTCCGGGTGAAGGTGGCCCGAGCGGCGCGGAGTTGGCATATTGCGGTCAGACGTGACCGCTCGCAGCCTCCGGGGGAATGGTGCGGACAACCAGGAAGATGCGCCGGTTCGCCAACGAGCTGATCGACCCCCTGCGCGTGTCGATCCCCGCCGACCCCGACGATCTGCTGGCCGCCCTGGTCGAGTCCGCGATCCGCTGGCGCGGTCGCCCCATCGTCGTCCATCAGGCGAACTTTCCGCCGGAGACCTCCGCGACCGGACTGTGGATCGAGCGCGTCGGCCGCGACGACATCGTCATCGAGGCCGACGCCCCGCCCTGGATGAAGCTCGTGATCCTGGGCCACGAGCTGTGGCACATGGCCGACGACGACCCCGCCCACCGTGCCGCGCACACCGAGACCGCCCCCGCGCCCGCCGGCGCCGACGGCACCGTGGCGACCGCCGCCCGCACCCGTTTCCTGGAGGCCGCGGAGCAGCGCGCCGACCTCTTCGGCATGCTGATCGGCGACCGGCTGCGGCCCTGGCTGAAAGCCTCCCCCGACTCCGTGTACGCGGCGCACACCTCCGGCCACGACGACCTCGCCGGGCGCATCGGCGCGGCCCTCAATTACCGCGGGGCCAGATGAGCGACGTGATCAACTACGCCAGCTGCGGGCTGCTCTGGCTCGGGCTGCTGACCAAGGCGCCCGATCTGGCGCGCCGTTGGCGGGACCCCTTCCTGCTCACCCTCAGCGCCGTGCTGGCCCTGTCCTCGCTGTGCTTCCTGCTCGGCGCCCCCGGCACCGTCGGCTTCGTCAACGACGCCAGCGGCGTGCCTAACCTCGCCGCCCCGCTGACGTACGGGACCGTCGCCGCGTACGGCGCCGCCTCCCTCGCGCTCGTCATGCGCTGGCGCGGCGGCCCCGGCACCGCACGCGCGATCCGCCGCTGGACCCTCGGCTACACCGCCGTACTCGCGGGCATCGCCGCCCTGTTCCTGCTCGGCGACGCGGCCGTGGAGCGCCGTACGGACTTCGACACGTACTACGCCACCACGCCGTACATCGCCGAGATGATCGTCCTGTACCTCGGCGCGCATCTGACCGCCGTCGTCGTCACCGCGTGCCGATCCCTGTCCTGGGCCCGGCAGTTGCGCGGCTCGCTGCGCACGGGCCTGCTGATGATGGGTGCCGGAAACCTCGTCGGCTGCGGCTACAGCGTGGCCAAACTCCTCGCCGTGACCGCCCGTTGGTGCGGCCGGGACTGGTCCGTGCTCGCCACGACCTTCCCGGCGGCCTGCGCCGGACTCGGGGCCGCGATCACCGTCATCGGCATCGTGATCCCGTTGTTCGCCCCTTTCCTGGCCGTCCGGGCGCGCTGCTGGCGGGCGTACGCCCGGCTCGGCCCGCTGGAGCGGACGCTGACCGGGCTGCTCACCCGCGAGAGCCTGCGCGCGCCGCGCCCGCTGTGGCCCTCCGCCACCCGCTGGCTGACCTGGCGGCAGAGCTCCATCTACAACGGACTGCACTATCTGGGGCGCCACTTGGACGAGAGCCTGTTCCGGCAGACGTACGCCGAGCGGGCCCGGTCCGGCGCCGACCCGCAGCAGGCGGAGGCCGCCGCGTGGGCCGCCGTCATCGCCGCCGCCGTCCGTGCGCCGTACGAGGAGCGGGCGGACCCGGTCGTACCGCTCGCCGACCACCCCGACCTCCCGGTGCTGCTGCGTGTCTCCGACGCCCTCGCCGAGGACAGCGGCGACCGCGCCCTGGCCGTGTGCTGAAGGGGCCCGCCGCACCATGAGCCTGATCGTGTACACGGTGGCGAGCCTGTTCACCGTGACCGCCCTGCTGATCTTCCGCCGGCCGCGCCTCGCCCTGCGGGACCCGCTGACCGCCTCCACCTGTGTGTCGATCTTCCTCGGCGGGCTCTGCTTCTTCTGCTCGGCCCCCGTCACCCTGGGCGCGGTCAACGACCTCACCCATGTCCCCAACTTCGGCGCCCCGATGACCTACAGCGTCATCTCCGCCTACAGCGCCTCCCTGCTGATCCTGCTGATCAACTGGCGCGGGGGGCCCGCCGACCGGGTGCGGAGCCAGGTGGTGCGGGTCGCCACCGTGTACAGCCTGCTGATCATCGCCGTCATCACCCTGTTCGCGCTCGCCCACGCGCCCGTCGAACGGCTGCGGGACCTCGACACCTACTACGCGAACACGCCGTACATGCGCGAGATGATCGTGCTGTATCTCCTCGGGCACGGCGCCTGCGCGCTGATCACCATCTATGTGTGCCTGCGCTGGTCCCGGGAGGTGACCGGGATCCTGCGGACCGGGCTGCGGCTCATCATGGCGGGCCTGGCCGTGGACGTGCTCGGCTTCGAGGGCGCCAAGTCGACGGCGGTCGTGGCCCGTTGGGCGGGGTACGACCTGGACCGGCTGTCCACCGGCCTGGCCCCGCGGGCCGCCGCGCTGGGCGCCCTGCTGTGCGCGGCGGGCTTCGTGCTGCCCCGGCTGCTGCCCGCGACCCTCGCCCAGTGGCGCAGCATCTGGGCCTACCGGGCGCTGGGCCCCCTGTGGGCGGAGCTGCGGCAGGTGCCGACCGCGTCCAAACCCGCCCCGCCGCGCTGGCAGTTGCCGCGCGGCCGGCTGTACTACCGCGAGCTGCGCATCCTCGACGCGCTGCTCGCCCTCCAGTCCCGCTGCGACGGCCGGGTGCGCGAGACGGCGTACCGGCAGGCCCGCGGCCAGGGCAGCCCGCCGGGCGAGGCGCACTTCATCGCGGCGGCCGCGATGGTCGTGGACGCGGCCCACCAGGCGGGGCGGCCGCGGCCCCCGGAGAGCCCCGAACCGGAGGGCGGCTCCCGGCTGCACACCGCGCTCTTCTCCGACACCGGTGAACTGGTGCGGCTGGCCAGGGCGTTGGCCGGATCACCGGTCGTCAGCGCGGCCCGCGAGGGCGCGGCACGGGCCGCCCGCGGCTGAGCGGGCCCGGCCGAGGCACCCGTCCGCCCGGTGCGGGGGGCCGGGGCGATATCTATGCGCACGTGTCACCGGGCGTCCCACCGGGACGCCTCACCAGAAGAATGGGGAACCGTGAACGCACGAAGAGCCGTTGTCATCGGGGCCGGCCCGGCCGGTCTGCTCGCCGCCGCCGCGCTCGCGCCCGCCGTGGCCGAGGTCGTCGTACTCGACCATGACGAGCTGCCCGAGGCGGCCGAGCACCGCAGGGGAGTGCCCCAGTCCCGGCACGCCCATCTGCTGATGCCCGGCGGCATGGCGGTGATGGAGGAGTTGCTCCCCGGGGCCGACCTGCGGGGGCGGCTGGTGGCGGCCGGCGCCAGGGAGACCGCGCTGAGCTCGGACCTGCTGGCACTCGCCCCGACGGGCTGGTTCCGGCGCTGGCGGCACCGCACCTTCATCACCATGACCGCGAGCAGGCCGCTCCTCGAATGGGGCGTGCGCCGGGCGGTGCTGGACACGCACCCCCGGGTCACGGTGCGCCGCGCCCGGGTGAGCGGGCTGCGCGGCAGCGCCCGCCGGGTGACCGGCGTACGGCTGGCAGACGCCGACGGCGGCCCGCCCGAGGACCTGGACGCCGACTGGGTGGTGGACGCGAGCGGCCGGGGCACCCGGCTGCTGCCCTGGCTCGACGTCCTCGGCGTGGGCGCCATCCGCGAACGCCATGTCGACAGCGGCCTGGCCAACGCCACCCGCGTCTACCGCGTCCCGCCCGGCGCCCCGGACTGGCCGATGACCCTGGTGCAGGCCGACCCCTGGAGCGGGCGGCCCGGCCGCAGCGGCATGATCGTGCCGATCGAGGACGGCAGATGGATGGTCAGCCTCGGCGGGATGCGCGGCAGCGAGCCGCCGAAGGACCCGGACGCCTTCGTCGCCTACGCGCTGAACCTGCCGAGCCCCCTGGTGGGCCGGCTGATCGAGGCCGCCGAGCCGCTCGGCCCGGTGCATGTCAGCCGCAGCACCAGCAACTCCCGCCGGTATCTGGAGGACGCGCGCCGGTGGCCGGAGCGCCTGGTGGCGATCGGGGACGCGGCGGCCACCTTCAACCCGATCTACGGGCAGGGCATGTCCGCCGCCGCGCTCGGCGCCCGCGCGCTGGCACAGGCGGTGCGCGCGTACGGCATCGAGGCGCCGGGCCTGGCCCGGCGGGTGCAGCGGGCGGTGGCCCGTGCGACCCGGGGCGCGTGGACGGCGGCCGTCAGTACCGATGTCCTCTACCCGGGGGTGGAGGGCGGCCGTCCGACGCTCGGGGACCGGCTGGCCGCCGCCTACTCCCGGCGCCTGAACCACGCGGCCACCGGCTCCTACGGCGCGGCCTGTGCCCTCTGGGACGTCACCACCCTGCGCACCGCGCCCGCCCGCCTCTTCCGCCCGGACGCCTTGCTGCACGCCCTCACCGGATCCCCGCTGCCCGCCCTGTCGGGCCCCCCGCTGACGGCCGCCGAACGGGACTTCCTGTCCGGCCTCACACCCTGGGCGTAGGGCCGCCGAAGGGCAGGTGGAGCACCCGGGAGGCGAGCAGCCAGCGCCCGCCGGTGTGGCGGAACCGGTCCTCGTAGTGCCCGATCTGCACCGGCGGCCCGGCGGGCACCAGGCCGCCGGTGCAGCCGTCGACACGGTGGGTGGAGAAGTACGACACCGCCGTCGCCACATGCGGGGAGACGACCGTGACCAGGACGTTGGACATCAGCCGCAGGGAGAGCCGGTCGGCGGGGCGCCCGCCGAAGTACTCCCGCAGCGCCGCCCGCCCCCGCACCGCGCGCCCGTCCCCGGGCGGCGGCCACTCCCAGCCTGTGTACCAGCCCAAGAGTCCTGGTCGCGAAGGGAATTCACACCGCCGCGTACGTCACCGGATCGCTCCCCGGCACCGGCTCCACCCGGCCCTGCTTGTGGAGGTGGCGCAGATGGGACTCGGCCTCCGAGACGGCGATGGTGCGGGAGGAGGGCGGGATGTCGGCCCAGGGCCGGTTCCAGCGCATCCGCTCGGCCAGCTGCCAGGGGGTGAGCGGGACGGCGAGCAGGGCGAGGAGGCCCCGCAGCCGCTCCTCGTGGTGGTCGAGCAACTCCCGTACCCGGGCGGGCGCGTCGGTGAAGGCGTGCCGGTGCGCGGGCAGCACCTCGGCGGGGGCGAGGCGGCCGACCCGCTCCAGGGAGTCGAGGTAGTCGCCGAGCGGATCGGTCACCGTCGCGTCGTCCGGATCCTCGTACAGGCCGATGTGCGGGGTGATCCCGGGCAGCATGTGATCGCCGCTGAACAGGCGGCCCCGGCCCGGGAGTTCGCCCGGATGCTCCTCCTCCAGATGCAGGCAGACATGGCCCGGGGTGTGCCCCGGGGTCCAGATCGCGCGCAGCCGGCGGCCCGGCAGATCGAGGAGTTCACCGGGGACGATCTCCCGGTCCGGCAGCGCGGGGGAGAACCGGGGCAGCTCACGGCCGCCCGCCGCGGCCGCCCGCAGCGGCGCCACCTGCTCCCGCGGCGCCCCCGCCGCCGTCAGCTTGGCGGCCATGTACGCGTACCACCGCTCGGGCCGCGCCTCGCGGGTCCTGCGCACGATCGCCGCGTCCGCCGCGTGCATCGCCACCCACGCCCCGGACGCCTCGCGCACCCGCCCGCACAGCCCGTGGTGGTCCGGGTGGTGATGGGTGACGACCACCCCGGTCACCTCCGGCACCGCGGTGCCGCAGGCGTCGAGGCCCGCCACCAGGGCGTCCCAGGACCCGGGGTCGTCCCAGCCGGTGTCGACGAGCACCGGCCCCCGGTCGGTGTCCACCACGTACACCAGCGTGTAGCCGAGCGGGTTGTCCGGGATGGGCACCCGGATCGACCGCACGCCCCCGCCGTGATCGAACGTCTGCGCCATGGCCCGCCCCTCTGCCCGCCGGTCTCCGACCCGACCATTGCCCACTATTACTGGAACTGATATCAGTTCTGATGCATCGTCAGAAAGTAGTGTGCGGCAGGCGGCGCGCTGGGAGGCAGCCATGACCGGGCTCGTGGAACACGGACAGCTGTACATCGGCGGGGAGTTGGCCGAGCCGCTGGGCGAGGACGTCATCGAGGTGATCTCCCCGCACACCGAGGAGGTCATCGGCCGGGTCCCGCACGCCTCGCGCGCGGACGTGGACCGGGCGGTGGCCGCGGCCCGCCGGGCCTTCGACGAGGGACCCTGGCCGCGCATGACCCCCGAGGAGCGGATCGGCGTCGTCACCCGGATCAAGGACGGCATCGCCGCCCGGCACGAGGAGATCGCCCGGGTGATCTCCGCCGAGAACGGCTCCCCGTACTCCTGGAGCGTCCTCGCCCAGGCGCTCGGCGCGATGATGGTGTGGGACTCCGCGATCCGCGTGGCCCGGGAGTACGTGTACGAGGAGCGGCGCGACGGCGCCCTCGGGCCGCTGCTGGTGCGCCGGGAGCCGGTCGGCGTGGTGGCGGCCGTGGTGCCGTGGAACGTGCCCCAGTTCGTCGCCGCCGCCAAGCTCGCGCCCGCGCTGCTGACCGGCTGCACCGTCGTACTCAAACCGTCCCCGGAATCCCCGCTGGACGCCTATCTGCTCGGCGAGATCGCCCGCGAGGCCGGGCTGCCCGAGGGGGTCCTGTCCATCCTGCCCGCCGACCGGGAGGTCAGCGAGTACCTGGTCGGGCATCCCGGCCTGGACAAGGTGTCCTTCACCGGGTCCCTCGCCGCCGGCAAGCGGGTGATGGCGGTCGCGGCCCGGCAACTCACCAGGGTCACACTGGAGTTGGGCGGCAAGTCGGCGGCGGTCGTACTGCCGGACGCGGACCTCGCGACGGCGGTCGCGGGGATCGTACCGGCGGCCTGGATGAACAACGGGCAGGCCTGCGTGGCCCAGACCCGCATCCTCGTGCCGCGCGCCCGCTACGACGAGTTCGCCGACGCCTTCGCCCGCGCCGCGGCCGACCTCGTGGTCGGCGACCCGCTGGACCCCGCCACCCAGGTCGGCCCGCTGGTCGCCCGCCGCCAGCAGGCGCGCAGCCTCGACTACATCCGCGTCGGCCAGGAGGAGGGTGCCAAAGTCCTCGCCGGCGGCGGCCGTCCGGCAGGCCTTGAGCGCGGCTGGTACGTCGAGCCGACCCTGTTCGGGGGCGTCGACAACGCCATGCGGATCGCCCGCGAGGAGATCTTCGGACCGGTCGTCTGCCTGCTGCCGTACGGCGACGAGCGGGAGGCCGTACGGATCGCCGACGACTCCGAGTACGGCCTCTCCGGCAGCGTATGGACCTCCGACGTCGAGCGCGGCATCGAGGTCGCCCGCCGGGTGCGCACCGGCACCTACAGCGTCAACACCTTCAGCCTGGACATGCTGGGCCCCTTCGGCGGCTACAAGAACTCCGGGATCGGGCGGGAGTTCGGGCCCGAGGGGTACGGCGCCTACCTGGAGCACAAGATGATCCACCTCCCGGCGGGGGCGTGAGCCGTGGCCGACCGCTGGCACATCGAGGTCGACCGCTCCCTGTGCATCGGCTCGGGGCAGTGCCTGCACCACGCGCCGGAGCACTTCCGCCTCGACTCCGCCCGCCAGTCCCGTCCGACGGAGCAGGACACCGACGCCGCCGAACCCGTCCTCACGGCGGCCGAGACCTGTCCCGCGGAGGCCATCTCGATCACCCTGCGGGGCAGCGGGGAGCCGGTGTTCCCGCCCGAGGAGTGAGCGGGGAGGGCCGTGCTACTCCTCCGGGGTGGTCAGGTCGATCAGCCGGCAGACCGTCTCGATGTCGATCTTCACCTGGGCGATGGAGGCACGGCCGGAGAGCCAGGTGATGAGGGCCGAGTGCCAGGTGTGCTCGATGACCCGGACGGCGGAGAGCTGTTCGGGGCCCGGGTCGTCCAGGCCCATCGCGTCCAGGATGATCGCCGTGGTCTGCCGGGACACCTGGTCCACCTCGGGGCTGACACTGCGGTCCGCGAAGGTCAGCGCGCGGACCATCGCGTCGGCCAGATGCGGCTCGCGCTGCAGGGCCCGGAAGGCCCGCATCAGGGTCTCGGCGACCCGCTCGGCCGCGGTGTCACCGGCGGGCGGCTTGCGGCGCAGGGTACCGTGCATCCGCTCCAGCTGGTCCTGCATGGTGGCCACCAGCAGATGCACCTTGGACGGGAAGTACCGGTACAGCGTGCCCAGGGCCACCTGGGAGGACTCGGCCACCTCGCGCATCTGCACCGCGTCGAACCCACCCCGGCCCGCCAGTCGCGCGCTCGCGTGCAGGATCCGGCGACGGCGGGCTTCCTGACGCTCCGTGAGGGGCGGCGAGGGGGTGCGCGACGTACTGGCTTCCGGGGGCATGGGTCCCGTTCCGTGACAATCGGTGAGGGTGTCGGTAGGGCACGTGATCAGACAGCATGGCAGGGCCGCGCGCCGTGGCGCGAATCACCTGATCCACTGCTCACAGCACCCCTACCTGCCGGTAGATTCAGAGGCTCTTGAACGATCAAGTCTGAAACTTGTTCTAGATTAGCGTCCCGTCGTAGTCTCGCGGGACAGTGCAGGCAGAAGGGGGCACAGAGTGACCGCCGAGGCCCGGGAAGCGGGTGCCCGTGAGGACTTCGCCGCCGACGGGGAGCGACCGCTCGACATCGCGCTCCTCACCTATAAAGGGAACCCGTTCTGCGGCGGGCAGGGCGTCTACGTACGGCACCTCTCGCGCGAGCTGGCCCGCCTCGGACACCGCGTCGAGGTCATCGGCTCCCAGCCCTACCCCGTGCTCGACGAGGGCTACCCCGCGCTCACCCTGACCGAGCTGCCGAGCCTCGACCTCTACCGCCAGCCCGACCCCTTCCGCACCCCCGGCCGCGGCGAGTACCGGGACTGGATCGACGCCCTCGAAGTGGGCACGATGTGGACCGGCGGCTTCCCCGAGCCGCTCACCTTCTCGCTGCGCGCCCGCCGGATGCTGCGGGCCCGGCGCGGCGACTTCGACGTCGTCCACGACAACCAGACCCTCGGCTACGGCCTCCTCGGCGACGTCGGCGCGCCGCTGGTCACCACCATCCACCACCCCATCACCGTGGACCGGCAGCTGGAACTGGACGCGGCCGAGGGCCGGCAGCGCCGGTACAGCGTGCGCCGCTGGTACGCCTTCACCCGGATGCAGAAGCGGGTCGCGCGCCGGCTGCCCTCGGTGCTCACCGTCTCCGGCAGCTCCCGGCAGGAGATCGTCGACCACCTCGGGGTGCGGCAGGACCGCATCCATGTGGTGCACATCGGCGCCGACACCGATCTGTTCGCGCCGAATCCGGCGGTGCCCGAGGTACCGGGGCGGATCGTCACCACCTCCAGCGCCGATGTGCCGCTCAAGGGGCTGGTGTTCCTCGTGGAGGCGCTGGCCAAGGTGCGCACCGAGCACCCGGCCGCGCATCTCGTCGTCGTCGGCAAGCGCCCCGAGGAGGGGCCGGTCGCCCAGGCGGTCGAACGGTACGGCCTCCAGAGCGCCGTCGAGTTCGTCAAGGGCATCTCGGACGCCGAACTGGTCGACCTGATCCGCTCCGCCGAGGTCGCCTGCGTGCCCTCGCTGTACGAGGGGTTCTCGCTGCCCGCCGCGGAGGCCATGGCCACCGGGACCCCGCTGCTCGCCACCACCGGCGGCGCGATCCCCGAGGTCGCGGGCCGCGACGGCGAGACCTGCCTCGCGGTGCCGCCCGGCGACGCGGGAGCGCTGGCGGCGGGCCTCGGCCGGCTGCTGGGCGACGCCGAGCTGCGCGCCCGGCTCGGCGCGGCGGGCCGCGAGCGGGTCCTCGCCAACTTCACCTGGGCCCGCGCGGCCCAGGGCACGGTGGCGCGGTACCGCGAGGCCATCGCCCGCTCCGCGCCCGCGTCCCGCGCCGCGGGCCCCCACCGCTCCGCGCCCCTGAACCCCGGCCGCCCCGCGGCCCCCGCCGAGGCCGCCGACGCGGCCCCGGCCGGCGTCGCCGTCGCCGCGACCCCTCCGAGTGACACCAGCGTCTATCCCGAAAGCAGGGCCACGTGCTGACCGTCGACTTCTCCCGGTTCCCCATCGCCCCGGGAGACCGCGTCCTGGACCTCGGCTGCGGAGCCGGCCGGCACGCGTTCGAGTGTTACCGGCGCGGCGCCCAGGTCGTGGCCCTCGACCAGAACGCCGAGGAAATCCGCGAGGTCACCAAGTGGTTCGCGGCGATGAAGGAGGCCGGCGAGGCCCCCGAGGGCGCCACCGCGACCGCGATGGAGGGCGACGCGCTGGCGCTGCCGTTCCCGGACGACTCGTTCGACGTGGTGATCATCTCCGAGGTGATGGAGCACATCCCCGACGACAAGGGCGTGCTCGCCGAGATGGTGCGCGTGCTGCGCCCCGGCGGCCGGATCGCGATCACCGTGCCCCGCTACGGCCCGGAGAAGGTCTGCTGGGCGCTGTCCGACGCCTACCACGAGGTCGAGGGCGGCCACATCCGCATCTACAAGGCGGACGAGCTGGTGGCGAAGGTCCGCGAAACCGGTCTGAAGCCGTACGGCAGCCACCACGCGCACGCCCTGCACGCCCCCTACTGGTGGCTGAAGTGCGCCTTCGGCGTCGACAACGACAAGGCGCTGCCGGTGCGCGCGTACCACAAGCTCCTGGTCTGGGACATCATGAAGAAGCCGCTGGCCACCCGGCTCGCCGAGCGCACCCTCAACCCGGTGATGGGCAAGAGCTTCGTGGTCTACGCGACCAAGCCGCACCTGCCCCGGCTCGCCGAGGAGGCGGCCGCCCAGTGACCACCCCCCGGACAGAACATCTCGTCCTGCCCGGAGTCCTCACCGCCGAGCAGGCCGCCGCGACCGTACGCGGCATCCTCGGCGCCCAGCGGGAGGACGGCGCGATCCCCTGGTTCCGGGGCCACCACCTGGACCCGTGGGACCACACCGAGGCCGCGATGGCCCTGGACGCGGCCGGTGAGCACGAGGCCGCCGAGCGCGCCTACCGATGGCTCGCCCGGCACCAGAACGAGGACGGCTCCTGGTACGCGGCCTACGCGGACGGCGCCCATGACGAGGTCACCGACCGCGCCCGCGAGTCCAACTTCGTGGCGTACATAGCCGTCGGCGTCTGGCACCACTACCTCTCCACGGGCGACGACACGTTCCTGGACCGCATGTGGCCCTGCGTCTACGCGGCCGTGGAATGGGTGCTCGGCCTTCAGCAGCCCGGCGGGCAGATCGGCTGGCGGCGCGACGCGGACGGGACACCGACCACGGACGCCCTGCTCACCGGCAGCTCCTCCATCCACCAGGCGCTGCGCTGTGCGCTCGCCATCGCCGAGCAGCGTGAAGAGGCGCAGCCCGACTGGGAGTTGGCGGCCGGCGCGCTGCGGCACGCGATCCGCAGGCACCCGGAGCGGTTCCTGGACAAGGACCGCTACTCGATGGACTGGTACTACCCGGTCCTCGGCGGCGCCCTGACCGGCGCGGAGGCCGAGGCACGGATAGCCGAGTCCTGGGACCGGTTCGTCGTACCCGGCCTCGGAGTGCGCTGTGTCGTACCCAATCCCTGGGTGACCGGCGGCGAGTCCTGCGAACTGGCGCTCGCGCTGTGGGCGGTGGGGGAGTCGGACCGGGCCCTGGAGATCCTGAAGTCCGTGCAGCATCTGCGGGACGCCGACTCCGGTCTGTACTGGACGGGTTACGTCTTCGACGACGAGGCGATCTGGCCGCGCGAACTGACCACCTGGACGGCGGGTTCCCTGCTGCTCGCGGTCGCCGCGCTCGGCGGTCACGAGGCGACCTGCGCGGTCTTCGGCGGCATGTACCTCCCGGCGGGCCTGGACCCGGACTGCTGCTGACCTGTCCGTCGTAGGCCCCGTCCTCCCGGCGTTTCCCCCGAGTGGCGTAACCGCGTGTGCGGAGTAACGGTGGAGAAGGAAGCTCCCCACTCGGAAAGACACGTCGGGAGGACCTCGTGCCTGTACCGATACGGCGTCTCTGCCTGGCGCTGGCCGTGTGCTGCGCCCTGGTGGCCGGTGGCACGGCCTGCGGAAACAGCAACGCCGGTTCCCACACCAACACCAAGACGGCAGTCACCGCCGCGGCGCTGAACCAGCCCGCGGCCGAGCCCAGCCCCACCACCTCCGCCGAGAAGCAGCGGTTCGCCAAGACCAGGTTCGTGGCGAACGCGGGCCTCGCGGCCGGTGCCACCTACGAGTGGATCTACAAGCCGTGGAAGGCGGGCAAGTTCAAGAAGGGTGCCCATGGCCGCAGGCTGGCCCTGGTGAAGGCCGGTGTCGCCGGTCTGTTCACCTACAACCGGCTGAAGGCCGCCGAGCGCAACGCCAAGGGCGACCCGCTGCTCTCCAAGGCCCTCGCGCCGCTGAGCAAGAGCATCGAGAACCTGAAGGACCTGCCGGCCAAGCTGCGGCACGGTGACACCGGCGCGGCGAGCGACTTCAACAACGTCATCAACAATGTGAAGGACGCGGGCAAGGGCGCGGGCGCCCCGGTCCAGAACAAGGTGCCGACGGCGGGCCAGCTCCGCAGCGGCGGCCAGTAAGTCCCCCGAAGCGCCTAGGAGTTCAGCTCCGCCAGTACGCGGAGGGTGCAGGGGTCCGGTGACAGGGCCAGCAGGTCGGTCACCGGGCCCTTTCGCCATGACTCCAGCCGCTCCGCGATCCGTTCGCGCGGACCGACCAGCGAGATCTCGTCGGCGAAGGCGTCCGGCACGGCGAGCACCGCCTCCTCCCGCCGCCCCGCCAGGAACAACTCCTGTACCCGGCGGGCCGCTTCGGGATATCCCATCCGGGCCATCAGATCGGCGTGGAAGTTCCGGGAGGCGTGTCCCATGCCGCCGATGTAGAAGCCGAGCATCGCCTTCACCGGCAGCAGCCCCTCGGCCACGTCGTCGCAGACCCGCACCCGGACCATGGGCGCCACCCGGAACCCCGCGGGCAGGTCCCGCACCGCGTCGCCGTACACCTCGGGCCGGTCCGGCGCCCAGTACAGCGGCAGCCAGCCGTCGGCGATCCGCACTGTCTGCGCCACGTTCCGGGGGCCCTCCGCGCCGAGCAGCACGGGAAGCCGGGCCCGCAGCGGATGGGTGATCGGCTTGAGCGGCTTGCCGAGCCCGGTGCCGTCCGGCCCCCGGTACGGCAGCGGATGGAACCGCCCGTCCAGTGACACCGGCGCGGTGCGGCGCAGCACCTGCCGTACGACGTCCACGTACTCCCGGGTCGCGGTCAGCGGCGACGCCGGGAACGGGCGGCCGTACCAGCCCTCCACGACCTGCGGCCCGGACAGCCCGAGCCCCAGCATCATCCGCCCGCCGGAGAGATGGTCCAGGGTGAGCGCGTGCATGGCGGTGGTGACCGGGGAGCGCGCCGCCATCTGGGCAACGGCCGTACCCAGCTTGATCGTCGAGGTCCGCGCGGCGATCCAGGTGAGCGGGGTGAAGGCGTCCGAGCCCCAGGACTCGGCGGTCCACACGGAGTCGTAACCGAGCCGTTCCGCCTCCTGGGCGAGCGGCACATGGGCGGCGTCCGGGCCGCGTCCCCAGTACCCGAGCGCGAGACCGAGCCGCATGCCCCCTCCTTCTGACGCACCGTCAGTTGAATGGCAGGGAGGCGACTGTACGACAACGGCCCCCCGCCCGGAAGGGCGAGGGGCCGTGGCCTTCGGTGTGGCTGCTCAGCCGCGCTGGATGCCCGAGGTGTCCTGGAGCACGCCGCGACGGCCGTCCTGGGTCTGGGCGATCAGCGTGGCGCCACGCTGCTCGACCGCCAAGTACCAGGTACCCGGCGCCAGTTCGGCGATCGGGGCGGGCGAACCGTCCTCCGCGAACAGCGGACGGGTCACCGGCACCGCGAACCAGAACGGCGAGAAGTCCGCCGGAGCGGCCTGCTGCGGCGCGGCACCCCCCGCGGGCGCCGGCTGCGGCGATCCGTACGGCTGACCCTGCTGCGGCTGGGCGCCGTACGGCTGCTGCGGGGCACCCTGGGTACCCTGGGCGCCCGGGTAGCCGTAACCGGCGGGCGGCTGCGCGCCGTACGGGCTCGGCGCGACCGGCTTGGGCGCCGGGACCAGCGCGCCCTGGAGCGCCGGAACCAGCGGGGCGGCGACGGCGGCACCGGCGAGGACCAGCGCGGCGATGAACCCGAGCACGAGCCCGGCGCCCGCGCTGAGCCCGGACGGCACGTCCACCAGCGTCCAGAACAGGGTCCAGGCGGAGAGGACCGTGAATGCCGTGCCCACCACGCCGAGATCCAGGCCGAGCACCTTGCGCGGCTGCGGCAGGCAGCGGTTGAGCACGATCAGTACGGCACCGATGACGGCCCCCATGTACGTGCCGAGGCCCGTCCCGAGGTTGTCCCACACGCCCTGGCTGCCCGAGTATCCGGCGGCCGAGTAGGAGTAGAGATCGAGGAACGACGCGATGAACAGCAACACCGCTGCTCCGATCACCACGCCGTCGCCTCTAGTGAGGGAGCGGATGTTCACTTCAGGTCCTTCGTGAGTCGTCTCGTCGTCGCTAGACCCTACCGTCCGCAAGATCCGGCTGTCCGGCCGGTCGAGGCCCCGGTCAGGACTCGCGCAGGAAACTCACGATTCCCTCAGACATCCCCTGCGCGGCCTTCTGCCGCCAGGAGCCGCTGGTCAGCAGGGCGGCGTCCGTGCCGTCGCGCATGTTGCCGCACTCGATGAACACCTTGGGAACCGTTGACAGATTGAGACCGCCGAGGTCCGTGCGGGTATCGAGCGCGGTGCCGTGGCCGATGTAGTTGGACGGCGGCTCCCCGGTCACCCGCCGGAAGTCCGAGGCGATGCGCTCACCCAGATCGCGCGAGGGCCCGACGATCGGCCGGGTGTCGGCACCGCCCGCGTGCACGGGGCCCGGCAGGATCACATGGAAGCCCCGGTCGCCCACCGGCGCCCCGTCGGCGTGGATCGAGATCGCCGCGTCCGCGTGCGCCTTGTTGCCGATCTCCGCCCGCTCGTCCACGCAGGGCCCCCAGTCCGGGCCCTTCTCGTCATGGGTCAGCCGCACGGTGGCACCCTGCCGCTCCAGCAGCGCGCTCAGCCGGTGCGCCACATCGAGCGTGAACCGCGCCTCCGCGTAACCGTCGTTCGTGGACGTACCGGTGGTGTCGCACTCCTTGCGGCCGTTGCCGACATCCACCTGGCGGTTGATCTCGGCCGTGTGCCGGAAGTTGTCCACGTTGTGCCCGGGGTCGATGACCACGACCTTGCCCTTGAGCGGCGCGACCGCTTTGCCGTCGGCACTCGCCGCAACGGACGGCGAACTCCGCACAACCGGCTTCGCCACACCCTTGCCCTCGCCCGACCCCCCGCCGCCCGCCGCATACGCCCCCCACCCGACCAGCCCCCCGACCACCAGGGCCCCACCGGCCACAACCATCGGCACCCGCCGGGAACGACGCTGCCGCGGGAGTTCGGATTCCGGATCTGTGTATGACACGTCAGCGACTCTAACCGGGACCTCAGATCCTCGCCCCCGTTCGTCGCAGGACCCGCAGGGAACCGGTGGTGGTGATTTCGGTGAAGGCGCCGGAGGCGAGGGCGCGGAGGTAGATGCGGTAGGGGGCCTGGCCGGTGAACTCGTCCTTCGGGTCGGGGAAGACGTCGTGGATGGCGAGCAGTCCGCCGTCGGCGAGGTGCGGGGCCCAGCCCTCGTAGTCGGCGGTGGCGTGTTCGTCGGTGTGGCCGCCGTCGATGAAGACGAAGCCCAGCGGGCCGCCCCACACCGCCGCGACCTGCGGCGACCGGCCGACCAGGGCGATCACATGCTCTTCGAGGCCCGCCTTGAACAGCGTCCGCCGGAAGGTGGGCAGCGTGTCCATCAGCCCGACCTCGGGGTCCACGGTCTCGGGGTCGTGGTAGTCCCAGCCCGGCTGCTGCTCCTCGCTGCCCCGGTGATGGTCCACGGTCAGCGCGGTCACCCCCGCCGCCCGTGCCGCGTCGGCCACCAGCACGGTCGACCGCCCGCAGTACGTCCCCACCTCCAGCAGGGGCAGCCCCAGCGCCCCCGCCTCCACCGCCGCCGCGTACAGGGCCAGCCCCTCGTCCACGGGCATGAACCCCTTGGCCGCCTCGAACGCGGCGAGAATCTCGGGCTGGGGGGCGATGACCGGCATGGGCGCCCTTTCAGTCGTACGGCAGCGTGCGCACCCCATGCTGCCGCACGTCTTTCAACAGGGGTTACGTGGGGCGCCCTGAAGGGGCGTGGGGAACCGTGCGATCGGCCACGACGCGGCGCGCGCCGCGACACAGCCGATCGCGTCACGGAGATCCGCTACAGACTCACCGTCTCGCCCGGCAGCGCGAGGTCCACATCGATCGCCCGCTCCTCACCGGAGTGCGTCGCCGCGGAAGCGAGCGGCCCATGGCCGTGCGCCCGCGCCGCGAGGACGTACGCACCCTGCGCCGGCACCGCGAGCGCATAGCGGCCCGCCTCGTCGGAGACCGCCGCCCCGGCCTGCCGGCCGCGGTGGTCGATCAGCGTCACCTTGGCGCGGGCGACGGGCACACCGGTCGCGTCCAGCACCCGCCCCCGGAACCCCCGCAGCACCTCCTCCGCCAGTTCCAGCACGGCCTCGTCCTCCTCGCTGCTGGCCCGCAGCCGCACCTGCCGCACCGGGCGGCCCGCCTTCGGCAGGAACAGGGCGAGCACCAGACCCGCCGCCACCGCCCCCGTCGCGATGAGGAACGACACCCGGAACCCGTGCATCGTCGGGATCGCCGTACCCCCCACGGTGTGCGCCGTGTTGGCGAGCACCATGCCGATGACGGCGCTCGACACGGACGTACCGATCGACCGCATCAGCGTGTTGAGCCCGTTCGCCGCGCCCGTCTCCGACGCCGGGACCGCGCCGACGATCAGCGCGGGCAGCGAGGAGTACGCCAGCCCGATGCCCGCGCCGAGGATCACGGACGTGACGATCGTCTCCCAGGCCGCCTGCATCAGGCCGAGCCCGCCGCCGTAGCCGATCGCGATGATCAGGAGGCCGATGATCAGGGTGGTCTTCGGGCCGTAGCGGGCGGAGAGACGGGCGTACACCGGCGCGGTGAACATCATCGTCAGGCCCAGCGGCGCCACACACAGACCGGCGACGACCATCGACTGGCCGAGCCCGTACCCCGTGGCCTTCGGCAGCTGGAGCAGCTGGGGCAGGACGAGCGAGACGACGTAGAACGCGACGCCGACCATGATCGAGGCCAGGTTGGTGAAGAGCACCGCGGGGCGCGCGGTGGTGCGCAGGTCGACCAGCGGCGCCTTGGCGCGCAGCTCGTACAGGCCCCACAGGAGGAGGACGACCACGGCCGCGACGAACAGGCCGAGCGTCGTCGCCGAGGACCAGCCCCAGTCGCTGCCCTTGGTGATGGGCAGCAGGAGCAGCACCAGACCGGCGGAGAGCCCGAGCGCGCCGGGCAGGTCGAAGGTGCCCGCCGCGCGCATCGGGGACTCGGGGACGGTGAGCAGGGTGAGGGCGATGGCGAGCACACCGAGGCCGGCGGCGCCGTAGAACAGCGCGTGCCAGTTCATGTGCTGGGCGACCAGCGCGGCGGCGGGCAGGGCGAGGCCGCCGCCCACGCCTATGGAGGAGCTCATCAGGGCCATCGCCGAGCCGAGCCGTTCGCGCGGCAGCATGTCCCGCATCAGGCCGATGCCGAGGGGGATCGCACCCATGGCGAAGCCCTGGAGGGTACGGCCCACGATCATGACGAGCAGCTGGCTGGTGAGCGCGCTGACCAGCGCGCCGATCACCATCACGGCGAGGCTGGCGATCAGCATGCGCCGCTTGCCGTACAGATCGCCGAGCCGGCCCATGATCGGGGTGGCGACGGCGCCGGACAGCAGGGTCGAGGTGAGCACCCAGGTGGCGTTGCTGGGCGCGGTGTGCAGCAGCAGCGGCAGGTCTTTGATGACCGGCACGAGCAGGGTCTGCATCACCGCGACCACGATGCCCGCGAAGGCGAGCACCGGGACGACGGCCCCGCTCGCCTCGCGCCGCGGTGCGTCGGTCGTCGTGTGGGTCATTGAGTGCGGCCTCCCGTAGACATAAGTGCGGGGTAAACCTCGTATGCACGGGCAACTATTCCGTTGCTTCGGGCCTCTAAAGATTATTTGACCATCCTATGGGTTTCTGAGTTGGCGTCAGGGATGGCCATGTTATGGAACGCGTTCTAGTCTGCGCGCCATGAAGGCCTATGTAGCCGGGGTCGGGATGACCAGGTTCGAGAAGCCCGAGACCCGTGACTGGCAGTACTGGGACATGGTGCGGGAGGCCGGTGGGGCCGCGCTCGCGGACGCCCGGATCGGATACGGCGAGGTGGAACAGGTTCCCGTCGGGTACTGCTTCCAGCCCTCGACCGCGGGCCAGCGCGCCGTCTACGAACTGGGGCTCACCGGCATCCCCGTCTACAACGTCAGCAACAACTGCGCCACCGGCGCCACCGCGCTGATGCTCGCCCGCCAACTGGTCGAGGGCGGCGCCGCCGACTGCGTCCTCGCCCTGGGCTTCGAGAAGATGAGCAGGGGCTCGCTCGGCGGCGGGGCCGGCTCCGGCGACCTCGCCGCCTCCCCGGTCGCCCGCCACTACGGCGTCATGGCCGCCCGGCACGGCTTCGCCCGCACCCCGCCCACCGCACAGCTCTTCGCCGCCGCGGCCCGCGAGCACCAGGAGCGCTACGGCACCACCGAGGCGCAGCTCGCCGCCGTCGCCGCCAAGAACCACCGGCACTCCGCGCACAACCCCAACGCCCAGTTCCGGGACGTGTACGACATTGCCGGGATCCTCGCCGCGCCGATGGTGCACCCGCCGCTGACCCGGCTCCAGTGCTCGCCCACCTCCGACGGCGCCGCGGCGGCCGTGGTCGTCTCCGAACGGTTCGCCGAGCGGCGGGCGCTGACCGGTCTCGTCGAGATCGCCGGTCAGGCGATGGCCACCGACACCGAGGAGACCTTCGCGTCCGGCTCCTGCATCGACGTCGTCGGACAGCCGCTGTCCCGCGCGGCCGCCCGGCAGGCGTACGACCGCGCCGGGCTCGGCATCGAGGACGTCGACGTGATCGAGCTGCACGACTGCTTCTCGGTCAACGAGCTGCTCACCTATGAGGCGTTGGGCCTGTGCGAGCCGGGGGAGTCGGGGAAGCTGGCCGAGTCCGGCGCGACGACGTACGGCGGCCGCTGGGTGGTGAACCCGTCGGGCGGACTGATCTCCAAGGGGCATCCGCTGGGCGCGACCGGACTCGCCCAGACCGCCGAACTGGTCTGGCAGCTGCGGGGCGAGGCGGGTCCGCGGCAGGTCGAGGGGGCGCGGGTGGGGCTCGCGCACAACATCGGTCTTGGCGGGGCGGCGGTGGTGACCGTACTGAAGGCGGTGTGATCAGGGCGGGCGGGGTGACGTAGTCCGCACGGAGTAGGACCCCCTGGTCCGAAATGCCGATGCAAGGACCGTAACGGGCCTGAGACCATGACATCCATGCTGGAGACCGCCGACACCCCGCCCCTCATATCCCGACGTACGACACCCCCGACCTGGCTGGTGGTGGCGCTGGCCTGCGCCGGACAGTTCCTGGTGGTGCTGGACGTCTCCGTGGTGAACGTCGCGCTGCCGTCCATGCGCACGGACCTCGGCCTCAGCGTCTCCGGCCTGCAATGGGTGGTGAACGCGTACGCGATCGCCTTCGCCGGGTTCATGCTCCTCGGCGGCCGGGCCGGCGACCTGTACGGCCGCAAGCGGATGTTCCTCGTCGGCCTCGGCCTGTTCACCCTGGCCTCGCTGGGTGGCGGCCTCGCCCAGGAGGGCTGGCAACTGCTGCTCGCCCGCGCGGTGCAGGGACTCGGCGCGGCGGTCCTCGCGCCCTCCACGCTCACCCTGCTGACCGCCGCGGTGCCCGAGGGCGCCGCCCGCGCGCGGGCCATCGCCACCTGGGCCGCGGTCGGCGCGGGCGGCGGCGCCGCGGGCGGACTCGTCGGCGGGGTCCTGGTGGACGTGCTGTCCTGGCGCTGGGTGCTGCTGATCAATGTGCCGGTCGGCGCGGTCGTACTGGCCGGCTCGCTGCGCTGGCTGGTGGAGAGCCGCGCCGGGGACCGCCGCCGCCTCGACCTGCCCGGCGCGCTGCTGGTCACCGCCGGTCTTGGCACGCTGGCGTACGGCATCTCGCGCACCCAGGAAATGGGCTGGACCGACCCGGCGAGCCTGCTGCCGCTGGCCGCCGGGGTGCTGCTGATCGCCCTGTTCCTGCTGGTCGAGGCGCGGACCCCGGGCCCGCTGATGCCGCTCGGACTGCTGCGGCGGCGCCCGGTGGCCTCGGCGAACGCGGCGATGCTGGTGTCCGGTTCGGCGATGTTCTGCATGTGGTACTTCATGACGCTGTACGCGCAGAACGTGCTCGGCTACTCCCCGCTGGCGGCCGGTGCCGCGCTCGTGCCCAGCTCGCTCGCCGTGATCATCGGCTCCAAGGTGGCGCCGCGGCTGATGCGGACGGCGGGGCCGCGCTTCGTGGCGGTGCTCGGCACGCTGATCGGCGCGAGCGGATTCGCCTGGCAGTCCACGATGAGCGCGCACGAGGCGTATGTCACCGCGATCATGTGTCCGGGCATCCTGATGATGCTGGGCGGCGGTCTGGCGATGACCCCGCTGGCCGCGCTGGCGACCTCGGGGGCGGCGGTCGGCGAGGCCGGGGTGGTCTCGGGCCTGGTCAACACCTCGCGCACGATGGGCGGTTCGCTCGGTCTCGCGGTGATGTCGACCATCGCCGCGTCCGGCACGGGCACCGGCACCGGGCCCCAGGCCCTGACCGACGGCTATGCGCTGGCCTTCCGGGCCTCCACGGCGGTGCTGCTGGGCGGGGCGGTGCTGATGGCGCTGTGGCTGCCGCGCCATCTGCCGCAGAAGTGAGCGTCCGCCGGGGGCGGCTCCGTCCGCACCGGTCTCACAGCCACCCCTGCTGACGGGCCTCCCGCACCGCCTCCGCGCGGTTGCGGGTGCCGGTCTTGCCGATGGCCGAGGACAGGTAGTTGCGCACGGTGGACTCGGACAGATGCAGCCGGCCCGCGACATCGGCGACGGTCGCCCCGTCCACGGACGCCGTCAGCACCTCGCGTTCGCGCGGGGTGAGCGGATTCGGCCCGGCGCTGAGCGCGGCCGTCGCCAGCGCCGGATCGACCACGGTCTCCCCGGCCAGCACCCGCCGCACCGCCGCCGCCAGCTCCTCCACCGGCCCGTCCTTGACCAGGAACCCGGCCGCCCCGGCCTCCAGGGCCCGGCGCAGATACCCCGGCCGCCCGAAGGTCGTCAGGATCAGCACCCGGCAGCCCGGCGCCCGCGTCCGCAGCTCCTCCGCCGCGTCGAGCCCGCTCATCCCGGGCAGCTCGATGTCCAGCAGCGCGACATCCGGCTGGTGCCGGAGCACGGCGGCCACGACGGCGTCCCCCGCGGCCACCTGCGCCACGACCTCGATGTCCGCCTCCATCCCGAGCAGCAGGGCGAGCGCGCCGCGCATCATGCCCTGGTCCTCGGCGAGCAGAACCCGGATCGCCCCCCGGGGTGTCTCGTTCATGGGGTCAGCGTACGGCCGACCGCCTCACGAAGGATCCGGCGCCGCCGCCAGCTCCTGCGCCACCAGCGGGAGTTCCGCCGTCACCGTGAACCCGCCGCGTGCCGCGGGGCCCGCCGTGAGGGAGCCGCCCGCGGCGGCCAGGCGTTCGGTGAGGCCCGTGAGGCCGGTGCCGCCGATGCCCGGGGCGGGGCGGCTGACCGGGGTGCCGGAGCCGTCGTCGGTGACCGTCAGCCGGACACGTTCCGCGGCGCCCGCCACGGCGATCTCGCAGCGGCCCGCGTCGCTGTGCCGGATCACATTGGTGACCGCCTCCCGGACCACCCAGCCCAGCAGGGCCTCCGTCTGCGGCGCGAGGGGAGTGCCGGACCTGCGGAAGACCGGCTCGACGCCCGCCGCCGTCAACGCCGAACGGGCGCGGTCCAGTTCGGTCGAGAGGCTGCCCTCGCGATAGCCGGTGACCGCCTCCCGGATCTCGGTCAGCGCCTGCCGGCCCACCGACTCGATGTCCGTGATCTGGCCCAGCGCCGCGTCCATGTCGCGCGGGGCCAGCCGACGGGCCGCCTCCGACTTCACCACGATCACCGACAGGGTGTGGCCCAGCAGATCGTGCAGATCGCGGGAGAAGCGCGCCCGCTCCTGCTCCACCGCGCGCCGGGCCAGTTCCTCACGGGCGGCACGCAACTCCCGTACCGCCTCGGACAGTCCGAGGATCGCGGCGGTCACCATGGTGGAAAGGAACGTGGCGTAACCGATGTTCGTCGCGTCCGACCAGTCGCCGCGCACCCCGGACAGCGCGGCCGCGTAGACCGCCAGCAGAATCCCCGAGCGGCCCAGCCACGGCCCGCGCAGGGCGGCGCCCGTGGCCAGGCCGAGCAGCGGGAAGAACATCAGCCAGTTGCCGCCGTAGCCGACCGCCAGACCCGTGGTCAGCAGGCCCATCAGCAGCAGCGCCACCCGGGTGCGCGGCTCCTCGCGCCTGGCCCGGTCGAAGGAGCGGAAGGTGACGTAGATGTACAGGGTGTTGAAGGCGAACAGACCCAGTCCGCCGATCAGCGGGTCCGGGGTCCGGCCCTGGAGCAGATTGGCGAAGGCCCCCATCCCCATCAGCAGCCAGGGCAGCAGCGCGAAGCCGGTGGGCGGCGGCCCGGGATCGCTGAGGGCCGGAGTCTCGCCCCGCTTCCGTGCGTCCCGCGAGGCGGCCTTGAACCGCTCGTTCTCCGCCTTCCAGCGCTCCAGCTCCGCCTTCCACTCCAGCCGCGCCGCCTGCCAGGCCCGCGCCTGGCACCGCACCCTCCGCCATCCCGACATATTTACGTTCCCCCAGGTCAGACGGTTCCCGCCCGGCGGCGGTACGACAGCACAGCGTACGATCCGAACACCAGCAGCCAGCCCGTCAGTATGGTGATCGCACCGGCACCGGGGGCGTGCCCCTCCGCGACCGCGCCGCCCAGCTCGGCGAACCGGTCGGTCGGCGTGTACACCGAGACCGCCCGCAGCCACCCGGGGAACAGCGTGGTCGGGAACCACAGCCCGCCCAGCACGGCCAGACCCAGATTGCACACCATGTTGGCCACACCCGTGGCGGGACCGGTCAGCCGGTAGCCGTTGCCGAGGCCCAGCAGCGTGAACGGCACCGAGCCCAGCCACAGCAGCAGCGCGACCGCCGCCCACTGCCACACCGCGAGCCGCACCCCGTTGACCAGGCCGCCCGCCGCCAGCACGGCGACGATCGAGGGCAGCACCGTCACCACACCGGTCAGGGTCCGCCCGGCCACCACCTCGCGCGGGGTCATCGGCGTCACCCGCAGCTGCCGCAGCCAGCCCACCGCGCGGTCCTCGGCGACCGCGCCGCCGGTGTTCAGGGCGGAGCCGACGGCGCCGTACGCCGCCATGCCGACCATCGCCGCCGTACGCCAAGAACCGTCGTTCTCACCGATGTTGGTGAACAGCAGGTACATCATGACGGGCATCAGGATCCCGCCGATCACAAATCCCAGGTCGCGCAGGGTGCGACGGATCTCCAGGCGGACGTAGGCGAGCATCACAGGGCCTTCGCGGTGTCGAGGGGAACGGATATCCGGTGCTCCGGGCCGGTGCCGCGCTCCGCCGGCGACGTGAGCGCCAGGAACGCGTCGTCCAGCGACGCCGGAGCCACCTCCAGCCGCCGGATCGCGCCCAGTTCGGCCAGGGCGATCACCGTCGCGTCGGAGTCGTCCGTGCGCAGCCGGACCCGGTCGCCGGCCACCTCCAGGGAGCGCACACCGGGCAGCAGGGCGAGGGCGTCCGGGGTGCGGCCGGCGAGGTCGACGCAGACCAGGCTGCCGCCCGCGGCCCGCCGCAGCTCCTCGCTCGTGCCGTCCGCGACGATCCGGCCCCGGTCCATCACCACGATCCGGTCGGCGAAGGAGTCCGCCTCCTCCAGATAGTGGGTGGAGAAGAGCACGGTGTGCCCGCGCCGGGCGTACCCGCGCATCGACTCCCAGAACACATGCCGCGCCTCCACGTCCAGCGCCGCCGTCGGCTCGTCGAGGACCAGCAGCGAGGGATCGCCCGCAAGCGCCACCGCGAACCGCACTCTCTGCACCTGCCCGCCGGACAGCCGGTCCACCCGGCGCCCGGCCAGCGCGGAGATCCCGGCCAGCTCCAGGGCCCGGGGGACCGGCATCGGCGCCGGATAGCGCGAGGCCACGAAGCCGACCAGCTCACCCACGGTGACCCGGGGCACCGGCCGGGCGTCCTGGAGCATCGCGCCCACCCGGCCGGCCCGCACCGCGCGCTCCGGCTCGGCCCCGAACAGCTCCACCCGGCCGGCGTCCGGCGGGTACAGCCCCAGCAGCATCCCGATGGTGGTCGACTTGCCGGCGCCGTTGCGGCCCAGCAGGGCCACGGTCTCACCGCGCCCGATCCTCAGGTCCACCCCGTCCACGGCGCGCACGGATCCAAATGCCCGGACGGCCCCCGTGAAGGACACGGCGGTGGGGCCCTCGCCCCTGTCCTCGTCCCTGTCCTCGTCCCTCTGTGTCATGCCTACGACGGTAGAAGCCGGACCCGGCGCCCCGGCAGAGGCGGTTGTACGGACTCCGGCAGTACAAATGTCACGGGCCCCACCGCGAGCTGACGTACCGTCAGGAGCCTTCACAACTGCGGAGGGCTGGGCTATACAGGGGGCGCCGGACTGGAACGCGTTCTAGGCCCGTCGACCGTGCGGCGCACCCCCGTCGGCCGTACGGCGTTCCGCGTCCGCCCGTGGCGACCTCGGCGCGGCCGACGGTGCGGACGACCGCGCCGAGGTCTCGATACCTCTTTGGAGCCCCATGCCCATCGACGCAGCCAAGGCCCTCGCCGCCGAACCCCGCTCGGGTGAGATCACCTGGACCGCGAAGGACGTCCAGCTCTACCACCTGGGCATCGGCGCGGGCCGCCCCGCCACCGACCCGGACGAGCTGCGCTACACACTGGAGTCCCGGCTGCATGTGCTGCCGAGCTTCGCCACCGTCGCGGGCGCCGGCAAGCCCGGGGTGACCGGCGGGCTGTCCATGCCGGGCGTCGACGTCGATCTGGCCAGGGTGCTGCACGGCGGACAGACCCTGCGGGTGCACCGGCCGATCCCGGCCCGGGGCAGCGCCACGGCCATGTCCCGGATCGCGGCGGTGTACGACAAGGGCAAGGCGGCCGTCCTGGTGCTGCGCACCGAAGTCGGCGACGCCGAGGGCCCGTTGTGGACCAATGACGCGCAGATCTTCGTCCGGGGCGAGGGCGGCTGGGGCGGCGACCGGGGCCCCTCGGCCCGCCTGCCGGAGCCGGGCGGCGAGCCGGACCGTACCGTCGAGCGCCCGATCCGCCCCGACCAGGCCCTGCTCTACCGGCTCTCCGGCGACCTCAACCCGCTGCACGCCGACCCCGAGTTCGCCAAGCTCGCCGGGTTCGACCGGCCCATCCTGCACGGGCTGTGCACCTACGGCATGACGCTCAAGGCCGTGGCCGACACCCTCCTCGACGGCGATGTGGGCCGGGTGCGGTCGTACACCACCCGGTTCGCGGGCGTCGTCTTCCCGGGCGAGACCCTGCGCATCCGCATGTGGCGCGAGGCGGCGGACCGGGTGCGGGTCGCCGTCAGCGCCGCCGAACGGGACGACGCGCCGGTGCTCGCGGACACCGTCGTCGAACACTCCTGAACCCGGTACCGCCAGCACCGCCTTTATCACCCAGTACTGCCCAGTACCGCCTGTATCGAGGGGAGTCACGGCATGCGCGCAGCCGTACTGCACGAGATCGGCCAGGACAAGCTCGACGTCCTCGACGACATCGAGACGGCCGGATTTGGCCCGGGCAAGGTCCGTATCAGGGTGCGGGCCACCGGGCTGTGCCACTCGGACCTGTCCGCGATGAACGGCGTACTGCCCCAGCCCGCACCCTTCGTACCGGGCCATGAGGGCGCCGGTGAGGTGCTCGAAGTAGGCGAAGGCGTACGGCACTTGAAGCCGGGCGACCGGGTGGTCGTCTGCTGGCTGCCCGCCTGTGGCGGCTGCCCGGCGTGCCGGCGCGGCCAGACCGAGCTGTGCCTGGCCGGGTTCATGAACGCGGGCACCCCCAACTTCCGCCGCCCCGGCGGCGATGTCTTCGGCTTCGCGGGCACCGGCACCTTCGCCGAGGAGGTCGTCCTGGACGCCGGCTGCGCCGTCCCGCTCCCGGACGACGTGCCGTACGACATCGCCGCCCTGATCGGCTGCGGTGTCACCACCGGACTCGGCGCCGCCCTCAACACCGCCGATCTGGCGGCCGGTTCATCGGTGGCCGTCATCGGCTGCGGAGGCGTCGGCATCTCCGCGATCCAGGGGGCGCGGCTGAAGGGCGCCGCCGAGATCGTCGCCGTCGACCCGGTGCCCGCCCGCCGCGAGGCCGCCCTCCGCTTCGGCGCCACCAGGGCCGTTTCCCCCGACGGGCTGGCCGAGGCCAGGCAGCAGGTCACCGGCGGCGAGGGCTTCGATTACGTCTTCGAGGTCGTCGGCAGGTCCGCGACGGCCCGCACCGCCTACGAGAACACCCGGCGCGGCGGCACCCTCGTGGTGGTGGGCGCCGGGGCCATGGACGACTTCCTCCAACTCAACATGTTCGAGCTGTTCTTCGACGAGAAGCGCATCCTGCCGTCCCTCTACGGCGGCGGGGACGTGGTCCGTTCCTACGAGCGCGCCATCGCCCTGTGGCGGGCCGGCCGGATCGATCTGGCCGGGCTGATCACCCACCGGGTACCGCTCGCCGCGGTCAACGAGGCACTGGACCAGATGCGTACCGGGACCGCCCTGCGTACGTGCATCGAGATCTGAGGAACGCCGCCCATGACACTGCCACTTCAGGGGCTGTCCGCCGTCGTCACCGGGGCCGGGCGCGGGCTCGGCCGGGTCGAGGCCCTCGAACTCGCCCGCCTCGGCGCGGCCGTCGTCGTCAACGACCACGGCCGCCCGGGCCGGGACGGGACCGGGGACGCCTCCGCCGGACCCGCCGAACAGGTCGTCGCCGAGATCCGCGACACCCTCGGCGGCACCGCCCTCGCGCACACCGGGGACGTCGCCGACTCCGAACAGGCCGGCGAACTCATAGAGTTGGCGATCCGCTCGTTCGGCAAGCTGGACATCCTCGTCAACAACGCGGGCATCCTGCGCGACCGCATGGTCTTCTCCATGACCGAGGACGAGTGGGACTCGGTGCTCCGCGTCCATCTCAAGGGGCACTTCAACACCACCCGCTTCGCCGCCGCGCACTGGCGCCGGCGCTCCAAGGCCGCCGGGGAACCGGTCTACGGGCGGATCATCAACACCTCCTCGGAAGCCTTCCTCGCCGGATCCGCCGGACAGCCCAACTACGCGGCCGCCAAGGGCGGGATCGTCGGCCTCACCACCTCCACGGCCCTCGCCCTCGCCAAGTACGGCGTCACCGCCAACGCCATCTGCCCGCGCGCCCGCACCCGGATGACCGAGGACGTCTTCGCGGGTCTGAAGGCGCCGGACGAGGGCCTCGATCCGCTCGCCCCCGAGCATGTCGCCCCGCTCGTCGGCTACTTGGCCGCACCGGCCGCCGCCCGCGTCAACGGGCAGCTGCTCGTGGTGCACGGCGGCATGGTGGCGATCGTCGAACGACCCAGGGTCCGCGAGCAGTTCGACAGCAAGCAGGAGACGTTCACCTACGACGAACTCGACGCGCTGCTCACCCCGCACTACGCGGGGCGGCCGCCGGGGGAGACGTTCGCGGCGGCGGAGGTGCTGGCCCTGAAGCGCGGGCGGTAGAGCCGGGCGGCATGAGAAGAGGGGGCACCCTGGCGGGCGCCCCCTCTTCCGCTCACTGCCTTCAGGCAGCCGCCTCGGTGGTCTCCTCAGCGGCCTTGCGGTGCCGGCCGTGCGGAGACGTGTCGGTCTCCGTGGCCGAGACCGGGCCCCGGTGCCGGCCGTGGCCGGCGTCTTCCAGAGAGTCGGCAGACAGCTGCTTTGTCGTGCTGGTGTCGCTCATTGGACGTATTCACCCCGTCAACATCATCTTTCGTACAGCCGGAGGAGTGTAACCGGCACACCACGGGCCGAATCCAGGCGCACACGCCAACCGGCACTAGTTCGTTACAAGACGTCCCAGAGGCGCCTGCGCCAAGGGCACAGGACGCGGCGCCGCCGGTTCCGCGGCGCCCGGACCGGCCGCCCCGGCGAGCTCCTCGGCGGGCGCCCCGGCGGCCCCGGCGGCAGCCGGTTCCGCGCCGCCCGGCCGGGTGCGCGGCTCAGCCGGGTCCGTACCGCCCGCCCGGTTCCGCGGCTCACCCGCGGGCGCCCGCAGCTCGGCCACCCCGCACGGCGTCTCCCGGGTGGCGTACGGCAGCCGCAGCACCCCCTGCGGGGTCCACAGCCCCGACCCGGTCAACCAGCCCTTGGGCGCGGCGAGATGCCGTACCCGCCGCTCGGCCGGCCGCCAGATGCCCACCCAGGTGCCCACCGGCCCCTCGATGCGCAGCGCCACCGCGCAGCTCTCCGGCTCCAGCACCTGCCCCGGCTGGATCGCGAACGGCACCGCCGTGCACTCCGGCAGCCGCAGCGAGGTGGGGAAGCGCACCGGCAGGGTGGAGCCGAGTACGCCCCAGCCCAATCGTTCCTGCCCCGGCGAGGGCGCGTCGGAGGAGATCAGCAGCAGCCCGCTGTCCGGGTCGGCCATGAGTAGCCGGTCGTCGCTGCCCGGCGTGATCTGGAGCAGCGGGGTCACCTGGCCCAGCTCCAGGTCCACCACGACCGTCTTGACGCACCCCTCCAGCTCCCGGTCCAGCGCCAGCAGCCGCCCGGCACGATCCAGCCAGACCCCGCCCGAGCAGCGCCCCGGCACCTCCACCAGCCGCTCGGGCCCGCCCGAACCGCCCACCACCTGCCACACCGAGCTGCTCCGGGAGCCGACCGTGACGGCGTACGCCCGCGCGCCGCCCGGCGCCGGGGGCAGCAGATCGAGCCGGACCCCCGGCCCGGCGCACTCCATGGCGCCCAGCGGCAGCTCCCCGGTGCCGGGCCCGGTCGGGTACAGCAGCGCGAAGAGGTTCCGTACCCCCGCCCGCCGGTGGATCAGGACCCGTCCGTCGCCCAGCGGCTGCAGCTCGGTGCCGGGCTCCTCCGGCTGGTTGCCGGGCAGCGGCACCACGTACGGCTCCGGGCCGTCCAGCGTCCAGCGCTCCGGGAACCAGGAGTCACCGTCCCGCGTGAGCCGCGCGGCGTACGCGCCGTCCGCCGTGAGCACGCAACCGCGCTCCGAGGAGCGGTCGTCCGTACCGACGGACGGGGATTCGATTGCACAGGCCGTCATCGTTCGGTCACCTCCGGCGACGAAGCTAGGTCCGGACGCACGGCCGTGCGGGGGGCCGACCACCGCTTCACACATACGGGTGGCGCAGAAGCGATTCCTCTGAGGAAGCGGGCATGACTGTGCTGCGGGCGGCCGGGAGGGGCGGACGCGGTACGGCCCCGCCGAACAGCCAGGTAGCCTTTTCCCGTGCCCCGTCTGTCTGAAGTCATCGCCGCGCTGGAGAACCTGTGGCCCGCCGAGCGGGCCGAGTCCTGGGACGCGGTCGGCACGGTCGTGGGCGACCCCGACCAGGAGGTCACCCGGGTCCTGTTCGCCGTCGACCCCGTCCAGGAGATCGTCGACGAGGCCGTGCGGCTCGGCGCCGACCTGCTGGTCACCCACCATCCGCTCTATCTGCGGGGCACGACCACGGTCGCGGCCTCGCACTTCAAGGGCCGGGTCGTGCACACGCTGATCAAGAACGACATCGCGCTGCACGTCGCCCACACCAACGCCGACACCGCCGACCCGGGTGTCTCCGACGCCCTCGCGGGCGCGCTCGACGTCCGTGTCGTACGCCCCCTCGTGCCGGACCCCACCGACCCGAACGGGCGGCGGGGCCTCGGCCGGGTGTGCGAGCTCGATCATCCGCTCACCCTGCGGGAACTGGCCGCACGCGCCGCCGAGCGGCTGCCCGCGACCGCGCAGGGCATCCGGGTGGCCGGCGACCCCGACACCGTCGTCCGCACCCTCGCGGTCAGCGGCGGCTCCGGCGACAGCCTCTTCGACCAGGTGCGCGCGGCCGGGGTGGACGCCTTCCTCACCGCCGATCTGCGCCACCACCCGGCCTCCGAGGCCGTCGCGCGGTCCCCGCTCGCGCTGCTCGACGCGGCGCACTGGGCCACCGAGTGGCCCTGGTGCGAGCAGGCCGCCGGCCAGCTCGACGAGATCTCCGACCGCCACGGCTGGGACCTGCGGGTCCATGTCTCCACGACGGTCACCGACCCCTGGACCGCCCACGCGGCGTCCTCCGCCACCACTGAATAATGGGAGCCCCCAACTGAACGCCGCGCCCGCCGACCAGATCCGACTCCTCGACGTCCAGGCCCTCGACGTCCGCCTCCAGCAGCTCGCGCACAAGCGGAGGTCGCTGCCCGAGCACGCCGAGATCGAGACGCTGAACAAGGACCTCACCCAGCTGCGCGACCTGCTCGTGGCCGCGCAGACCGAGGAGAGCGACTGCGCCCGCGAGCAGACCAAGGCCGAGCAGGACGTGGACCAGGTGCGCCAGCGCGCCACCCGCGACCAGCAGCGCCTGGACTCCGGCGCGGTCACCTCGCCGAAGGACCTGGCCAACCTCCAGCACGAGATCGTCTCGCTCGCCAAGCGGCAGGGTGACCTGGAGGACGTCGTCCTGGAGGTCATGGAGCGCCGCGAGTCCGCGCAGGAGCGGGTCAACGAGCTGACCGAGCGCGTCGCCTCCGTCCAGTCGAAGATCGACGACGCGACCGGCCGCCGGGACGCCGCGTTCGAGGAGATCGACCGTGAGGCCGCGTCCGTCACCAAGGAGCGCGAGGTCGTCGCGGGCTCCGTCCCGGCGGACCTGCTCAAGCTGTACGACAAGCTGCGCGAGCAGCAGGGCGGCATCGGTGCGGCCAAGCTGTACGCCCGCACCTGCCAGGGCTGCCGCCAGGAGCTGGCCATCACCGAGCTGAACGAGGTCCGCTCGGCCGCCCCCGACACCGTGGTGCGCTGCGAGAACTGCCGCCGGATCCTGGTGCGTACGGCCGAGTCCGGGCTGTAGGGGGCTTACGGCGTGCGGGAGTTCATCGTCGAGGCGGACGGCGGTTCCCGGGGCAACCCGGGGCCCGCGGGCTACGGCGCGGTGGTCTGCGACGCGGCGACGGGGCAGACGCTGCTGGAGGCCGCCGAGTACATCGGCGTCGCCACGAACAATGTCGCCGAGTACCGGGGGCTGCTGGCCGGCCTGCGCGCCGCCCACACCCTGGACCCCGCCGCCACCGTCCATGTCCGGATGGACTCCAAGCTGGTCATCGAGCAGATGTCCGGCCGCTGGAAGATCAAACACCCCTCGATGAAGCCTCTGGCGACGCAGGCCCGTACCGTCTTCCCGCCGGACCGGGTGACGTACGAGTGGATCCCCCGCGCCGAGAACAAACACGCCGACCGCCTGGCGAACGAGGCGATGGACGCGGGGGCGCGGGGGGAGCAGTGGAGCCCGGGGGATTCGGTGGCGGACATGGACGTAGCCGCGGGCAGCAGTGCCGCCGCCGCGGGCACGCCTGCCGTCGTTGCCGCGGGCCATCGGGACGCACCCGGCACCACCGCGCGGGGCTGGACCTCGGCCCCCGACCTGGGCGCGCCCGCCACCCTCGTTCTCCTCCGCCACGGCGAGACCCCCCTGACCCCCCAGAAACGCTTCTCCGGCAGCGGCGGCACCAACCCGCCCCTCTCCGCCGCCGGCCGCGACCAGGCCCACCGCGTCGCCGACGCCCTGGCGAGACGCGGCACCGTCCAGGCCGTCCTCGCCTCCCCCCTCGCCCGCACCCGCGAGACCGCCGAGATCGTCGCCGCCCGCCTGAACCTGGACGTCGTCGTCGAGGACGGCCTGCGCGAAACGGACTTCGGCGCCTGGGAGGGCCTGACCTTCGGCGAGGTCCGCGACCGCTACCCGGACGACCTGAACGCCTGGCTCGCCGACCCCGCCGCCCGCCCCACCGGCGGCGGCGAGAGCTTCGCCGAGGTCGCCGCCCGTATCGCCGTCACGCAGGACGAGCTGGTCACCGCCCACGCGGGCCGCACCGTCCTGCTCGTCACCCATGTGACCCCGATCAAGACGCTCGTCCGCCTCGCCCTCGGGGCCCCGCCGGAGTCCCTGTTCCGCATGGAACTCTCGGCCGCCTCGCTCTCCGCGGTGGCGTACTACGCCGACGGCAACGCGAGCGTCCGCCTCTTCAACGACACCTCACACCTGCGCTGACGCCGGCCCGCGCAGCCCCGCCGCCGCCCGCGCGAGCGCCTCGATCCGCGCCCAGTCCCCGGCCGCCACGGCGTCCGCCGGCACCATCCAACTCCCGCCCACACAGCCGACGTTGGGCAGGGCCAGATACTCCGCCGCGTTCCCGGGCCCGATCCCGCCGGTCGGACAGAACCGCGCCTGCGGCAACGGCCCGGCCAGCGACCGCAGATAGGCCGTACCCCCCGCCGCCTGCGCCGGGAAGAACTTCATCTCCCGCACCCCGCGCTCCAGCAGCGCCACGACCTCCGAAGCGGTCGACACCCCCGGCAGGAACGGCACCCCGCACCCCCGCATCGCCGCCAGCAGCCCCTCCGTCCACCCGGGACTGACGAGAAACCGGGCCCCGGCCGCGACGGCGGCCGCCGCCTGCTCCGGCGTGATCACCGTCCCCGCCCCGACCACCGCCTCGGGCACCTCCTCGGCGATCGCCCGGATCGCCTCCAGCGCGGCAGGCGTACGAAGCGTCACCTCGACCCCCCGCAACCCCCCGCCCACGAGCGCCCGCGCGAGCGGCACGGCGTCGGACACCTCCGCGACCACGACCACCGGCACAACGGCCGCGAGATCGAGCACGGAGTCCACCTGCGACGACAACGGCAACGACATGCCCTCATCGTCCCGACCCGTCACACTCCCCGCAATCACCATTGCACACAGTGCAACGCCCCCTTAGTGGACCTCCTCCACCAGCACATCCAGCCCCCATGCCTTCCCCGCCCGCTCCGGGGCCTGCGCCTCCACCGCGTACCCCAACTCCCGCAGCGCGTCGACCAGTTCGGCGGGGTCGCGAGGCGTGCGGCCGGTCGAGAGGAGGGAGCGGACGATGCGGCCCTTCGTGGCCTTGTTGAAGTGGCTGACGACCTTGCGGGTCGGCGCGTGCAGGACCCGTACCGTCGCCGTCCGGCCCGCGACCTCGCCCTTCGGCTTCCATGCCGCCGCGTACGCCGCCGAGCGCAGATCCAGCACCAGACCGTCCCCGGCCGCCTCCGGCAGCACCTCGGCCATCGGGGCCCGCCAGTGTCCGGCCGGCGCGCCGAGTCCGGGCAGCTTGATCCCCATCGAGCAGCGGTAGGAGGGGATGCGGTCGGTCACCCGCACCGCGCCCCACAGACCGGAGAAGACCAGCAGCGAGCGCGCCGCCCGCCGCTTCGCCGCCGCGTCCAGGGAGGCGAGGTCCAGGGCGTCGTACAGGACACCGGTGTAGATCTCCCCGGCGGGGCGCGCGCCGGCCGTGCGCAGGGCCGCGTTCTTGGCGATCTCGCCGCGCAGCCCCTCGCTGAGCCCCAGCACCTCGCGTGCCTTCTCCTCGTCGCCCGCGCACAGCTCGACCAGTTCCCCGAGTACGGCCTCGCGCGCGCCGGTCAGCCCCGGCAGGGACAGCGACTCCAGCCGCAGCGGGGCGCCCTTGCCCGAGTCGGCCTTACCTTCCGAGGGCGGCAGCAGGACCAGCAACACGTACTCCTTCTCTTGCGCTCAAGGCGCCAGCGTACGGGGTGCTGCCCGGGCCCCCGCGCCCTACGCTCGACTCATGCTCAGCCGCAGGATCCGCGTGACCGGCGCCCCCGAGGCACCCCTGAGGGCCGCGCTCGCCGCCCTGCGCGCCCGCCTGGGCGTCCCGGAGGGGTTCCCGCCGGGGGTGGGGGAGGAGGCCGAGCGCGCGGCGAAGAGCCCGCCGCCCCCGTCGTACGACGCGACGGACCTCCCCTTCTTCACCCTCGACCCGCCCGGCTCCCGGGATCTCGACCAGGCGGCGCATCTGTCCCGGCGGGGGACCGGCTACCGGGTGCGGTACGCCATCGCCGACGTCGCCGCCTTCGTCGCCCCCGGCGGGGCGCTGGACGCGGAGGCGCAGCGGCGGGTGAACACCCTGTACTTCCCCGACGAGCGGGTCCCGCTGCACCCCGCGGTGCTCAGCGAGGACGCGGCCAGTCTGCTGCCCGGGCGGACCCGGCCCGCCGTGCTGTGGACGATCGACCTGGACGCGGAGGGGCGGGCGCTCGCCGTCGAGGTGCGCCGGGCCCTGGTGCGCAGCCGCGCGCGGCTCGACTACGCGGGCGTCCAGCGGGCCATCGACGCGGGGACGGCGGAGGAGCCGGTCGCGCTGCTCAGGGAGATCGGCCGGGCGCGGGAGCGGCAGGAGGCCGCGCGCGGGGGCATCTCGCTGACGGTGCCCGAGCAGGAGATCACCGAACGGGACCACACCTACGCGCTGTCGTACCGCGCCCCGCTGTCCGCCGAGACCTGGAACGCCCAGCTGTCCCTGCTCACCGGCATGGCCGCCGCGGAGCTGATGCTCGGGCGAGGGACCGGCATCCTGCGCACGCTGCCGCCCGCCCCGGACGGCGCGGTGGCCCGGCTGCGCCGTACCGCGCGGGCCCTCGGCATCGACTGGCCGCACCATGTGCCGTACTCGGCGGTGATCAGCGCCCTCGACCCGCGGGTGCCGCACCACGCGGCGTTCCTCCAGGAGTGCACCACGCTGCTGCGCGGCGCGGGCTACACGGTCTTCCGCGACGGCGCGCTCCCGGCGATCACCACCCATGCCGCGATGGCCGCCCCCTACACCCACTGCACCGCCCCCCTACGGCGCCTCGCGGACCGCTACGCCCTGGAACTCTCCCTGTCCGCCGCCTCGAACGACCCCCCGCCCGACTGGGTTCTCGCCGCCCTCGACGCCCTGCCGCACCGGATGGCCGACGGCGCGCAGCGCGCGAGCACGGTCGAGCACGAGTCCATCGACATCGTCGCCGCGGCCCTGCTCAAGGACCGCGTCGGGGAGATCTTCGACGCCTGCGTGGTCGACCTGGACGACCACCACCCGGACGTCGGCACCGTCCAGCTGGCCTCCCCGGCCGTCCTCGGCCGCGTCGAGGGCCCCGACCTCCCCCTGGGCGATCCCCTGCGGGTCCGCCTCGTCAAGGCGTCCCCTGGCTCCTCCGGCTCCTCCGGCTCCCCCGGCACGGCCAAACCCCTGTTCATCCCCGTGTGAGCGCCCTCGCACCGGCCCCGGGCATTCCGACCCAGCGATCCAGGGCCTCGGCGAGTTCTTCCTGGTCCTGCTTCTCCTCCCCGTCCGTGTCGGCCGCCCAGGCCGCGAAGCCGTCCGGGCGGACCAGGAGGGCCTTGAGGGTGGGCCTGGTCGGGCAGGCGGTGGTGAGAACGGTCAGGGTTTCGCCGTAGGGGGCGGCCAGGGCGCGCAGGGCAGGGGAGCCGGTGAGGTCGAGGAGGAGGGGGCGGCCGGTGTGCAGGTGCTCGCCCAGGCGGGTGCCGTCGGAGAGCGGCAGGTCGGGGGCGCTCGCGCCGGTCAGCGGGTGGCTGCCGGGCAGCTCGTAGCGCTGCCAGACACCGGAGATGCGGTTGACCAGGTAGGTCGTACCGGCGCCGCTGCCCGCGAGGTCCTCGACCACCCGGCGCAGGGCGCGGGCGTGCCGGTCCGGGCGCATCAGCGCGATCTGGGCGCGGGTCCAGTCGAGCACCCAGGCGCCGATCGGATGCCGCTCGGCGGTGTAGGTGTCGAGCAGCGACTCGGGCGCCCGGCCGCCGATGACCGCGGCGAGCTTCCAGCCGAGGTTCAGCGCGTCCCCGAGGCCGAGATTGAGCCCCTGCCCGCCGAACGGCGAGTGCACATGCGCCGCGTCGCCCGCGAGCAGCACCCGGCCCCTGCGGTACTCGGTGGCCTGGCGGGCGTTGTCCGTGAACCGGGTCGCCGTGCGCACCCCGGTGACGCGCACCTCCGGCACGCCCGAGACCCGGCGCAGGCTCGCCTGCAACTCCTCGGCGGTGACGGGCGCGTACCGGTCGGCCGGCGGGCTGTCGAACTCGACGGTGAGGACACGCCCGGGGAACGGCCCGTGCACGTACGTCCCCACGTCCGTCGTGTTCCAGCCCGCCTTCAGCCGCTCGGCGCCGCTGAGTTCGGCCAGCGCCTGGTAGCCGGTGATCTCCGGTGCCGTGCCCGGGAATGCGAACCCGGCGAGCCTGCGCACCGTGCTCCGGCCGCCGTCGCAGCCGACCAGCCGGCCCGCGCGCACGGTTTGTCCGTCGAGCTGTACGGCGACCCCGTCGGCCTCCTCCGTGAAGCCGGTCAGCTCCACGCCCCGCCGCACCTCCACCCCGAGCCGCTCGGCCCAGCGGCCCAGCGCCCGCTCCAACTCGGCCTGCGGCAGCACGAGTCCGGGCCCGGCGGCGGGATCGGCGTCCGCCCATTCGGGGCCGGAGTCGTCGAACAGCTCGGGGTCCAGCATGATCCCGGCGAAGTGCCCGGCGATCCTGGGGCGTTCACTCGTACCGTCCCCGTCCCCGCCCCCGTCGCCGTCCTTGAGGTCCCGGAACGCCCTGAGCCGTTCCTGCACCGCCTTCCGCGCCGCCGCCAGCTCGGGCAGCAGCCCCCTTCGGCTGAGGGCGACCACGCTCGGGTTGTTGATCCAGCCCGCCTTGATGGTCTCGTCCACCTCGGTCAGCCGCTCCACCACCAGCACCCGTAAGACCCCGCCGAGCCGCAGCTCACCGGCGAGGAAGAGCCCCACGGGGCCGGCTCCGGCCACCACCACGTCGTACTCCGTGCCCTGTGTCGTCGTCATGAGCCAAACTATAGTCACTAAAAGTTTTTATCCGCTATAGTTTTTTCATGAGTGATGAGTTGAGCACCGATGCGGCGGGCGACCTGGGCGGCGAGAACCCGCTTCCGCTGCGGGAGCGCAAGAAGCGCGCGACGCGTCGGCGGATCTCCGACATCGCGACGGAACTGTTCGGCGAGCGCGGCTTCGACGCGGTGACGGTCGCGGAGGTGGCCCGCGCGGCGGACGTCTCCGCCATGACGGTCTTCAACTACTTCCCGCGCAAAGAGGACTTGTTCCTCGACCGCATCCCCGAGGCCGCCGACCTCCTCGCCGCGGCCGTACGCGGACGCGCCCCGGACGAACCCCCGTTGACCGCCCTGCGCCGTCTGGCCCTCCGACTCGCCGACGAGCGGCACCCGTTGAGCGCCGTGGGGGAGGACTACGCCCCCTTCTGGCGCATCGTCATCGGCTCCCCGGCCCTGCGCGCCCGCGCCCGGGAAGGCGTCGAGGAGGTGGAGACCGCGCTCGCGGCGGCCCTCGCCGACACCGGCGCACCCGACCCGGACCTCCTCGCGGCCCTCGTCGTCGCCGCGTACCGCACGGTCTTCGTCGGCACCGGCCGCCGGTTCCTCGCCGGTGATCCGGTGGACCGGGTGGCCGAGGACCACCGGGCCCGCCTGGAGACGGCGTTCACCGCGCTGGAGCGGACCGGACTCGGCCGACGGTCCACCGGCTGACCTGCACCGGCTGACCTGCGCGGAAGGAAGCGGGGCCCGGTGGGCGTTCCCACGGCGGGCGAGGTGATCGCCGTACGACGAGGGGGCGTCCATGGCCGAAGCAGTGATCGCATCCGGGCCCGAACAGGCCCAGTGGCGACGGGCCAGACTCGGCCACGAGGGGCCGCCCCTCGACCTGCTCACCGCGAGCTTCCAGCGGCACACCTACGCCCCGCACGCCCACGACGAGTACACGATCGGCGTCTGCGTCGGCGGATACGAGGTGATCGACTACCGGGGCGGCCACATACGCACCGGGGCCGGGACGATCGTCGTACTGGACCCCGGTGAGATGCACACCGGTGGACCCGGCAACGCCACCGACGGATACGCCTACCGCGCGCTGTACGCCGAGCCGTCCCTGCTGGGGGAGGGCACCGCCGGGGGCGCCCCGCACTTTCCCGAACCCCTGCTGGACGACCCCGAGCTGGCCCTGGCGCTGGCCCGCGCGCACGCCGAACTCAGCGCCTGCCCCGACCCGTTGGAGGCCGAGTCCCGGCTGCCCTGGCTGCTCACCGCGCTCGCCCGGCGGCACTCCTCCGCGCGGCCGGTGCACGACCGGGTCCCCGGCGCCGCCGGTATCGCGCGGATCGTCCGCGACCGGCTCGCCGACGAGCTGACCGCCCCGTCGGCGCTCGCCTCGCTCGCCGCCGACCTGGGCCTCTCCCGGTACCAGCTGCTGCGGGCCTTCCGTACGGCGACGGGCATACCGCCGTACGCCTGGCTCGCCCAGTACCGGGTGGGCAGGGCGCGGGTGCTGCTGGAGGCGGGGTTGCGGCCGGCGGAGGTGGCGGGGCTGGTCGGTTTCGCGGACCAGGCGCATCTGACCCGCTGGTTCCGCAGGGTGCTCGGGGTGACCCCGGCGGTGTACCGCAACAGCGTTCAAGACACCCGCTGAGGAGTGGCCGAGACTCGCCGCATGACTGCACGTGGCTGGTTCCTGTTCTCCCTGATGGGAGTGGTCTGGGGCATCCCCTATCTGCTGATCAAGGTCGCGGTGGCCGAGGTGTCGCCGCCCGTCCTGGTGTTCACCCGCTGTGCGCTGGGCGCGGCCCTGCTGCTGCCGTTCGCGCTGCGCCAGGGCGGCCTGCCCCGCACCGTCCGCACCCACTGGCGCCCCATGCTGGCCTTCGCGGTCCTGGAGATCGTCGTCCCCTGGTTCACCCTGACCGACGCCGAACGGCATCTGTCCAGCTCCACATCGGGCCTGCTGATCGCCGGGGTGCCGATCGTGGGCCTGATCGCGGCCCGCTTCCTCGGTACGACCGAGCACTTCGGCCCCCGGCGGCTGACCGGCCTCACCCTGGGCCTCGCCGGGGTCACGGCCCTGGCGCTGCCCCACCTCACCGGCGGCGACGCCCGCTCCCTCGCCGAGGTCCTGCTCACCGTCGTCGGCTATGCCACGGCGCCCCTGATAGCCGCCCGGCACCTGGGGGACGTCCCCTCCCTGCACCTGACGGCCCCCTGCCTGACCCTGGCCGCCCTGGTCTACGCCCCCGCCGCCGTCCTCACCCACCCGACGGCGCTCCCCTCCCCCCAGGCCCTGGCCGCCCTCGCCGCGCTGGGCGTGATCTGCACGGCCCTCGCCTTCGTGGCCTTCCTGGAACTGATCAAGGAGGCGGGCCCCACCCGCGCCACGGTCATCACCTACGTGAACCCGGCCGTGGCGGTCGCCGCGGGCGCGGCCTTCCTGCACGAGCCGCTGACCCTCACCGTGCTGCTGGCCTTCGCGTTCATCCTGGCGGGCTCGGTGCTGGCGACGGCGGCCGGTCCGCGGCGGCGCACACGACCGGTACCATGGTCGGCACGGCAGACGAGCCGGGCGGACGGTCGCGTGGAGTCCCCTTAGGGGGCTTCCCGAGGAACGTCCGGGCTCCACAGGGCAGGGTGATGGCTAACGGCCACCCGGGGTGACCCGCGGGACAGTGCCACAGAAAACAGACCGCCGGGGACCTCGGTCCTCGGTAAGGGTGAAACGGTGGTGTAAGAGACCACCAGTGCCCAGGGTGACCTGGGCAGCTAGGTAAACCCCACCCGGAGCAAGGTCAAAAGGAGTGCCGTCAAAAGCGCTCTGCGCGGACGTTCGAGGGCTGCCCGCCCGAGTCCGCGGGTAGACCGCATGAGGCCAACGGCAACGTTGGCCCTAGATGGATGGCCGTCGCTCCGGGGCCCGCGAGGACCCCGGAGAAACAGAACCCGGCGTACGGCCCGGCTCGTCTGCCGTTTCCCTTCGTGGGCGATGTGTCCTACGTGTGTCCTACGGTGTCCTGGCGCCCGGTCACCCGTCGCGCCATGTCCCGGATGGCGCCGGCCAGGGTGTCGGGAGCGGCGAGGTGGGCGATGTGTCCCTGGCCGGTGAGCGTGACGATCCGTGCGTTCGGCAGGGCCGCCGCCAGGTCGGCCAGACGTGCGCGCAGGTGAGAGGGGCTGAGCTCGCCCTCGACCAGGGTCGTCGGTGTGTGGAGCGTTGTGAAGCGGTCGACACCGACACCGAGCGCGTCGATCGCTTCGTCGTCCGCGATCTGTGCCGCCGCGTACGCGGACAGCACCGCTCGCGTGCGCCGGTCGGCGAACATGGCGTCGACCAGGGCCGCCGGCATGCGGACCACGTCCCGCATATGGATCCGCATCGCCCCGACCGGGTCGCCCCCGTCCAACGCGGCACGGGCATGTGCTCCCGCCGCACCGGCGATCAACTCCTTGGTGGGCATCGGCGGTTCGTAGAGGAACAGTCCGGCGAACGCCGACGGGTCCAGCAGTGCGGCTTCCAGCGCGGCGACGGCGCCCGAGGAATGCCCCACAAGAAGCACGGGGGGCTCCAGGAGCTCCGCGACGGCGACAATGTCGGCCGCCTCGACGGCCATCGAGTGCGGCAGGGCGATGTCCGCTCCGGGAACGTAGATCCGTCGTCGGATCCTGACGACGCGGAAGTCGTCGGCGAGATGGCGGGTGACGCCGTCCCAGGCCGTCGCGTCCGTGCCGCCCGGGTGGACCACCAGCAGGTTCGGCCCGGATCCGGCGTCGAGAGCGGTGACGGGGCGGCCGTCGTCAGATGTCGCGAGAAGCTCGGTCATGCTCACCACCTTGTACCGGTCGGCCGACAACGCACCGACAGACCGCCGACAACCCGAGCGGAGCCCGCCTCGCCCGCAGGCCGGGAGCCTTCCGGCGGGGTCGCCGTAGAATGAGCCCGTCGGCGGGCCGCTGGTACCGCCGGTGACCGGGGGAGACACGATATGAGCACGCGAGGGACGGGGCAGGGGCACCAACAAGGCGCCGACCTGCACGTGTCGTCCGAGGACCTGACCAAACTGGCTGACGATCTCGACCACATGCAGAGCCATCTCGACCAACAGGTCCGCCGCATGGACGAGTTGGTCGACCGCGTCGAGGCCGGCTGGCGGGGGCCCGCGGCGACGGCGTACCGGGACTTCCATCGCGCGGCGGCCGAGGACGCCGTACGGATCCGGGAAGTGATGAAGGGCCTGGAGCAGGCGGTGCGGCTCAGCCGTGACGGCTTCAGCAGCGACGACCTGCACGTGCTGGAGCAGATGCGACGCATCCACGTGGACATCGACAGCGAGGTCGACAAGCTGTCCACGCCGAACACCGCGGCACACGAGGCCCCGACGCGCCCGCACAGCAGCCTGGACGGCTTCTGACGCTCGCGGCGCGACGCGCCCGCCGCACCACCGCGTGACCGACAACAGGGGGAAGCATGTCGACCGGTGCCGACGACGACCACATCACCGTCTCCTTCACCACGCTCCATGAACTCGCCGTGGATCTGGAGGACATCCTCAAGAAGCTCAACGGCGAACTGGGCGATCTGTACGACCGCGTCGAACCGGTCGTGCTGTCCTGGAAGGGCGAGGCCCGCGAGATCTTCGTCGAGAAGCTCGACGAATGGGACCGCTCCGCCCAGGACTTGCAGGCGGCCCAGAGGTGGCTGCACGCGTACGTCACCACCGGACACGCCAACTACGCGGCCGCGCACCGGGCGGTGCTGCGCGGCTGGGGAGCGGCCTGATGGGCACCCCGGCACAGCCCGGCCAGGGCACGATCGATGTGACGCCCTCGGTCCTCCACCAGGTGTCCACCAACGTGGCGGGCCAGCAGAGCCCTCTCGACCAGGGCGTCAAGGCGTTCCTCACCGAGCTGGCGCGGTATCCGGACGGCGGTGGCAAGGGGACGGCGATGAAGGGCTTCACCACGTCCTACGTGAAGATCGCCAACCGGTTCCTCGACGTCTGGGCCAAGTCCGTGGTGAGCGTGGGCGGCGCGGCGGTGGGCTTCAACAGCACCGCCAACAACTACGCCGCGGCCGACCACGCCACGCACCCCGCACCGACCGGCCCGCCGGCGCAACGCCCCGCCCCGCAGGTGATCGACACACCGCCCAAGTACGGCCCGGTCACCGACTTCAAGTGGGGTGACATCGACGCCGGCCAGAGTCTCACGCAGGAGATCCTGGAGGGACTTGAGGGCGTGGTCCTCACCGTCATGCGGCCCCTGCTGGAGCACGAGTGCCGGTGGGGCAAGGCGGCGGAGATCCTCCCGCTCCCCAACCACCAGCGCCTGTACTCGATCTCCGAGGCATGGCGCATGCCGCAGGGCACGCTCGGCATGGTGGACGGGATGCTGACCGGCTACCTCAGCGGCATCACCGACCAGTCCAACCAGGAGTGGTACGACGCGATGCGGACGTTTTGCAGCACGCTGTGGGGCACGTCCGCCTGGGGCAAGACGCGGGACGGCTACGACTGGGCGAACGACGGCGCGAACAAGCAGGGCACCAGTCACCCCGTCTTCGCCGTCCTGTTCGACACCTGCGACACCATGGTCGACGCGGTGTACAACGTGGCCCTGGCGGCGGAGGACGTGCGCGGCGACCTGCACCGGATCTACACCCAGGCCGTGAAGGACAGCATCCGGCAGCTGGACCCGGAGAAGATGGAGATCAGCCACCCCACCAGCGTGCTCAAGGGGTTGTGGCACATGGGCAAGGGCGTGGTGACGGACATCTCGGTCGGCATCGTCCTGGACATCGACGAGGGCGCGATGAACGACGCCGTCACCGCCTACGACAACCGGGTCAACCGCCAGGCCCGGCGCATCGAGGACCTGATGGCGGCGCTGGACGAGGCGTACACCAGTGCGCCGACCTTCAATGCTGAAACGGCGAGGGCCGAGGCATTCGGCGCGCGCGCCCTGACGGAATTCAAGGGGGATCCGCTCTACACAGTTCCCGGCGACGACGAGTCCCACCACCGCTTCCCCGTCGATCTCGCGAACCAGGAAGGCGTCTCGGGCTCGCACGTCATCGACAAACACGTGGGCAAGACGGACGCCCAGCTGGAACAGCGGCTTCGCGATCAGGCGCGCCTCTATCCGGATGGAGTGGTGAGGCCGATCGCCGTATCGACATTCACGGATCTGAACAACGCGCAGCGGTTCACCCAGGCCGTACTCGATGACCCGGACAACCAGAAGAAGATTGAGAAATGGCTCAACAACAATAAGCCGAACAAGGGCAACAGGACCGTCGGCCTCGATTTCGGTCAGACTACAGGGCGAACCTGGTCCCGGGGAGATTCCCAGCCCCATGACTCCGATAAGGTGCAGGTGACGTTGCGGTATCGCGCTGGAGGTCACCCGCCCTATGTTGTGCTCACCTCGACACCTAGCGACGATCTCCCGAACTCATGAACGAATGTGCGAATGTATAGTGGAACGGTGAATTATCGTGGTTGATGCTGCGTCGTGGGATTCCGCCGTGTTCGACCTGTACGGGGGCGGCTGGACCTTCGCATGGGTAGGGCCGAGGCAGCACGAGGACTGGCGACGGGATGTGGCGGCGGTGATGGCCCTCAAGGTCACCGACCCGCGTCGCTGGAAGTCGGTCAACTACGCGCCGGAGATCAACGAGAACCGAAGCGGCACCGGGTCCCCCTTCATGCCGTGGTCCCCCGAGCAACTGGGGGAAAGCCTCTACGAAATCGGCAGGAGGTCGGCCGCCCAGCTCTTGGTGGCACTCAAGGGGGAATTCTTCCAAGCGGCCGGTATTCGCGATTTCGAAAGCCGCAAGGAAAGCTTGTTCAAGAGTTCCGAGGAGATCCTCTCCAGGTTCGACCCGGACTCGCTCTTCTTCACCAACGCGTCAGAAGCCTACGGAAATCGAGATGCCGACCTGCTGAACCCGGACACCGAGTGGTCCTGTCTCTCCGTGTACGCCACAGACTGCGGCCTCGTCGTCGTTTCCGACGCTGAGGTCGGAGTCTTCTGGGCCTTCTTCGAGGACTGAAATCCATCATGCGCACCCGATCCGCCACCTACCCCGACCGCGAGACCGCCCAATGGGCCACCCAGCAGGTCGTCACCGCCAATGAGCAGCTCATCCACCGCTGGCTCGCGCAGTCCACGCGGGCGCGGTTGAGCATCGAGGCGGCCTGGCCCGCGCGGGAGGAGCCGGTCGGGCGGGTGCTGTTGCAGGCGATGATGCTGGCCGGCCGGGAGCCCGTCGAGGTGCGGGCCGCCCGGGTGGTCCTCCGGCGGGACCCCGCCCGCCCGCACGGCTTCACCGTGCACTCCACGTTCCCGATCTATCTGTAGCCCCATATCCCCATAGACCCATAGCCCCGTAGACCCGTAGAGGCTGACCACCGTGCCCCTGAGCCCCCTCGAACACGACCGCCGCTACGGCGAGCTCGACCAGGTCATGCGCGCCTACCTCGGGCAACCCGCGGACGACACCTCGGAACAGCCCGGCCCGGCCCTGACCGCCTACCTCCGGCACACCTGGCACACCCGGCCGTGGGCCCTCGCCGTCGCCGAACGGCAGCTGAGGGAGTACGCCGACAATCCGCCGGGACGACTCCGGCTGCGGCTCGGCGAGTTCTACGCCATCCCTGATGTCGGCCTGCCCCAGGGCGAGATCCAGTCCTGGATGCGCTGCCTCGCCGACCACATCAAGCACAGCATCGAGACGGGGGAGGTGCCGCCGCCCACGGTCCCGGCCACCCACTGGGAGTGGCACGCCCGCTTCCCGGAGCTCGGGCAGTTCCTCGGGGGATGGTTCTCCCAGGACATGCCGGACGAGTTCGACGACCATCACGCCGCCGTCGAGGACTACCGCGACTCCACCGACCGCCAACTCGTGGCCCGCCTGGTCGGGGAGTTGCAGGAACTGCTCGCGCTGGACTTGGACGAGCCCGACTGTGCCCTCGCCGTCGCCGAACTCGGCATGGAGGTCGACCCTCCCGCGCCCTACTCGCCCAGCGGCTGGCTGGCGGTCGTCGCCGGACAGCTCGCCGTACCGACCGGTGAGGGCTGAGCCGGGCAGGCCCCGCACCTTGCGGGGCCTGAATTCAGGGTGAGCACATGACGGCGGCCGCAATCTGCGGGAGATCGCCGGGCAACTGGAGAACGGGAGTTGGTGGTGCTCCGAAGACGTTCCGCTGGGAACGGGTGAGCTGCTTCTGCGCTTCCCGCAGTTCTCCCAGATCCTTCCGATCTACTGCGGCCAGGACGGGGTGACGATCAGCGACGACATGCAGGACTCCACAGTGGAGGACGGAATCCGCCTTTTCAGTCGACCACTCGAAGGAAGCCCACTCACCGCTCTGGACCCCGAGCCGATGACGTGGGCGGACATGGATCCGGCCACGCACCCGTTCGATCCCGGGCGAGCGCTCGCCGTCGTACGCGAAGTGGTGTCCTCGTCGGATCCGGCGACAGGCAGGCCACGAGGGCTGGTGTCGTCCCATTCGGTGGCCCGTGGCTTGGCCGAACGCTACGGCTCCTGGGCTTTCGGCTGGTACGGGAATGTGGATCAGAACCCCCACTCGGGCGCCCTCATCAGGAAACCTCTCGGTGACACCGGCGGTGACCTGGATGCTCAAGTGCATTGGCATACAGCGGTTTTGCTGGAGTGGCGCTCATGGCTGGAGGAGCTGGCCGCGCTCTTCGCCGAGTCCGCTCCCCACGATGACGCCGACGTCGGCGAGGAAGAAAAGCGCCGCTCCCGCGAGCGCGGAGTGGCCCCAGTGGTGGCCCTCGTGGTGGAGCGCACCGGTGCGGGTGAGCTCTGGCGTGCCGCGTGCGCGCGGACACTGACCTGGTACCTCGAATCGACAGGTATGTCCTCCGAGGACGCGGAGGAACTGGCGGACGACGTCGTCGACGGGGAGTTCGAGAGCTGGGTCGCGCCGGACGCCGAGACAGTGGAAAAGGCGCGCGACATCATCGGGGAACATGGTGCGTGACGATCTGCGGACCTGGCTTCGCGTTCGTCAGGAGGTGGACTGGGGTGACGTCCGGGACGTGACCGGTCCGATCCGCGGGCACCGCGACGGAATCATGGCCGCGGCCGCGTTGCGGGACAAGCCGGGGGAGACCACGAGAGGTGACGGCCTGCGGGCCGCCTGGCAGCGGGCGCGCACCGACGCGACGGCCGGAGAGGCCCTCGGATTCCGTCTGCTCCAGGAGTGGCAGAAGCTCGTACTGGGCCTGCCCGAGGCCCCTTTCCGCACGTTGCCCGCCTTTGCCAAGGAGGGACGAGAACGGTACGGCCTCAGCGCCGAGACACCCCTGCTCTTCGAAGCTTGTCTGGCCGAGAGCGGGGACCCGGACGTCCCCCTGACCGCACGCGCCGCCCGCCTGTATCTCGACGTCTGCTTCTTCCACCCGTTCCACGACGGCAATGGCCGCGCCGCCCTGCTGGCACTGGGCTTCGTGCTGGCACAAGAGGACATCCTGCTGGACGAAGTAGGCCCCATCCAGATCCGCAGGTACACGGACGACCCCGTTGGCGCGGCCTCGCTGGCCGGGATCATTCACACCTTGGCCATGGCGACCGAGCGGCGGGGGCAGCTCTCGGTCTGCGGCCCAGGAGAACGGAAGGAGCTGTGACGGAAAGCAGGACAGACCTGCCCGCCCGCGCGCGAGCGCGCTTCGACGAGCGTCAGTCCTTTGTCGCGCTCACCGCCCGCGGGGAACCGGACTGGCACGACACGGTGATGGACACGATCCGTGGACATCCCGTACTCCGGCATGTCGATTCCGGGGAATTGCGGGACAGCCTCCTGGGGATCTCCGATGCCCAGGCCCTGGAGCTGGCCGGGCTGATCTCGGTCGGATCTCTTCTGTACGGCCCTCATCCGTCCCTTCGCGTGCCGAACGCGGAACGCGACATCGGTCTGCGGGAAGTCCTCGGGGGCGTCGGGGACAGCGCGCGCTTCTTCACCAACCACGGGCACGCGGAGGACGGTGCGGAGGCCGATTTTCTGGCCTCGTCGTACCACGCCAACGTCCTCGCGGGCCTCACCATCGACATCTGCCTCATCGGGGTGTCGGACGAGAAGGTCCTGGTGCTCTGGCGTTTCGAGGACGACTGAAACAAGAGGCCCCCCTACACCGACGGCCTCAGCGGACGCTCCCGTACCCCCTGCAGATGCCGTTCGAACACAACCCTTGGCTCCGGGGTCAGGGTGCGCAGGGCGACCAGGGCCGTGATGACGACGTCGCACAGTTCGGCCTGGACGTCGTCCCAGGTGTGGGTGACGCCCTTGCGGGGGTTCTGGCCGGTCGCGCCGATCACCGCCTCCGCGACCTCGCCGGCCTCCTCCGACAACTTGAGGATGCGCAACAGCAGGGCCTCCCGGCCGGGTTGGGCCGTCTGAGTGGCCTCCAGACGGGAGAAGAGTTCGTCGATGGCGGGCCAGAGGGCGAGGGGAGCGGGGTGCTGGTCGGTCATGCGGGGCAGCCTGCCACGGGCGGGCGTCCGGCACGCCGTACGACCGCGCGGCTCACTCCTCCTCGAACAGTGCCTCCTGCTTGCCCTCCCGCTTCGCCCGGACCCGGCACGTCCGCGCCCCCACCACCGCCGCCGTGCCCGCCGCCGTCGCCGCGAGGGCGGCGGGGACCATCCAGCCGCGGTTGAAGACGTGGCCGAGGGCATGGTCCAGGGAGAGGCGGCCGGGGCCGGTGATCGCGAGGCCGGCCGCGGTGAGGCCCAGGGTCGCCGCGTACTCGTAGCCGCCCGCCTGGGCGAAGAAGCCGTTCGGGGCGTGGACCGCCGCCGCTCCCGCCATCGCGCCCGCGGCCGCCGCGCCCGCCGCCGGGGTGGCCAGGCCCAGGGCGAGCAGGATGCCGCCGCCGGTCTCCGCGAGCCCCGCGGCCGTGGCGCTCGCCTTGCCGGGGGCGTAGCCGACGGACTCCATGAACTGGCCGGTGCCCTCCAGGCCATGGCCGCCGAACCAGCCGAACAGCTTCTGCGCGCCGTGCGCCGCCAGTACCCCGCCCGTCCCCAGCCGGAGCAGCAGCAGGCCCAGATCACGTCGGTCGTAACAGGTCATGGTGACTCCCAAGCCCAGGTGACAAAGCCCCTCCTGTGTTACCACCGTCACACCGGTCACACCATCGGATGCATCCCACCGCGCGCTCCGGTGGCGGTGCCGGTGACCCGGTGTGAGCCTGGCGCCATGACGATTCAGCCAGCCAAACTCAGCGATCCGGCCGTCCGGGCCTTCGTCAGTGCCGTCAACGCCCATGATCGCGAGGGCTTTCTGGCGCTGCTCACACCTGACGCGACCATGTCGGACGACGGCTCCGACCGCGATCTCACCGACTGGATCGACCGGGAGATCTTCTCGTCCCACGGTCATATGGACGTCGACAACGAGTCCCGCGGCGGCCGTGCCCTGGTCGCCCGCTACAGCAACGACACCTGGGGCGAGATGAACACCAGGTGGAGCTTCACCGTCGACGAGGACGGACGGATCTCGCGCTTCGAGACCGGTCAGGCGTGAGGCTGCTCACGTCGGCCACGTCACGTTATCCGGTCAGATTTTCATAACGTGGCAAATTCCCTGGCCGTCACCACCCTTCGGTGCCGAATCCGCTGCTCGGCGCGGTGTACCGTCCCGGGGTGCGCGAATCCACCCGGCTCAGCCGGCGTGCCGTCCTCGGGCTGACGGCCGCCGCCCTTCCCACGTCCGCTGTCCTTCCACTGGCCACGGCCGCCCCGGCCCTCGCCGCGTCCCCGGCCACCGCCATCGGCGGCGAACGGCTGGCCCGCGGCGGGCTCCAGGTGGACGGCGCGGCGGCGGTGCCCACGAAGCTGCTCACCGCGCGCGCCTGGCTGGTCGCCGACGCCACGACCGGTGAGGTGCTCGCCTCCTTCAACGCCCATCAGCGCCTCGCGCCCGCGTCCACGCTGAAGATGCTCTTCGCGGACACCGTGCTGAAGAAGTTCGACCGCACCGAGAAGTACACGGTCAAGGACTCCGACATCTCCGACGTCCCGGCCGGCTCCAGCCTCGTCGGGATCAAGGCGGGCATCACCTACACCGTCGAGCAGCTGTGGCAGGGCGTGTTCCTGCGCTCCGGCAACGACGCCGTGCACGTCCTCGCGCACATGAACGGCGGCATCGCCAAGACCGTCGCCGAGATGCAGGCCAGGGCGCAGGACCTCCAGGCCCTCGACACCCATGTGGTCAGCCCCGACGGCTTCGACCATCCCGGCCAGCTGTCCTCGGCGTACGACCTCACGCTCTTCGCCCGGCACGGGCTCGCGGACCCCGACTTCCGGGGCTACTGCGGCACCCGCATCGCGAACTTCCCCGCGGGCGGCAAGAAGACCTTCCAGATCCAGAACACCGACCGCCTGCTCACCGGGGCATGGGGTCTGAAGACGTACGACGGCCTGATCGGTGTGAAGAACGGTTACACCAGCCATGCCGGCAACACCTTCACCGGCGCCGCCACCCGCGACGGCCGCACCCTGCTGGTCACGGTCATGCACCCGGCCACCGGCAGCAACGCCGTCTACGAGCAGACCGCCGCCCTCCTCGACTGGGGCTTCACCCACGGTCGTACGGCCCGGCCGGTGGGCGCGCTGGTCAAGCCGCTCAGCGAGGGCGGCGCGGCCGCGTCCCCCGCGCCGGCGCACGCGGGCGGCCAGGCGGCGGCCGGCGCGGCGGGCGCACCGGCCAAGGGTCCCTCCGCGGCCCGCCTCGTGGAGGGCGCGGCGGGCACCGCGGCCCTGCTCGCGGCGGCCGGCGGCTTTCTGCTGCGGCGCCGCCGTCGGGCCGTCGAGGCCCGGGAGGCGCCCGGCGCTCACCGACCTCCCGCGCCCCGCGCGGCGGAGCCGGACCCCCAGGAGCCCCCCGCCCCCACCGACCCGTCGGGCGGCGGCCGGCACCGGCGCTGACGTCGTACGGCGGTCGTCCCGCCGCCGGTGAGATGGCCGGTGCGGTGGGACGACCGCCGTATCCCCCCTCGCGATGGTCTCGGAATACGTCTGCCCAAGTGTGAAGCTCTTGTGGAGAAGAGTTGACCACGGGGGATCAACTTGCCGCAATACCCGGGCTGTTGGAATTCCGGTTGAACGTATGTGCGTACGGGCGGCGGGAGTTGGGGATCAGCCGCGCCCGACGTACGGCATCGCCGTCGCCAGCACCGTCGCGAACTGCACGTTCGCCTCCAGCGGTAGTTCCGCCATGTGCCGTACGGTGCGCGCCACTTCGGCCACGTCCATCATCGGCTCGGGCGCCGTCTCGCCGTTCGCCTGGAGCACGCCGGTGCTCATCCGCCGGGTCATCTCCGTCGCCGCGTTGCCGATGTCGATCTGCCCGACCGCGATCCGGTACGGACGCCCGTCCAGGGAGAGGGACTTGGTGAGGCCGGTCAGTGCGTGCTTGGTGGCGGTGTAGGCGACCGAGTGCGGGCGGGGCGCGTGCGCGGAGATCGAGCCGTTGTTGATGATCCGGCCGCCCTGCGGGCTCTGCTCCTTCATCGTCCGGTACGCCGTCTGCGCGCACAGGAACGCCCCGTTGAGGTTGGTGTCCACCACATGCCGCCAGGCGTCGTAGGGGAGTTCCTCGACCGGGACCCCGCCGGGCCCGAAGGTGCCCGCGTTGTTGAACAGCAGATCCAGCCGCCCGAACCGGTCCACGGTCGCCCCGAACAGCGCCGCCACGTCCTCGGGCCGCGCCACATCGGTGCGTACGGCGATCGAGGGCGCCCCGGGCGCGAGCGCCGCCGTCTCCTCCAGCGTCTCGACGTGCCGTCCGGCCAGCGCCACCGACCAGCCGGTGCGCAGCAGCTCCACCGCGACCGCCCGGCCGATCCCGGAACCGGCGCCGGTCACCACCGCGATCTTCGCTTGCGTGTCAGTCATGGCACGGAGCGTAGGCGGACCGATCGTCGCTCGTATGTTCCTCGGCAGTTTGTCCGAGCTGCGAACATGGGAGTCGCGTTTCAGTGGAAGTTTCAAGCAAGGCGTCCGGCCGGGACGCCTCGACCCAGGGAGGGGACCCATGCCCGAGCACGCGGCGGCACCGACACCGCGGACGGACAACGGCAGCGACGACAATACGGAGACCATCACCGCGTCCCCCGCCGCCCGCCGCACCGGCCTCCTCGTCACCTTCGTCCTCGGCGGCCTCACCGCGACGCCCCCGCTCGCCATGGACATGTACCTCCCGTCGCTGCCGGAGGTCACCCGGTCCCTGCACGCGCCCGCCGCCACCGTCCAGCTCACCCTCACCGCGTGCCTGCTGGGCATGGCCCTCGGGCAGCTGGTCGTCGGGCCGATGAGCGACCGCTGGGGCCGGCGCCGGCCGCTGCTGATCGGCCTCGCCGTGAACCTCGTCGCGACCGCCCTGTGCGCCCTCGCCCCGAACGTCGAGACGCTGGTCGCCTTCCGGCTCATCCAGGGCCTCGCGGGCGCGGCCGGCATCGTCATCGCGCGAGCCGTCGTACGCGACCTCTACGACGGTGTCGCCATGGCCCGCTTCTTCTCCACCCTGATGCTGATCTCCGGGGTCGCGCCGGTCGTGGCGCCGCTGATCGGCGGGCAGATCCTGCGGGTGACCGACTGGCGCGGGGTGTTCCTGGTGCTCACTGTGATCGGGGCGCTGCTCGGCGCGCTGGTCTGGCTGCGGCTGCCCGAGACGCTGCCGCCCACCGAACGCCACGGCGGGGGAGTGCGGCACGCGCTGTCCTCGATGCGGGCGCTCCTCGCCGATCTGCCCTTCACCGGCTACATGCTGGCCGGCGGCTTCGCCTTCGCCGCGCTGTTCGCCTACATATCCGCCTCGCCCTTCGTCATCCAGGAGATCTACGGCGCCTCCCCGCAGACCTTCAGCCTGCTGTTCGGCCTCAACTCGGTCGGCCTGGTGGTCGCCGGGCAGATCAACGGCAAGGTGCTGGTCGGCCGGGTCAGCCTGGACAAGGTGCTGGCCGCCGGGCTCGCGGTGATCACCCTCGCCGCGACCGCGCTGCTGCTGATGTCCACCGGCGTCTTCGGCGAGGTGGGGCTCGCGCCCATCGCCGCCGCGCTGTTCGTCCTGATGTCCGCGATGGGCCTGGCCATGCCCAACGCCCAGACCCTCGCCCTGCTGCGCACCAAGCACGCCGCCGGATCCGCGTCCGCGCTGCTCGGCACCTCCTCCTTCCTCGTCGGCGCGGTCGCCTCGCCGCTCGTCGGGATCGCCGGTGAGCACACCGCCGTCCCGATGGCCGTCGTCCAACTGGCGGCCGCACTGGTCGCGGGGGCCTGCTTCGTGGGAATGTGCCGTCCCTGGAACACGCGGGAGAACGCCCGTGCGGGGTCGGAAGGAGACGAGAGCTGAGCGCACCGAGACTGCGCGCCGACACACCACAGCGGGCCGGGCTGGCCCCGGGCGCGCTCGGGCACCTGGTCGCCGAGGTGCGCGCCCGCACCGCCGGGCCGCGGCCCTGGGCGCCCGGCGCGGTCGTGCTGGCCGGGCGCGGACCCGTGATCGCCGTGGCCGAGGCGGCGGGCTGGGCCGTCCGCTACTCCTCCTACGACCCGCGCACCGACACCGGCGTCGAACTGCGGCCCGAGGACCGGGTGCCGGTCACCGTCGACACCCCCTTCGACCTGGCCTCCCTGACCAAGCTGTTCACCTCGGTCGCGGCCGTGCAGCAGATCGAGCGCGGCACGCTGGGCATGGACGCCCCAGTGGGCCACTATCTGCCGGAGTTCCGGACCCTGTCCGAACATCGGGTCACGGTACGGCAGTTGCTCACTCACACCTCCGGGCTGCGCCCCGAACTCCCTTTGTACGACTGCCCGGACCGCGCCGCCCGGCTGACGATGCTGCGTGCCGAGGCGCCGTCCGGGCCGCCCGGCACCTACCGCTACTCGGACCTGAACATGCTGCTCCTCCAGTTCGTCCTGGAGCGCGTCACCGGCCGGACCCTCGATGTCCTCGTGCGCAACGGCATCACCCGGCCGCTCGGCATGACCGCGACCGGGTTCGGGCCCTGTCCGGGGGCGGCGGCGACAGAGGACCAGTGGCGGCCGTGGGCCAAGGCCGACCGGGGGATGCTGCGGGGGGTCGTGCACGACGAGAACGCCTGGGCCCTCGGCGGCGTCGCGGGGCACGCGGGCCTCTTCTCCACCGCCCGCGACCTCGCCGTCTTCTGCCGCACCCTGCTCGCCGGCGGCTCCTACGGCCCCGCCCGCATCCTCGCCCCCGACTTCACCGACCTCCTCCTCACCCGGCCCGGCCTCGGCTTCGCCCTCGACCAGCCCTGGTTCATGGGCGCCCTCTCCGGCCGCGGCGCCGCGGGCCACACCGGCTTCACCGGCACGTCCCTGGTCCTCGACCGGGCGACGGACACGTTCGTGGTCCTGCTGGCGAACACGGTCCACCCACGCCGCCGCCCGGCGGACAGCGCCCCGAGGGCGGCGATCGCGACATGGCTGGCGCGGGCGGTGGTGTGAGGGAGCGGCCGCTACCGGCGGATGCCGTGCGGTACCGGCCCGGATGCCGTGCGGTACCGGTTCGGATGGCGGGCGACAGCGGCCCGGAAGCCGGGCGGCAGCGGTCCGGGCGCCGAACGCTACCGATTCGGGTGCCGGGTGCCGAGCGGTACCGGTCCAGGGGACGAGCGACGGCGGTTTGGGCGCCGGGCGATGCCGGATCGGGTGCCGGGCGACAGCGGTCCGGGTGCCGAGGGTCGGCCGGTTCGGGTGTCGGGGGGCGGTCGCTCCTGGAGTCCGGGGTCGGCCGGTTCGGGTGTCGGGGGGCGGCGGGTTCTGGAGCCCGGGGGCGGCCGGTTCTGGAGACCGGCGTCGGCCGGTCCGTCGTTCCCGGTGCGCGCCATAGAATCTCCAGGTGACCGCCCCCGTACCACCGGCCGAAGTTCTCCGCCGGAGCCTCGCCGAGATGCTCGACGGAGTTCCGCCCAGTCAGGCCGCCGGCGCCGTCGAGCGGCTCATCGCCGCCTATCGCGGCGACACCCCGACCCACGCGCCGATCCTCCGCGACCGCGCCGATGTCGCCGCCTACGCCGCCTACCGGATGCCGGCCACCTTCGAGGCCGTGCGCTCGGCCCTCGGGGCGTTCGCCGATGCCGTGCCCGGGTGGGTTCCCGGCAGCCATGTGGACATCGGCGGCGGCACCGGCGCCGCGACCTGGGCGGTCACCGACACCTGGGCCGGTACCCGCCCGGTGACCGTCCTCGACTGGGCCGAGCCCGCGCTCGCCCTCGGCCGGGAGCTGGCCGCCGCCAACCCGGCCCTGGCCGGCGCCCGCTGGCAGCGCGCCCGCATCGGCTCCGGGCTCGACCTGGAACCCGCCGACCTGCTCACGGTGTCGTACGTCCTCAACGAGCTGACCGAGTCCGACCGCACCGCGCTCGTCGACGCCGCCGCGGCCGCCGCGCGGAGCGTGGTGATCGTGGAGGCCGGCACGCCCGCCGGGTACGCCCGGGTCATCGAGGCCCGCGACCGGCTGATCCGCGCCGGGTTCGAGATCGCCGCGCCCTGCCCGCACAGCGCCGCCTGCCCGATCGCCCCCGGCACCGACTGGTGCCACTTCTCCGCCCGCGTCCCCCGCTCCTCCCTGCACCGCAGGGTCAAGGGCGGCTCCCTGGCCTACGAGGACGAGAAGTTCTCCTACGTCGCCGCCACCCGCGTGCCCGCCGAGCCCGCCCCCGCCCGCGTCGTACGCCGCCCCCAGATCCGCAAGGGCCAGGTCCTCCTCGACCTGTGCGAAGCGGACGAGGAACTGCGCCGTACGACGATCACCAAACGCCACGGCGACCTGTACAAGGCGGCCCGCGACACGGACTGGGGCTCCGCCTGGCCCCCGGAATCCGCGCTGTGAGGTACGTCTCGTCCGATTCCCCCCGTATCCACCTGCCGCCCCCCGAAGCGCACGAAGGTGGGACCATGAGGCATGCTGTCCGCACACCAGCGAGGCAAGGGGATAGATGAGCGGCACGTTCGGCGGCCGGAGCGACCGGCAGGGCAAACTCTCCCGATGGCTGCGCGGACGCCGCCCGAAGGAAGCCGCCGCCGTCGACGACGGCGGGCGTGAGGCCCTGCTGCTCGCCGCCGCCGAGGCCGGGCTTCCGCTCGCGCCGGCCGCGTACCCCGCGCCCGGCTACCGATGTTCCTGCGACCGCGTGGGCTGCCCCACCCCGGCCCGGCACCCCGTGTCGTTCGCCTGGCAGACGCAGTCCACGATCGACCGCCCCCAGATCGAGCGCTGGGCCCGGCACCAGCCGCAGGCCAACTTCATCACCGCGACCGGCATGGTCCACGACGTCCTGGACGTGCCCGCGCAGGCCGGCCGGGAGGCGCTGGACCGGCTGCTCGGCCAGGGCGTCGAGGTGGGGCCGGTCGCCGAGAGCGACGACGGCCGGATGCTGTTCTTCACCCTCACCCGGGGCACCCCCGAGGACGAGGACGAATGGTGGCCCTGCGAGCTGGACTGCCACCCCGAGACGATGGCCGAGCACCCCGGTCTGCGCTGGCACTGCCGGGGCTCCTACGTCCTCGTCCCCCCGGCCCGGCTGCCCGGCGACGACGACCGGCAGGTCCGCTGGCTGCGCGGCCCGGAGCATCCGCTGCCCGAGCCGCTGACCCTGCTGGAATCCCTCACCGACGCCTGCGCCCGGCACGCCGCCGGGGAATCCGCCCCCGACCTGGGCCGGCCCTGGCCGCTGCACAACTGAGGTCCCGGGCCAAGGGCCTCCTGATCCGGGAGAAAGGCCCTACTCGCCCTTCGCCCCCGTCACCCCGTTCACCTTCGCCACGATCGACACCGCCCCCTTGCCCGCCGGGTCGAGGGCGGCCTGCCCGGCCACCGACTCCAGCGTGAGGGACTGGTGGATCTCGCCCGTCGTGAGGGCCTGTACGGCCTTGCTGGGCGTCGGCACCGAGGTGTTCGCGGCGGCGGTCTCCTTCTCGTAGTGGTGCGTGCTGAAGAAGACCAGCGCACCGCCGTCCGCCGTGCGCAGCGCCAGCGGGGCGTAGTCGCCACGGATCAGCGGCTGGTCGATGTACTGGCGCACCAGCCCCGGCTTACGGGTCTGGCCCTGGCGGTAGGCGCGCAGCTCACTGGTGTTCGGCCCGTCGGCGAACGCCGTGCCGCCCTTTTTCAGGTAGTTGACGTACGAGCGGCTCAAGTCGTCCGGTGCCACGGCCAGTTGGGCCGAGGAGGCGGGCACCGCCTCGCCCCACCCGTCCTTGTCCTTCTTGAACTGCGGTACGGCGCCCGGCGCCGCCAGCGTCAGATACGCCACCCGCCACCGCTCACCCAGGTCCGCCCGGGTGAACACCAGCAACCAGCGGTAGTTACCGGCCTTGTTGCCCCGCGCGTCCGCGAGGAACCAGCGGGGCCAGCCCGCCTTCTTCGGGATCGTGATCTTCACGTCCGACAGCTTCAGCGGTACGTGACTCGCGTTGCCGGACGGGCTGTTGACGTGCCCCGCCTTCAGCCGGGCGGCGTCGATGTCGGCGAGCGGCCCGGTGACATAGGGCGCGTCGAGCGAACTGTCGTACGCCTTGTCGGCCTTGTTGTACGCGTCGGTGAAAGCGGCCACCGCCTTCGCGGCCTCCGCCCGGGTGGCGCCGGGCAGCACCGTACGCTCCCCGTGCACCACCACGCACCCGCTCGCCGTGCAGGACAAGGCGGTCAGTGCGGCCGCTATCAGTGCGTTCCGCTCACGCCGGCGAAGCCGTCGAGGGCTGCGTTCCCTGGTCATCGGGCTCCTTCACCTTCCCCTTCCCGGAGGCGAACCCTACCGGGGCGAGGAACACCGTGAGCACCGGGACCAAGTACAGGGCCCAGACCGTGACCTGGACGACCGTCGGGTCCGGCTGGAAGTTGAACACGCCCTTCAGGAGCGTGCCGTACCAGCTGTCCGGCTCGACGGTGTCGCTGATGTCGAAGGCCAGGTGGGTGAGGCCGGGGACCCAGCCGGCCTCCTGGAGGTCGTGGAAGCCGTACGCCAGCACGCCCGCCGCGACCACGACCAGCATGCCGCCGGTCCAGGTGAAGAACTTCGCCAGGTTGATGCGCAGCGCGCCCCGGTAGAACAGCCAGCCCAGTACCACCGCCGTGGCGAGACCGAGGGCGACGCCGATCAGCGGGCGCGGGGTGCCGTCCCCGGCCGCGTGCACCGAGGCCCACACGAACAGCGCGGTCTCCAGGCCCTCCCGGCCGACCGCGAGGAACGCCGTGGCGACCAGCGCGCCGGTGCCCATCGCGAGCGCCGCGTCCAGCTTGCCGTGCAGCTCGGACTTCAGATGCCGGGCGGTGCGCCGCATCCAGAACACCATCCAGGTCACCAGGCCCACCGCGAGGATCGACAGCGAGCCGCCGAGCGCCTCCTGCGCCTGGAACGTCATCTCCTGGGAGCCGAATTCGAGCGCGCAGCCGAAGCCGAGGGCCAGCGCGATCGCGACGGCGATGCCGGTCCAGATGGGCCGCAGGGCGTCCCGGCGGCCGGTCTTGACCAGATACGCGATCAGGATGCAGACGACGAGCGACGCCTCAAGACCTTCCCGCAGGCCGATCAGGTAGTTGGAGAACACGGCTACGCCTCCTTCGAGAACAGTGAACGGCCCCACCAGTCGGCGGCGTCCCGGACGCCCGGCGGGACGGCGAAGACCGCGGAACCCACATGCTGGATGTACTCGCCCAGCGCGTCGTGCGCGGACAGCTTGCGCTGGAGCGGGATGAAGCCGTGGCGCACATCGCGCTGGTAGGCCAGGAAGAACAGGCCCGCGTCCAGCCGGCCGAGGCCGTCGGTGCCGTCGGTGAAGGAGTAGCCGCGGCGCAGGATGGTGATCCCGGAGTTGGCGTCCGGGTGCGCGAGCCGTACGTGCGCGGTGGGCTTCATCGCCTTCAGGAACGGCGCGTCGTGCTCACCCGCCCTGCCGACCGGCGCGCCCTCGCGCTTGTCCCGCCCGAACACGTCCTCCTGCTCCTGGAGCGAGGTGCGGTCCCAGGTCTCGATGTTCATCCGGATGCGCCGGGCGACCAGGTACGAGCCGCCGCTCATCCAGTCCGGGCCGTCGCCGTCGCCGACCCACACATGCTTCGTCAGCCGGTCGGTCTCGGTGCCCGCGATGTTGCGGGTGCCGTCCTTGAAGCCGAACAGGTTGCGCGGGGTCTGCGCGTCCGGGGTGGTCGAGGAGGTCTTGCCGAAGCCGAGCTGGGACCAGCGCACGGCGACCTTGCCGAAGCCGATCCGGGCGAGGTTGCGGATGGCGTGCACGGCGACCTGGGGGTCGTCCGCACAGGCCTGGACGCACAGATCGCCGCCGGTGCGGGTCTTCTCCAGGTTGTCGCCGGGGAACTCGGGCAGGTCGACGAGGGCTTCGGGCCGCTTGCCGCGCAGCCCGAACCGGTCGAAGAGGGAGGGGCCGAAGCCGATGGTCAGGGTCAGCCGGCAGGGGGTGAGGCCCAGCGCCTCGCCGGTGTCGTCCGGCGGGGCCTCGGGGAGCCCGCCGTAGGCGCCCTCGCCGACCGGCCTGCCCGCGGTCATCCGGCGGGCCGCGGCCGTCCAGTCCTTCAGCAGCTGGACGAACTCCTCGCGGTCGTCCGTCTTCACATCGAACGCGGCGAAGTGCAGCCGGTCCTGGACGGGTGTCGCGATGCCCGCCTGGTGGGCGCCGTGGAACTCCACCGCGCCCCCGGACCCGGCCGCGTCCGCCGTGCCGGACCCCGCGTCGGTCAGCGCCACCGCGCCCCCGGCCGCCACGGCCCCGAGCGCGATCCCGGCGCCGCCCCAGCCGATCAGCGCACGGCGCGAGGGGCGGCGGCTCTCCTCAACCTCCGTCATCTGCCCGGCCCTTGCTTACTTCACGACCGCGGCGGCGAGCTTCGACAGCGGCTCGGCGAGCGCGTTCACCGCGTCCGACAGCTCCTTGCGCTGGGTCTCGGTGACCTTGTCGTAGGAGACGAAGTCGTACGACGCCTGGTCCGAGCGGTAGCCGTCCAGCACCTTGTCCAGCGCGGTGAACTGCTTGTCCAGCTCCTTGGTGAGCGCCGGGTCGTTCTTGACGGCGACCGGCTTCAGCAGCTCGTACGACTTCTGCGCGCCCTCGACGTTGCCCTTGAAGTCGGCCAGGTCGGTGTGCGAGTAGCGGTCCTCCTCACCGGTGACCTTGCCGGTGGCGACCTCGTCCAGCAGCTCCTTGGCGCCGTTGGCCATGGACGTCGGGGTGATCTCGGCCTTGCCGACCCGCCGCTGCCAGTCCTTGAGGTCGCTCACCAGCTGGTCGGCGAGGGTCTTCTCCTCGGCGCCGATCTTCTTGTCGGCCCACAGGGCCTTCTCAAGGCGGTGCCAGCCGGTCCACTTCTGGCCCTTCTCCAGGCCGTCGGCGCGGGTGTCGGTCTTCGGGTCGATGTCACCGAAGGACTCCGCGACCGGCTCGGTGCGCTCCCAGCCCAGACGCGAGGGGGCGTACGCCTTCTTGGCGGCGTCGAGGTCGCCGGCCTTGATCGCGTCGGCGAACTTCTGGGCGAGCGGCACCGTGGCGTCGGCCTGGTCCTGCGCGTACTGCCGGTACTCGGCGACCGCCTGGTCCAGCTTCGGGTCCCGCTTCGCCGCCGCCGAGCCGCCGGTGACGGTGAGCTTCTGCCGGACGCCGTGGCCCTTCATGCCGGGGCGGCAGGCTATCTCGTACGACCCCGCCTTCACCTCGGCGGTCAGCGTGTACTTGGTGCCCGGGCCGATGTTCTCCTTCTCGGAGACGATCCGGTCGTCCGGGAAGAGGATCTCCACCTCGGTGGCCTTGGCGCCCTTGTTCTCTATCTTCAGGGTGACCTGTCCGGCCGGGACCGACGTGGCGGAGGTGTCGCACGTCGAGTCCGCGGCGGTGACCTGGATGGCGTCGCCGTCCTTGGCCTCGCTCTTGGCGGTGCAGGCCGAGAGGGCGGTCAGTGCGGCCGCGGTGACGGCGGCGATGACGGTCGGACGGACGGCACGCATGCGGACTCCCTGACGATCCAGTGTGGTGAGGCTGCCCTAACTTACCTGAGCCTTACCCTTCTCATACCCTCCGGGTGCGTGATCCGGATCTCACGGCGTACGGCGCGGGCCGACGACGACGCCCGTGCCGCGGGGATGGGGGAACACCTCCACCGGGTGCTCGTACACCTCGGACAACAGCGGCTCGGTGAACACCTCCGCCGGTGGGCCCGCCGCCGCGATCCGGCCGCCGCGCAGGACGACCACCCGGTGCGCGTAGGCCGCCGCGAGCGCCAGATCGTGCAGCACGACCACCACCGCGTCCCCGGCCCGCGCCCGCTCCCGGCACAGCCGCAGCACCGCCTCCTGGTGCTTGAGGTCGAGCGCGGCGGTCGGCTCGTCGAGCAGCAGCAGCGGGGCGCGCTGGGCCAGCACCCGGGCCAGCGCGACCCGGGCCCGCTCGCCGCCGCTGAGCGCGCCGAACGGCCGCCTGGCGAACCCGGTGACCTCGGTCGCCGCCATCGCCTCCGCGACGGCGAGGTCGTCCTCGGCGGGCGAGGCCGCGTGCGGCGCCCGGCCCATCCGCACGACCTCCGCCACACTGAACGGGAAGGCCAGCGCCGCCGACTGCGGCAACACCGCCCGGCGCAGCGCGAGTTCGGCCGCCGTCCACCCGGCGACCGGGCGGCCGTGCAGTCGTACGACACCCCCGGCGGCCGGGACGTCCCCCGCGAGGGCGCCCAACAGGGTGGACTTTCCGGCCCCGTTGGGCCCGACGAGCGCCAGCACCTCACCGGCGCGGGCGTGCACGTCGACCCCCTTGAGCACCGGCCCGGCGCCCAGTCGTACCTGAAGGCCCTCGGTCTCGGCGAGCACCGCACCAGGGGCGGTGGGAGCGGGCGGGGCGGGACGGCGGCGCAGCCGGGTCCGGGCCCGGTCGAACAGGGCGCTCATGCCCAACCCCCTTGCCTGCGCCGGGTCCTGCGCAGCAGCAGGAAGAAGAACGGGCTGCCGATCAGGGCGGTCAGCACGCCGAGGGGCAGCTCGGCCGGGGCGGCGGCGGTGCGCGCGACCAGATCGGCGGCGAGCAGTACCAGTGCGCCGAGCAGGGCGCTGCCCGGCACCAGGAAGCGATGGCCGGGACCCGCCATCATCCGCAGCAGATGCGGGACGACCAGGCCGACGAAGCCGATGATCCCCGCGACACTGACCGCCGCCGCCGTCAGCAGCGCGATCACCAGGACCAGGACGAGGCGCAGCCGCTCCACGTCCACGCCCAGATGCCGGGCCGGGCGTTCGCCCAGCGCCAGCAGGTCCAGCCGGCGCGCGTACAGCGGCGCGACGCCGAGGCCGAGCAGTGCGCAGGGCAGCACCGCGAGCACCTTCGGCCAGGTCGCCTGGGACAGCGAGCCGAGCTGCCAGAAGGTGATCTGGTTCACGGCGGCGGTGTCCGCGAAGAAGAGGAACAGACCGATCAGCGCGCCCCCGAAGGCGTTCACCGCGATCCCGGTGAGGATCAGCGTCACCACCTCGGTACGGCCGCCGGAGCGGGACATGGCGTAGACGAGCAGCACCGTGCCGAGACCGGAGCAGAAGGCGAGGACCGGCACGGTCCACATCCCGAGGAAGTCCAGGCCGAACGCGATCGCGGCGACCGCGCCCACCGCGGCTCCCGAGGAGACGCCGATGACGCCCGGTTCGGCGAGCGGATTGCCGAACACGCCCTGCATCAGCGCCCCCGCGCAGCCCAGCGAGGCGCCGACCAGCAGCGCCAGTACGATCCTCGGGAACCGCACGTTCCACAGCACCGATTCGGCGACCTGGTCCAGTGCCGTCCCGCCCAGGTGCGCTCGGTGCAGCACCGAGCCGAGCACGTCGGCGACCGGGATCGGGTAGGCGCCGAGGCCCGCGGCCAGGGGCACCAGGACCAGCAGGGCGAGGATCAGGGCGGCGGTCAGCAGCCAGGCGGTGCCGCGCCGCCGGGCGGGGGCCGGGGCGGGCGCCGTACGCCCGGCCGGTTTGTCGAGCACGGTCACTTGTCCCCGCCCCCGTAGAGCTGGCGCACCACGGTCGCCAGCACCTGGTCGGTGCGCGGCCCGTAGTTCAGCAGCACCCCGTCCTCGACGGAGACGACCCTGCGGTGCATCCCGGCCGGCGTCTCGGCGACTCCCGGGATCTTCACCAGCCCGTCGACGCCGCCCACGGACTCAAGTCCCTTGGTCATCACCAGGATCGCGTCCGGCGCGGCCTTGGCGAGCGCCTCGGCGGTGATGGCGGTGAAGTCCTTGGTCAGCCCGGACGCGGCCCCGGCGTCCACCGCTCCGGCGGCTTCGAGCAGCGAGGTCGCGCCGGAGTCCTTGCCGCCGATGAGATAGACGGAGGCCGAGCCGCGCAGATAGAGGAACGCGACCCGGGGCTTGTCCTTGTGCGCCGGAATCTCCTTGCGCACGGCGGCGATCCGCGCCTCCGAGCGCTGGGCCAGTTCCTTCCCGGCGGCCGGGACGCCCAGGGCGCGGGCCACGGTCTCGATGCGCGGGCTCACATCGGACAGGCCCTTGGCCGGGGCGACGACGAGCACCGGGACCCCGGCCGCGCGGATCTGGCCGACGGCCTCGGCGGGCCCGGACGTGGTCTCGGCGATGACCAGATCGGGCTTCAGGGACAGCACGCTCTCGGCGGAGACATCGTGGTTGCGGGTGACGACCGGGAGCTTCGCCGCCTGCTGGAAGGTGGCGGTGATGTCCCGCGCGACGACCCGCTCACCCAGCCCGAGGGTGAACACGATCTCGCTGAGGCTGCCGGACAGCGGCACGATCCGGCGCGCCTCGCGCACGGTCACCTTCCGCCCGTCGGCCGAGTCGACGGTGACCGGCAGCCGCGGCACCGGGGTGTCCTTCAGCGGCTCCACCCGGTCGGCCGCGGCGGCCGCGGAGTTCGCCGGGGCCCCCGTGGCGGCCTTCGGGGAGCCTCCGCATCCGGTGGCGCCCGCGAGGAGTACGGCCAAGGACATCAGTGTCCCCGCCAGTTGTGTGCGGAACCGTCTCACGGCCTCGTCCCGTTCCCTTCGGTCGACATCTTGATCCCCCGGGCGAAGTTTAGGTTAGCCTTACCTTAGTTCGCTACCGGCCGTCGTTTCCGGAGGATTCCCATGCCCGCGCGCCTTCGTGCCCTGGTCACCGTGGTGTGCACGGCCGTCCTGGGAGCCCTGCTGCTCCCGGCCGGTACCGCGCACGCCGCGAGCCGTACCGTGCAAGGGGGACGGCTCGACTGGGGAGTGAAATCCTCCTTCCAGAGCTATGTCACCGGGCCCATAGCCAATGGCGGTTACTCCCTCAGCGGGGGCGCGGGCACCGTGGGCAGCAGCCAGTTCCGCTTCCCCTCGGCGACCGGCAGCTACGACGGCGACACCGGGAGACTCGGCGCCTCCTTCGCCGGCGGGGTCCGCTTCGTCGGCCACCGGGCGAGCGGCGGCGGCTATCAGCTCGACCTCACCCTCAGCCGCCCCACCGTCCGGATCTCCGGTACCACCGGCACGCTCTATCTGGACGTCACCGGCAAGGCGAAGGGCACCGGGGCGGTCACGGCGTCCACACAGGTGCCCTTCGCCTCCCTCTCGCTGCGCGGTGTCGACATGCGCGGCGCGGGCGGCCAGGTCGTCCTGAACAATGTGCCCGCCACCCTCACCGCGCAGGGCGCCACGTCCTTCGCCGGGTACTACACCGCCGGGACCGCGCTGGACCCGGTGAGCCTCGCGGTCGACGTCGAGCCCGCGGGTTCACCCTCGCCCACCCCGTCCAAGACCGCCGAGCACAAGAAGCCCGCCGCGCCCGGCGCCCTCGTGGACGGCGCCGTCGACTGGGGCGTGCGCCGCACCTTCCGCGAGTACGTCACCGGCGACATCGCCGAGGGCGCGTGGAAGCTCACCGACGGCGCCCGCGACGGCGGTGCCCTCTTCCGCTTCACGGACGGTCAGGGCACCTACTCCAAGGGCGAGTTGACCGCCCGCTTCCGGGGCGCGATCCGCTTCACCGGCAAGCACGGTCTCGACCTGCGCTTCAGCGCGGTCCAGGTCGCCGTCCACGACGGCAGGGGCACCCTCTACGCCGATGTCAGCACGGCGGACGCCACCAGCAAGAAGGTTCCTCTGGTGACCTTCACCGCCAAGGACTTCACCCCCGTCAAGGGCCTCGCCGAGCTGACGGAGGCCCCGGCGAAGCTCACCGCCGAGGGCGCCAAGGCCTTCGGCGGGATGTACCAGCCGGGCACCGCGATGGACCCCGTGTCCCTCGCCGTCGCCCTCGACGCCAAGGCCGAGCTGCCCGCCCTGCCGGACCCGGGCCGCATCACCGCCACCCCGTCGTCGCCCGCGCCCGCCGCGGCGGCCCCGGCCCGCACGAAGGCCGCCGCCACCACCGACGACGGCACCTCTGCCCTGCCCCTCACCCTCGGCGCCGCGGCCGGCGCGCTGCTGCTCGCCGCGGCCGGTGTCTACGCCCTGCGCAGGCACCGCGCCCGCCGCGCCACCGACGGCGACTGACCCCCGTCCACCGTCATTTCGACGCCCACCCCCCTTCCAAGGAGACGGAAACCACCCATGCCCGCCATCACCCCCAGACGACTCGCCCTCACCGCCGCCGTCGCCGTCACCCTCGGCTGCGGCACCCTCACCGCGACCGCCGCCTCGGCCGCCGACGTCCCCCTGACCGGCTACCAGCTGACCTGGGGCATCAAGCAGTCGTACCGCTCCTACGTCACCGGCTTCGCCCAGGGCACCTTCACCGCCACCGACGGCGCCTCGCAGGCCGCGGACAACGGCGTCTTCACCTTCACCGACGGCAAGGGGACCTACGACAGCGCCAAGCACACCGTGCACCTGGCCTTCCAGGGCACCCTCACCATCAAGTCCACGCTGCACGGGTTCACCCGGGAGATCTCCGACGTCCAGTACGACAGCGGCACCGGCGCCCTCACCGCCGACCTGGTCTCCGACGGCGGCGCCAAGCAGCAGGACGTACCGCTCGCCCAGGTCGCGGCGCCGACCGGCCCGGACATGAGCGGCCTGGCGACGACGCTCACCACCGAGGCGGGCGGCTTCCTCGGCAGCTCCTCCTACGCGGGCGCGGCCGGCGACCCGCTGACGGTGGCCGCGCCGAAGCAGACCCCGGAGCCGGAACCGACGAAGACCACGAGCCCGTCCCCGGAGCCCACGAAGACGGCGAGCCCGCAGCCGACGAAGACCACGACGCCCAAGCCCACCGACTCCCCCTCCAAGAGCCCGAGCCCGTCCGCCTCGACGGCTCCCACCAAGGGCGCCATAGCCGACGGCACGCTCGGCTGGGGCGTCAAGGAGACCTTCCGCACCTACGTCGTCAGCGGCCCGGCCCAGGGGAAGATCACCACCTCGGGCGGCGCCAAGCAGGCCTCCGGCAACGGCGCGTTCACCTTCCCGGGCGCCACCGGCAGCTACGACACCAAGGCCGGCAGCCTCTCCGCCGCCTTCAAGGGCGCGGTGAACTTCAAGGGCCACGAGGACAACGGCACGTACGGCCTCGACCTCACCCTCAGCGATCTGCACGCCGAGCTGAACCACGGCACCGGCACGCTGACCGCCGATGTCACCAGCCTCGGCAAGAAGTCCGAGGACGTGGTGCTGGCCGACCTGAAGGCCAAGTCCACCGGCCTCACCGCGAAGAACGACGTCATCACCGTGAACGACGTCACCGCCACGCTCACCGACGCGGGTGCCAAGGCGTTCAGCGGCTACTACACCAAGGGCACCGTGCTCGACCCGGTCGCCCTGTCCGTGGCCCTGACCGACGACGCCGACCTGCCCTCCGGCGACGGCGGCACGGGCACGGGCACGGGCGGGAGCACCGGCGGCTCCGGCACGGCGGGCGGCGCGGGCACGGCGGGCGGCTCCGGCACGACCGGTGAGGCCATGGGGTCCACCGTCGGCGGCGGTGGCGTGGCCGGCGGCAGCCTGGCCTCCACCGGCTCCGACGCCCCGGTCGGCGCCCTGGGCGCGGCGGCCGCGGTCGCCGTCGCGGCGGGCGCGGGCGTGGTGATCGCGGTCCGCAGGCGGCGCCCGGCGAGCGCCGAGGCGTAAGAACCCCGGCGCTAGAACCCCGGCACGAGAACCTCGGCACTAGAACCGAGGCACAAGACCGGCGGCCCGGTCCTGGACGCTCAGGACCGGGCCGTCTCGTACCCTCGGGACATCTCAAGTGCCCCGGAATCGCGGGGTGTTCCACGGCGGGGGAGGGGAGTGGGCGTGGCGGAAGCGCGCAGGGAACCGCTGGGGCCGGGGCGCCTGGTGCTGGACATCACGGACCGCCCGGACCCGCCGCCCCTGCGCTTCGAGACCGCCGCCGACGGCCGGCTGCTGCTGCGCCAGGGCGAACGGCCGCTGCTGCTCGGGCGTTCGGTCACCGGGAGCGCGCCCTGCTGCCCCGACCTGCACCTCCACCGCACCGACGGCTACCGCTCCCCGCTGCCGCCCCCGACCGCCGCCCGGCTGCGCGCCCCCGGCAACTGGCCGCACGCGTACGCCCGTCGGCTCCAGCAGGCCCCCGGCACCCCGCTCGCCGACGGCCGCTGGGAACTGGCCCTGCGCACCCGCTTCCAGCCCGGCATCTGGACCGAGGACCTGGTGCGCGAGTGGCCCGGCGGGAGCCTCGGCCTCTACTGCGGCGGCGGCTGGCACGGCGTCGTACCGCTGCGGCGGCTGTCCGCGCCGGACGCGGCCCGGGTGAAGGCGTACCGCAAGCACGCCCGCGCGGGCACGCTCGCACCCGTCCTGCTGTGGTGGGTGCCCTTCCTCGACGGCTGGCTGATCCTCGACGGCCACGACCGCGCGGTCGCCGCGCTCGCCGAGGGCGGCCCACCGGAGTGCGTGGTGCTCACCCGGCTGCCGGAGGAGGACCGGTGGCGCGCGGCGGCCGAGGAACTGGCCGAGGGCCACCGGCGGCACGAGGCGCGGCTCACCGCTGTCCCCGCACACCGGCGGACGGCCATGGAGCAGGGGTACGGCGACCTCCTGGCCGGGCTGCCCTACGAGCCCGCGGGACTCCCCACCTGGCCGCTGCCCGGCGGCGCCCGCGCCTGGGACGCGCTCGCGGCGCGCGCGGTGTTTCAATGCCCCGGTGACTGACTACGACGTACTGCGCGTCTTCTGCGCACCGCACGGCGGCTACGGCAATGAGCTGGGCGTCGTCCGCGACGGCTCCACGCTGCCCGAGCCCGCCGACCGGCAGGCGCTCGCCGCCAAACTCGGCTTCAGCGAGACCGTGTTCGTGGACGACCCCGAGCGCGGCGTGATCGACATCTACACGCCCTCCACGCGGCTGCGGTTCGCCGGATACCCGTGCGTCGGCGCCGCCTGGCTGCTGGACGTGCCCGAACTCGTCGTCCCGGCCGGGACGGTGGGCGCCCGGCAGGACGGTGAGTTCTGCTGGATCGAGGCCCGCCCGGAGTGGGCGGCGCCGCGCACCCTGCGCCGGTACGCGATCCCCGCGGAGGTCGACGCGCTCGAAGTACCTCCGCCCGGCGACTGGTTGTACGCGTGGGCCTGGGAGGACGAGGCGGCCGGGCGGATCCGCGCCCGGGGCTTCCCCGGCCGCGGCGACGGCATCGAGGAGGACGAGGCCACCGGCGCCGCCGCGCTCCAGCTCACCGGCCGCCTCGACCGCGCCCTCAACATCACCCAGGGCAAGGGATCCCAACTCCTCACCGCACCACAGCCGGCGGGCTGGGTGGAACTGGGCGGCCGGGTGTTCCTGGAGCGCTGACCCCCGGCCGGGTGCGCGCCGCGGGGCTCAGGCCGAGAGCGGGAACTCCTCGCCCAGGGCCCGGAAGACGGCCGTGTTCAGGGCGAACGCCCGCTTGCACTCGGCCGTGACGCGCTGCTTCTCCAGGTCGTCCGCCCGTATCCCGTCCAGCAGTTCCCGGTACTCGCGCTTGAAGGCGGCCGGGTTGGAGATCTCCTCGAAGACGTAGAAGCGCACCCCGGCGCCCTTCCTGGCGAAGCCCCAGGTCTTCTCCGCACGGTCGCGGATGATCTGACCGCCCGACAGGTCGCCCAGGTAGCGGGTGTAGTGGTGGGCGACGTAGCCGCCGGGCCACTCCTCGGCGCACTCGCGCACCCGGTCGGCGTACGCCCGGGTCGCGGGCAGGGCGTCCAGGCCCGCCCGCCAGTCGGCGCCCCGCAGATGCGCCAGGTCCTGCTCCAGGGCGGCGAGCCGCAGCAGTTCCGGCCGGATGAACGGACCGGCCACCGGGTCACCGGCCAGCCGCTCGGCCGCACTCTCCAGTGCCTCGTAGACGAACCACAGCTGTTCGGTGTAGCGGGCGTAGGCGTCCACGCCGAGCCGGCCGCCGAGCAGATCGCTCATGAAGGTCGAGGTCTCCGCCTCCGTGTGCTGTTCGTGGGACGCGGTGCGGATGAGGCACGAGAAAGAGTCCATGAAGCACATCCTCTAAGGTAAGCCTTACCTAAGTCAATGGCTTTGCCGACCTCATGTCGGCAACTTTCCCGACAGCGTGTCGGTAAAATCGTACAAGAGAAAACCCGCCCTCGCAGGGGCGGGTTCTCCTCGGAGCGAGTGGTGGCCGGGGCGGTCAGGGCAGGGTCAGGATGTCCGCGCCGTCGTCGGTGACCACCAGGGTGTGCTCGAACTGCGCGGTGCGCCTGCGGTCCTTGGTCACGACCGTCCAGCCGTCCTCCCACATGTCGTACTCGTGGGTGCCCAGCGTCAGCATCGGCTCGATGGTGAAGGTCATGCCCGGCTGCATCACCGTGGTCGCGTGCGGGCTGTCGTAGTGCGGGATGATCAGCCCGGAGTGGAACGACGAGTTGATGCCGTGCCCGGTGAAGTCCCGCACCACGCCGTAGCCGAACCGCTTGGCGTACGACTCGATGACCCGGCCGATGATGTTGATCTGGCGGCCCGGCTTGACCGCCTTGATCGCCCGGCTGAGGGACTCCCGGGTGCGCTCCACCAGCAGCCGCGACTCCTCGTCCACGTCCCCGACCAGGTACGTGGCGTTGTTGTCGCCGTGCACCCCGCCGATGTACGCGGTCACGTCCAGGTTGACGATGTCGCCGTCCTGGAGGACCGTCGAGTCCGGGATGCCATGGCAGATGACCTCGTTGACCGAGGTGCACAGGGACTTGGGGAAACCGCGGTAGCCGAGCGTGGACGGGTAGGCGCCGTGGTCGCACATGTACTCATGGGCCACCTTGTCCAACTGGTCCGTGGTGACCCCGGGCGCGATGATCCTCGCGGCCTCCTCCATCGCCTGGGCGGCGATCCGCCCGGCGACCCGCATCGCCTCGACGGTCTCCGGGGTCTGCACCTCGGGCCCGGTGTACGGCGTCGGAGCGGGCTTGCCGACGTACTCGGGGCGACGGATGTTCCCCGGGACGGAGCGAATGGGGGACTGTTCCCCCGGTACGAGCAGCGACTGGCCAGACATGTCGGCGAGTCTATCCAGCGGGCATGGGGGAACATGTCGTTGGTCGGTGAGAGGAGCAGTCCATGGCCCTGTTCAAGAAGCGAACCGTGGGCAAGCCGGGTGAGTGGTACTACTGCCTGGAGCACAAGAAGGTCGAGGAGGGTCCCGACTGTCCGGGCAAGGACCGGTTCGGGCCGTACGCCTCCCCGCAAGAGGCCCAGCACGCGATGGAGTTGGCGGCCGAGCGGAATCTGGAGTGGGAGAACGATCCGCGGTGGCACGACGCCTCCAAGACGGACTCCGGGGACGCCGAGGAGGACTGATCACGCCTTCGCGGGGGCGGCCCCGGCGCGGCGCTCCCGCATCCGTACCGCGTGCGCGTTCGTCCGCGCGTCGTACGTCATGAGGCCCGGCAGGCACAGCGCGAGCAGGCCCACCACGCCCGCGCAGGCCAGTCCGCCGCACGCGATGGACGTGCGCAGACCCGTCCACGCGGCGAGGCCGCCCGCGCGGACCTGGCCCAGCTGGGGCCCCACGGAGTAGGACAGCAGTTCGATCCCGGCGAGTCGGCCGCGCAGCTCGTCGGGGATCGTCTGGTTCCACATGGCGGACCGGAAGATGCCGCTGACCATGTCGAACCCGCCGGCGACGGTGAGCAGGAGCAGCACCAGCCAGACCTGGCGGGTCAGCCCCGCCGCCGCGATCGACAGGCCCCAGCCGGCCGCCGCCAGCACCACCATCAGGCCGTGCCGGTGCACCCGCGAGGCCCAGCCGCTGGTCAGGCTCACCAGCAGGGCCCCCGCCGGGATGCTCGCGTACATCAGCCCGAGCGCCCAGTCGGCGCCCAGTTCGTCGGCGAGGAACGGCAGCACCGCGAGCGGCATCGCCAGGGACATCGCGGCGAGGTCCACGACATAGGTGCCGAGGAGTTCCTTGCGGCTCCACGCGTACCGGGCGCCCTCCGCGATCGCCCGCAGCGAGGGCTTCGCGGCCTCGTGGGCGGCGGGGGAGGCCGCGATCCGCACGATGTACGCCAGCGAGACGGCGAAGGTCAGCGCATCGACGGCGTACGCCCAGCCCAGGCCCGCGTACGCCACCACCACACCGGCGAGCGCCGGGCCCGCGACGCCGCCCACGGTCCAGCGCAGCGAGTTCAGGGAGGCCGCGGCGGGCATGTCGTCATGCGCGATGATCCGCGGCCACAGCGAGTCCAGGGCCGGGCGCTGCACCGCGCCGAGCGCGGAGGAGAGCGCGGCGACGGCGTACAGCGGCCAGATGGCGGGGCTCGGGAGCAGGGCGTTGAGCAGCAGCAACGCGCTGAGCAGCCCCTGCCCGGCCTCCGTCCACAGGATCAGGCCCCGCTTGTCCAACGCGTCGGCCAGCGCACCGCCGTACAGCCCGCACACGATCAGCGGCAGCAGCTCCACCGCGCCGATCGCCCCGACGGCCGCGGTGGACTCCGTCAGGTCCTTCAACTGCACGGGCAGCGCGACCAGCGTCAGAAAACTGCCGAAGCCGCTGATCAGCCCCGACTTCCACAACCGCCGGAAGTCGACGGAGGCCCGCCAGGGAGCAAGATCGGGAAGCAGCGCGGAAGTCACCTGGGAATGCTCGGCCGTGGGAGGTGCGGGGGCAACTGCTTTTGTCGATGGGCAGTGGCAGTGAGCCACGCCACGTGGCATGGCGGGCCCGCACAGGAATGTCTGATTCGCCACAAAGTTCCTGTGGATCTTCATCCATTCCTTACGTAACATCCCGCGGGTTGACCATTTTCTCAGTGTTTTCTCACTGATTTCTCATCAAGGGGCTTTGATGCGGGGGCATGTATGGACGCGAAGACACAGTCGAGTGGTGGCCTTCACTCTGACTTTGGTGACGGCCGCGGGGACCGCCTCGGCCTCGGCGGTCGGCGGCCTCGGAGCGATCCCGCTCCGGGCAGGCGCGGCCGCCGGAACCAGCGGTGATCCGGCGTCGTCGGCGACCACTGACGAGGCCCTGACCCGCGCCAGGCGGACGGGGGATAGCGTCGAGGTCGGTTCGCTCCGTTCGGAGAGTGGGGACGTCTACGCCACGCCTGACGGGAACCTTGAAGCTCGAGAGTACCTGCGCCCCGTCCGGGCCCGGGTCGATGGCAGGTGGAAGCCGGTCGACACCAACCTGGTCAGGACGCCGCAAGGGGTGGTGGCTCCCGGCGCCACCACGGTCGGGCTTGAGTTCTCTGCCGGCGGAGACGCCCCATTGGTACGCCTGGAGAAAACGGGGCGTGAGCTGGCGCTGTCCTGGCCGAGCAAGCTGCCCGCTCCGGTCCTCGACGGTCCGACGGCTACCTACCAGAACGTCCTCCCGGATGTGGATCTGCGAATGAGCGCGCAGGAGGACGGGTTCACCCAGTTGCTCGTCGTCAAGTCCGCCGAGGCTGCGGCAAACGAGGAACTGAACGAACTACGGTTGCGCCTGTCGGCCGACGGCATGGACGTGCGGGAGAACACCCAGGGCGGTCTGGAGGCGGTGGACCAGGGTGCCAAGAACGCGGTGTTCGAGGCACCCCGACCCATGATGTGGGACTCCAGCCCCGGCGCCGGGCCCGCCAAGGACGCCATGACGCGGTCTGCTACCGCTGAGCCGTCGGCGGCGAAGCCCGCGTTTGTGAAGGCTGCGTCGGCGAGCACCACTTCGCACACTGCCTCCCTGGTGGCCGAGCCCAAGGCCGAGCCCGCGGCGGGGGAGTCAGCGAAGCTCGCCCCGGTCGCCGTGGACGTCCCCGCCGGGGACAAGGAACTGGTGCTGACCCCGGACGCGGATGTGCTGAAGGGCAAGGACACCGTCTACCCGGTCTTCATTGACCCTCAGTGGTACTCGCCGCGCGCCTCGGCGTGGACCATGGTCTCCAAGTACTGGGCCTCCTCGCCGCAATACAAGTTCAACGGCGAGAACAACGCGGGCCTCGGCTACTGCGGCTGGTACTACTGCAAGCCGTACGACACCAAGCGGCTCTTCTACCGCATCCCGGTGTCGAAGTTCGCCGACAAGACCATCCTCGAAGCCGAGTTCGTAGTGCGCAACGTCTGGTCGGCTTCCTGCAGCGCACGCAGCGTGGAGCTGTGGCGGACCAAGGACATCTCCTCGTCGACCACCTGGAACTCCCAGACGGCGAGCGGCTTCTGGATCGACAAGCTGAAGACGGACTCCTTCGCGTACGGCTTCGAGGGCTGTTCGGCCAAGGACGCGGAGTTCGATGTCAAGTCAGCCGTGCAGTCGGCCGCCAACGCCAGGTCGTCGACGATGACGTTCGGTATGCAGGCCGCCAGTGAGAGCGACATCTACGGCTGGAAGCGCTTCTCGGACAAGGCCTATTTGCGGGTGAAATACAACCGCCCGCCCACACAGGTCAAGATGTCGCAGCTGACCATGGAGTACGGCGGCACCTGCAAGAAGCCGGCCGACGCCGCCCGTGTGCGCACTCTCGGCAAGATCTACGCCAACAACATCGCCGACCCCGACGGCGACAACATCGCTGTGGAGTTCCAGGCAGCCTGGGACACGGGAGACGGCAAGGGTTCCATCGGACGCTGGAAGCCGGCGCGTACCGGCTACAAGAAGTCCGGCTCGGACTTCGTGATCAGCCTGCCCTCCTCCATACCGGAGAACAAGCAGATCAACTGGTATGTGCGCAGCTACGACGGCGCACAGTACTCGCCGTGGTCCTATACGGGTGACCCGACCTCCTGCTACTTCACCTACGACACGAAGGTGCCGAAGGCCCCCTCGATCACCTCCGGCGAGTACCCGGCCTCCGATCCGGAGGACCCGGACGACCCGTGGTACGACGGAGTGGGTCAGTACGGGTCGTTCACCCTGAAAGCCGCCGACACCGACGTGACGAAGTACTGGTTCGGCATCAACGGTGACCCCACCTCCAGGAACACGATCGCCACGTCCGGCGGCGCGGCAAAGATCGCCCGGATGCTGCCGGCCAAGCCAGGCCTGAACTTCTTCACGGCCCGTGCGCTGGACACGGCGGGCAACGCTGGTGAGATCCGCACCTATCAGTTCCGCGTCAAGTCCGGACAGCCCGAACGCGCGGCCTGGCAGCTCGACGACGCCGCCGGATCCAGCGCGGCCAAGGGCGAGGCTCCCACACGTACCGCCGAACTGCGCGGCGGCCCTACCCCGCACGTCGAGGGTGCCAAGGGCACCGCGGTGTCCTTCGACGGGGTCGACGACTACGCGGCCACCGACATCGCCACCGTGGACACTTCCACCGGCTTCTCGGTCTCGGCGTGGGCGAAGCTTTCCACCTTGCCGGACCATGCCGCGATCATCGCCGCCCAGCCCGGGAACCACTCGCCGGGCTTCGAGCTGTACTACTCCAGCGGACTCGACCGCTGGGCGTTCAACCAGTACACCTCCGACAGCCCGGACGCGGGCATCGTCCGGGCCATGCCATCTGCCGCAGGCGGGGCCAAGGCCGGGCAGTGGACCCACCTGGTGGGTACCTTCAGCTCCAGTAGCGATCAGTTGAACCTGTACGTCAACGGCACGCTCGCGGGCACCACGAAGTACGACTCGCCATGGAACGCGCGACGCGGCCTCCAGATCGGCGCTGGCTCCTACAACGGCAAGCCCGGCTCCTTCTTCCCCGGAGCCATCGACGAGCTTCAGATTTTCGACAAGCCGCTCTCCAGCGGCGAGGTGACCCGGCTCTACGGCAAGGAGTCGCTCATCTCCGGCCGGGCCGCACGAGCCGTGTTCCCGATGGACGAAGCCGTCGACGCCACCTACCTCACCGGCGTCGCCGAGGTCCCGGACGCCAAGTTCTACGGCGGCCTGACCGCAGGCACCCCCGGAATCGCCGGCAAGGCCTTGGCCCTGGACGGCGCCGACGACTACGCGAGCACCGGGCGGCCGCTGCTCAACAACCAGCGTGGCTTCGCCGTTTCGGCCTGGGCGAAACTGCCCAAGACCAAGCCGGACCACGCCGCGATCATCGCGACACAAGCCGGTGAGCACCGGCCGGGCATGGAGCTGTACTACTCCAGCGGCTATAACCGCTGGGCGTTCAACCAGTACTCGTCCGATGCCTCGGACGCTACGCCGGTCCGTGCACTTCAGGCCGAAGGCCAGACCGCATACGCCGACACCTGGACCCATCTGGTGGGCGTGCATGACACCGTCGCCAACAAGCTCATCCTCTACGTCAACGGCGTCGAGGCGGGGGCGACGGACCTCCAGGCCAATTGGTACGCGGGTGGTGCGGTGCAGATCGGGGCCGGCAACTATGACGGTGCCCCCGGTTCCTTCTTTCCCGGGCAGATCGATGATGTCCGCCTCTTCGACCGGCCCGTTTCGGCCGACGAGGTACGCCAGCTGTTCCAGCAGCGCCCGCTGCTCAACGCGCGCTGGAAGCTGGACAGCGACAGCGGCTCCGCCTCACCGGACGACACCGGCCGCGCAACCGCCCTCGCCCTTCAAGGCGGCGCACGGATCGGGACCGGTTTCATGGACGGTGGCCTGGAGCTCGATGGCGTGGCGGGCTACGCCGGCGCTCCCGCCGTGCCGGTGGACACCAGCGCCAGCTTTACCGTCACTGCCTGGGCCCAGGCGGCCTCGACCCCCGCGCAGAACGCAACGGTGGTCAGCGCGGAAGGAACGAGCCAGAGTCCCTTCGCCGTACGTTTCGTTCCGGACCCGGCACACCCCGATGGGCTGGGGAACTGGGAGGTCGCTCTGCCGAACAAGGACGGCACCGACGCGTCGACCGTGCGCCTGGCCAGCACGGAGTTCAGCAGCGTGACCGACTGGAACCACTTGGCGCTGGTGTACGACGGCTTCTCCAAGCAAGCCCGCCTGTATGTCAACGGCATCCTCCAAGAGGTGCCGTGCGACGACGCCGACGGTGACGGCCAGGCGGACAACGCCTCCTGCCAGGACCTGATCGCCTGGGGCGAGAACGTCCTGACCACGAAGGCCGGCAAGTCGCTCCAGGTGGGGCGGACGAAGACCGGCAGCACGGGAGCTGAGTACTTCCCCGGCATGATCGACGACGTCTGGTTCTTCCAGGGCGCGCTCAACGACAGCCAGGTACAGGAACTCGCCGGCTCCTGGTTCGACGTACCCACCGAGGTCCCGGCCGGCAGCTGACACCGCCGCAGGGTGGGGCACGCGCCACGCGCGCCCCACCCGCCACCGGCCTTTTCCCACCGCCCTTACCTCACGGCGTCACCGGTGCACCGGCACACGCGCACCGGCACGCCACTCAGCCATGGACGGCATCACGCATGAGACGCACACCACCACGCCTTTCCTCCAGAGCGCTGTACCGGCCGGTCTCCCTGGTCATGTCCGCACTCATGGTCGGCGGACTGATCCAGGCCGCCGCCTCACCCGCTGCGGCCGCCACCGGCCACCCACTGCCGGGTGCGCCCAGGACCGACAAGCCCGTGGCCGGCGCCAACGGTCTCAAGGCCCGGCCCCGAAAGCTCACCAGGGGCCCGCGGACACCGGCCGAACCGCCCCGGCGCTCCTGGCCGAAGCCCGGTAACGCCACCGTGGAGATACCCGGGCACGGCTCCGGCCGGGCCGGCGACCTCCCGCTGCACATAGCCCCGCCGAAGACACCGAAGGACGCTGCCCGAGGCACCGTCGAGGCCCGCCTGCACAGCCGCGGCCAGGCCGAACGCGCCGGCGTCGACGGACTGCTGTTCACGCTCGAAGCCAAGGACCGTCCGAAGAGGGCCGCCGTGGCCGGCTCCGTGAAGGCGACCGCCCCGGTCGGCGCGGGCAAGGTCGCCGTCACCGTCGACTACGCCGGTTTCGCCCAGGCCTACGGCGGCGGCTACGCGTCCCGGCTGCGCCTGGTCGAACTGCCCGCCTGCGCCCTGACCACCCCCGCCAAGGACGCCTGCCGCAAGAGCACCCCGCTCGCCACGCGCAACGACACCGACCGCCACACCCTGACGGCGAACACGGTGAGCCTGCGCTCCGGCGCGGCCACCGTCCTTGCCGCCGCGCCGGAAACCGGCGGTGAGAAGGGCGACTTCAAGGCCACCTCCCTGTCGTCGTCGGCGACTTGGAGCACCGAACTGAACACCGGTGACTTCACGTGGTCCTACGACATGCCGGTGCCGGACGTTCCCGGCGACCTCGCTCCGGAGGTGGGCCTGGACTACTCCTCGGGCTCGATCGACGGCCGCACCGGCTCCACCAACAACCAGGGCTCCTGGGCGGGCGACGGTTTCGAGCTGTCACCCGGCTTCATCGAGCGCCGCTACAAGCCGTGCGCCGAGGACGGGGAGAAGAACGCCGACGGCAACAAGCCGGGCGACCTGTGCTGGTCGTACGACAACGCCTACCTGACCTTCAACGGCAAGGGCGGCGAACTGGTCCCCGTCGGCAACGACGAGTTCAAGCTCCAGCAGGACGACGGCACCCGGATCGCCCACCTGTCCAGCACCGAGCGTGGCAACGGTGACAACGACGGCGAGTACTGGCGGCTCACCACCCCCGACGGTACCCGCTACTACTTCGGCTACCACCGCCTGCCCGGCTGGGCGGACGGCAAGGAGACGACGGACTCGACGTGGACCGTGCCGGTGTTCGGTAACAACACGGGCGAGCCGTGCCACGACTCGGACTTCGCCGGATCCTGGTGCCAGCAGGCGTGGCGGTGGAACCTCGACTACGTGGTGGACACCCACGGCAACGCCATGGGGTACCACTACGCCAAGGAGACCAACTCCTACGGCCGCAACCTGAAGGCCGACGCCGACACCCCCTACGTCCGCGGCGGCTACCTCCAGCGCATCGACTACGGCCTGCGCTCCTCACGTATGTTCGCCGACAAGCCGCCGGCCCAGGTGGTCTTCGACAGCGCCGAGCGCTGCCTGCCCCAGGACGGCGTCACCTGCGCGGCCGACACCATCGACAGCAAGTCGTTCTACTGGTACGACACGCCGTGGGACCTGAACTGCAAGCCTGGCACCAAGTGTGACAACGGCCGGATGACCCCGTCGTTCTGGACCCGCAAGCGGCTGACCGCGGTCACCACGCAGCTCCTGAAATCCGACGGCTCCTACCGCAAGGTCGACTCCTGGCAGCTCAGTCACCGCTGGGGCATGGCGGACACCGACTACCAACTGCTCCTGGACAGCGTGCAGCACTCCGGTCACACCGCCACCCCGTCGATCACGCTGCCGAAGACCACCTTCGCCTACACCCAGCTCGCCAACCGGCTGGACCGCACCGGCGACGGCTACGCCCCGTTCATCAAGGCGCGGCTGTCCACCGTCGCGGACGAGTCCGGCGGCCAGATCGACGTCAACTACTCCGCACCGGCGTGTGACGCCGACGCGCTGCCGACCCCCGAGACCAACACCACCCGCTGCTTCCCGCAGTACATCGGCGGTGACAGCAGCGACGCCCCGGACCGCGAGTGGTTCAACAAGTACGTGGTCACGTCCGTGACGTCCACCGACCGTACCGGCGGCGCGCCGGACCAGGTCACCGCCTACGACTACCTCGACGGCGCCGCCTGGCACTTCGACGAGGACGGTCTGACCAAGGAGAAGTACAGGACGTGGTCCCAGTGGCGCGGCTACGGCCGCGTGCGGGTCCAGAGCGGCGGCCAGGGCGGTGCAGCCGCCATGAAGTCGCAGGAGGAGCACTACTTCCTGCGCGGTATGGACGGCGACCGCAAGACACCGTCGGGCGGCACCAAGTCCGTCACCGTCGCGCTCGGCGCCGGTGAGGGCGACGCGATCACCGACGACGGGGCGACCGCAGGCTTCGAGTACCGCACGGTGACCTTCGACCGGCCCGGCGGCAAGATCCTCCAGAAGACCGTGAACCGGCCCTGGCACCACGAGACGGCAAGGAAGGTCCGCGACTGGGGCACCGTCACCGCCGACTTCATCGGTACCGCCGAGAGCAAGGACTTCACGTCCCTGGACGACGGCGCCGGTGCGAAGTGGCGCACCGTCGCCACCTCCACCAGCTACGACTCCGTCGCCGGACGGCCCACCCAGCAGGAGGACCTCGGGAACGTCTCCACGGCGGACGACGACCAGTGCACCCGCACGACCTACGCCACCAACACCGACAAGAACATCCTCCTGCTGCCCGCACGGGTGGAGACCGTCGCCAAGGCATGTGACGCCACGGTCGACCGGACCAAGGACGTCATCGACGACGTCCGCACCGCCTACGACGGCGGCGCCTACGGCGCGGCACCGACCAAGGGCGACGTGACGGGCACCGCTCCGCTCAAGAGCAACAACGGCACCAAGGCCACCTACCTGGAGGCCGGCGCCACCTACGACGACTACGGGCGCGAACTCACCGTCAGCGACCTGACGGCCGACGTGACCGTGACCGGCAGCGCCGATCCAGTGCGCACGCCCCGCGCCGACGGCCGTACCACCACCACGGTCTACGTCCCGGCCACCGGCCTGCCCACGCAGACCAGGACCACCACACCGCCGGCCGACGCCGGCGCCCCCACGAGCGCCCAGACCACCGTCAAGGACCTCGACCCGCTGCGCGGACTGCTGCTCAGGCAGACCGACACCAACAACAACAGCACCAACTACGCCTACGACGCGCTCGGCCGCTCCACCAAGGTGTGGCTCGCCGACCGCACCACGAGCGGTGTGCCGACGTACGAGTACGCCTACTCGGTCACCGAGGGCAAGCCCGTCACCGTGGCCACCAAGCTGCTCGACAACGACGGCGGCCAGATCACGTCGTACAAGCTGTACGACGGGTTTCTGCGCGAGCGCCAGTCCCAGGCACCCGGTCCCGACGGCGGCCGGATCATCTCCGACATCTTCTACGACGAGCGCGGTCTGACCAGCAAGACCTTCGCCCCCTACTTCGCCACCGGCAGCCCCGTACCCGAACTGTTCAAGCCGGCCGACGCGCTGGGCGTGGAGAGCCAGACCCGCACCTTCTACGACGGCCTGGGCCGCCAGGTCGAGGAGCGGCAGATCGCCGGCAACGGTGACGGCGGCACCGTCCTGTCCACCAAGAAGACGATCTACGGCGGTGACCGCACCACCCTGATCCCGCCGGTGGGCGACACCATCGTCACCTCCCTGGTCGACGCGCGGGGCAACATCACTGAACTGCGCCAGCACCACACCCGCGACCCCGAGTCGGCCTACGACACGACCACCTACGACCACACTCCCTCGGGCGACCTGCTGAAGGTCACCGACCCGGCCGGCAACAGCTGGAGCTACGCCTACGACCAGCTCGGCCACCAGACGTCCTTCAGCGACCCCGACCGGGGCCGCACCGACACCCGGTACGACGACCACGGTCAGGTGATCTCCAGCACCGACCAGCGCGGCACCACCCTGTTCAACACCTACGACGGACTGGGCCGCAAGACGGAGCTGCGCGAGGGCTCCGCCACCGGCAAGCTGCGGGTCAAGTGGACGTACGACACCGTCTCCGGTGCCAAGGGCCAGCTCGCCGAGTCGATCCGCTACGTGGGCGGCCAGGCGTACACCACCGCGGTGACCGCCTACGACAGGCTGTACCGGCCCACGAAGACGGCGACCGTGATCCCGGCGTCTGAGGGCGCGCTGGCCGGCACCTACCAGTCCGGTACCGCCTACAAGCCCTCCGGCCTGGTCGCCTCGCTCAGCTACTCCGCCGCCGGCTCGCTGCCGGGCGGATCGATCAACTACACCTACGAGGACCGGACCCTTCGGCCGATCTCCGTCTACGGCCAGGGCATGACCTCGACCGCCACCTACAGCCAGACCGGCAAGCCGTTGGTGTACAACTTCGGTCTGACCGGCGGTGGGAAGAAGACGCAGGTCACCAACACCTACGAGTTCGGCACCCAGCGGCTGGCGACCACACGCGTCGACCGCGAGGGACAGGCGGGAGTCGACCAGAACGTCACCTTCCGCTACGACGAGGCCGGCAACGTCCTCTCCCTGCGGGACGTCTCCCGCACTGGCACCGACAATCAGTGCTTCGCGTACGACTACCTGCGCCGACTGACGGAGGCGTGGGCCCAGAGCGGCCAGACCTGCGCGGACTCCCCGTCCGCGGACAAGCTCGGTGGTCCGGCTCCGTACTGGCAGTCGTACTCCTACGACAGGGCCGGCAACCGGCTGACCGACACCCTGCACGACATCGGAGGCGCCACCGCCAAGGACGTCAAGCACACCTACGAGTACCCTCCCGCAGGCAAGCCCAAGGCCCATCAGCTGTCTGCGCTCACCACACAGGGACCTGCGGGTAGCAGCCGGACCGACTACGTGTACGACGAGACCGGCAACACCACCGACCGCGGCAGGCAGCACCTGGACTGGGACGCCGAGGGGCTCCTGACCAAGGTCACCCAGCCCGTCGACGGCAAACCGGCCGAGGTCACCGAGTACCTGTACGACGCCAACGGCAACCGGCTCATCGACCGCACGGGCGACCGGACCACGCTGCACCTCGGGCACACCGACGTCAGCCTCGACAAGGGGGCGACCAAGGCGAAGGCGACGCGCTACATCGATCTCGGCAGCGGCCACCAGGCCGTCCGTGCCGATGACGGCAGCTTCTCCTTCACCCTCGCCGACCACCACGGCACCGGCCTGCTGGCCGTCGCCGCCACCGACCTGGCCCTCACCCAGCGCCGGGTCATGCCCTTCGGCGAGTCCCGCGGCACGGCACCGGCCGCGTGGCCCGGAACCAAGGGCTTCGTCGGCGGCATTGACGAGACCAAGAACACCGGCCTCACCCACCTGGGCGCCCGTGAGTACGACGCCCAGACCGGCCGGTTCCTCTCTGTCGACCCGGTGATGGACCTGGCCGACCCGCAGCAGATGAACGGCTACACCTACGGCAACAACAACCCGCTGGTGTACGCGGATCCGGACGGGAAGTTCTTCGGCCTCCTGGAGATGTTCAAGCTTCTACAGAAGACGGTCGAGTACTTCCTCAACAAGGTGCCGAATAAGAACCCGGGCTTTATGCAGCGCCGGGCGCAGGCACCGGCGGTAAGTAACGGCAAGCTGCGCGGAGCGCTTCAGCAGATCTATCCGAAGGCACAGGCCAAGCAGGTCTTTGGCAACGGGAAGTTGTCCACAGCGGTTATTCATGAATTCAACAAGGGTGAGCCTCTGCCGGGCAAGACTCAGCTGCATCTGCAGAAGGGCTGGGAAACCATGAACGCCCTCTCGGAGATTCTGGAGAACGACCGCAAGGCCAGAGAGACAGGCAAGAACACCAAGAAGACTCCGTTGCTGTCCGACAGCGATCAGAAGGTGGCCAAGGCCGAGGCCCAGGAACTGTGGGATGCACTGAACTCACGCGATGTCACCGGCAACATCAGGAAGCGGATGAACGGCGACGTCGATATGAAGACCGTCGTCAAGAAGAACTTTGACGCCGTGGCGAAGACACCTGCTGTGAAGGACCTCACGGGAACGGAGTTCAAGCCGGTCCAGTACAAGGGCCCCCAGCCGGTGGGACAGCCGACCCGGCTGCGTGGATTCTCCAGAACCCTCGGTGTTGTCGGCGGTATCGCGACGATCGCGCAAGCTCCTTCCTACGTACGCCAGTACGGCCTGAAGGAAGGCGCGTGGGAGATGTTCAAGGACACCGTCGACCCCTTCGGGTTCCACGATGCGCTGGAACCGTCCACGACCGAGAACTGGGCCTGATGAAGAACCGGGCAAGCTGCGCGCGACAATGAGTTCCGACAGCCGTACTCAACCATGAGGACGGGGCCCGTCGTGCATCTCGCACGGCGGGCCCACGTCCATGACCACCCCTATTCGACAGGAACACATGAGCGACGTACCAGCCGGCGAGAGCCGGGCCGAGGGGATCAGCACCAAGGAGATTCCCTCGCTGCTGCTGTGCATGATCCCGGAATCCGCCGATTCCATCGCCGAGATGTACGAGGAGCCTGCGGAGACGGCCGTTCTGGCCGAGGACGCGTGGACGCGGCTCTACCGGCTGCTGGCTGACTGTTTCACGACGCCTGTGCTGATGCCCGAGCTGGAGAGCCGCAGCCCCGACGCCGAACTGCTCCACCGGTGCTGGGACTTCGTGGAGCGCATCGTCGCCCACCCAAGTGAACTCGTCAGCGGAGCGGTCTACTTTCAGGTGCTGGAACAGCTTCTGAACGCCGAGGGGCTGGTGGAGGCCGCCTGGCCCTATATGAAAGACCGGACCCGGACTGTGACCTTGCGCATGCTGGACGGCTACGGCGTGTATCTGTCGGGCATCAACCGACGCTGAGGGCCGACCTTCCGGCCGGCCGGTGTACTGGCAGGTGGTGTGCTTCCCGGGCAGCGCGCAGTCCGGTCCAGGACCGGTCTTGCAAGATGTCCGCCTGGTCGTCGCTCGTCCGGACGTAGAGTCGCCCCATGACCTCTACCGACAGCGCACAGAAGGCCCCCGCCAAGGATCCCTGGGATCTGCCCGATGTCTCCGGGTACGTCGTCGGCGTGCTCGGTGGTACCGGGCCGCAGGGCAAGGGGCTCGCCTACCGGCTCGCCAGGGCCGGGCAGAAGGTGATCATCGGGTCCCGGTCCGCCGACCGCGCCCGGGCCGCCGCGGACGAGCTCGGCCATGGCGTCGAGGGCGCCGACAACGCCGAGGCCGCGCGCCGCAGCGACATCGTGATCGTCGCCGTACCGTGGGACGGGCACGGCGACACACTGAAGTCGCTCGCCGCCGACCTGGCCGGCAAGCTCGTCGTGGACTGCGTCAACCCGCTCGGCTTCGACAAGAAGGGCGCCTACGCGCTCAAGCCCGAGGAGGGCAGCGCCGCCGAGCAGGCCGCCGCGCTGCTGCCGGACTGCCGGGTCGCCGCCGCCTTCCACCATCTGTCGGCCGTCCTGCTCCAGGACCCCGAGATCGAGCAGATCGACACCGACGTCATGGTGCTCGGCGAGGACCGCGCCGACGTGGAGATCGTGCAGGCGCTCGCCGGACGCATCCCCGGCATGCGCGGCATCTTCGCGGGCCGGCTGCGCAACGCCCACCAGGTCGAGTCCCTGGTCGCCAACCTGATCTCGGTCAACCGCCGCTACAAGGCGCACGCGGGGCTCCGTCTCACCGACGTGTGAGCCGTTCTCCGGCGAGCCCGGGCCGACCTTCCTATGAGCCGGCCATGGCGATGGGGGACACTGTTCGCCGTAGCAGTGTCCCCCGACAGGAGCCACCCGTCATGCCCCGCATCGCCCTCTACACCCTCGTCGTCTGCGTCCTCTCGCTGGCCGCGGCCGTCGTCTCCTTCGTACAGGGCAGCTGGCTGGGGATCGTCTGGGTGCTGCTCGCGGGCCTGTCGTCCAACATGACCTGGTACTACGTCAGGCGCGCCCGCGCCGCCGCGCAGGACCAAGCCGCCCTTCAGGACGGGCCGGTCACGAACTGACCGTGCACACCTCCGGCGTCCCGTTCCAGAAGCGGTAGAGCCAGTACCCGCAGTCCGAGTAGGCCGAGTCCACCCCGAGCCCGCGCAGGATGTCGTGGATCAGGCCGAAGAACGCGATGTTCAGCGACGGGATCCACAGCAGCGCGAACACGATCAGCAGCCCGAACATCGGGAACGCCTCGACCTGCCGCTTCACGCTGTACGGCAGCCACGGCTCCAGCACGCCGTACCCGTCCAGACCCGGCACCGGCAGCAGGTTCAGCAGCGCCGCCGTCACCTGGAGCAGCGCGAGGAACGCCAGCGCGAAGCGGAACACCAGCGGCACCCCGTCGAGCGCGTGCAGCCAGAACGGCGCCGTGCACACCACCGCGAACAGCGCGTTCGTCAGCGGGCCTGCCGCCGAGATCAGGCTCAGCCGCCCGCGGCCCCTGATCCGGCCCCGCTCGATGAACACCGCGCCGCCCGGCAGACCGATCCCGCCCATGATCACGAACAGCACCGGCAGCACGATGCTCAGCAGCGCGTGCGTGTACTTCAGCGGGTTCAGCGTGAGATAGCCCTTCGCGCCGATCGTGATGTCGCCGCTGTGCAGGGCGGTGCGCGCGTGCGCGTACTCGTGCAGGCACAGGGAGACGACCCAGGCGGCGGTCACGAACAGGAACACCGCGATGCCCGGCCGCTGCGCGTACCCGGTCCAGGTGGCCCAGCCGGCCACTGCCGCGACGGCCAGGATCCCGAGGAACACCGGGCTGATCCGCCGGTCGCCGCCGGATCGTCGGGTGGTGGCGGTGGTCATGAGCGGCTCCTGTGCTGGGCGGAAGGGCTGGGCGGGGGGTTGGTCGGGCGGGCTGGGCGGGCGGGTGGGCTGGACGGACGGAGCGGCGCGCGGGACGACTCCGGCCTCCGGCCGACACGCGGAAAACGTCTCGCACGCGCCGTCCGGTTCCTGGAGAGTGGGTGAATGCCACGGAAGAGTGTGCTCCACGCGGACCGGCGGCGGGCTGCCGCGGGACGCCGTTCGCGGGGGACACCGGGCCGGAGACAGGGTCCGGGCCGGGCGGCCTGGTCCCGCCGCCCGCGGGGCGCCGCCTGGAACCGCTCGCCGGGTCCGTGACAATGGAGTCCGCCCAAGGTTGCCCGAAGCGGTTCGAGGAGACCGGCCTCGGCGCCGCGGACGGCCCGCGCCGGATCCGTCGTACCGTGGGCGTCCTCACCCTGGACCCCACCGGGAGCGCCCGCCGCGTCCGGTGACCACCCCCTGACCGCTTCCCGAGCCCCCGGAGACAATGGACCCCGTGCGCTATCGCCTTCTCGGCCCCACTCAGGCGCTCCGCCCCGACGGTACGGCCGTCCCGGTCGGCGGAGCGCGGCTGCGTGCGCTGCTCAGCGTGCTGGCGCTGCGGGCCGGACGGACCGTGCCCGTGGGCGTGCTGGTGGACGAGGTGTGGGGCGCGGACCCGCCCGCCGACGCCGCCGGTGCGCTCCAGGCGCTCGTGGGCCGGCTGCGGCGCGCGCTCGGCGCGGACGCCGTGGCCTCCGCCGACGGCGGGTACCGGCTCGCCGCCGCCGCCGACGACATCGACCTCACCCGCTTCGACCGGCTGACCGGCGACGGCCTCACCGCCCTCGCCGAGGGCGACCCCGCCAAGGCCGCCGGCCTGCTGGACGACGCCCTCGCGCTGTGGCACGGCCAGGCCCTCGCCGATCTGCCCGACCGCACCGCCGAGGCCGCCCGCTGGGAGACCCGGCGCCTGGACGCGCAGCGCGCCCGGCACACCGCCGCCCTCGCCCTCGGCCAAGCCGAGGGCGCCCTGCCCGAACTGACCGCCCTGTGCGACGCCCACCCGCTGGACGAACCACTCCAGGCTCTGCGGCTGCGCGCCCTGCGCGACCTCGGCCGCCCGGCCCAGGCCCTCGCCGGGTACGAGGACGTACGACGCCTCCTCGCCGACCGGCTGGGCTCCGACCCCGGCGCCGAACTGCGCGCGCTGCACGCGGAGTTGCTGGGCGCGGACGGCGGGTCCGGGCGGGACTCCGGGGCGGCGCGGGGCAGTCGGGGCGGCCGTGGTGCCGGACCTGGCGACGGTGACGGTGCGCGCGGCGGCGTGGGCCTCATTCCCGGCGGCCGGGGCGGCGATGTCGTCCAGGGTGTCCACCCCGACCGACGTACCCCCGACGGCCGGTCCCACGCGCCGCACGAGTCCCATGAGTCCTACGCGTCCCATGAGTCCTACGTGTCCCAAGGGTCCTACACGTCCCACCCGTCCGACCGGTCCCACGCCCCCGACCGGCCCGCGCAGGGCAACCTTCCCGCCCGTCTCACCTCCTTCGTCGGCCGTGAAGCCGACCTCGCGGCCCTGGGCGCCGACCTGGAGACCGCCCGTCTCGTCACCCTGCTCGGGCCCGGCGGCGCGGGCAAGACCCGGCTGTCCCAGGAGGCCGCCGCGGCGGTACGGCACTGGGCGCGCGACGGGGTGTGGCTCGCCGAACTCGCGCCCGTGGACGACCCCGAAGCCGTACCCCAGGCCGTACTCACCGCGATCGGCGCCCGCGAGACCGTGCTGCACGGCGCCGGCGCCGAGAGCATGCGCGCGGTGGTCGACGGGCACGACCCGCTGGACCGGCTGGTGGAGCACTGCGCCCGGCGCCGGATGCTGATCGTCCTCGACAACTGCGAGCACGTCATCGAGGCCGCCGCCCGCCTCACCGAACGGCTGCTGGCCCGCTGCCCCGAGCTGACCGTCCTCGCCACCAGCCGCGAACCCCTCGGTGTGCCGGGGGAGTTGGTGCGTCCGGTGGAGCCGCTGCCGGAACCCGTCGCGCTGCGGCTGTTCGCCGAGCGCGGTGCGGCGGCGCGGCCCGGGTTCCGTGTCGCGGACGACCCGGAGGCCTGCGCCGAGATCTGCCGCCGCCTCGACGGACTGCCCCTCGCCATCGAACTGGCCGCGGCCCGGCTGCGGATGCTCACGCCCCGGCAGATCGCGGACCGCCTCGACGACCGGTTCCGGCTGCTCACCTCCGGCAGTCGCACCGTCCTGCCCCGCCAGCAGACCCTGCGCGCCGTCGTGGACTGGTCCTGGGACCTGCTGGACGCCGACGAACGCGAGGTGCTCGCCCGGCTGTCCGTCTTCGCGGGCGGCTGCGATCTGGGCGCCGCCGAGGCCGTGTGCGGATCCGTCGCCCTGGACGCCCTCGGCTCCCTGGTCGACAAGTCCCTGGTGGTGGCCGCCCCTTCGGCCGCCGGGACCATGCGCTACCGGCTCCTGGAGACCGTCGCCGAGTACGCCGGTGAGCGGCTCGCGGAGACCGGCCACCGCGCCGAGGCCGAGCGCGCCCATCTGACGTACTACCGCGAACTCGCCCGCACCACCGACGCGTTGCTGCGCGGCCCCGGCCAGCGCGCCGCCATCGAACGGTTCCAGGCGGAGTACGAGAACGTGCGCACCGCCCTCCGGCACGCCGTCGCCGCCCGCGACGAGCAGGAGGGGCTGTGCCTGGTGCTGTCCCTGGTGTGGTTCTGGCAGATGCGGGACCAGCGCCTGGAGACCCGCACCTGGTGCCGTGAGGTCATGGCGCTCGGCCCGGACCCCTTCGCCGAACCGCTGCGCCGCGCCGAACCGGTGTGGCAGCGCTGCAACGACGCCCCGCCGCCCTACACCGGCGAGGTCCTCCTGGAGGCCCGGCGCGGCGTCCACCTCGCCCATCTCTCCTGCATGGACGCCGAGTTGGATGCCTGGCAGACCCCCGCGGCGCAGGCCAAGCTGCGCGCCGTGGCCCAGGTCTACGAGGAGGGCATGCCGCAGACCTGCCGCTCGCCCGGCATGGTGTGGTTCTTCGCGGTGATGCTCACGGGCGGGGCTGAGCGGATACGGACGATCGCCGACGCCAACGTGGAGACCTGCCGCGACACCCCCGGCTTCGAGTGGGAGCTGGCTGGCTCCCTCCAGATGCGCGCCAACTTCCTCGCCAACCGCACCGCCTGGGCCGGCGACGCCACCCGCGACGCCGACGAGGCGCTCGCCATCTACCGCCGCCTCGGCGACGACTGGGGCACCGCCGAGGCGCTGTCCGCCCGCGGCGAGTCCCATGAACGCAAGGGACTGTACGCCGAGGCCGCCGCCGACTACCGCGCCGCCATCGAGCACGCCGAACTCCTCGGCGCCCGCGCCCAGACCGCCGTGCTCGGCGCCCGCCTCGGCAGTGTGCTCATCGAGTCGGGCGAGGTGGCGGAGGGCGAACGGATGCTGCGGGAGGTGGTGGAGAGCCAGGACGCCATGCACAGCGAGGCGATGCCCGCCGCGCGGCTCTTCCTGGCCTGCTGGCTGGGCCTGACCGAACGCACCGCCGAGGCCCGGGAGCAACTCCAGCTGCTGCGCGAGGAATTCAGGATCGCGAACTTCGTCGTCTTCGACGCGCTGCTGCTCTGTCAGGAGGCCTGGGTGGACGCGGCGGACGACCGCAACGAGGAGGCGCTGGAGAAGATCCGCACGGCACTCGGGCACACCGCCGACCCGCTCGCCGAAGCCGTCATCCCCCAACTTCCCTCCACCGCCCTCACCGTGGGCGCCATGGCGCTCGTCCGCATCGACTCAGGCGCCCGCGCCGCCGACGCCGCCCGGGTGCTGGCCGCCGCCGACCACCTGCTGCCCGTCGGCCATGTCTCCTCCGGTGTGGAGCGGCGGGGCCGCGACCTCACCGAGGTCCGGATTCGCGAGGTGCTGGACGAGGAGTCGTACGAGCGGGCGTACGCCGAAGGCGGTGGCCTCTCCCTCGTGGAGGCCACCGCCCTGATGTGACGTACGGCGTGAACGTCAGCTCTTCGTACGGAACTTGTGGATCGCGACCGGTGCCATCACCGCGGTGATCGCCACCGACCAGCCCACGGTCACCCAGAGATCGTGTGTCACCGGGCCGCCGATCATCAGCCCACGGGCCGCGTCCGCGAGCGTGGACAGCGGGTTGTAGTCGGTGAAGGCCTGGAGCCAGCCCGGCATCGACGCGGTCGGCGCGAAGATCGAGGAGCCGAACTGGAGCGGGAACAGCACCAGGAAGCCCACGCCCTGCACGGACTGCGCGCTCTTCAGGATCACGCCGAGGGTGAGGAACACCCACATGATCGAGGAGGCGAACAGCGCCGACAGACCCACCGTGGCGAACAGACCGGGCCAGTTGGTGATGTGGAAGCCGACCAGCACGGCGACGACCATCAGAATGGCGGTCGCGAACAGCATCCGGCCCAGCTCCACCGCGATCTTCGCGAACAGCACCGAGCCGCGCCCGATCGGCAGCGACCGGAACCGGTCCATCACACCGCTGTTGAAGTCCTGGCTGAAGCCGGTGCCGACGCCCTGGGACAGGGTCATGCTCATCATCGCGAGCATGCCCGGGATGACGTACTGGACGTATCTCTCCTGGCCGCCGCCGAGCGCCTGGCCGATCGAGCCGCCGAAGACGTACACGAACAGCAGCGTGAAGACGATCGGCATCAGCAGCGCATCGAACATGGACTCCGGGTCCTGCCGGATCCACAGCAGATTGCGCCGGATCAGCGCGCCGGTGTGCCGCAGGTGCCCGCGCAGCGGGATCCGGACGTCGTCGGCGGAGGCGGCGGAAGTGGTGGTGACGGCGCTCATACGGCGACCTCCTGGCGGGCGTCGGCGGGCTTGGCGTCCTGGGTGTCACCGGCACGGTGGCCGGTGAGGGAGAGGAACACCTCGTCCAGGCTGGGCAGTTCGGTGGTGATGGAGGAGAGGGTGATACCGCGCGCGGTGACCGCGCCGACCACGGCGGTCAGCTGCTCGTCGCTGAGGATCGGCACCAGCAGGGTGCCGGTCTCGCTGTCCACGGTGGTGGCCGCGAGGCCGGTGATGCCCAGCTCGTCCAGCATGGAGGCGAGCGGGCGCAGCTCCAGCGGGTCCACCGGGCGGACCCGCAGGGTGCGGCCGCCGACCCGGGCCTTCAGCTCCTCGATGCCACCGGTCGCGATCACCTTGCCGCGGTCCACCACGGTCAGCTCCGAGGCGAGCTGCTCGGCCTCCTCCATGTACTGGGTGGTGAGCAGCACGGTCACGCCCTCGCCGACCATCGCCTGGACCTCGCCCCACACCTCGTTGCGGGTACGGGGGTCGAGGCCGGTCGTCGGCTCGTCCAGGTACAGCACGGCCGGGCGGCCGATCATCGAGGCGGCCAGGTCCAGCCGGCGGCGCATACCGCCGGAGTACGTGCTCGCCGGGCGCTTGGCGGCCTCCGTCAGGGAGAACCGCTCCAGCAGTTCGTCGGCACGGGTGCGGGCGTCCTTGCGGGACAGGTCCAGCAGCCGGCCGATCATGTACAGGTTCTCCCAGCCCGGGAGCTTCTCGTCCACGGAGGCGTACTGGCCGGTCAGGCCTATCACCTTCCGCAGCTGCCGGGGCTGTCGTACGACGTCGTACCCGGCCACCGTCGCCGCTCCGGCGTCCGGGGTGATCAGGGTCGACAGGATCCGCACCAGTGTGGTCTTGCCGGCGCCGTTCGGACCGAGCACGCCCATCACGGTGCCCTCGCGCACATCCAGGTCGACGCCGTCCAGCGCCTTGGTCTCGCCGTAGTGCTTGACCAGTCCCCGCACAGTCACGGCGTTGCGTCCGCCGCCGGGGTTCTCATCGATTCGCGTCATGCCCTTGACAGTGCCAGGTCCCACCGACAAACCACCGACAGCGCCCCGACAGCGCGCCGACAGCCCCGCTCCGGGCGGCGGCGGGTGGTGTTGAATCGGCCTCATGAGCGAGAACGAGCGCGCGGCGAGCCGTACGGCGGTGCTGGTCTGCCAGGGGCGGGCGGTCGCGGACGGCAGGGCGGCGGTGGGCCGGTTCGCCGACCCGGTGGCGGTGCGGCTGCTGCGCGCCGAGGAGCGCACGCGGGTGGACGAGGTACGCGCGGGGACCCCGCCGCAGGGCTGGCAGGCGCGCACGGCGTACGAGAGTGTGCGGGCGTGCGCCGAGGTGGTGGGGCCGCGGACGGTCGCGATCGACGAGGCACTGCGCGCCCACCCGACCGGCCAGCTGGTGATCCTCGGCGCCGGCCTGGACACCCGCGCCTGGCGGCTGCCGGAGCTGGCCGGGACGGATGTCTGGGAGGTCGACCACCCCGCCTCCCAGCGCGACAAGCGCGCCCGCCTGGCCGAGGCCGCCCCCGAACCGCCGACCGTCGCCCGTTCCGTACGGTTCACCCCGGTCGACTTCGCCGTCGACGATCTCGGCGCGGCCCTGGACGCCGCGGGCCACGACCGCGCGGCGCCGACGACCTGGCTGTGGGAGGGCGTCGTGCCCTATCTGACCCGCGACCAGGTCCGCGCCACCCTGACCGCCCTCACCGCCCGCACGGCCCCCGGCAGCACCCTGGTCGTCAACTACCAGACCCCTTCCCCGAAAGCCACCGTCGGCCGGCTGCTGGCCCGTCTCCTCGGCAACTCCGCGACCGCCGGCGAGCCCTGGCTCTCCCTGTGGAAACCGGAGCAGATGGCCGCCCTGCTCATGGAGTACGGCCTGCACGTCAGCTCCGACGACGGCCTCCTCACCCTCGCCCGCTCCCTCGGCATCCCGGCCCGCAACCGGACGTCCCTGGACTCGGGCCGGGTCGCGGTCGCGCAGCGTCGCTGACCTGCGGCCGTGAAGCGCCGCTGACCTGCGGCCGGGAAAGGGGGCAGCCCCGCTGACGGGGGAAGATCAGCGGGGCTGCCGGTGGTGCCGTGGTGGTCCGGGGTCAGTGGACGGAGTGCTCCTCGGCCGGGAACGCGCCGCCGACCACGTCCTGGGCGAAGGACTTCGCCGCGGAGCCCATCACCTCGCGCAGATCGGCGTACTTCTTGACGAACTTGGGGACCCGCCCGGAGGTCAGGCCCAGCATGTCCGTCCAGACCAGGACCTGCGCGTCGGTGTCGGGACCCGCGCCGATGCCGACCGTGGGGATCTGGAGCGAGCGCGTCACCTCGGCGGCGAGCTCGGCCGGGACCAGTTCGAGGACGACCGCGAAGGCGCCCGCGTCCTGCACGGCCTTGGCGTCCTGGAGCATCCGCGCGGCCGCCTCCTCGCCGCGCCCCTGTACGCGGTAGCCCATCGCGTTGACGGACTGCGGGGTCAGCCCGATGTGGGCCATGACCGGGATGCCGGCCTCGACCAGCAGCCGGATCTGCTCGTGCGAGCGCTGGCCGCCCTCCAGCTTGACCGCGCCGACCCCGGCCTCCTTGACCAGCCGGGTGGCCGAGCGCAGCGCCTGCGTCGCGCCCTCCTGGTACGTCCCGAAGGGCAGGTCGGCGACGATCAGGGCGCGGCTGGTGCCCCGCACGACCGCGGACGAGAGCATCGTCATCTCGTCGAGGGTGACGGGCACCGTGGTGTCGTAACCGAGGTGACAGTTGCCCGCCGAGTCGCCGACCAGCAGGACCGGGATGCCGGCCTCGTCGAAGACGGACGCGGTCATCGCGTCGTAGGCGGTGAGCATGGGCCACTTCTCGCCGCGTTCCTTGGCGAGAGCGATGTCGCGGACCGTGATGCGGCGAGTGCCCTTACCCCCGTACAGCGCCTTGCTGCCGTCGGAGGGCTTGTTCTGGGCAGCCGAAAGCTGCGTCATGGCAACGGCTCCTTCAATTCATCTCGAGGCGCCCTGACGGCGTCCCCGGATCCCCTCCATGGTGGCACCTCGTGCCAACCAGGGCCAGAGGGGTCCCTGTGATCCTCCCCGTGGCCGAACCCACCGCTCCACTTCGGGCAATGCCATGCCCCCAAGCGAGTAAGGGTTCGGTAAATAGATTCCGATACGAGACGGTTCCGTATCGGAATACCCCTACGCTCGAACACATGACAACTTCCGTCCCTGCCTCCCGCATACCGGAGGCGGTGCACCGCCGCCGTTGGGCGATCCTCGGCGTGTTGATGTTGAGCCTGCTCATCGTGGTGCTCGACAACTCGATCCTGAACGTCGCCATCAAGACCATCTCCACCCCGGCCCCCGTCGGCCTGGGCGCCACTCAGAGCCAGATCGAGTGGGCGATCAACGCGTACACCCTCGTCTTCGCGGGCCTGCTGTTCACCTCCGGCCTGATCGGTGACCGCCTCGGCCGCAAGAAGGTGCTGCTGGGCGGCATCGCCGTCTTCGGCATCGGCTCCGCCCTCGCCGCCGAATCCGGCTCCCCGGGCCAGCTGATCGCCTACCGCGCGCTGATGGCGCTCGGCGCCGCGTTCGTCATGCCGGCCACGCTGGCCGTCCTGATGAACGTCTTCGAGCGCGAGGAGCAGCCGAAGGCCATCGGCATCTGGGCCGGCGGCGTCGGCCTCGCCATCGCCATCGGCCCGATCACCGGCGGCGCCCTCCTCGACCACTTCTGGTGGGGCTCGGTCTTCTTCATCAACGTGCCGATCGTGATCATCGCGCTCGTGCTGATGGTCTGGCTCGTCCCCGACTCCCGCGACCCGAAGCCGGGCCGTCTCGACCCGATCGGCGTCGTCCTGTCCGTCGTCGGTCTCGTCCTGCTCGTCTACGGCATCATCAAGGGCGGCCAGCTGGCCGACTTCACCGACCCGACCGTGCTCGCCACGATCGGCGCGGGCGTCGTCGTACTCGCCGCGTTCGTGGTGTTCGAGAAGCGCAGCAGCCACCCGTCGCTGGACGTGAGCTACTTCAAGAACAAGGTGTTCTCCAGCGCCATGGCCGCCATCGCGCTGGTCTTCTTCGCGCTGATGGGCGTCACCTTCTTCTCGGTCTTCTACACCCAGAGCGTGCGGGGCTACTCGCCGCTCCAGTCCGGCCTGCTGATGCTGCCGCTGGCCGCCGCGCAGATGATCTTCGCGCCGCGGGCCCGCCTGGTGGTCCAGCGGTTCGGCAACAAGGCCACCACGACCGCCGGTCTGGTGGTGATCGCCGGCACCCTGGCGACCTTCGCCACCTTCGACGCCGACACGCCGATCTGGCTGCTTGAGGTCATCTTCTTCCTGATGGGCACCGGCATGGCCCACATCATGACGCCGACCTCCGTCGTCATCATGCAGGCGCTGCCCCGCGAGAAGGCCGGTTCGGCCTCCGCGCTGAGCAACACCTTCCGCCAGGTCGGCGGCGCCCTCGGCATCGCCGTCCTCGGCTCGGTGCTCGCCACCGCCTACCGCAACGGCATCGAGGACAAGCTCACCGTGCTGCCCGCCGGGCTGCGCGACCAGGCCGGCGACTCCATCGAGGCCACCCTCGGCATCGCCCAGAAGCTCGGCCCGCAGGGCAAGCTCCTGGTCGGCCCGGCCGACGACGCCTTCCTGCACGCCATGCATGTCACCGCCTTCTGGGGCGCGGGCGTGGCGCTGATCGGCGCCGTGATCACGGCCCTGTACCTGCCGGGCCGGACCCGGGCGAACGAGCAGGAGAACGAGGAAGAGGAACTGGTCGCCGCCCTGGACTGAGGCCGCCCTGGGCTGAAGCCGGCTGGTCCGAGGCCGGCTGGACCGAGGCCAGGGAGCGGGGCACCGGCCCCGCGCCCGGCCCGGTGCGCCGACCGGACGGACGGCGCACCGGGCCCGCGGCCATGAGCGGCCTCGACGGCGGCTCGACGGCGGCTCGATGGCGGCTCCACGGGGGGAGGAGGCGGCTGCGGGACAATTCCCGCAGCACAGTGAGAGGACGGATCGACGTGAGCTTTGCCGACAACCGGTCCTGCCCGGCCGGACCCGCCCGGGGCCGGCCCCGCAGCGAGGCCGTGGAACAGGCCATCCTGGAGGGCGTGATGCAGCTCCTGGAGGACGGCGTACCCCTCGCCGAACTCTCCATCGAGCGCATCGCCCGCACCGCCGGGGTCGGCAAGGCCACCATCTACCGCCGCTGGAGCGGCAAGGAAGAGCTGTTCGTCGACGTCCTGCGCACCGCCGAACCGCCCGACCCCGAACTCCCCGGCACCTCCATGCGCGACGACCTGATCGCCATCCTGGAGTCCCTGCGCCAACGCGGCCTGGTCAGCCGCTCCTCGGCGATCCTGCACAACGTGTACGTGCAGATGAAGACCAGCCCCCGCATCTGGGCCGCGTACCACGCGGACGTTGTCGCCCCCCGGCGCCTCCTCATGCTCGACGTGCTGCGGCGCGGCCAGCGCGACGGCGAACTGCGCCCCGACATCGACCTCGACCTGGCCAACGACATGTTCGTCGGCGCCATGCTGGTCCGCACCGTCATGCGCCCCGACGGCGACCTGCCCGAGGACCTGGCGGAACACATCGTGGACATCACCCTGGAAGGGCTACGACCCGTCAGCTCCACAGTCTCGTAGCGCTGATGTGCATGTTTTGTCACAGACCACCCGCATCGCACCGCTGACCGGAACTCCCCGCGCCACCCGTTCGTCATCGTCTTCCGTACGGCCGTCATGGGACGGCGAGAACGGAGCCGATCATCCCCTAGGGTCGGAAGCAGGGGGCGAACGGTGTGCACGGCGGGCAGTGAGGCAGACGGCATGGCGCAGCAGGCATACATGACGGAGACGGCGGACGGCGGCTCGGGGCCCGAGCGACCGGGATCCCGGCTCCGACGCCTGCTGCACCGGCTGCTCGCCCCCTGGCGCAACGACTCCGGCATCTGGCGCCGGGGCGCCGTCCTCACCGCGCTCGCGCTGCTGCTCGCGCTGGTGATGCTGCTGCACGCGCATGTGCCCAACACCGTGGGCAACCTCGGCAGCCTCACCGAGACGTTCCTGCCCTGGCTGGGCGTGTTCGTGCCGGTCCTGCTGCTGCTCGGCCTGTGGCGCAAGTCGGCGATCACCCTGATCGCCGTACTCCTGCCGGCGATCGTCTGGCTCAACCTCTTCGGCGGACTGCTCACCGACAAGTCGGGCGGCGGCGGCGAGCTGATGGTGGCCACGCACAATGTCAACGCCGACAACCCCGACCCGGTCGGCACCGCCCGCGCGGTGGCCGGCTCCGGCGCCGACATCCTCGCGCTGGAGGAGATCCCCGCGTCCAAGGTGTCGGTCTACGAGCAGGCGCTCGCGCCGACGTACAAGTACCACGCGGTCGAGGGCACGGTCGGGCTGTGGAGCAAGTACCCGATGACGGGCGTACAGGCCGTGGACATCAAGCTCGGCTGGAAGCGGGCGATGCGCGCGACCGTGACCACGCCCGAGGGGCCGGTCGCGGTGTACGTCGCCCACATGCCCTCGGTGCGGGTGAAGCTGAAGGCCGGTTTCACCGCCCGGCAGCGGGACACCAGCGCCGACGCGCTCGGTGAGGCCGTGGCCGACGAGACCCTGAGCCGGGTCATCCTCCTCGGCGACCTCAACGGCACGATGAACGACCGCTCGCTCAACGGCGTCACCTCCCAGCTGCGCTCCACCCAGGGCGCGGCGGGCAGCGGCTTCGGGTTCAGCTGGCCGGCCGCGTTCCCGATGGCCCGGATCGACCAGATCATGGTCAAGGGCGTCGAGCCGGAGAGCAGCTGGACCCTCCCGCGCACGGGCAGCGACCACCTCCCGGTGGCGGCCCGTGTGAACCTGGACACGCCCTCGTAACCTGGCGGAATAGCGGGCCTGAGAGACTTTGTTCCGTACCTGAACTTTGACATGTTCCAGGGGCGACCTCGTCCCCGTAACAACATGTCCCCGGAACAACATGCCCCTGGAACACCATGTCCCCGGGTACGACGCTCTCCTCCACGCTCCCGAAAGGCACAGGCCCCTCCATGCCCCTGGCCCTGCTCGCGCTGGCCGTCGGCGCCTTCGGTATCGGAACCACCGAATTCGTGATGATGGGGCTGCTCCCCGACGTCGCGTCCGACCTGCACATCTCCATACCCTCGGCCGGGCATCTGGTCTCGGCCTACGCGCTGGGCGTCGTCATCGGCGCCCCGCTGCTGGCTGCCGTCACGGCCCGGATGTCCCGTCGTACGGTCCTGATCGCCCTGATGGCCTTGTTCGTCGTGGGCAACGCGCTCTCCGCGTTCGCCCCCGGCAACGGTTCCCTGCTCGCCGCGCGCTTCCTCAGCGGGCTGCCGCACGGGGCGTTCTTCGGGGTGGGTGCGGTGGTGGCGACCACCATGGTCCCGCCGGAGCGCAAGGCACGCTCGGTCTCCCTGATGTTTCTCGGCCTGACGGTCGCCAACATCGCGGGCGTCCCGGCGGCCACGCTGATGGGCCAGCACCTGGGCTGGCGGGCCACCTTCCTCGGCGTGAGCGCGATCGGCCTCGCCGCGATCGCCTCCCTGGCCCTCCTGATCCCGCACGACCACACCCATGCCTCCGCGACCGGCCTGCGCGGCGAGCTGGCCGCGCTGCGCCCCCTGCCGGTGTGGCTCGCGCTCGGTACGACGGTGGCGGGTTTCGGCGCCCTGTTCGCGGCGTACAGCTATGTGACGCCGATGCTGACGGACGCGGCGGGCTACGCGGAGACGAGCGTGACCCTCCTGCTGGCGTTGTTCGGCGTCGGCGCGACGGCGGGCAACCTCCTGGGCGGCCGCCTGGCCGACCACTCGCTGCGGGGCACCCTGTTCGGCGGCCTGATCTCGCTCGCCGTGGTCCTGGCCCTGTTCCCGCTCCTGATGCGGGCGGAATGGAGCGCGGCGCTGGCGGTCACCCTGCTGGGCACGGCCGCCTTCATCACCGGCTCCCCGCTCCAGCTGATGGTGATGGAGAAGGCCTCGGCCGCCCCCTCCCTGGCCTCCTCCGCCAACCAGGCCGCCTTCAACCTGGCCAACGCGGGCGGCGCGTGGGTCGGCGGCATCGCCCTGGCCGCGGGCTACGGCACGACCTCCCCGGCCCTCGCGGGCGCGGCGCTCGCGGTGCTGGGGGTGGGGGTGGCGTTCGCGGCGTACATGGTGGACCGCCGCCGTACGGTCCCCTCGGCCGGCCGGGTCGTCACGTCCCATGTGCCCGAGGGCTCGGGCGCGCTGCACTCCTGACGGCTCGTGTCGAGAGGCAGGGCTGGTGTCGGCCGGTCGTCGTCATCATGGCGGGCGGCCGGAACCCGCCGGAGGCATGCGGTCGGCCGGCTGCGCCGGTGATGTGAAGCCCGTCGGCGTGGGCGCACGGCACCGCGTGACGGCGCGCCCTACGAGATGAGCCTGCGCCTCCGCCACCGTGCCCCCGCCGATGACGGGGGCACGGTGGCGGCCTGTCGGGCGGCGACTCACACCACCTCGATGAGCTCCGGCTCAGACATTCGGCGACACGCCGAGATTCACGTTGTTGGCCTCCCCCACGGAGTTCACCGAACCGCTCTGGGTGAGGGTCGGTCCGAAGCACACCGACCAGGATGTCGCCCCCACCCCCGATGACGGGCATGTCCAGGCGCCGAGGGAGGCGCTGGAGGTCGCCAGGTCCATGGCAGCCTGCACGCTGTAGAGGCTCGATCGGTTGTTACGCACGATCACCGCCCCCTGTACGGCACCCCCGCCCGACGACCTGATCGCGCAGACCTGCGCGGACACATCGGTGGCCACCGGTACGGTGCCGGCGCAACGCCATGTGCTGGAGCTGGAGGTGATCGGATTGGTGTTGCCGTAAGCGTGCCAGCTGCCACCCCCCGCCGCAGCGGCGGAGCCCGCGGTGGCCAGGCTCAGCCCGAGGGTGGCGGTGACGGCGGCTGTCAGCCCCGCGACCATTCGTGTGACTCGCATGTTGATCCCTTCCGGACCAGACGAAGAACACCGTTTCTGCCGAGCACGAGTTTGCTTGCGATCAGGGGGCATGTCGTTGACGATCAGTGGCACGGTCTTTGACGGTGCGTCTCATCCGAACCCGGGGCTCGGACGAGAAACCCAAGAACGCCGCACCACGGTCGCGGAGTCATGGCGATACTCCGTGGGGGACGCGTCGTAGGCGGAGCGGAAGGCTCTGGTGAAGGTCGGGTGGTCCTTGAAGCCCCAGCGGCTCGCGATGAGGTGGATGGGCACGTCGCGCAGTGCCGGATCGGCGAGGTCGCGGCGGGCGCGCTCCAGACGTTCCCGGCGGATCCAGGCGGCGACAGTGGCCTCGCGGGTCCGGAACAGGCGGTGCAGATGACCGATCGAGATGTGATGGGCGGCCGCGACGGTTTCCGGTGACAGCCCGGGATCGCCGAGATGCTGTCGGACGAACGCCTCGATACTCAGCAGCAACATGCCTCGGCTTGAGCCGGGCGCCTCCGTGTCGTCCGCCCCGAGGTGGTGGGCGACCGTCGAGGTCAGCAACTCCTGGGCCAGCACGGCCACTCGGGGAAGATCGTGGGGGCGGTAGGGGGCGGAACCCGACATCACATCGGCGAGGAGCCGGGCCAGCAGTCCCTCGAATCCCGCGGCCGCCGACAACGGTCCCGGCGGCAACCGCTTCAGCCCGTCGGCGGGCAGCCTCAGCAGCGCCCGCGGTATATGGGCGCGCACCAGCCGGGTCGCCCCGTCCATCGCGGTGAACCGGATACGGAACGGCTGCGAACTGTCGTAGAGGGCCAGTTCACCGGCACCCAGCGCGATGTCGTGCCCGGCCTGGCTGACCGTGAGTGTGCCGCTCAGGGGCACGATGACCGAGCACAGCTCCGGGTCGGCCCGCCGGATCAGCTTCGGCGTGCGCAGCACCTCGCACGGCGAGACCGCCAGCCTCACCACGTTCACCGCTCCGAGGTCCAGCATCCGCACCGTCGCCCGGAAACGCTCGGGAGCGTCACTGACCACCCGCATGGGGTGCGTGTCATTGGCCCAGAGCTCGTCCAGCGCGGCCAGCCGCTCCTGCGCCGGTAGATCCCCGCTGCGAAACACCATGTCGCTCAGCACCCGAAGCCCCCACTTTCGGTCATGGGTTCCCCTGCGGTCACTGCCCCACTGCACGCCAAAGGCGACGACGCCTCGGCGCGAGCGACTGCCGACGCCGTGAACGGTCCGGCCGACGGATTCCAGCCGACGGATTCCGGCGGAAGTTCATCGGCAGCTGCTCATCGGCTGTGCGCGAGTCTCGACCGCCGATCAGAACCCCGATCATCAGATCGGCGCATTACTCTGCCACGGAATCGACCACGACACGGTGAAGATCACCCGGCTCGCCGTCGGGTTCGGCATCCTGGTGACGGTGGGTGCGGGGAACGACCTTGCCGAAGTCGGCTGCCCCCCGCCCCCGCACCACCTCGCACCAGACCGTCTTGCCCCCGGGCCCGCGCTCCACCCCCCACCGCTCCGCCAACGCGGCCACGAGAACGAGCCCCCGCCCGCACTCCGCCGTTTCGGCCGCCGACAGAACGGTGGGCATTCCGCGTGGGTCCGGGTCGGTCACCTCGATACGGGCCCGGTCGGGACCGCTCAGATCAACGATGGCCACGCGCACCGGGGTTCCACCCCCGACATGCTCGACGACATTCGTCAGCAGCTCTGTCGCGCACAGGCGGACGTCGTAGTCGTACCCACGGAGCCGATGCCGCAGCTCCGGTACGGCTTTCGGCGTCGCCGGCATGTGCAGCTCGACCGCCCTCATTCCTCGCCCGCCGTCTTCTTGAGTACGGCGGCGAGCGCCCGCGCCGTGGCCATGTTGCAGTTCCCCAGCGTGACGAGCCCCTGCGTGTGCCCGTACTTCCCGGCGAAGCTCGGCAGATGGATGGTCAGGGAGGGCAACTTGATGTCGTGCAGGGCGAGGGCGGCGCGGAGTTCTTCCACGCAGAGGGTGACGTCGTAGGGGGTGGTGGGGGAGTGGTCGGACATGGAGGAGCCCGCCTTCTGTGCGTTGTGTGACAAACACCTCACAGAGTGTCGTCGTGATCGCTACGGTGGAAGACGTTGCGTGTTCACAACGCGATCAGCGGAACGGGATACGGCGGTGGGCGTGTGGTTCGGCGCAAGGAAATCGATGGCTCGTCGAGCGTGCCCTGCTTCTACGGCAAGGAGCTGCGGTACAAGCGGGAGCAGGCAGGGCTCTCACTGGAGGCGTTCCTCGAAGGCAGCTACTACGGCAAGTCCTACCTCAGCGACATCGAGCATGGTCAGCGCAGGATGCCCATCGCTCTGGCTCGGCACGCGGACCAGCGGCTGGGGACAGACGGGTTCTTCGAGCGGAACTGCAAGGACGTACAGAAGGCCGGCAAGGGCGGTCACGCCGAGTACTTCGCGGATGTGCTCGAACTGGAGAAGCAGGCGGTGGAGATCGAGGAGTGGGAGCCGCTGCTGATCCCGGGTCCGCTTCAACTGGAGCCGTACATGCGGGCCTTGATACTCGCCACGTATCCAAGGGAGTCCGAGGAGGTGCTGGCGGCCAGGGTCGCCGCCCGGCGGGCTCGGGCCTGGCTCTTCGAGGACAGGGACTCGCCGGAGAGCTGGGTGGTGCTGCATGAGTCCGTGCTCTGGCAGCCCTTCCTGCCGCCCGACGAGATGGCCGAGCAGCTGGCCCATGTGGTGGAGGTGATGCGCAAGCGCCGGGCATTTCCGCAGCTCGTGCCCCAGAAGTCGGGCCCCCACCCCTTCATGATGGGCATGTCCAGATTCCTGGCCTTCAGCGATGCCCCTCCGGTCATGTACACCGAGGGGATGTACCACGGGCAGTTGATCGATGAGCCCGGACTCGTGAGGCAGTACTCAAAGGCATACGGTCGCCTGCGGGCCGCCGCACTGGACCCTGAGACGTCTCTGAGGCTGATCGAGCGAGCGGCTGAGGACTACCGAAATGGCAAGCGACCTCGCCCACTTGAGTGACACCCTCCGGCGCAAGCCGAGCTGCTCCGCGACGGCCCCGCCCTCCTCCTCACGGCCACCGCCTGGGCCCCGTTCATCGGCTCACTCAAGTAGAACCGCGTCCGGGCTCGGCCGGTTACCCGCCGGGTTTCCCGTACTGGAAAGCCGAGGAGCTTGACCCGGAAGTCGCCTGGTCGGGAGCATCGGCTTGACCAAGCCTGTCGACAAGAGGGGGACGCCGTGGGCGCACCGCTGCGGAAGCTCTCGGGAGACCCGGACTGCAAGAACGGCACCTGCCCCACCCTGTGGAGCACGGCCGACGGCAAGGAGTACGTCGTACAGGGTTACGTGATCAACGACTCCGAGCGGCTGGCGCAACTCGGCCTGCCCGAGGGCGAGACGGCGGTCATGGTCCCCGCGGCCGTACTGGAGGAGTACTTCCGTGCTCACCGGTGAGGAGTTCGGGCGCCTCTTCGAGACATTCGAGCGGACCGCGTTCCGGCTGGAGACGCTGGCCGAGTACGACGTGGAGGAAGAGCGCGAGGAGATCGCGCGCTTCCTGGCCGGCGAGGACATGGGTCCGGAGTGGGACGACAACCCGTGGGTGCGGTCCATGACGGACAAGGGCAAGCGGGTGTCCCGCGTCCACGTCCTGCGCTCCCCGCTGACCGACTATCTGCGCTACGAGTTGGCGGCCTACCCCGGCAACATCAAGGCCGGGGAGTCGATCGGCATCATCGACCTCACCGAGCGGAACGCGGACGGTCTGCCCGAACACGACTTCTGGCTCTTCGACGACCGTGACGTGTACCGGATGCACTACACCCCTGACGGCCGGTTCCTCGGCGGTGAACTCCTGCCCACCGACCGCCTCCCGGAGTACCGGGAATACCGGGATCTGGCGCTCTCCCGGGCCGTGCCGTTCACGGCCTACTGGGAGCGGCACCACTGACCACGGAATCCCTCGGAAGAGCACTGCGGGCATTGCGCGAGGCGTCGGGACTGACCGGCAGCGCGGTCGCCCGCAGGGCTTCCATGTCCGCGGCCAAGCTCTCGAAGATCGAGAACGGCCGGACCATGCCCACGGTGCAGGACGTCGACCTCGTCCTGTCCGCCCTCGGGGTGTCCGAAGAGGCCAAGGAACAGTTCCTCGCGGCGGCGCGGGCCGAGGCCACGGAAGCCAAGGCATGGCGTTTGCTGCGTCGCATGGGAGCCTGGAAGCACCAGAACACGATCAAGGGCATCGAAGCCAACACGAAGGCGCTCAGGCTCTTCCAGGGACAGCTCATCCCCGGCCTCCTCCAGACCCCCGAGTACGCCACGGCGGTGTTCTCCCTGCCACCGGCTCTGCCGGACGAGACCAGGGCGCGGACCGTGGCGGCCCGGTTGGAGCGGCAGGCTGCACTGTACGAGGACGGGCGGTCGTTCCACTTCGTCATCTGCGAACACGTGCTGCGGTGGCTGATCTGCGAGCCCACCGTCATGGCCGTCCAACTCGACCGGCTCGTCTCCCTGTCACGGCTCCCCGCCGTCCGCGTCGGCGTCGCCCCCCAAGCGGGCCGGAAACCGGACTTCCCCATGACCTGTTTCAGCATCCACGACGACAGCCTCGTCATTGTCGAGACCTTCCACTCGGAGGTGACGACACGGGACCCGCGGGATGTCCAGACGTACGTCGACACGTTCGACAGGTTCGCCGCGGTGGCGCTCTACGGCGACGACATGCGGAGCCTTGTCGAGGGCGTCCGGGACGAGTTCTTGAGGCATTGCAGCACGCGCTGAACGACTTCCCCTGGTCGACCGAGGCCAGACCGCCCGTCGCCTTTTGTGACCGATTTGCTGCGTTGAGTAGTATCCGTCTGTTATTTCCAAGGGGCGGCACCAAGATGGGGATGTCGCGGCGGCTCTGGACCGGGCGAAGCAAGCCGGATGTCAGGTGGTGCCGGACAAGAACGGGCACCGATGGGGTTGGGTGGTGTGCTGCTCCTGTGGAGCGCGCCACGTGGTTTCAGGCACCCCGAAAAACCCTGGCAACGAGGCGAAGCGCATCGACCGCTTCGTCCGGGAGCACCAGCACTGAAAGGACCGCCGTCGTGTCAGAGTGGAGCTTCACCCTCCTGGTCAACCAGCCTCTCACCGCCGAGCAGGCCGATGTCTTTGATCACTGCGATGCCTTCGCGGACGGGTCGGTCTCTTACACGCTGGGTCCCGAGAACCCCGGGGACTACAAGCATGTTTCGGATGTGAGCGCACTCAAAGAACTGTCCTGCGACATCGACGCCCCGACCCTCCTGGACGCCGTCGCCCAAGTGGCCCGCGCCGTCCGTCTCATCCCGGGGCTGCGGGCGGTCGGTGTCCGATACGACGACCTCGTGACCCTGGAGGAGGCCGCCCAGCGATGTGGGCGGGAACTGTCCCGGTGGCGAGAGGAATTCGCCGGGTTCCCCGGCCCGGAACCCGGCACCGGCGGCACCGAGTTCTACTCCTGGCGCAAGATCGCCGAGTGGCTGGCCCGGACGGGCGACGCCGTACCTGAGACGCCCTCCGACCTTCTCATCGCCGACCGTGCCCTGCGCCTGGCCGATGCCCTCGAAGGTGCCGACGTACCTCCGGGCACGCTCCGTTCCCTGGGTCTGCCCGCCACCTGAGTCTCGCTCTCCCTGCCCGGGGGCTTCGGCAGGATTCCGTAAAGTCGTCGTACGAGACCCAACCCGCCCCACCACCCCACCCATCTCAAGAACCAGCGAGGCGCAATCAGGCGCTTTCGGAAGGAAACGGGTCCCTCCCGACCAGGGGGACCCGGGGGAGGGAAGCAGATGAACGGGATGAAGAGGGCGCGGGGCGTTCGCGCGGTCGTGATCGGGGCGCTGGGGCTGGCCTCGGTGACGCTGGCCGCCGTACCGGCGTTCGCCAAGGGGGACGTGGAGGTCACGGTGCCGCGCACGGCGCACGTCGGCAAGACGTTCACGATCAAGGCGGACGGCGACGACGACATCGCCGGCTACCTGCACCAGCTGTGCCTGGAGGAGCGCACCGGCAAGCAGCCCTGGCACCAGGAGAACTGCACGACCCCGGTCAAGGGCGACGCCCGCCTCACCACCCACGGCTCGGCCGCCCACCGCGGCGACCTGCAACTGCGCGCCGTGCTCTACGGCCTGAAGAACAAGCACGACCACCACCCGGTGCACCTGCACACCTCCGGCGTGGTCACGGTCCACATCCGCTGAGCCCCCGGCCGGTGCTCGCCTCCGCCCGAGGCGGGCACCGGCACCGGCACCGGCACCGGCCGAGGCGATCAGACCCCGGTCGGCGCCATCGCCGGGCACACTTCACGTTCCCCCGCAGGGACCGCCGTGCGATGCCGCCTCTCGATGCTCTGCCCCCAGTACGTCCCCGCCACCATGAGCCCCGCGCCCAACGCCGCCCACAGCGTGAACCGTTCACCGCCGAGGGTGAGGCCGATGGCGACGGCCCAGATCGGCTCCGTGCCCAGGAGCAGGCTGGCCCGGGTGGCGGAGGTGCCCTGGACCGCCCAGGTCTGCGCGAGGAAGGCGAACACGCTGCAGAACAGGGCGAGATAGCCGAGCTGGGCCCAGGTGGCGGCGCCGCTGTGGGCCAGGGCGGGGAGGGAATGGGCGGCGGCCGGGAGGAACAGGGCGCAGCCCACGACGGTCTGGACGGTCGTCAGGTGCAGGGGGTCGATACGACGGCCCGTCGTGAGGCGTCCGACGAGCGTGACGTGAGCGGCCCGGACCACGGCGGCGGCCAGTATCAGCATGTCGCCGAGCCGGGGCGCGTGCAGCCCGTTGCCCGCGGTGAGGAGCCCGACGGCCAGTACGCAGAGGCCGGCGGCGAGGAAGAACGTCCGGGGGAGCCGACGACCGCCGACCCGGTCCAGCAGCGGCGTCAGCACGATCGTCAGGCTGATGATCAGCCCGGCGTTCGCGGCGCTGGTGTGCGCCACCCCGTATGTCTCCAGCACCAGCACGGCCGCCTGGGTGACCCCCAGCAGCGACCCGACGCGGACCTCCGCCCGGGTCCAGGAGCGGCGGGACCGGAAGGCGACCAGCGCTCCGCACGCCGACGCGGAGATCGCGTACCGGGCGAACAGCACCGCCAGGACCGGCAGCGCGGCGGTGGCCGTCTTGGCCGCGAGATAGCTGGAACCCCAGACCAGCGCGACCAGCAGAAGTACCGCATCGGTACGGCGGGAGACGTTCATGCCTCCACGCTGCCCCAGCAGGACATTGAAGGCCACAACCAACTTCTACAACAAAGGTGTAGCCGTTCTACATCATCGTCCTACACTGTCACCGTGGACGAACGGCAACTGCGGATCCTGCGCGAACTCGGAGACCTGGGCAGCGTCAGCGCCGTGGCCGAGGCGCTGCATGTGACGCCGTCCGCGATCTCGCAGCAGCTGCGGCTGCTCCAGCGCTCGATCCCGGTCCCGCTGACCGAACGCGCGGGCCGCCGGGTCGTACTGACCGACGCCGGACATGCCCTGGCCGCGGCCGCCATCGAGGTCGAGTCCGCCCTGGCCCGGGCCCGGCACGCCGTCACCGACTTCGCCGAACACCCCGGCGGCGTCGTGTCGGTGGCCGCGTTCCACAGCGCCGCCTCGGCGTTCTTCCCGCTCCTGCTGCACGGCCTCTCCGGCCCGGAGCATCCCCGCCTCGCGTTCGCCGACGAGGACGTCGCCCAGGACCGCTTCCCCGCGCTCACCCGCGATTACGACCTGGTGCTCGCCCACCGCCTCGACCACGCCCCGCCCTGGCCGCGCACCGTCACCTCGGCCACGCTGCTGCGCGAGCCCCTCGACGTGGCCCTGCCGGTGGGCCATCCGCTGGCCGCCGAGCCGGTGCTCTCGCCCCGGGACGTGGCGGACCAGCCGTGGATCACGGTCCATGACGGCTTCCCGCTGATGGCCACCATCGAGGCCATCGCCGCCTTCGCCGACCGCGCGCTCGACATCGTCCATCGGATCAATGAGTTCACCGTGGTCGCCGAGGTGGTGGCCGCGGGCGGCGGTGTCGCGCTGATGCCCCGCTGGACCGCCCGCCCGCACCCCGGCATCGTCCTCAGACCGCTGAGCGGAGTGCACGCCCGGCGCCGCATCGACGTACTCCACCGGCCCGAACGCACCGCCCGCAAGGCCGTACGGACGGTCCTCGCCGAACTGCGCACCACCGCCGCGCGGATCCAGGGCCGGGACCCCTCCGGGGCCTGAGACGCGTCACCCGGCCGCGTGCGGTGCGGTCTCCTCGGCCACCCAGCGCAGATACGCCTCGGAACCCCCGGTCACCGGCAGGGTGATCCACTCGGGGACCTCGTAGCCGTGGTGCTCGGCGACCCAGGCCGCCAGCTCGGGCAGCCGGTCGGCGGTCGTCTTGTACGAGATCCGCCACTCCTGAGCGGTCTCAACGGCCCCTTGCCACCGGTACACCGCGGTGAACGGCGGATCAATGTGGGCGCAGGCCGCCAGGCGGTTCTCCACCGCGCCCCGGGCGAGGGCCCCCGCGCGTTCCTCGTCGTCGACGGTCGTCTGCGCGATCACGATCTCGGTCATACAACTGCCTTTCCAGATCAAGGAAATTGGACCCTACCCACCCTCACGACGAGGCCGCGCCGCCCGCACTGCCCGCGCCGCCCGCGTCGCGCAAGTCACGGAAGAACGCCCTGATGTCGCCGACCAGCGGCTCCGGCTGCTCCATCGCCGCGAAGTGGCCGCCCCGGTCGAACTCCGTCCAGCGGACGATGTTGTCGGTGCGCTCGGCGACATGGCGCAGCGCGATGAAGTTCTCCTCGGGGAAGGAGGCGAACGCGGTCGGGGCCCGGGACGGCTCCGGCGGGCGGCCCCAGTAGGCGGCGTGCGCGCGCTCGTAGTAGAGGCGCGCGGCGGAGGTGGCGGTGTTGGTCAGCCAGTACAGCATCACGTTCGTCAGCAGATGATCGCGGTCGACGGCGTCCTCAGGACGGTCGGCCGAGTCCGTCCACTCCTTGAACTTCTCGACGATCCAGGCGAGTTGGCCGACCGGTGAGTCGGACAGTCCGTAGCCGAGGGTGTGCGGACGGGTGGACTGGATGTCCGCGTAGCCCTGCTGCTCGCGGCTCCAGGCCCGCATCCGCTCCCAGGACGCCTGGGTGCGCTCCGCCTCCGCCGGGGTGAGCGCGCCGAGTTCCTCCGGCGTCGGCTCGGCTGTGGCACCGGCGCCGGGCAGCAGGTTCAGATGGACGCCGATGACCTGGTCGGGGCGGGCACGGCCCAGCTCCCGGGAGACGGCCGCGCCCCAGTCGCCGCCCTGGGCGCCGTAACGGCCGTACCCCAGGCGGGACATCAGCTCGGCGAACGCGGCGGCGACCCGGCGGTACTCCCAGCCCTTCTCGCGGGTGGGTCCTGAGAAACCGAAGCCGGGGATGCTCGGCAGGACCAGATGGAAGGCGTCCGCCGGGTCGGCGCCGTGCGCCCGGGGGTCGGTGAGCGGGCCCGCGATCCGCTCGAACTCGGCGAGGGAGCCGGGCCAGCCGTGCGTGATGATCAGCGGGGTGGCGTCCGGTTCCGGGGAGCGGATGTGTGCGAAGTGCAGGTGGGCGCCGTCGACGGTGGTCGTGAACTGCGGCCACCGGTTCAGCCGGGCCTCCGCCGCCCGCCAGTCGTACTCGTGCCGCCAATAGCGCGCGAGTTCCCGCAGATAGTCGCCCGGAACGCCGTACTCCCAGCCCGCTCCCGGCAGTTCGTCCGGCCAGCGGGTGCGGTCCAGACGGCTCCTCAGATCCTCCAGGTCGCCCTCCGGGATCGCGATGCGGAACGGTCGGATGCTGTCCTGCGGTGCGGTCGTCATGGTGGTGCAGCCTAGGTGTCCGGCCCCGCCCGCACCGGGAGGCACCGCCCGCACCGGGAGGCCCCGCCCGCACCGGGATGCCTCGTGCGCACCAGGAGGCACCGGGAGGCACCGTGCGCGGCAGAACCGCCGAATCCCTCGGCAGCGCGTGCACGGACGCGGAACGCGAAGGGGACGCGAGGCCGGTGATGGCCCCACGTCCCCTTCTTCAGAAGCTCAGTTCAGCTCGGCAGAGCCGTTCAGTGCTTCTTGCTGCTCTTCTTGGCGTACGACGCGACATAGCCGTTCGCCGGGGAGCCCACGCCCGTCACGTCGTCGTAGCCCTTGGTCGCGGACAGCGAGCTGTCCTTGCCCAGGGTGCGGACGGAGTAGAGCAGGCCGCCGGTGGCGTCGATGCTGTTGGCGTAGTCCACGCGGACGACACCCAGGCCGTGGCCCGTGGGGTTGTCCGTGACGTCGTGGTAGACGCCCTTCTTGCCGAACTTCGCGTAGATCGACGGGTTGGCGAAACCGATCGCCTTGCCGCCGCGCGCCTGCTCGGCGAGGGCCTGGACCGCCGCGATGGTCGGCGCGGCCAGCGAGGTGCCGCCGATGCGGTACTCGCTGTACTGCTGCGACCCGTCGGGGAAGGTCTGGGTCTGGCCCACCAGGAACCCGGTGTTCGGGTCGGCGATGGCCGCGATGTCCGGGACGACGCGGTTGCCGGAGGCGTTGTTCGCCTTGGCGAGCGAGTCCGGGACGACGCCCTTCTGGTAGTACGGCTCGGCGACCGTGCTGCTGGTGCCGCCGCCCGCGCCCGAGGTGAAGGCACCGGGGAAGTTGGTCCAGCTCTTGCCGTCGGTCGACAGGCTGGACTTCGTGGTGCCCCAGCCGGTCTCCCACAGGTACTTGTCGCCCTTGCCGACCGCGAGGGAGGTGCCGCCGACGGCGGTCACCCAGGCGGAGTTGGCCGGGGTGTCGACCTGCTTGGTGCCGGTGTTGGCGACCTGGTCGCCGTCGTCACCGGAGGAGAAGTAGAAGCCGATGCCCTGCACCGCGCCCAGCTGGAAGACCTGGTCGTAGGCGGCCGCGAGGTCCGGCGTCTGGTTGGCCTCGACGTCGCCCCACGAGTTGGAGACGATGTCGGCCAGGTGGTTGTCGACCACCTTGCTCAGCGAGTCGAGCAGGTCGTCGTCGTAGCAGGACGCCGCACCGACGTAGGTGACATCGGCGTCCGGCGCGACCGCGTGCACGGCCTCGACGTCGAGGGTCTCCTCGCCGTACCAGCCCGCGGCACCGCACTCGTCGGTCTTGGTGAAGTTGGCCGGCAGCGACTGGTGCAGCTGACCGGTCTTCCAGGCCTTGTCGCCGTTCTTCTGCGCGTACTTGCCGGCGTCGTAGGCGATGGTCGGCGAGGCGTAGGCGTCGGTGATGGCGACGCGGACACCCTTGCCGGTGTACTTGCCGGCACCGTAGACCGAGCGCAGCTGCTTGCCGGTGTAACCCTTGACGGCGTAGGGCAGCTTGGTGCCGTACGCGGACGGCAGCGTGCTCGCGGTCTTCGAGCCGTAGTACGACGAGAACGGACCGGCGTTCTTGAACACCGCGTCCGGGGGCGGCAGCGTGTCGTCGTGGTCGGCCTTGTGCGGGGCGCTGTCCAGACCGGTGACGGTCAGGACGGTGCCCTTGAGGCCGGCCGGGACGGAGGCCGCCTGCGCCGGGGCGCGGTACGTCTTCGAACCCTTGGCGTAGTTGTGCAGCTGGGTGCCGAACGCCTTCTCGGCGGAGGCGACGTCACCGGAGACGGCGACGTAGTGCTGCGTGACCTCGGTGACCTTCAGACCGGCCGACGTCAGCCAGGACTTGACGGCGGCGACCTGGGCCTTGGTGGCGCCGAAGCGGGTCTGGGCCTGCTTGGGCGACAGGTACTTGCCGTAGTACGGCGAGCTGGGGTCGGACACGGCCTTGGCGTAGGCCGCGAGGCCCGCCGAGTCCTGGCCGGCCAGGTACACCCGGGCCTTGACCTGGGAGCCGTTGTTGGTCGCGCCCTTGTCCGCCTTGGCCGTGGCCCACAGCGGCTTGGTGCCCTTCAGAGCGTTGCGGGCGGGGCTGTCCGCGGCGTGGGCCGCGGGTATGCCCAGCGCCAGCGCACCGGCGATCATGGGCAGCGCGGCTGCCATGCTCACGGCGCGCGTGCGGTTGGATCTCATAGAACCCCCTGCGATGCGTTGCGCATGCACGTAGTAGGTAGGTACACGCGGTTCCGCGCCGGCCGGCGGCGGTGGTGAACAGCCGGCGAATGGATCACACGATGGGGGCAACTCTGACCGATGAACCGTTCATGCCAGGTAAACGGGACGGAAAGAGAAGCTCAAGTAACCATCACGTAGGGGGATTTGAGCGGTTTTTCCTTACGGCAGTGTTACGAAGGGACTTGTTCCCTGGTCAGGAGAGCGGTTTGGCTCCGCGCTCCTTGAGCATCCCGGCCATCACCTGGAGCTCCGACTGCTGCGCGTCCACCATGCCCTGGGCCAGCCGTTTCTCCACGCCCACCGTGCACTTGGCCACACAGCCCTCGGCCATGTGGATGCCGCCCTTGTGATGGTTCGTCATCAGCTGGAGATAGAAGATCTCGGCCTGCTTCCCGTTGAGGGTCGCGAGCTTCTTCATCTGCGTATTGGTGGCCATACCGGGCATCAGCGAGCCGTCCTTGGCCGTGACCATGCCGCCCATGCCCATCCAGGTCATCGGCGGGTCCGCGGACACCTTCGGCAGCCCCCACAGATCCAGCCAACCCAGCAGCATCCCGCGCTGGTTGGCCTGCGTCTGCGCGATGTCGTAGGCGAGCCGCCGTACGTCCTCGTCCTTCGTGTGGTCGCGGACGATGTACGACATCTCGACGGCCTGCTGGTGATGCACCGCCATGTCCCGCGCGAAGCCCGCGTCCGCCGAGTCCGCGGTCGGCGTCTTCTGCGCCGCCTTCCCGTCACCGGAGCCGGAGCCGGAGCCCGAGTCGGCGACCGCGTACGTGACCGCGCCGGCCGCGACGAGCACCGCCGCCGCGGCCCCCGCCGCCCAGCCGATGGCACGCCGGCTCACTTCATCACCCCACCGGTGCACGAGGCACCCGGCTCCGGCGTCTGCGGCCCCTGCACGAACTCCTCGAAGAACTTGTTCACTTCGGGATCGCTCGCGCTCTTCACGGCCACCTGGTGCCCCCACGCCGACAGCATCAGCGGCGCGGCCTGGTTCTCGTACGGACTCATCAGCGAGTACGGCGTCTTCTTCACCTTCGCCGAGAGCGCCTCGATGTCGGCCTTCGCCGCCTTGGGGGTGTACGTCACCCACACCGCGCCGTGCTCCAGCGAGTGCACCGTGTTCTCGTCGTGCAACTGCTGCGTGTAGACGTCACCGTTGCAGTCCGCCCACACCGGGTTGTGGTTGCCGCCCACCGGCGGATGCATCGGATACGACACCGGGGTCGTCACATGGGTCCGCGACAGCGTGCCCTTCCAGGTGCGCACGCCGTCCTTCCCGGTCGTGAAGTGCCCGGAGTCCCCGGAGCTCTTGCTGTTCACATCCCCGGTGTCCTTGCCGTTGTCGCCACTCGCGGCCGTGTCCTTCTTCCCGGACCCGGACCCGGAGTCCGCGAGGACGACACCGCCCACGACGAGCCCGGCGACGACGACCACGGACGCGGCGATGACCAGCGTCCGGTTCCGGCGCGCGCGCGAACGCTCGGCGCGCCGCATCTCCTCGATGCGCGCCTTGCGCGCCGCGCTGCTGCTGTTGTTGGCGGAACCCATGAGGCGATGTCCTTCTGGGGGGAGGGGGCGGACAGGGGGTGGAGCCCGCTGATCGTAATGGGGGAGTGGGGAACCGCCGTAGAGCGAGCACGGCAAAAGGGTTAAATTTGCACCTGGGATGCGTATTATTTACGCTCGCGCCATGAGGCTGCTGCGTTCCACCGACCTCGCCCTGCGCATCCTGATGCGCCTCGCCGTATCCACCGAGGACACGCCCGCGACCCGCAAGGTCGCCGAGGACATGGGCGTGCCCTACACGCATGCCGCGAAGGTCGTCGCCGAACTCCAGCACCTGGGCCTGGTCGACGCCCGCCGCGGCCGCGGCGGCGGCCTGGCGCTCACCGAACGGGGCCGTACGGCCTCCGTCGGCGCGATCGTGCGCACCTTCGAGGGCGACGACGAGGTGGTGGAGTGCGAGGGCGCCACCCCCTGCCCGCTGCGCTCGGACTGCCGGCTGCGCGGCGCGCTGCGCCGGGCCCAGGAGGCGTTCTACGGCTCCCTGGACCCGATCACCCTGGACCAGATCGTCAGGGACCCCACCGGCCCGGTCCTGCTGGGCATCTCGATGCGCCCGCCCGGAGCCCCGCTCCCCTGATGACGCGAAGGGCCGCCCACCGGAACCTCCGGCGAGCGGCCCTCTTCACCGTTCAGGCGGCGAGCCACAGGTCGGGCCCGAAGACCTCGTAGTGGATGTCGGCCGGTGCCACGCCCTTCTCGATCAGCTGACCGCGCACGGCACGCATGAACGGCAGCGGCCCGCAGAGGTAGGCGCAGGTGCCGGGCGCGATGTCGATTACGGACAGGTCGACCAGACCGGTACGGTCGCCGGGCCCGGCGTCCCGCTCGTAGAAGAAGCTGACGTCCGAGTCCGCGAGCTTGTCCGCGTGCGCCTGGTGGTCGACGCGCAGGGCGTGGTCCGCGGGGGAGCGGTCGCCGTGCACGACGGTGACCGGCGCGTCGTGCCCGTCGGCCGCGAGCGAGGCCAGCATGGCGACCATCGGGGTCACGCCGATGCCCGCGGAGGCGAGCAGCAGGGGCCGCCCGGCGACACCGTCGAGCACCAGATCGCCGTACGGCTCCGAAATCTGGAGCATGTCACCCACCCGTACCCGCGCGTGCAAGTGAGCGGACACCTCCCCCTCCGGTGTCGCACCCCCGTGCACCCGCTTGACGCTGAACCGCCGTACGTCCTCGCCCGGCGCCCCGGACAGGCTGTACTGGCGTATCTGCCGCGCTCCGTCGGCCAGTTTCACCCCCACGGAGACGTACTGCCCGGCGCGAAAGCCCCGCACGGGGGACCCGTCGGCGGGCCGCACCCGGAAGGAGACGACCTCGGCGGTCTCCTCTTCCCTCCCCACCACCTCCCACTCCCGGAACTCCTGGCTGCCGCTCTCCTCGTACAGCCGCTTCTCGACGGCGATGAGGGCGTTGGCCATCAGCCAGTAGACCTCGGTCCAGGCGGCGGCGACCTCGGGGGTGACGGCGTCGCCGAGGATCTCCGCGATGGCGGCGAACAGGTGCTCGTGCACGACCGGGTACTGCTCCGGTACGACGCCCAGCGAGGCGTGCTTGTGGGCGATGCGGCTCAGCATCGCGTCCGGCCGCTGGTCCGGGTGCTCGACCAGATACCCGGCGAACGCGGCGATGGAGCCCGCGAGGGCCGACTTCTGGGCGCCGGAGGCCTGGTTGCCGCGGTTGAACAGGTTCCGCAGCAGCTCGGGGTGGGCGTCGAAGAGCCGGGCGTAGAAGCGCTCGGTGATCTGCTCGATGGCGGCCCCCACGGCGGGGAGGGTGGCGCGGACGGTGGCAGCGGACTGCTCGGACAACATCGCGGACTCCTTGCGATCTCGACTGATCGAACGCTATTTAAATATGCATCCGAGATGCAAATTTAAGAGGGGTGTCCTGCCTCACGCCCCCACCCCGTCCCGCCCGGCCGTTACGGATGCCGCCGCCGACAGGCAAGATGGGCGTCAGGGCAGTACACCTGCCGTAAGAGAGGCGTTCAGTAGGTGGACGTCGGGGCGATCAAGGTCCGCAACACGGATGAAACGGTGTTGTGGTGGGATGCTCCTGACCAGCAAGGATGGGGAATCGGAAGATGGACAAGCAGCAGGAGTTCGTGCTCCGTACCTTGGAGGAGCGCGACATCCGGTTCGTACGCCTGTGGTTCACGGACGTGCTGGGCTTCCTCAAGTCCGTCGCCGTGGCCCCCGCCGAGCTGGAGCAGGCCTTCGACGAGGGCATCGGCTTCGACGGCTCCGCCATCGAGGGCTTCGCCCGGGTCTACGAGTCCGACATGATCGCCAAGCCGGACCCGTCGACCTTCCAGATGCTGCCGTGGCGCGCGGAGACCCCCGGTACGGCCCGGATGTTCTGCGACATCCTGATGCCGGACGGCTCCCCGTCCTTCGCCGACCCGCGCTACGTCCTCAAGCGCGCGCTGGCCCGCACCTCCGACCTGGGCTTCACCTTCTACACCCACCCGGAGATCGAGTTCTTCCTGCTGAAGGACCGCCCGCTGGACGGCACCCGCCCGACACCGGCCGACAACTCGGGCTACTTCGACCACACGCCGACCAGCGTGGGCATGGACTTCCGCCGCCAGGCGATCACGATGCTGGAGTCGATGGGCATCTCGGTGGAGTTCTCCCACCACGAGGGCGCCCCGGGCCAGCAGGAGATCGACCTGCGCTACGCCGACGCCCTCTCGACGGCCGACAACATCATGACCTTCCGCCTGGTCATGAAGCAGGTCGCGCTGGAACAGGGCGTCCAGGCCACCTTCATGCCCAAGCCCTTCTCCGAGCACCCGGGCAGCGGCATGCACACCCACCTCTCGCTCTTCGAGGGCGACCGCAACGCGTTCTACGAGTCCGGCGCGGAGTACCAGCTCTCCAAGGTGGGCCGCTCCTTCATCGCGGGCCTGCTCAAGCACGCCGCGGAGGCCGCCGCCGTCACCAATCAGTGGGTCAACTCCTACAAGCGCATCTGGGGCGGCTCGGAGCGGACGGCGGGGGCGGGCGGCGAAGCCCCCTCCTACATCTGCTGGGGCCACAACAACCGCAGCGCCCTGGTCCGCGTCCCGATGTACAAGCCCGGCAAGACCGGCTCGGCCCGCGTCGAGGTCCGCTCCCTGGACTCCGGCGCCAACCCCTACCTGGCCTACGCCGTCCTCCTCGCCGCCGGCCTGAAGGGCATCGAGGAGGGCTACGAGCTCCCGCCGGGCGCCGAGGACGACGTCTGGGCCCTCTCGGACGCCGAACGCCGCGCGATGGGCATCGAACCCCTCCCGCAGAACCTGGGCGAGGCCCTGACCCTGATGGAACGCAGCGACCTGGTCGCCGAGACCCTGGGCGAACACGTCTTCGACTTCTTCCTCCGCAACAAGCGCCAGGAATGGGAGGAGTACCGGTCCGAGGTGACGGCGTTCGAGCTGCGCAAGAACCTGCCGGTGCTGTAGGCGCAGGTCAGAGTGGGTTTCTCGTAGACCGGTCGTGTGGGGCCGACGGTTCGCAGCCGTCGGCCCCACGTCGTGTCAGTGCCCGTGGGCCGTCTGTGGGCCGTCCTGCGCCGGATCGGTGGCCGTGTACAGACCGTCCACGGCGTTCCGGGCCCGTGCGTCGCTACTCGGCATGAGGTGCGTGTACACCCGCAGCGTGAACCCTGGATCGTTGTGCCCCAGGTAGTGGCTCAACGCCTTGATGTTCTCCCCGGCATCCAGCAGAACCGACGCGTAGAAGTGCCGCAGCGCGTGCATGCCGTGCTCGCGTGCAGCCTGGTGACGCTCACCGGGCTTCGGCTCGGGGATGACCCCAGCCGCGACAAGAGCGGGCTTCCAGGCACGGTCGTTGAAGTCGGTACGCCGCACCGCGCCCGCGCCGTCGAGACGGGTGAACAGCAACTGGCGCGTCACCATGCGGCCGTCCTTCCGGAGCCACGGCAGAGTGATCGAGACCGGCGGGAACTCCTTCATATGGCGCTTGAGGATGTCAGCCACACGGTCAGGCAGTGGAACGTCACGGAGCTTGTCCCGCTTCGGCGGGCCGAAGACGAGACCGCCGGTCGTCACCTTCACCTGGTTCACAATGTGCAGCCAGCCGGACTCGAAGTCGATCTCATCGACGGGAAGTCCGAAGATCTCCCCTTGGCGCAGACCGCATCCCGCTCCGAGGTCGACCGCCGCACGGAAGCGCTCCGGAAGCGCTTCCCGGACTCCGAAGACGCGCTCAGCCGTCCACGGCACCACGCGGCCGGTACCTGGCGCGGGAGGACGTACGGACTGCGCGCGGCAAGGGTTCTTCGGCAAGTGGCCGTCGTCCACAGCCGCGTTGAGGATGGTCGACACATTGTTGTAGATCACGCGCCGGTACGACGTCGCGGGGAGTGCCCGCTCCAACTCGCTCAGCCAGTCCCGGATGTGCTCGGGCTTGAAGGAGCCGAGGGGGCGCGTGCCAAGGTAGGGGATCGCGTGTCCTCGAACCGCGGAGGTGACCGTCTCGCGGGTCGTCAGGTCGGTGGTCTGGGTGCTCAACCACTTCTCGGCGTACTGCCCGAACGTCACTCGGCCGGCAGCCGGGTCCACGTAGGTGCCGCTGTTCATGTCGGCTTCCGTCTTGCTGAGCCACTTCTCGGCGAGGCGCTTCTGTCCGTCGCGGAAGCTCTTGGACTTCTCGGTGCCGTCGGGGCCGACGTAGCGTGCCCGGTAGCGCAGGCCGGTGCCGTGGCGGTCGGTCTTGAGGCGGACGGTTTTGCCGTTGGCGTCGGTCTCGGTCTTGTACCAGCGGTCTTGGATGTGGCCTGCCATCTCGGTCGGCGTTCCCTTCTGGACATGGAGCGGGAGGACCACGGTGTGGCCCTCCCGAGGGCTGAACGGTGCTGATCGGACGCGTCAGGCGGCGTCCTGAGCGGAGGTCTTGCACTGGGCGACGTAGGCACGCACGTCGGCGGGGTCGTAGCGGACGTGCTTGCCGATGCGGAACCCGGGCGGGCCCGTGTGCTTCCTGCGCCACTGGTAGACGGTTTCGAGCGGCACGCCGAACATGTCGGCGATGTCATCCGGGGTGAGATACCGATCCGGGAGACCCCCGCGGAGGGTCGCGCGGGTGTCGCTCGCGACAACGGTCGGCAATGAGACCTCCAGAAGAAGGCAGAGCCTGCGAATGGGGTTGGACTCAGTAGCTGGCAGCCCGCGTGTGTCCGAGGTGGGGATTTCTGCGTCATCTGCGTCATCTGCGTCATTCAGGCTTCTGACCTGCGGTTTTTCGGTGACGCAGGGCGTTGGGGGTGCGTCATCGGTGACGCAGGCTGTCTGTCATCGGTGACGCAGGTGACGCGGGGTGACGCAGAGACGGGCCGTCTGCGTCACCCTTTCTGCGCAGGTCACCCGCCGTTTTGGGGGCCCGGGTGACGCAGGTGACGCAGCGGTTCCTACTTAGGAAAAAAGGAGGCGGGTGTCTGTGGTGGTGCAGTGCGGCTCAGGGCGTGAAGAAGGAGCCGCTTCGCGGCGCGTCCATCGCAGGGCGGCGACGCCGCCGAACAGCAAGAGGAGCACCCCGCCCCCGGTGCTCCTCTTGCTCGTAGGGCCGGTGCCGGCCGCCGTCAGAACGCCTGTTGCTCGTGTGACGTCTGCGCGGTGAGGCGGGTCATTTCGAGGTAGCGGCCGTCTTTGGTGCGCCCGGAGTCGATGAGGACGCCGCGGGCGGCGAGGGTGGGCTGGAGGCGCTTGAGGCGGTCGGAGAGGACTTTGCCGGTGGTGGGCCAGCCCTTGGGCAGGGGGCGGAAGTCCTCGCCGGTGTAGAGGCGGGTGAGGCAGTGCAGCCACTCGGTGGAGGTCATCCGCTGCGCTGCGCCCGGTTCGATGTCCGCGGCGTGCCTCAGGACGGTCTGCGCCAGCAGGTCGCCCTCGATCACGTCGTCGTTGAGGTCGTCCAGACTGGCCCGGTAGGCGGTGAGCGCGCCGAGGCCGGTCGCCGCGTCGAGCTGGGCGCACAGGTGCGCGAAGTCCGCCATGCGCAGATCGGTGGGAGTCTCCGTCTCGACCGCGCGGACCTTGACCGTGAGGTCCAGGAGCGAGCCGAGGACGACGGGCAACACCTCCGCGTACTCCGCCCAGAGCTCCGCCTCGGTGCGCCGGACCTTGGGCCGCTCCAGGCGTAGTGGCAGGAGCCGTTCGGCGAGGTCGGGCCGGATGACTCCGACGTCGATGCCGGTCAGGAGCAGGGGGCGGCGGTAGCGGGCGCGGAAGACGTCGCCATCGGTGAACAGGGCGCGCTTGACGTTCTCGGCGCCGGTGACGATGCAGCACATGGCGTCGGACAGTTCCGGGGTCATGTGGGAGAGGTTGTCCAGGGCCGTGACCCATCCTGCCGCCACCGCTGTGATCAGGTTCTCTTCGTCCTTCGGGGCGCGGCGCAGGTCGCCGCTCATGCCCTCGATGATCCGCACGAGCATCCGTCCGCCGGTGGACTTGCCGGCGCCCTGCGGGCCGGTGAGGAACGGGGCGGGGACGGGCACGGACGGGCCGAGGCAGCCGATCAGCCAGGCGATGGCCAGGCACTCGGTCTCCGCGGTGGCGAAGTTGCACAGCCGCAGCAGCAGGTCGATGCCCTTGCCCTCGGTGTCCTTGGCGGGCAGGGGGAGTTCGCCGGTGAGCTGGGTGCGCCGCCAGCAGACCTCGCGCGGGTCGGGGACGGCGATGTCCCAGCCGGTGGGGTGGATACGGACGGACTGGCCGTCGCTGCGGCCCAGATCCAACCAGGTCGCGCCGTCGAACCCGGGCGCCACTCGGATGTGAACAGCCTGTACGTCTTCCGTCATCGCGAGTGCTTCGATCAAGTCCAACGCCTCCTTGAGCGCGGTCCCGTTGAACACGCCGATCCCGTCCTTGAACAGGCCGACCATGAGTTCCTGCCGGTGGCTTCCCGACGTGCCCTGGGAGCGGATCGGGCGGGCCACGGGGTGCCCGTTCTTCTGCGCGTACACGGTGCCGTCGGCGGTGCGGAAGTACCGGAAGTGCGATTGCGCGTAGTCGGTGATGACCTCGCGGGCCGGGTTCTTCTCGTCCTCGGACACGGCTACATCCCCAGTGCGGTGCGGGCGTTGGTCCACGCGTCGGTGCAGTGCCGCGGGGACTCGCCCTTGGCCTGCGCCGCGGCGAACAGCCGCGCAATGTGGACGTCGGTGAGGCAGCCGCACCGGCCATGCGTCGACAGCACGGCCAGGAAGGTCCGGTAGACGGTAGCGTGGATCGCCTCGCGGGCCGCGGTGATGCGCTGCTCCGCCATGGCGATACCTCGCTCCAGGTAGGCGGGCGTGCGGTGACGGCACTCCCCGCCCACGGCCGGCGCGGGCACGGTGATGGTGCGCGCCGCCGCCTGGACCGTGCCGGGTACCTTCACGATCAGCACGCGCACCACGTCCGGCAGCTCCGCCATGGTGCCGATGCCGGAGTCGAGCCAACGGGCGTAGGCCATCAGGGACTTGATGTCGACGCCGGGCCGGACGCCGTTGGCGGACGGCATCGTGCCCCGGTAGATCCAGTGTTCGCCGCGCGTGGTGGCCACCGTCTGTGTGGCGGGCAGCGCCTTGCGGGCCCAAGCGATCGCGTCGGCGTTGTCGAGGTCCACGACGGTGAGGCCGGCGCCGCCGGGGTGGTACGCGACCGCTGCCGCCTCACGCCATGCCCGTGCCGACTGAGGGGAGCGGAGGACGGTGGGGTCGGTGGTGGCGGCGGCCCAGCCGTGGCAGGGCGCCGGGCAGGTGCAGGGGCCGGGGGTCTTCATGTTCGGCCGGCCACCGCACCGGGCGGGATTCCCGGCGCAGTCCGGGCAGTTCCCGAACGGCAGCTTCCCTCGGCGCAAGGGCATCACCGGCACGCCGGTAGCGGCCAGCGCCAGCGCAGAAGACAAGGGATCGGGTAGCGCATCCATGCCATCACACCCTCGCCGGATCAGGGTCGGTTGGGTCATGCTGAGACCTCCACTGTTGAAGTGGGTGGAACGAGGGCGGCCCCGGTTCTTTGGCGAGATGCGGGGGCCGCCCTCGGTTGTGCTGGTGGTCGGTGGCGGGGTGGGTCAGGGGCGGTGTGCGGCGGCGAGGGCGATGAGCCAGTCGGGCCAGTCCTGGGGCCAGTTGCGGTAAAACCACTCGGTGGTGCGCCTCGGCCCCCGCATCCCGGGCCGGGCGCCACGGCAGGGGCCTTCCACCTCGGCGCGCACGGGGTAGATGCCGTGGTCCGAGCCGGGGTTGTCGGGGACGTAGATGAAGGTGATGACCTCCGGGGTCACGATCCGCTTGTTGCGGTAGGTGATGTCCGGTAGGCCCTGGTCCTTGACCTCAAGCCGAATGGTGATCGTGTCAGCCATGCCAGGCATCTCTCCAGGTCAGCGGTTGAGTTCGTTGCGGTTGCGGGCGATGAGCCCGTACGCGGGGGCGGTGATGGTGTTGTTCTCCATCCGGACGGGGCCGGTGTAGTGGTGGTGGGTCTCGGTGCGGGTGGCCTTGGCCGAACGCACGGCGGACCCAATGGCGGTGACGACGGCGGCCAGGGCCGCGATGGGCAGCGTCACGAACAGCACGGACGAGAGGGTCACGGCGGCGAATCCCTTGCAGGCGAGCCAAATGCCGCAGCCGACCCCGACGCAGGTGGCGCCGACACCGATCCCGGCCACCGCCATCCCGGCCGCCCAGGCCGGGACGATCCGGTTGTCCGGCTGGACGACGGGCGGCGTGGACCCGTACGCGGGCAGCGGGGCCGGATCGCGGTAGGCGGTCGCCATCCGCGGTGTGGGCTGGTAGGCGTCAGCGAGGATCCGGCGGGCCTCGGCGTCGGCTTCGGCATCGGTCATGTGCAGCGGCCGGGGCGTGGGGTCGTGGTCGGGCATGGCGGGCTCCCTGCCGGGGTCAGGTGATCTGGCGGGCGGCGCCGGCGATGGCGCGGCACACGGCGGTGATGGTGGTGGCGGCGCCGGTGCCGGCGGTGAAGAAGCCGAACAGGAACAGCACGAGCGCGCTGAACGGGCCGACGTAGCGGCCGCGCAGAAGGACGAGTGCCAGCACTCCGAAGAGTGCGACGGCGGACAGGGTCACGATCACGAGCGGCCTCCCGAGGGGGTCTTGCAACGCGGCAGGCCGCCCCCGGGGTGTTGGGGGCGGCCCGTGCTGTCGCTTGTCGCGTTGCTTGTCGTCTGGCTTGTCGTGCGGCTTGTCGCTTGTCTTGTCTTGTCGCTTGTCGTCTCCCAGGTCAGAAGCCGTTTCCGGGTCCCACGGCCCGGTAGAGGGGCTTGTGTCTCCGGGGAGGCGACAGGCGCTGTCCGGTCAGCCCTCGGAGGGCTGTTCGGGGGCATGCCGGTGGTGGACGTAGCGGGCCTTGGTGCCCTCCCCGATACGGACGGCGGTGCCGTCCTGCACCCACGTCTTGAGCCAGCCGACGACCGTCTGCCGGGTCGTGCCGTGCTCGTCGGCGAGATCGCGGGCGATCGCGGAAGCACCGGTGCCGTCCGGGCCGGCGGCGAGCAGCAGCGTGAGTGCCGCCCGTTGTGCGGGGCTGTCCTGCTCGCCGCGCAGGGCGGACAGGTTCAGCCCGGCCCGCTCGCCCGCGGGCTTCTCCGGGCGGGTGGTGGCCGGGTCGGGGGCGGTGGCGAACTCGGCGTCGATCTGCTCCCGGAACCTTGCCAGTTCGGCCTCCACCGGGTCCGGCGCCGGCTTGCCGCGGAGCGCGGACAGGTTCAGTCCGGCCCGGCCCGAAGCGGCCTGCGACGCGGGCCCGCTCGGGGTGCCGTCGTCGGTGGCGAGGGTGTGCTCGCGCATCCATGCGGTGCGGTCGGTGTCCCAGCGGCGGGCGTAGGCGGGGCCTGCGGCTTTGGCGGAGACGTCGTCCAGCGTCGGATGCCGGTCGGAGGTGGCGGCGATGATCTCGCGGATCTGGTTCGGGAGGATGCGCCACGCCTTGAACAGGGCGGCCGGCGACTCGGGGGTGCCCATGAACCCGGCGCCCTTGAACGGGGCCTGCTCGACGCGCAGTCCGCGGGTGCCGGGGAACATCTTGGAAAGGTCCATGCCTTCCGTCTCACCCCCGGTCAGGGCGACGCGGACCTTGGCCTCGCGACGGATCATGAGGTTGCCCAGCACGCTCCCGGTCGCCCCGAGCGCGGTGAGGACGGTGCGGACGCCCATGGCGCGGGCGATCCGGATGACTTCCAGGATCTTCTCCCCGAGCTTGCGCACGTTGCGGTCGCTGCTGGCCAGGATCTCGGCGCCCTCATCGATGACCAGCATGATCTGGGGGATGCGCGCGCTGATGGGCAGTAGGTCGGTGTTGGCCTGGGCGAGCAGGTCCTGGTAGGCCATCTTGCGTTGCTTGGCCACCTTCACCGCGGTGTCCAGCATCGTCATGGCCTCGTCGTGGGTGCCGGCGAGCCAGTCGATCCCGGGCCGGACCGGGCCGCCGTCCGCCCGCTTGATCTCCCCATTCAGTGCCGGGAGGACCCAGGGCAGGCCCGCCGATCCGGCGTTGAGGTCGATGACCCAGGTCAGGATGTCCTCGGCGCGGGCGAACCCGGCCAGGATCGCGTGGACCATGTTCGTCTTGCCCGAGCCGGTCGGCCCGACCACCAGGGCGCACTGCTCGCGCAGATAGGCCAGGATCTCCTCGGCGTTGGTGCGGTAGCCCCACGGGATTCCGGTGTGTACGGACAGCGGCCCATACTCGGCCGGGTAGGTCCGCTCCTGCTCAAGGACGTTGACGGTGGTGACGTCGATGATGGCCCGGCCCTGGTGGATGCCAGGGGACGCGGTGGCGGTGCAGCCGTGCGGCAGTCGGGCATCGGCGGACAGGCGCGCCGACTCAGAGGCGATCTTGGCGTAGGTGGCGCCGCCGGGCGGGAGTTCGGCGTCGATGGAGTACCCGGTCCCGGTGGGCCAGGACTCGACCGCGAGGACACGCACGCTGATCCCGCACACCCGCTGGATGCGCTCCACCCACTCCGTGGCGATCGTGCGGCGTTCGGCGGACAGTTCTTCGGCGACCTGCCGTTCGGCCGCAGTGATCGCTTCCTCTTCCCGTGCCTCTTCGTGGAGGTTGGTGGAGCGGGTGGCGGCGCCGATGCCGACGCCGATGGTGGCGAGCGATCCGAGGGCGGTCCAGGTGAGGGGGCCGTGGGTGATGGCCCAGGTGGTCCATCCCGCGCCGACGAGCCAGGAGGCGGCGCGGGAGGCGATGGTTCGGCCGGCGTTGCGGGCGCGCAGGCCGGCGACGGTGTGGCCGAGGGCACCGGCGGCGCCGACGGTGAGGGCCCAGCCGGGCGGCATGCCGGTGGCGGCGCCGGTGGTGGCGAGGGCGAAGGCTCCGGTGGTGGCGGACAGGGCGCCGGTCACGGGTCCGTGACCGGCCGCCCAGTCCAGCACCGGGCCACTCGGCTTGGTGGCGGTGGTGGCCATGATCAGACGTTCCAGCCCTTCTCGGCCTCGGCCCCGTTGCGGGGGTCCTCGTGGCGGGCGATGTCCGCGGCGTGGACGTCGCGGAAGAGCGGGACGAGGGTGTCGGCGGCGTCCACGGCGTTGAGCAGGGTGCGGTGGATGTCGTCGAAGCCGTCCGCGATGTTCTTCTCGAAGGCGAACTCCTCGTCCGAGCGCTCCGCGAGGATGCGGAAGGTGTTGGCGACGGACAGCAGCGCCGTGGGGAGGTTGTCGATCATCGTGAGAACTTCCATGTTCCCGTCGGGCTCGTAGTCGCGGGCGGCGTTCTCCATCTCCGCCGCGGCCTCTTCGAACTTGAAACCAGACACGTGGATGGCCTCCTGATCAGCCGTGGGAGCAGTCGGGACGATGCGGTCGGGCCGCTCGACGCGGTCACCGACCGCGTCGGTGTCGGTGATGGTTTCCTCGGCGCGCAGGCGCTCGCGGATCTGTTCGTCACGGGCGGCGCGCTGCTCGCGGGCGGCCTGCATCAGCCGCCGGTACAGCCGCCGGCCGGGGTGCATCAGCCACTTCCAGCCGAGCTTGCGGCCCAGCGGCGTGGTCAGACAGCCCAGCATCCCCACCGCGCCGCCGAGGACGGCGGCGAGCAGTCGGCGGCCCTGGAAGCGGGCCGCCGACTTCAGCAGCCCCCACCGGGCACGGCGGCGGCCGGGCGCCTTGCGGACCTGGTCGCGCCGGGCCTTGACCTGGGCGTCGGTTCGCCGGTCGCGGGCGGCACGGGCTCGGTTGACCAGGGCCCGGGACCCGGACGCGGCCTTCCCTGCTGCCCATCCCGCCGCACGCCGCGCCGTCCCCTGCCCGCCCGCGGCCCTGCTCGCACGGGAGGCGGCGCGGGCGTCGCGGCGGGCGTCGGCGACCGCACGGCGCGCACCGGTGGTCTGCGCCCGCCGGTCGGCGCGCGTTCCACCGCCAGCGTGTTGCGCGGCGCGCAGGGCTTTGACCTGCCCTGCACGGCCCGTGCTCTTGCCCGCGGTGCTGTCGGCCGCGTGCTTGAGCGCGCCCCGCCCGGTCGACCTGCTCTTGGACAGGTCGACGGCGCCGGACCGGTGGGCGGTGGGGCTGTGGCCGCGCCGCTGCTGTGCGAGCCCGCTGCCCGGCTTGCCGCCGGTGCGACCCGCACCGGAAGACGCCGAACGGCCGCGCCCGGCCCCCGCGCCCGTGCCGCCGTGGCGCAGGCCCGCAGCGCGGGCTGCACGATGGCCGGCGGCACGCGCGGCGGTCCGGCGCGCGTCGCGGCGAGAACTGGGCTTGCGGGAACGGGCGGCGGCGACGGTGCCGAGGACGACGGCGCCGGTCGCGGCGACCACGGCGGCGACCGGACCACCGGCCAGGCCCGCGGCGGCGACCGCGCCCACCGTGCTGTTCGCCCCTGTCAGGGCCAGCGGGACGACGGGCCACCCACCGGGGGTGTGCTCCACCTCCTTGTCGTCCTTGACCGCAGTGGACTTGGGCTCGGGCGGAGGCGGCGGTTCGGGAGCGGGAGCCTCAACAGCTACCGCTTCGGTGCTGAGATCCGTCATGCTGAATGCCACTCCTTCGCGGAGTAGGGCCCGGCCAGGGCTGTAGGAGGCGATTGGCCGGGCCTGCCAACAGGGCTTAAGCAGCGCGCTGTTCATCCTGGTAGGCGCAGTTCGCGCAGGCGCCGAGCGAGGGCGGGATGACGTAACCGGCATCACGGCCGCACTGCGGGCAGACGCGGCGGGCGGCGTTCGCCTTGGCCAGCGCCGCCCACTTCGCCGGCGTCATGGGGCGGACCGGCTTGGCCAGGTCGATGGAGTAGAGGTAGGCGACCAGCGGGCCGCGACGGCGCCGTGGACGCTCGATCTGCGCGACCACGTCCTGACCGCCGGGCCGAAGACCGAGAGCACGGAGCTGTCGGACCGTGGCGAGCCCGTCAGGCGCGAGCCGCCACGGGTAGACGGGGATCGAGGCCATCAGCGGCCCGCGATCGCCAGCTCAGCACCGCCCGCGGCCGGGTCGCGGTGCTCGGCGTAGCGGGAGGAGACCCAGCCGACCGACCAGCCGCACAGCTCCGCCGCGGACCGGACCGGCAGCCCGGCACCGAACGCGGCGGCCACGATCTGCCGTGCCTCGTCCTCGGGGAGCTTGGTCGTGGCCGGGCCGCGCTCCAGCAGCGCGGCGCGTTCACGCTCGGCCCGCTCCTCACGCTCACGCTGTTCACGGCGTTCACGCTCGACCCGCTCCGCGGCCTCACGATCGCGGCGCGCGGCGGCCTCCCGCTCGATGCGCTCACGGTCCCGCTCGCGCTGTTCACGCTCGCGTTCACGGCGTTCACGCTCCACCCGCTCAGCGGTCTCGCGGGCGGTGCGCTCCTCCTGCTCCCGCAGCTGCCGGCGCTCCTCCCGCTCGGCCGCCTCGCGGGCCAACCGGGCTTCGTGTTCACGCTGTTCACGAGCCAGCGCCGCGGCGTGCTCGCGCTCCTCACGCGCCTCCCGACGAGCAGCCTCCGCACGCTCACGGGCCGCCTGCTCGGCCCGCTCCCGCTCGGCTCGCCGCTCCTCGTCCAGGCGTTTGACGGCGGTGGTGATGGCGCGGCGGTAGGCCAGGCCGGTCTCCGCCGTGACGATCAGCAGCAGCGGCGCCACCGCGTGCACGGCCACGCCGACCAGGTCGCTTTTCAGGGCGGAGTCGGCGACGTTCAGGGCCAGGGTCATGCAGCCGGTCATCCACCGCAGCACGATGGGCCACCGGCCACCGTGCCCTCCGAGACGGGCGAGGACGGCGTCCAGGCGCACGACGATGACGACCGCGGCGTCCACGACGAGGGGCAGGATCGGCGCGGTCCACGCCCACTGGGCGGGTGTGTGAGCGGCGGCGAGCGGGGTCACGGTGAGAACGGAGTAGAGCACCGCGCCGGCCACGATCGCCCACATGCCCACGGACAGGGCCTTCTCCGCTGAACGGATATGAACGCCGTTCACGCCGCCCCCTCGATCTGCTTCGGGGCGGGCATGTGGAGGCGGCGGAAGCCGTTGGAGGCCGAGTTGTAGATGAACTCCTCACACCGCCACGTGAACGCGGCGGCCGGGTGTTCACCACAGGGATACCACCGAGCCCCGGCGGGCACGCCGTGGGTCGCGGTGTCGGCGTGCGCGTCCTTGAGGGAGGCGTAGATGGTGTGGGGCTCACCGTGGTGCAGCAGCACCGTCAGCGACTGTCCCTCCATCGGCTCAGCCTCCAACTCCTCACGGAGTCGGCGGATCGCGATGTCCTTCAGCAGGAGCTCCTGCCGCGAGACGGACAACTCCTTCATCGCGCCGGACAGGAGGACACCCACCTCGTCCGTGGTGGCCTCCGCCCGCTCCAGCGCAGCCTCCAACTCCCCGATCTGCTCGCGCAGGATCGCAGCGTCACTCTCCGCCGTCTCGGCACGCGTCGTCAGGCTTTCCACCTCGCGCAGGTGCCGACCCGAGACGGTGTCCGCCTGCTCCTGGACCTCCCGCGCCCGAGTGCGGGCCTGCTCGGCGTCCTGCTCCAGCCGCTGAAGGCGGCCGGTGGTCACGATGCGGATCACGCCGCCTCCCCCGCAGTCGCGGTGACCCGGTTGGTCAGCTCACGCCGCGCGGCCAGCACCCGGCGGCGAGCCCGCCGCAGCCGGCGCGTGCTCAGCTCCGACGGCGCCTGGTCCAGGAGGGCGATCTGCACGTCCAGCAGCTCGACCTCCGCGCGGATGAGCGGCATCTCGGTCTCGATCGCGTCCAGCTCCGCGGCCGTGGGCTCGCGGTCGTACTCGTCGGCGGTAACAATCGCCTGAACAGCAGCGATGGCATGCATGGGTCGTTGTTCCTCTCACAGGGATGGGACGGCCCGAACAGCACCCCCCGGATTGCCCTCCGGGGGGTGCGGCCGTTTGTGGGGGTGGGTCAGGGGCGGGACAGCAGGTGGGCCGCCGAGGCAGCGAGGCTGTCGGCCGCAGAGATGGCCGACTCACGCCGCGCCGCCAGCACCTCCGTGCTCGTGGCGCCGCGCATGTCGTATGCGGCCCGGACCGCCTCGTTCACGTTGAGTCGGAGCTGCGGGAGCAGCACCGTGAGGGCGATCTGCGGGGCGGTGACAGCCGACCGCGTGACGTGGCTCGCCTCGCGGGCAGCGGCGACGTCGGCCGGGGCCGCGCCGGACAGGCGCAGATCCTCGCGTACCCACATCGCACGGCGGTGATCCGCCAGCGCGGTGCTCAGCTTGGACAGCGCCGTCAGGGCACGGTCCCGCAGCGTCTGCCGGCGCTGGGCGCGGGCCGCGTAGTACTGCTGGACACCGACAACACCGGCACCCAACACGGTGCCGACGACCGCGACAACCGCGGCGGCGATCTCCATCGAACTCCCCCTCTCGGGGCCAGACTCTCCGGCTCCCCGCACCCCCGCCCGTACGGCCCCGCACACGGCAGGGTCGGACGGACGGGAGAGGCAGCCGGCCGCAGCTCAGACGCCGCGAAGCCGGGTAGCGGCGGGACAGTTTCAGACAGCGGCGATGACGAGCGCGGCGACCAGCAGCCATAGGTGGTGGAAGGACTGGTCGAGGGCGTAGGCGCCGGTGCCGAGGCTCGGGTTGTCGTCGTGGCCGGCGCGCGGGGCACCGAGCCGGTAGAAGCCGCCCAGGCCCAGCGCCTCGGCGAGCCGGGCGAGGGTGGTGCGCCGGTCGGCCCACCAGTGCGTGACGGCGTCGACGGTGAGCCCGGCGGCGACGCCGAGCACCGACAGCCGCAGGCCCAGCGACCATGAGGTCACCAGTAAGAAGGTGAGCTTGGTGAGGGTCAGGGTGGCGACGTGCCGGGCGTCCGCGAGCCGGCCGACCCAGCCGGGGCGGCCCTTCGTCATGGACTGGTGTGAGGTCTGCACCCAGTGGTCGCCGACGCTGTGAGCGACGAACAGGGCGACGAACACAGCAGCGAAGGCAGCGGCATTGGTCATGACGGAACTCCTTACGTGTGGGACGCGCGGCGACCCGCTGGCCAGCGGGAGCACTCCGGCCTGCATTCGAGGCGTAGGCCCGAGATCGGCCAGGCCGGAGCTGTAGCGGCTGGGCCGCTGAAGGTTCTTCGGAAGTCGGATCACGCATGCCGTCACCGCCCCGAAAAGCGGATCAGGGCAGGTCACCCGGCCCGACATGGGCGGTCGGGATGGTGACCCGCACCCATCGACCACCCGTGTTCAGGCGGCTGGGTCGGCACTCTGTTGAGTTCTCAAGGACCGGTGGCTCCCAGCAGCGCGGTAACCCCTTGCGGGGCTCCCGTGTGGTACACGGGGCCGCCAGAGCCGGTGAGCTACCTAGGTAGCTTCGCTGAAGAAAAAGCTACCTAGGTAGCTTGCTAGGCGTCAACCCCTACGCGAGCGCCAGGGAAAATTACCTAGGTTGGATACGCTCTAGGTATGGACTGGAAGCCGGAGAAACCGCCAACCGCCAAAGAGATCGCTGCCCGGTTCCGCGACGACCTGGCGGCCGAGAGGTACTCGCCGGGCGCCCGGCTCCCAGGAGCCAAGGGGATGGCCAAGGAGTTGGGCGTTTCGCTCATGACGGTGCAGAGCGCGTACAAGCAACTCGCAGAAGACGGTCTGGTGGAGGGCCGGGCAGGGAGCGGCACCTACGTCATCGACCCCAAGAAGGGGAACCAGACAGCCGGTCAAACGGCCCGTGGACTTCGCGAACTGCAAGACCACCTGGCGCATGTCACCTCCCAGCTTTCTGAACTGCGCGTCCGGGTCGAGCAGTTGGAAGCCACCCGTTCCGGCGTCGTTGACGAGAACCAGTAAGCCCCAAGTCGGCGTGATCCGCAGCGAACAGGGTTAACAGCGCCTCACTGTTACCTGTTAACAACCCACGTCAGGCGGTGTATTGGCATGATGACCGGAGGCACCGCCTGACGCTGGGGGAGCAATGAAGACGAAGCTGCAAACGGCACGTCTCGCCCGAGGCTGGTCGCAAGCTCAGCTCATCGACGCAATGGTCGACGCGGCGGCGCGACTCGATACCGACCTGCCCGCTCCATCCAGCCTCAAAGCCCAGATCTCGATGTTCGAGAACGGACGGCGAGTGCCTGGTCAGAGCTATCAGACGTTGTTCTGTGAGGTCTACGAAGCGAGTCGTGCGGAACTGGGCTTCGCTCTGGAGAGTGCGCCATCTCAGCTCGACTCGCTGCCAATGCTGCCCATGCCTCAGATGGTCACCCCCAAGGCCAGTACACAAGTCCTCGGCTACTTGAAGTCCATTTTCGTGCAGCACGCGCAGGCGGAGCCCCTTGTGGGGCCTCGATTCCTGGTGCCAGCCGTACAGGGCCAGGTACCGCTGATCGAAGAGCTGTGCAAAGAAGCCACAGGACCACACAGAGACGACGTGGTCCGCGTCGGTGCTCGGTACGCGGAATTCCTCGGGTGGCTGCACCAGGACTCAGGAGATTCCCAGTCAGCGATGCTCTGGACGAACCGCGCCCTCGACTACGCAAGCGAACTGACCGATCCGACACTGAGTGCCTACGTGTTCCAGCGGCGGAGCAACATCGCGGCCGAAGCAGGGCAAGCCGGCTATGCCGTCGGACTCGCGAACAGTGCTCTGAACGAGGCACGCAAACTTCCCCGCCAGGTTCGAGCCGTCTCGCTCCGGGCGCGCGCCAACGCCCATGCCCTCCTTGGGCACGCTGATGAGTGCTGGCGAACGCTCGACGAAGCACGGGAGCTGGCTGACGCCGGAGCCGGAGAAGGTAGCGATCTCGCCTCGTACTGCTCCGTGCAGTACATCGACATGGAGGCGGCCACCTGCGCGCTCGCCCTCGGCCGACCGGAGGAAGCGGTCACGACACTAAAGAAGAGTCTTTCCCAGTGGCCGGCTGAGCAACAGCGAGACAAGGGGTTGTGCTTTGCCCGGCTCGCAACCGGATACGCGCTGATCGAGGACATTGAATCGGCGTATAACGTGGCGTTCGAGGCGGCAGCCATCGCCCAAGCCACAGGGTCAGCCCGCATCCTCGCGGAACTCGGGCGAGTACAGCGTCGCCTCAGCCGGTGGAGCAAGCTCGTTGAGATTGCGGAGTTCAACCGGCTGTTGGGCACCATGAGAGGGAACTGAACCGGACGAGGGAGAGTCGTGAACCTTCTGCCTACGATCACCACCACAGACGTTCAGCAGCAGTCCCCCCGCGTCGCCGTTCTCCCGATCGGAGCGTTCGAGCAGCACGGCGCCCACCTGCCACTCATCACGGACGCCGCAATCGCAAGCATCATCGCGCGAGAGGTTGCAGCGGCGTACCCAGTGCTGCACCTGCCGCCAGTCACGATCGCATGCAGCCACGAGCACGGCACATGGTCGGGGACGGTGAGCATCAGCGCCAGGACGATGCACGTGCTCGTGACCGACATCGCGCAGTCCCTCGAAGCATCCGGCATTCGAAAGCTCGTTCTCATCAACGCTCACGGCGGGAACTATGTCCTGTCGAATATCGTGCAGGAAGCCAACCTGACCGAGCCACGCATGAGCCTGTTCCCGCAGGGACGGGAGTGGAATCGAGCCCGCGAGCATGCCGGACTGGTCACCACCTCGCACGAGGACATGCACGCGGGTGAGATCGAAACTTCGATTCTCCTGCACGCGGATCCGTCCCTTGTGCGGCCCGGCTACGAGGATGCCGACCATGACGGCGGCGACCGTCCTTTCCTCCTCGTGGAGGGGATGAAGGCGTACACCGAATCCGGAGTCATCGGCTTCCCGTCCCACGCCACGGCAGGCAAGGGGAAAGCAGTTTTGGCAAGCCTGGTCGAGGACTTCGCGGCACACATGCGAGCGCTCGGGGAGTGAGGAAGGCCGTTCCAACCCGCGTTCCGGAGGGGGCCAAACAGGGGGCCAAACGTTGCGGCGTGCCCCGGACGACCGTGGACAGCCACGGACGGAAACAGGAGCGTCGGATCGGGGTGTTCCCTGACTTCACCAGGCCAGCTACCTCCGAAATCGCGTTCCTGCCGCAGTGAGGTCCCGGGCCCTGCGCCGGGCCGTCTGTGGGCCGTCCGAGGGTGGCCAACGACGACAGATGACGACAGTCAGCGACTGTCGTGATGCTGGTCAGCGGGGTGTTCGAGGGTAACGTTCCTGGTCGATCCGGCGAGTCGTCAGTTCCTCCGCAACAAGCGCCAGGAATGGGAGGAGTACCGCTCGGAGGTCACGGCCTTCGAGCTGCGCAAGAACCTCCCCGTCCTGTAACCGCCTCTCTCCCGGGGCCGCCGTCCGAAAACGACCGGCCCCGCCCCCTCCCCCCTGCCAGAATCAGGCGCACGCCTATTCGATCTCGGGGGAGAGCCGTGAAGGACGCGACGGAACTGATCAAGGCCCTCACCGGCCTGGCCTGGCCGCTGATGACAGGCGTTGTGCTCTGGCGGCTCTTCCCCCTGATCAAGGAGATAGTCCGCTCGCGGGGTTTCACGATCAAGGTGGGCGAGGCCGAGCTGTCGGTGCAGGAGGTCTCGGAGAGTCTGATCCGCACCACCGCCGACCTCCAGGGCCGACTGGCCTCCGTGCGCGCACCGGTGGCCAGCCGCACGCTGGACTCGGTGCTCTGGGTGGACGACCGCCCGGAGAACAACGCCACCGAGGTGGCCCAACTCCGCGCCCTGGGCGTCGAGGTCACCCTGGCGAAGTCCACCGACGAGGCCCTGCGCACCCTCGCCCGCCCCAACCGCCCCTTCGACGCCGTCATCTCGGACATGAGCCGCCGGGAACGCACCCGCACCAACCGCACTGCCGGCCTCGACCTGATCCGCGAACTGCGCGCCCAGGACGACCCGATCCCGGTATTCATCTACGCCACCGCCCGCGCCCTTGCCCTGCGCGAGGAGATCACGAACGCGGGCGGCACCGGAGTCGTCGGCTCCTCCACCGAACTCTTCCAACTCCTCCGGGGCGTAGGCGAGTTCCCGACCCAGCGCACCTGACCGGAGGCCCGCCGGGCCCGCACCCGCCCACGGCGGGGAGGGGACACGGCGGGTGGTGTCCGCCCGCAGCGGCCGGCGAAAACCCGTCGCGCCTCTGAACCCCCTGAACGCCGGACCGAGGACGGACACCACCCGCCGGGGCACCGACTCACCGCCTCCCCCGAGGCGCGACACAAGCCACGACGGCGCTCAAGGGGCCGCCGCAGGCATCCGGCGACGGCGAGGCAGCCGCAGGCGGGTGACCACAACGACGCTGAAGGGGCCGCCGCACCACCACGGCGAGCCAGCCACAGCCACCCGACCCGGCACAGGCCGCCGCAGGCGACTACGCTCCCTCCAGGACCAGAGCTGACCCCGAGGGGAGCCCCACAGATGACGCCGGGCCGCAGAAGCAGCACCTTCACGCGCCTGCTCCGACACGGCTTCACCGACGCCACCGCCGCCGAGCGCCTCCTCGACACCCCCGAACTCTCACCGGTCCGCGACGACCCCTTCCTCCTCGAAGCCCTGGGCGCCACCGCCGACCCCGACCTCGCGCTGCACGGCCTCGTCCGCCTCCTGGAAGCCCAGCCCGCCCCGAACGCCCACCGCGAACTCCTCGACACCCTCATCGCCGCCAAGCCCCTGCGCGACCGCCTCCTGAGCGTCCTCGGCGCCTCCACCGCCCTCGCCGACCACCTCGCCCGCCACCCCACCGACTGGCAGGCCCTGGTCACGTACGAGCCCCAGGACCTCCACCCCGGCGTCAGCGAATTCGAACGGGGCCTGGACGGCGCCACCGACCCCGTCGCCCTCCGCGTCGCCTACCGCCGCTGCCTCCTCTCCATCGCCGCCCGCGACGTCTGCGGCACCACCGACGTCGCCGAGACCGCCGCCGAACTCGCCGACCTCGCCACCGCCACCCTCCGCGCCGCCCTCGCCATGGCCGAGGCCGCCGCCCCCGAGGACGCCGCCGCCTGCCGCCTCGCGGTGATCGGCATGGGCAAGTGCGGCGGCCACGAGCTGAACTACGTCTCCGACGTGGACGTGATCTTCGTGGCGGAGGCCACCGAGGGCACCGACGAGACCAAGGCCCTGCGCGCGGCCACCAACCTCGCCTCACACCTGATGCGGATCTGCTCCGAGACCACCGTCGAGGGCTCCATCTGGCCGGTCGACGCCAACCTCCGCCCCGAGGGCCGCAACGGCCCCCTCGTGCGCACCCTCTCCTCCCACGTCGCCTACTACCAACGCTGGGCGAAGACCTGGGAGTTCCAGGCCCTCCTCAAGGCCCGCCCGGTCGCCGGCGACGAGAACCTCGGCCGGGAGTACCTGGCCGCGCTGCACCCCCTGGTCTGGCAGGCCGCCGACCGCGACAACTTCGTGGCGGACGTGCAGAAGATGCGCCGCCGCGTGGTCGACAACATCCCCGCGGCCGAAGTGGACCGGGAACTCAAGCTGGGCCCCGGCGGCCTGCGGGACGTCGAATTCGCCGTACAGCTCCTCCAGTTGGTCCATGGCCGCACCGACCCCACCCTGCGCAGCGGCACCACCCTGGACGCCCTCAAGGCCCTCGCCGCCGGCGGGTACGTGGGCCGGGAGGACGCCGCCCGGCTGGACGAGGCGTACCGCTTCCTGCGCGCGATGGAGCACCGCATCCAGCTCTTCCGGCTGCGCCGCACCCACCTCGTCCCCACCGCCGAGGAGGACCTGCGCCGCCTGGGCCGCTCCCTCGGCCTGCGCGCCAACCCCGTCACCGAGCTGAACCGCGAGTGGAAGCGGCACGCCGGCGTCGTACGACGGCTGCACGAGAAGCTGTTCTACCGCCCGCTCCTGGACGCCGTCGCCCAGCTCGCCCCCGGCGAGGCCCGCCTGCGGCCCGAGGCCGCCCGCGAACGCCTGGTCGCCCTCGGCTACGCCGACCCCGCCGCGGCGCTGCGCCATCTGGAGGCCCTGGCCTCGGGCGTCACCCGCAAGGCCGCGATCCAGCGCACCCTGCTCCCCGTCCTGCTGGGCTGGTTCGCCGACTCCGCCGACCCGGACGCCGGTCTGCTGAACTTCCGCAAGGTCTCCGACGCCCTCGGCAAGACCCCCTGGTACCTGCGCCTGCTCCGCGACGAGGGCGCCGCCGCCGAGAACCTGGCCCGCGTCCTGTCGGCGGGCCGCCTGGCGCCCGACCTCCTGATGCGCGCCCCCGAGGCGGTCGCCCTGCTCGGCGACGGCGACGGCGCGGCGCGGGGCCTGACCCCCCGCAGCCGTACCGCGCTGGAACAGGAGATCCTGGCCGCCGTCGGCCGGGCGGAGAACGGCGAGCAGGGCGTCACCGCCGCCCGCGGTGTCCGCCGCCGCGAACTCTTCCGTACCGCCGCCGCCGACATCGTGGCCTCCTACGGCACCGAGGCCACCCCCGTGCAGGCCGACCAGGGCGCCCTGGTCGACCTCGTCGGCGGCGCCGTCTCCGACCTCACCGCGGCCACCCTCGCGGGCACGCTGCGCGCGGTGGTGCGGGCCGGCTGGGGCGATCTGCTGCCCACCCGGTTCGCGATCATCGGCATGGGCCGGTTCGGCGGCCATGAGCTGGGCTACGGCTCCGACGCGGACGTCCTGTTCGTCCATGAGCCGCAGGAGGGCGTGGACGAGCAGGAGGCCACCGCCGCCGCGAACAAGGTCGTCGCCGAGATGCGCCGGCTCCTCCAGCTGCCCAGTGCCGACCCGCCGCTGCTGATCGACGCCGACCTGCGCCCGGAGGGCAAGTCGGGCCCGCTGGTGCGCACGCTGAAGTCGTACGCGGCGTACTACCGCCGCTGGTCCCTGGTGTGGGAGTCGCAGGCGCTGCTGCGGGCGGAGCCGTTCGCGGGCGACGCCGACCTGGGCCGCCGCTTCGTGGAGCTGATCGACCCGTTGCGCTATCCGGCGCGCGGCCTGACCGAGGACTCGGTGCGCGAGATCCGCCGGCTGAAGGCCCGCATGGAGTCGGAACGGCTGCCGCGCGGCGCCGACCCCCGGCTGCACACCAAGCTGGGCCCCGGCGGCCTCTCGGACGTGGAGTGGACGGTCCAGCTGCTCCAGCTGCGGCACGCCCATGAGGTTCCTGGGCTGCGTACGACCCGTACCCGGGCCGCGCTGGCGGCCGCGCGGGAGGCGGGCCTGCTGGGCGAGGAGGAGACGGCGACCCTGGACGAGGCATGGGTGCTGGCCACCCGGGTGCGCAACGCGGTGATGCTGGTGCGCGGCCGGGCGGGCGACACCTTCCCCACCCAGCCCCGCGAGCTGGCCGCGGTGGGCCGCTACCTGGGCTACGGCGAGGGCCATGTCGGCGACATGCTGGACGCGTACGGCCGTACGACTCGTAAGGCCCGCACGGTCATGGAGGAACTCTTCTACGACGACGAGGCGTAACCGGGTTGACGGCCCGCGCTCTCGCGCACCCCCCGGGGCAGCCCATACGGCCCCGCCCCGTACCAGACCCGCGCCACCCCGAACCCGAACGAGAGGCAGAGCACGCCGCCCACCGCGTCCAGCCAGAAATGGTTGGCCGTGGAGACGATGACCACCAGCGTCGCCACCGGATACAGCAGCCCCAGCACCCGCGCCCACGGCACCGACGCCAGCGCGAAGATCGTCAGCCCGCACCACAGCGACCAGCCGATGTGCATGGACGGCATCGCCGCGTACTGGTTGGACATGTGCTTGAGGTCTCCGGAGGCCATCGAGCCCCAGGTGTGGTGCACCATCACCGTGTCCACGAACCGGCCGCCCCGCATCAGGCGGGGCGGGGCGAGCGGGAACAGGTAGTAGCCGACCAACGCGCCCCCCGTGGTGGCGAAGAGCGCGAGGCGCGCGGCCGCGTACCGGCCCGGATGCCACCGGTACAGCCACACCAGGACGCCGAGCGTCATGATGAAGTGCAGTGTGGCGTAGTAGTAGTTCATGCCGATGATCAGCCAAGTCACCGCGTTCACGGCGTGGTTGACGGACCGTTCGACATCGATGCCCAGCGTCCGCTCCGTGCGCCAGATCCAGTCCGCGTTGCGCAGCGCCTCGCCCTTCTGCTCGGGCACCGCGTTGCGGATCAGCGAGTACAGCCAGTAACTCACCGCGATCAGAAGGATCTCGAACCAGAGCCGGGGTCTGCGCGGCCGGCGCAGCCGGCCCAGCAGACCTCTCGCGCCGCTGCCGTCCCTGCCCGTGTCGGTCCGGGGACCGGCCGCCTCTTCGCGACCTTCCCACTGCGTCACGGTCGAGTCACTCATAGGCATCAAGTCTGCCAGAAAAGGCTCCGGGGCCCGATCATCCCAAGGCCGGGTCCACCCCGCACCTTCTGCGAGATGCGCAGGAGTTCTACGACATGCGCGGCGGATGTTCTACGACGTACGCAGCAGATGCGGCGCCGAGGCCGTGGACCCGCGCACCACCAGCTCCGGCATGAACACGAACTCGCTGTGCGGCGCGGGCGTACCGCCGACCTCCTCAAGCAGCGTGCGCACCGCCGCCTGCCCCATCGCCGGGACCGGCTTGCGGACCGTGGTGAGCGGCGGGTCGGTGAAGGCGATCAGCGGGGAGTCGTCGAAACCGACCACGGACACGTCCCGAGGCACCTCCAGACCCCGCTGCCGGGCGGCCCGTATGGCGCCGAGGGCCATCATGTCGCTGGCGCAGACCACCGCGGTGCAGTCCCGGTCGATCAGCGCCGTCGCGGCGGCCTGACCGCCCTCCAGGGTGTACAGCGAGTGCTGCACCAGCTCGGTCTCCACCACCTCGGCGCCGAGCCCCAACTGGTCCTGCATCGCCCGCAGGAAGCCCTCGATCTTGCGCTGCACGGGCACGAACCGCTTCGGTCCGAGCGCGAGCCCGATCCGGGTGTGCCCGAGCGAGACGAGGTGGGTCACCGCGAGCGTCATCGCGGCGCGGTCGTCGGGGGAGATGAACGGCGCCTGCACCCGCGGTGAGAACCCGTCCACCAGCACGAACGGCACGCCCTGCGCCCGTAGCCGCTCATAGCGCTGCATATCGGCGGTGGTGTCGGCGTGCAGTCCGGAGACGTAGATGATGCCCGCGACACCGCGGTCCACCAGCATCTCGGTCAGTTCGTCCTCGGTGGAGCCGCCCGGGGTCTGGGTGGCGAGCACCGGGGTGTAGCCCTGGCGGGTCAGCGCCTGGCCGATGACCTGCGCCAGGGCAGGGAATATCGGGTTCTCCAGCTCCGGCGTGATGAGCCCGACCAGACCCTCGCTGCGCTGGCGCAGCCGTACCGGCCGTTCGTAGCCCAGCACATCGAGTGCGGCGAGCACGGACTGGCGGGTGGTGGCGGCGACGCCCGGTTTCCCGTTGAGGACCCGGCTGACGGTCGCTTCGCTCACCCCCGCCTGCGCTGCGATGTCGGCAAGCCGTGTGGTCACGCCACTGGACTGTACCGGTCGTCTCTCGCCTTGCACACCGCTCGGGCGCCGGGTGCGCGCGGTCGTACGACCTCCTGCGGGTTGCTGCCTCATTGCGCTCCCTTTGAGTTCGTCGTGGCAAGAGCTTGCAGAGTCTTGCACAAGTTCCCGTGCGCTGCTGAGCGGTAACAACGGGGTAACCATCGTGTTCCCTTGCACTTTTTTTCTGCAAGGTCTTTCGCAACGCTTACATCGCTGTTACGTTCCTGGACGCCCGGCCACTGGCAACGGCGCAGTCGGCAAGTCGCAGGGGCGGGCGGGACCGCCCCCTGTACCACTCGGGCTCAACCCTCAAGGAGAACTCATGCGGCGTGGCATAGCGGCCTCCGCGCTGGTGGCGTCCCTCGCCCTCGCGGCGACGGCCTGCGGCGGCGGGAGCAGCGACAGCAAGTCGGACGGGCCGGTGACCATCACCTGGTGGGACACCTCCAACGCCACGAATGAGGCACCGACGTACAAGACCCTTGTGCAGAAGTTCGAAGCTGCGAACAAGAACATCAAGGTCAAGTACGTCAACGTCCCCTTCGACCAGGCGCAGAACAAGTTCGACACCGCCGCGGGTGCCTCCGGCGCCCCGGACGTGCTGCGCTCCGAGGTCGGCTGGACCCCCGCCTTCGCCAAGAAGGGCTACTTCCTGCCGCTGGACGGCACCGAGGCCCTCGCCGACAAGGCCAAGTTCGAGCCGAACCTGATCAAGCAGGCGCAGTACCAGGGCAAGACCTACGGCGTGCCGCTGGTCACCGACACCCTGGCCCTGGTCTACAACAAGGACCTGTTCAAGAAGGCCGGCATCACCACGCCGCCCAAGACCTGGGACGAGCTGAAGTCCGACGCGGCCAAGGTCAAGGACAAGACCGGCCAGGACGGCTACTGGGGCTCCACCGCGGGCTACTACGGCCAGCCCTTCCTGTACGGCGAGGGCACCGACACCGTCGACGTCGCCGCCAAGAAGGTCACCGTCGACTCGCCGGCCGCCAAGAAGGCGTACGCGACCTGGCTGAGCCTGTTCTCCGGCAAGGGCCTGCACAAGGCCGACACCACCGCGGACGCCTACGCGCACATCATGGACGCGTTCTCCAACGGCAAGGTCGCCGCGATCATCCAGGGCCCCTGGGAGAACACGAACATCTACAAGGGCAGCGCCTTCAAGGACAAGACCAACCTGGGCGTCGCGGTCGTCCCGGCCGGTTCCACCGGCAAGGCGGAGGCCCCGACCGGCGGTCACAACCTCGCGGTCTACGCCGGTTCCGACAAGGCACACCAGGCGGCGGCCCTGAAGTTCGTCAACTTCATGACGTCGGCCTCCTCCCAGGAGACCATCGCCCTGAAGAACGCCACCCTGCCGACGCGTACGGACGCCTACACCGCCAAGGTGACGGCCGACCCGGGCACCGCCGGCTTCCAGAGCGTGCTGTCCGCCGCCCAGCCCCGCCCCTCGCTGCCCGAGTACGGCTCGCTGTGGGCGCCGCTCGACACCGAGCTGCCGAAGATCGCCAGTGGCAAGGAGTCGCTGGACCAGGGTCTGAGCAACGCCGGTACCGCCATCGGCAAGCTGGTCCCCGACTTCAGCAAGTAAGCCCGGATGGCCGCCGGCTGCCTCACCCACGAGGAGGCAGCCGGCGGCCACCGCCCTGTGCCCGGCCATCCTTGAACCATTTGAAGGTGTCGAACCATGACAGTCGCCATCGACCGCGCGACCGGCAAGAGCCGCGGTGACCGCGCGCCTCGGCCAGGGCTGGGGCAGCGCATGAAGAACAGTCTCCAGAAATACTGGTACGCCTACGCGATGATCGCCCCGGTGGTCATCGTGCTCGCCGTGCTCGTCGGCTACCCGCTCGTGCGCGGCTTCTACATCACGCTGACCGACGCCAACAGCCTCAACTCGGCGCGCACCATCGGCGTCAACCACATCGCCGCGACCTACAAGTTCGTCGGTCTGGACAACTACAAGAACATCCTGTTCGGCCCGCTGTCCTACGACCGCTTCTGGTCCCATGTGATCTGGACGATCGTCTGGACGGTCGCCTGTGTCACCCTGCACTACACCTTCGGCCTCGGCCTCGCGATGATGCTGAACCAGAAGCTGCGCGGCCGCACCGTCTACCGGGTGCTGCTCGTCCTGCCGTGGGCCGTGCCCACCTTCGTCACCGTCTTCTCCTGGCGGATCATGCTCGCCGACACCGGCGCGATCAACCAGATCCTGCACGCGCTGCACCTGCCGCAGCCGCAGTGGCTGGAGGACACCTTCTGGCAGCGCTTCGCCGCCATCATGGTCAACACCTGGTGCGGTGTGCCGTTCATGATGCTCTCGCTGCTCGGCGGCCTGCAGTCCATCGACAGCACCCTGTACGAGGCGGCGAAGATGGACGGCGCCAACTCCTGGCAGCGCTTTAGGCACGTCACCCTGCCCGGCCTGCGCTCGGTCAGCTCCACGGTGGTCCTGCTCGGCGTCATCTGGACCTTCAACCAGTTCGCCATCATCTTCCTGCTGTTCGGCCCGACCAGCGCCCCGGACGCCCAGATCCTCGTCACCTGGGCCTACTACCTGGGCTTCGGCCAGCAGCCGCGCGACTTCGCGCAGTCCGCCGCCTACGGCGTACTGCTGCTGTCGATCGTCACCGTCTTCACCTCCTTCTACTTCCGCTGGCTGAAGCGCAATGACCAGCTCGCCGTCTGACGCCGCAGGAGCCGCCGCCATGAGCACCACCACCCTCGACAAGCGGGCCGACGCACCGGCCCCCGCCGTGACGCCCGCGGGGCGCGGCCGCCGGCCAGGCGAGCGCGGCCCCCTCGGCACCGTCCTGCTGCACGCCGGCCTCATGGTCGCGAGCCTCATCGCCCTGGCCCCGGTGGCCTGGCTGGTCTACCTCTCGCTCGGCCCGGACAAGAACGACTATCTGCACCCGGGCGGCATCGCCAAGAAGATGAGCTTCGCCAACTACGGCTTCGTGCTCCAGCACACGGAGTTCCTCAGCTGGTTCAAGTCCACGATGATCGTGGCCCTCGGCACCACCGTCGTCGGTGTGCTGCTCGCCGCGACCACCGGCTACGCCGTCTCCCGGATGCGCTTTCCCGGCCACAAGCAGCTGATGTGGGTCCTGCTGCTCACCCAGGCGTTCCCGATCGCCGTCCTGATCGTGCCGATGTACCAGATCTTCAGCGACCTGGGCCTCATCGACTCCTACTGGGCGCTGATCCTCGTCAACTGCACCACCGCGGTGCCGTACAGCGCCTGGCTGCTCAAGGGCTACTTCGACACGATCCCGATCGAGATCGACGAGGCGGGCCGGGTCGACGGGCTCACCCCGTTCGGCACCTTCTTCCGGCTGATCCTGCCGCTGGCCCGGCCGGGCCTGGCCGTCGCCGCGTTCTACAACTTCATCACCGCGGTCGCCGAGGTGGCCTTCGCCACCACCTTCATGCTGGACGACTCCAAGTACACCTTCTCCGTCGGCCTGCAGACCTTCGTCAGCGAGCACGACGCCGAGTGGAACTACATGGCCGCCACCGCGGTGCTGATCGCGATACCCGTCTCGCTGTTCTTCTACCTGGTGCAGAAGAACCTCGTCACCGGTCTCACCTCCGGCGGCACCAAGGGCTGACGCCCTTGACGCACTGAGGCTCCCGCGCGCCCCGGCGCGCGGGTAGGCGGCCGCGGTGTCCCTCCGACCCCGCTGACATCGCGGCCGCCTCGCATCCCGTTCCCCCGGCCCGCCTCCGCCGCCGTACCACACGGGCCATACGCGTCCGTGACCCCACGCGCAATGACCCGAATTCCGTCACCACCAAGGAAGCCATGAGCCAGCAGCACACTGCCGCCCCGGCCACCGACTCCGCCACCGCCACCGTCGCAGGCCATCGCCGCGACTGGTGGCGGGAGGCGGTCATCTACCAGGTCTACCCGCGCAGCTTCGCCGACAGCAACGGCGACGGCATGGGCGACCTGGAGGGCGTACGCTCCCGCCTGCCGTACCTGCGCGACCTCGGCGTCGACGCGGTGTGGCTCAGCCCCTTCTACGCCTCCCCGCAGGCCGACGCCGGCTACGACGTCGCCGACTACCGCGCGGTCGACCCGATGTTCGGCACCCTGCTGGACGCCGACGCCCTGATCCGCGAGGCCCACGGGCTCGGCCTGCGCATCATCGTGGACCTGGTGCCCAACCACTCCTCCGACCAGCACGAGTGGTTCAAGCGCGCCCTCGCCGAGGGCCCCGGCTCCCCGCTGCGGGAGCGCTACCACTTCCGCCCCGGCAAGGGCGCGGCGGGCGAACTGCCGCCCAACGACTGGGAGTCCATCTTCGGCGGCCCGGCCTGGACCCGGGTCACCGAGCCCGACGGCGCGCCCGGGGAGTGGTACCTGCACCTGTTCGCCCCCGAGCAGCCCGACCTCAACTGGGAACACCCGGCGGTCGGCGACGAGTTCCGCTCCATCCTGCGCTTCTGGCTGGACATGGGCGTGGACGGCTTCCGCATCGACGTGGCGCACGGCCTGGTCAAGGCCGAGGGCCTGCCCGACCTCGGCTCCGGCGAGCAGCTGAAGCTGCTGGGCAACGATGTCATGCCGTTCTTCGACCAGGACGGCGTGCACGCCATCTACCGGCAGTGGCGGACCATCCTCGACGAGTACGCCGGTGAGCGCATCTTCGTGGCCGAGGCATGGACCCCGACCGTCGAGCGCACCGCCAACTACGTCCGCCCGGACGAGCTGCACCAGGCGTTCAACTTCCAGTACCTGTCGACGGCTTGGGACGCGGCCGAGCTGCGTACGGTCATCGACGGAACCCTGGAGGCGATGCGCCCGGTCGGCGCCCCGGCCACCTGGGTGCTGTCCAACCACGACGTCACCCGGCACGCCACCCGCTTCGCCAACCCGGCGGGGCTCGGCACCCAGATCCGCACGGCCGGCGACCGCGAACTCGGCCTGCGCCGGGCCCGCGCCGCGACCCTGCTGATGCTGGCGCTGCCCGGCTCGGCCTACCTCTACCAGGGCGAGGAACTGGGCCTCCCGGACGTCGTGGACCTGCCCGACGAGGTGCGCCAGGACCCGGCGTACTTCCGCGGCGCGGGCCAGGACGGCTTCCGCGACGGCTGCCGGGTGCCGATCCCGTGGACCCGCACGGGATCGTCGTACGGCTTCGGCGACGGCGGCAGCTGGCTCCCGCAGCCGGCGAGCTGGGGCGAGCTGAGCGTTCAGGCGCAGACCGGGACGGCGGGCTCCACCCTGGAGCTGTACCGCGCCGCCCTCGCCGCCCGCCGCGCCCAGCCCGACCTGGGCGCCGGGGACATGCTGGAGTGGCTGCGCGCCCCCGAGGGCGTCCTGGCCTTCCGCCGGGGCGAGTTCGTGTGCGTCGCCAACACCACGGGCGAGTCGGTGACGACCCCGGCGTACGGCCGGGTGCTGCTGGCGAGCGGCGAGGTGGCCGAGACCGGTGGCGAGGCGAAGGTGCCCGCCGACACCACCGTGTGGTGGACCGCGGCGGTCTGACACCCCGTGTGAAATTTCTTGCATCAACTTCTCTGCGGCCCGCTGCCTTTTCCGGCAGCGGGCCCTTAACATCTGCGTCACCGCAAGGTTTCTGAAACTTTGCAGCAAGCACCTTCAGCGACGAAGGAACCCCACATGGTACGCAAGACGCTCTCCGGGGCGGTCGCCCTCGCGGCCGCCGCCCTTGTCATGACCCCGACGACCGCGCATGCCTCCGCGCCCGGCACCAAGGACGTCACCGCCGTCCTGTTCGAGTGGAACTACGCCTCGGTGGCCCGCGAGTGCACCAGCACGCTGGGCCCCGCGGGCTACGGCTTCGTGCAGGTCTCGCCGCCCGAGGAGCACATACAGGGCTCCCAGTGGTGGACCTCGTACCAGCCGGTGTCGTACAAGATCGCGGGCCGGCTCGGCGACCGGACCACCTTCAAGAACATGATCTCCACCTGCCACACGGCCGGTGTGAAGGTCGTGGTGGACACCGTCATCAACCACATGACCGCGGGCAGCGGCACCGGCACCGGCGGCACGCAGTACACCAAGTACAACTACCCGGGCGTGTACGCGGACTCCGACTTCCACACCTGCCGGACCAACATCAGCAACTACCAGGACCGCTCGAACGTCCAGAACTGCGAACTGTCGGGCCTGGCCGACCTGGACACCGGCGCGGAGCACGTCCGCGCGACGATCGCCGGGTACATGAACGACCTGCTCTCGCTCGGCGCCGACGGCTTCCGCATCGACGCGGCCAAGCACATCGCCGCCGCCGACCTGGCGAACATCAAGAGCCGGCTGACCAACCCGGGCGTCTACTGGAAGCAGGAGGTCATCTACGGCGCGGGCGAGGCCGTCCAGCCCACCGAGTACACGGGCAACGGGGACGTCCAGGAGTTCCGCTACGGCTACGACCTCAAGCGCGTCTTCAACAGCGAGAAGCTCGCCTACCTGAACAACTTCGGCGAGGGCTGGGGATACCTGCCCAGCAACGTGGCCGGCGTCTTCGTGGACAACCACGACACCGAGCGCAACGGCGCCACCCTGAACTACAAGGACGGCGCCAACTACACGCTGGCCAACGTCTTCATGCTGGCCTGGCCCTACGGCTCCCCGGACATCAACTCCGGCTACGAGTGGAGCGACACGGACGCGGGCCCGCCCAACAACGGCCAGGTCAACGCCTGCTGGCAGGACGGCTGGAAGTGCCAGCACGCCTGGCCGGAGATCAAGTCCATGGTCGCCTTCCGCAACGCCACCCACGGCCAGGCGGTCTCCAACTGGTGGGACGACGGCGACAATCTGATCGCCTTCGGCCGCGGCAGCAAGGGCTATGTGGTCATCAACCACGAGGGCGCGACGGCCAGTCGCTCCTTCCAGACCTCGCTGCCCGCCGGCACCTACTGCAACGTGCAGAACAACACCACGGTGACGGTCAACAGCACCGGCTGGTTCACGGCCTCGGTCGCCCCGAACACCGCGCTGGCGATCTACGCCGGCAAGTCCTCCTGCTGAACGGGGAGTCGGCCCGCACCGCGCCCCCATGGCGGTGCGGGCCGCGGCATTTGAAATTCCTTGCCGATGCTTTCACGGCTCTTGCTGCAACCCTTTCGCGAAGGATACGGTCACGCGGGCGCCCGGCCTCGAAGCCGAGCCGCGGCGTGGGGTCGGACCCGAACGAGCCGCCATCGCAAGGAGTTCATGCCTGTGATACCGAGATGGCCGACGCCCGCACAGCGTCGCACCACCCACCGCAGGAGAGCCGCGGCCCTCGCCGTCGCCGCGCTCACGGCCGCACTCGTGCAGCCACTGGCCGCGCCCGCCGCGCAGGCCGCCACCCCGCCCCCGCCCCCGTCGGACTCGGCCCTCGCGGCCCAGCCGGCCCGGCACGGCGACACCCATGAGCAGTTCTACTTCGTCATGCCGGACCGGTTCGCCAACGGCGACAAGGCCAACGACAGGGGCGGGCTCACCGGTTCGCGCATGACGACCGGCTACGACCCCACCGACGAGGGCTTCTTCCAGGGCGGCGACCTCAAGGGCGTCACCCAGAAGCTCGACTACATCAAGGGGCTCGGCACCACCGCCCTGTGGCTGGCGCCGATCTTCAAGAACATCCCGGTGCAGGGCACAGGGGCCAACGCCTCGGCGGGCTACCACGGTTACTGGATCACCGACTTCACCCAGGTCGACCCGCACTTCGGCACCAACCAGGACCTGAAGAACCTCATCTCCAAAGCGCACGCCAAGGGCATGAAGGTCTTCTTCGACGTCATCACCAACCACACCGCCGACGTGGTGACGAACAAGGAGAACTCCTCCGACTACCGCTCCAAGGGCGCCTACCCGTACCTCACCAAGGACGGCAAGCCCTTCGACGACGCCGACTACGCGGACGGAGCCAAGGAGTTCCCGGCCGTCTCCGCCGCCTCCTTCCCGTACACCCCGCAGGTCACCACCGAGTCCAAGGTCCCGGCCTGGCTCAACGACCCGACGATGTACCACAACCGGGGCGACTCCACCTTCGCCGGGGAGTCCGGCACCTACGGCGACTTCGACGGCCTGGACGACCTGTGGACCGAGCGCCCCGAGGTCGTGCACGGCATGGAGCGGATCTACGAGCGGTGGGTGAAGGACTTCGCCGTCGACGGATTCCGCATCGACACCGCCAAGAACGTCGACCTGGACTTCTGGACCCAGTGGGCCACCGCACTCGACACGTACGCGGCGGCGCACGGCCGGAAGAACTTCTTCATGTTCGGCGAGACGTACGACACCGACACCTCCGTGACCGCCCCGTACGTCACCCAGGGCCGCCTCGACGCCACCCTCGACTTCCCCTTCCAGGGCGCGGCCCGCGGCTACGCCTCCCAGGGCGCGAGCGCCGCCAAGCTGGCGAGCGTCCTCGGCGACGACTACAAGTACACGACCGACCGGGCCAACGCCTATGAGCAGGTCACCTTCCTCGGCAACCACGACATGGGCCGCATCGGGTACTTCCTCAAGCAGGACAACCCGAAGGCCTCGGACGCCGAACTGCTGAAGAAGGACGAGCTGGCGAACGAGGTGATGTTCCTCAGCCGCGGCAACCCGGTCGTCTACTACGGCGACGAACAGGGCTTCACCGGCGACGGCGGCGACAAGGCGGCCCGCCAGACCATGTTCGCCTCCCAGGTGCCCGGCTACCTCGCCGACGACGAGATCGGCACCGACCGCACCCACGCCAGCGACTCCTACGACACGAAAGCGCCGCTGTACCGGCAGATCGCCGGCCTCTCCGCCCTGCGCAAGGCCAACCCGGCCCTGACCGACGGCGTGCAGAGCGAGCGGTACGCGGCCGACGGCGCCGGGATCTACGCCTTCACCCGCACCGACGCCAGAAGCGGCCAGGAGTACATCGTCGCGTTCAACAACGCGAGCGAGGCCGAGTCGGCCACCTTCGCGACCGGTTCGGCAGACATGTCGTACCGGGGTGTCTACGGCGCGACGGGCAGCGTGAGTTCGGACGGCGGCCGCAAGGTCACCGTCACCGTCCCGGCCGAGTCCGCCGTCGTCTACAAGGCGTCCGGCGCCCTCGACAAGCCCGCGAGCAGGCCCACGCTCACCCTGAACGCCCCGGCCGCCGGTGCCACCGGCACCGTGACCCTCGGCGCCGGCGCCGGCGTCGACGGCGGTCAGCTGAACCGGGTGGTCTTCGCCGCCCAGGTCGGCAACGCCAAGTGGCAGGTCCTCGGCTCCGCCGACCACGCCCCCTACCAGGTCACCCAGACCCTCGGCGGCAAGGTCCCGGCCGGTACCGCGCTGCGCTACAAGGCCGTCGTGATCGACAGCGCGGGACACACCGCGAGCGCCACGGCGCAGAGCACCACCGGCGCCGTACCCGCGCCCGCCCCGCCCACCGCCTCCTCGCGCGACTACGTGATCGTCCACTACCAGCGCACCGACGGCGACTACGACAACTGGGGCCTGTACGCGTGGGGCGACATCGCCGACGGCGAGTCCACCACCTGGCCGGCCGGGCACCCCTTCACCGGCCGGGACGCCTGGGGCGCCTTCGCCTACGTCAAGGTCAAGCCGGGCGCCTCGAACGTGGGCTTCCTGGTCGTGGACAAGAACGGCAACAAGGACACCGACTCCGACCGGAGCATCGACGTCACCAGGACCGGCGAGGTCTGGGTGAAGCAGGGCGACGCCGGCGTCCAGACCCAGCGGCCCTCCTCGTACCCCGCGCCGGACACCACCAAGGCCGTCATCCACTACCACCGCGCCGACGGCGACTACGACGGCTGGGGGCTGCACGTCTGGACGGGCGCCGCGAACCCCACCGACTGGTCGGCCCCCCTGAAGCCGGTGAAGACTGACGCCTATGGCGCCGTCTTCGAGGTCCCGCTCGCCGCGGGTGCCAGCAGCCTCAGCTACATCATCCACAACGGCGACGAGAAGGACCTCGCCGCCGACCAGTCCCTCGACCTCAAGGCCGACGGCTACGAGGTGTGGCTGTTGAACGGCCAGGACAAGCATCTGCTGCCGGGGCCCGCGGGCACCGCCGCCGACCTCGACCTGACCACCTCCAAGGCGGTCTGGATCGACCGGAACACCCTCGCCTGGGACGGCGCCGACGGTGCCGCCTCCACCCAGCTGGTCTACTCCCACGACGGCTCCATCACCGCCAAGGACGGGGCCCTGACCAGCGACGACGAGCGCTGGCTCCGGCTGGAGAAGACCACCCTCACGGACGCCCAGAAGGCCAAGTTCCCCTATCTGAAGGACTACACGGCCTGGTCCGTGGACCCGCGTGACCGCGGCCGGGTGCGCGAGGCGCTCACCGGTCAGCTGGTCGCCTCCCAGCGCGCCGCCGACGGTGCCGTGCTGGCCGCGACCGGTGTGCAGACCGCGGGCGTCCTGGACGACCTCTACCCGGCCGCCACCGAGGCGCGGCTCGGCCCGGTCTTCCACGGCGGCAGGCCCACCCTCTCCGTATGGGCGCCCACCGCCCAGAGCGTCGCCCTGGAGATCGACGGCACGGACCGGCCCATGCGCCGCGACGACACCACCGGCGTCTGGTCGGTCACCGGGCCCGCGTCCTGGAAGGGCAAGAGCTACCGGTACGTGGTCAAGGTGTGGGCGCCCAGCGTCCGGCAGCTGGTCACCAACAAGGTCACCGACCCCTACTCGGTCGCGCTCACCGCGAACTCCGAGCGCAGCGTGGTGGCCGACCTGGACGACAGGTCCCTCGCGCCGAGCGGCTGGTCCACCCTGCGCAAACCCAAGGCCGTACCGCTGCGGGACGCGCAGATCCAGGAGCTGCACGTCCGGGACTTCTCGGTCGCGGACAAGACCGTCCCGGCGCGGGACCGGGGCACCTACCTCGCCTTCACCGACAAGAACAGCGACGGCTCCCAGCACCTGAGGGAGCTGGCGAAGTCCGGGACGTCGTACGTGCATCTGCTGCCCGCCTTCGACTTCGCCACCGTGCCCGAGAAGAAGGCCGACCAGCAGAGCCCCGACTGCGATCTCGCCGCCTACCCGGCCGACTCCGACCAGCAGCAGGCCTGCGTGGCGAAGAGCGCCGCGAAGGACGCCTACAACTGGGGCTACGACCCGTACCACTTCACCGTCCCCGAGGGCTCCTACGCCACCGACCCGGACGGCACCGCGCGCACCGAGCAGTTCCGGCGGATGGTGCAGGGGATCAACCAGGACGGCCTGCGGGTCGTGATGGACGTCGTCTACAACCACACCTCGGCCAGTGGCCAGGCGGACACCTCCGTCCTGGACAAGATCGTGCCCGGCTACTACCAGCGGCTGCTCGCCGACGGCTCGGTGGCGAACTCCACCTGCTGCTCCAACACCGCGCCGGAGAACGCGATGATGGGCAAGCTGGTCGTGGACTCGATCGTCACCTGGGCCAAGGAGTACAAGGTCGACGGGTTCCGCTTCGACCTCATGGGCCACCACCCGAAGGCCAACATCCTCGCGGTCAGAAAGGCCCTCGACGCGCTCACCCTGAAGAAGGACGGCGTCGACGGAAAGAAGATCATCCTGTACGGCGAGGGCTGGAACTTCGGGGAGGTCGCCGACAACGCCCGCTTCGTGCAGGCCACCCAGGCGAACATGGCCGGCACCGGCATCGCCACCTTCTCCGACCGGGCCCGCGACGCGGTGCGCGGCGGGAGCCCCTTCGACTCCGACCCCGGCGTCCAGGGCTTCGCCTCCGGTCTGTACACCGACCCCAACGGCTCGGCGGCCAACGGTACGCCGGCCGAGCAGAAGGCCCGGCTGCTGCACTACCAGGACCTGATCAAGGTCGGGCTGACCGGCAACCTCGCCAAGTACCACTTCACCGACACCGACGGCAAGGAGGTCACCGGCGCCGAGGTGGACTACAACGGCGCGCCCGCCGGATACGCGGCCGCGCCCGGCGACGCCCTCGCCTATGTGGACGCGCACGACAACGAGTCCCTGTTCGACGCGCTCGCCTACAAGCTGCCCCAGGGCACCTCGGCCGCCGACCGGGCCCGGATGCAGGTCCTGGCGATGGCCACGGCCACCCTCTCGCAGGGCCCGTCGCTGTCGCAGGCGGGCACCGATCTGCTGCGCTCGAAGTCGCTGGACCGCAACTCCTTCGACAGCGGCGACTGGTTCAACGCCATCCACTGGAACTGCGCCGACGGCAACGGCTTCGGCCGGGGCCTGCCCATGGCGGCCGACAACCAGGACAAGTGGTCGTACGCCGGACCGCTGCTGACCTCGGTCAAGGTCGGCTGCCCGCAGATCGAGGGCAGTTCGGCCGCCTACCAGGATCTGCTGAGGATCCGTACGACCGAGAAGGCGTTCTCGCTCGACACCGCGGGCCGGGTGCAGAGCGAGCTGTCCTTCCCGCTGTCCGGCAAGGACGAGACCCCGGGCGTGATCACCATGACCCTGGGTGACCTGGTCGTCGTCTTCAACGCCACCCCGCAGGCGCAGCGGCAGACGGTCTCCGCCCTGGCCGGGACCGGGTACCGGCTGCACCCGGTGCAGGCGTCCGGCGCGGACCCGGTGGTGAAGACCTCCGGTTACACGGCGGCCACCGGCACCTTCACGGTGCCGGCCAGGACCGTGGCGGTGTTCACCCGCTCCTAGCCCCTCTCCTGGCCCGCTTCACGAAGCCAGGGAGGTGAGCCGGCCGACGAGCTCCGCGAAGGGGCCGTCGGCCGGTTCGTCCTTGAGGATGGCGCGCAGCACGTCCGCCATGCCCTCGTCCCGGGTCGCGCTCACCGCGACCAGGGCGGCGAAGTCGTGCACCAGCTGGAGTTCCAGTTCCTCGCGCGGGATACGGCGGCCGTCCAGCCAGATCAGTGCGGTGGACTCGGCGAGCGAGATCCAGGACCGGATGACCAGCTCCAGGCGCGGGGACGCCTTCGCGATCCCGAGGTGGGCCAGCATCTGCTCGTACGCGGACTGCCGTACGTCGTCGATCAGCGCGTTGGTGGTCGAGACGTGCTCCTTCTCCCGGGAGCCGGTCGCGGACACCGCCGGGCCGCCGCGCATCAGGGCCGAGAAACCGGGGCCGTACTCGTCCACATGGGCGAAGAATCGATGCATCACATGCAGCAGCCGGGCGCCCAGCGGACCCTCGTGCGGCTCGGTGAAGCGGGCCTTCAGCTCCTCCGAGGCGCGCCGCAACGCGGCCTCGTACAGGCTGAGTTTGCCCGGGAAGTAGTGGTACACCAGCGGCCGCGAGATACCCGCGGCCGCCGCTATGTCGTCGATGGAGACCTCGTCGGGCGAGCGGCGGCTGAACAGGTCGAGAGCGACGCCGATCAGCTGCTGCCGTCGCTCCTCGACACCCATCCTGCGGCGCACCCCGGTAGTCATACGAACACCTTACCGAGCGGATCCGGCCGTCAACGGTTCGGACCCGAACCGGTGTTCACATCACTGCGTCACAGATCGAGCACAAGGCGTTCGCCGCGGGCCCGGGACACACAGATCAGCATCGAGTCGTGGCGCTCCGCGTCCGTGAGCAGCTCGTCCCGGTGCTCCACCTCGCCCTCCAGGACCCGCTGCTGGCACGTCCCGCAGAAGCCCTGCTCACAGGAGTAGACGGTGCCCGGCAGCTCCCGGCGCACCGCGGCCAGCACCGTGGAGTCGGCCGGCACGCTCACCGTGCGCCCGCTGCGCCGCAGTTCCACCTCGAACGCGGTGTTCCCGTCCGCCGAGGCACGCGGCGCGAACCGCTCCAGATGCAGCGCGGCCCCCTCCGGCACCCGCGCCGCGACCGCCTCCATCAGCCCCTCGGGGCCGCAGCAGTACACCGCCGTGCCCGGGGCCACCGCCGTGAACAGGGCGTCCAGGTCCGGCCGCCCGTCCTCGTCCTCCGCCACCAGGGACAGCCGGTCCCCGGCCAGCTCCCGCACCTCGTCCAGGAAGGGCATCGAGGCCCGGGTCCGCCCGCAGTACAGCAGCCGCCAGTCGGCATCCTCCGGCAGCGCGCGCAGCATCGGCAGCACCGGGGTGATGCCGATCCCGCCGACGACGAAGACGTACGACCGCGCCTCGGCGAGCGGGAACCGGTTGCGCGGCCCGCGCACCTCCAGCTCCATGCCCTCGGCCAGCTGCTCGTGCACCTCCCGCGAACCGCCCCGCCCGTCCTCGACCAGCCGGGTGGCGACCGTGTACGCCGAGGTGTCCGCGGGATCCCCGCACAGCGAGTACTGCCGCACCAGCCCCGAGGGCAGCACCAGATCCAGATGCGCGCCCGGCGTCCAGCGCGGCAACTCCGCACCCTCCAGACGCAGTCGTACGACACCGTCGGCGATCGTCTCGTGCGCGGTGAGCAGCAGCCGCAGCGCCCGGGAGCGGGGCCGCCCGGAGATCGGCGTCTCCAGCGCGGGCATCGGCCACAGCGGCGAGACCTGGACGCGGCGGCGCAGCGCGCTCCGGGTGAGCAGGGCGGCGCCCGCGAGCAGGGCGACCGTGAGCGGCTTCGGCATCAGGCGGCACCCTTCGGGGAACGCTCCGCCTGCTCGGCGGCGAGCGCGGCCGGGGAGGCGGCCAGATAGGCGACGGCCTGGGCGGTGGAGAACTCGTGCGAGGGGTGGTAGTCCCGGCCGAGATAGCGCGGGATGGAGCGCAGCATGGCACCGGTGCCGGGCAGCACGCCCGCACGGCCGCGGTCGTAGAAGTCCTTGAAGGACGCCTTGGCCGCCTCGGGGCCGGCCAGCGTCGGGTCGTTCGCCATGAAGAAGCGGACCCCGCGCTGCCACAGGAAGAGCAGCGCCGAGAACGCGCTCGCCCAGGTGCGGGCCCGGCGCCGGTAGCTGCCGTCCAGATGCGTGAACAGGTCGAAGGCGACCGAGCGGTGCTCCACCTCCTCCGCGCCGTGCCAGCGCAGCAGGTCCAGCATGGTGGGGTCGGCGCCGCGCCGGTCCAGCTCGGCCGCGCCGAGCACCCAGTCGCCGAGGAACGCGGTGTAGTGCTCGATCGCCGCGATGATCGCCACCCGCTCCAGGAGCCACCAGCGGCGCGCCCGGCCGGGCGGCAGGGTGCGGTCGCCGAGCAGCTTCTCGAAGAACCAGTCGACCTGCGCGGTGTACGGCGTCGGGTCCAGGCCCTGCTCGCGCAGATGCGGCAGCACCTCGTCATGGGACTGGGAGTGCATGGCCTCCTGCCCGATGAACCCGATGACGTCCTCGCGCAGCCGGTCGTCCTTGATCAGCGGCAGCGCCTGCTTGTACACGTGCACGAACCAGCGCTCGCCGGCGGGCAGCAGCAGGTGCAGCACATTGATGGTGTGCGTGGTGAACGGATCCCCGGGCACCCAGTGCAGCGGTGTGTCCTCCCACGAGAAGGACACATTGCGGGCCTTGAGCGCGATGCGCTCGGACTCCACCGGCCGGGCCTGCGTATGAGACATGGCGTCAATGTACTGACGGGTAGGCGCTCTGAGAAGGGTTCCGGCACGGCTTGTTTACGCGAATGTCAATAACATTCGTACGCGCGGGCCCTAGTGCAGCCCGTCGATCGCCTTGCCGCCCGCCAGCGTGCCCTTCAGCTGAGCCTGCGCCCCCTTGGTGGCCTTGGAGATCAGCAGCGAGCCCGGCGCCGACGCGGTGATCCCGCCGCTCGCGTGGATCGCCACCGTGTCCGGGGCGCCCGCGGCCAGCAGATACCAGTGCCCGCCCTTGGACTTCCACAGCACCCCGGCCAGCACATGCGGATCGCGCGGACCGCAGGCCGCGGTATCGGTGCCCTTCGCCGTGACGGCACCGTAGCGGGAGCCGGGGACACGGAACTGGGCCAGTGCCGCGGCGCCGTCACCGCGCCAGGTCTCGGCGCGGGTGCAGACCCATTGGCCGGCCCCGCTGCCGTCGGGCAGCGGCTGCTCCGCGTAGTCCCAGGCGTTGACGCTGCGCACACCCGAGGAGCGCTCGGTGGCCAGCGAGCAGGCGAACGGCGCCCACGCCTGGAGCCCCGCGGGCCCGGCGGCCGCACCGGGAGCGCCGGGGCGGCCCGCGGTGAGACGGGCCGGGACCAGCTCGCCGAGGTCGGTGGCCAGTTGGGTGCCGGAGCCGCCGGAGACCTGGAGCACGGTCCAGGAGGTGCAGTTGCCGGTGGCCAGGGCGGGGCTGGTCAGCGGGGCGGTGACACCGCCGGTGACCGTGAGCGGGGTGGGCGCCGAGGCCGGCTTCAGCAGATCGCGGGTGGCCGCCTTGGTCACCCAGGGGGCCAGCAGATACTGCACATTGCCGTCGGCGCGGCCGAGGACCAGGGCGCTCGCCTCGGCGCCGGTCGCGCCGTCCACCCGGGCGAAGTCCAGGGCGGCGCCCTGGGTGCCGTCGGCCGGTTCCGCGTAGCGGGCGATGCGCAGACCGTCGTAGAGGATCACCACCCGGGCGGCGTCGACCTGCCCCGCGTACAGCAGTTGGGGCGGGCCCGCGGGGCCGCCGGTCTGGGTGCCGGGGGTGGCCGACACCCGGACGTTCTGCCCCGGCCGGGCCCAGACCGCGAGGGCGCGGCGCAGCAGGTCCTTGTCGCCGGTGAGCGGGCCGCGCGCGGGCCAGGCCGAGAAGTCGGTGCGGGCCGCGGAACGCCAGGCGGTGGGGGAGATCCGGGTCAGTTTGCCCGGGTCGAGGGCGGCCTGGGCGGCCGGGTTCTCGGCGTAGACGGGGGCGGCGGCGCCGTCCGGGCCCCAGCCGGAGTGCGGCAGCGCGAGCAGCGCCCCGCACACCGCGAGGGCGGCCGCGGCGCCGAGGGCGGCCCGGGTGTGCTGGCGGCGGCGCAGCAGATCGGTGGGCCGGGCCTGGAGGGTGCAGGGGTCGAACTCGGGGGAGGAGAGCAGGCCCGGCTGGGCGGGCACGCTGTTCGCCATGGCGAGGGCGCCGCCCGGGTCGTCCACCCCGGCCGCGTCCAGGATCTTGCGGATCTCCTGGTCGGGCAGCCGGTCCAGGCCGCGCAGCACATAGGCGGCACGGGCCGGCGCGGACAGCTTCGACAGCCGCTGGTCCAGGGCGAGTTCGTCGGCGCCGCCGGAGCGCGGGAGCAGCCGCAGGCCCCAGACACGGGGCAGCAGCGGGGGCAGGCCGCGGTGCGGGCGGGCGGCGGCGAGGGCGGCGCGCAGGACCCGCTCGCGCAGATAGGCGTACCCGGGGTCGCTCTCCCGGGCCGCCGGGTCACCGGGGTCCCGGCGGGTGGGGGTACGGCCCGAGGGCTGGGCCGGGATCCGGTCGGCCTGCCTGCGGCCCCGGGGCAGGGCGCGCTGGGTGAGGGCGTGTGCGGTCAGCACCCGGCGGGCGCGGCCGAGGCCCGGCGGCAGCACCAGATGGGCGAGCCGGACCAGCCGTGGATAGTGCTCGACGAGCATGGCCTCGGCCCGCTCGACGTCGGCAGGTCCGGAGGCGGCGGCGGGGGCGTGACGGTGGGCTACATCCTGTGACTGCACGTCCGGAAGAACGAGCGAGCCCTTGGTTGGTCACCGTCAAGCGCCGCGTACATGCCGATGCGGCGGCCGGTTCAGGCCTCCGGACCGGCCAGGGCGCGCGCGTAGTTGGCCATCGACCGCTGGTAGCGCGGCAGATGGGCGGCCAGCGCCTCGATCACCAGGGACAGGCCCTCGCGGTCGCGGCCCAGGCTGGAGAGGCACAGCGCGAGACAGGCGCGCACCGCGTCGTCCAACTCGTCGCTCGGTCCGTCCAGTTCGGGCATGAGGAGCTGTACACCCTCCTCCGGCTGCCCGATGTTGCGCAGCGAACTCGCCAGCTGGATCCGGGTCCGCCGCCCCCGGTAGCCGTCGAGGCCGCGCGCCAGCGCCTCCCGGTACAGCGGCACGGCCCGGTCCGAGTGCCCGGTCGAGTCGAAGGCGCAGGCCCGCTCGAAGGGGCCCCGCGGGCTGTCCTCGGGCAGTTCGGCGACGAGGCCGTCGATCAGGGCGCGGAACCGATCCGCGCGCTCCTCGGGGTACTCGTCGCGGGCGAAGGCGGCCCAAGCGGCGTCCACCCGGTCTTCCCAGTCCTGGTTCACCGCGTCACCCTCGCACACACGTGCCCCCGGGGTCACCGGAATTGAACCGGTGCTCAGCTGGGCCCGCCGTCGAGATACGCCAGCACCGCGAGCACCCGCCGGTTGTCGTCGTCCGACACCTCCAGGCCGAGCTTGCCGAAGATGTTGGAGGTGTGCTTGGCCACCGCCCGTTCGGTGACGACCAGTTGGGCGGCGATGCCCGCGTTCGACCGGCCCTGCGCCATCAGCTCCAGCACCTCCCGCTCGCGCGGGGTGAGCCCCCCGAGCGGCCGGTCGTCGGCCGAACTCCGGGCCAGAAGCTGCTGGATGACCTGCGGATCCATCGCCGTACCTCCCGCCGCGACCCGCCGTACGGCGTCCACGAACTGCTCCGCGTCGAACACCCGGTCCTTGAGCAGATACCCGATCCCGCCGGTGCCGTCCGCGAGCAGCTCCCGCGCGTACAACTGCTCCACATGCTGGGAGAGGACCAGCACCGGCAGCCCCGGCCGGGCCCGCCGGGCGGCCAGGGCGCACTGCAGGCCCTCGTCGGTGTGCGTGGGCGGCAGCCGTACGTCGACCACCGCCACATCCGGCTTCAACTCGGCGAGCGCCCGCGTCAGTTCGGGTCCGGACTCGACGGCCGCCGCGATCTCGAAGCCGTACGCCTCAAGCAGCCGGACCAGTCCGTCGCGCAGCAGGAAGAGGTCTTCGGCTAGGACAACACGCACGGGATCTCCATGGTCACCATGGTGGGGCCGCCCGCGGGAGAGCTGACGGCCAGGACGCCGTCGAATGTACCGAGCCGCTTCTCGATCCCGGCGAGCCCGGAGCCGGACCCGACCGAGGCACCGCCCCTGCCGTTGTCAGTGACCGTGATCCGCAGCCGGCCGTCGGTGTGGTGCAGATCCACCCAGAGCCGGTCGGCACCCGCGTGCTTGGCCGCGTTGGTGAGCACCTCGCTGACCGCGAAGTAGGCGGCCGACTCCACCGGCGCGTCCGCCCGGCCCGGCAGCTCCACCGCGACCTCGGCCGGCAGCGGCAGCCGCAGCGCCAACGCCCGTACGGCGTCGCCGAGTCCGCGTTCGGCGAGCACCGGCGGATGGATGCCGCGGACCAGGTCGCGCAGCTCCTCCAGGGCGTCCACGGAGTTGCGGCGGGCCTGCGCCAGCAGCCGCCTGGCCTGCTCCGGGTCCTTGTCGAGCAGCATCTCGATGGTGCCGAGGTCCATGCCCATGGCGACGAGACGGGCCTGGGCGCCGTCGTGCAGATCCCGTTCGATGCGCCGCAGTTCGGCGGCCGAGGTGTCCACCGCGTCCCGCCGGGTCTCGGTCAACACCCGTACTCGCTCCACGAGTTCGCCCTCGCTGTTGTCGAGCACCGCCCGCACGAGCCGGAAGTGCGCGGTCAGCAGGCCCGGGGTGAACCGCAGGGCGACCCGCAGGATCACGAGGGCGAGGACGGCCGCGCCGATGGCGGTGGCCTCCCCGGTGACCGGGACGAACGCGTACCAGTACGTGCCGCCCCGGGCGTACGCCCGCCACAGCCCGAAGGGCAGCAGCAGTCCCTCGACGGGGTAGAACAGCAGCAGGGCGGGGAGCAGCGCGCTGATGAAACCCGCGGTGAAGTCCACCGGCAGCCAGCGCACGTCCCGCCAGGTCTGCGGGTCGCCCAGCATCGTGAAGGTGCGCGTCCACGGGTTGGTGCCGCGCGGGATCGGCCGGTACACCGCCCGGATCCGCACCCCGCACCACTCCGCCGCCAGCCTCCGGCGCACATCCGCCAGCGCCCTGACCCCCGTCAGCACCAGGGGGGTCGTGAGCAGTCCGATGCCGAGCGGGACGAAGGCGAGGGACACCAGGGTCAGGACCAGGAACGCGATGCCGAAGGGCATCGTGATCAGGGCCAGCATCAGCCCCTGTACGGCGGCCAGCAGGGACCGGCGGGCCCGGTCGCGCATGTTTTCGCTGTTCATACGGCGAGTCTCGCCGACCTGCCGACGGGGGTCACTGGCCCGAGGCCCCCTCTTGGGGGGTGGTGCCAGGTACACCATCGGCTTCGGGGGCGGTACCGGACACGCCGTCGTCGCCGTCGTCGCCGTCGCCGTCGCCGTGGCCGTCGCCCTCGGACGCGGCGTCGGGGGCGCCTTCGCGCAGCGCGGCCAGCACCTTCGCCTCCACCTCCGGGGCGAGGCCCGGGGCGCCGCGGTCGGACCGCCGGGGCGGGGTGCCGCCGATCGAGGCCAGCCACCGCCAGGTGTCCGCGACGGTCTCCGCCACCGGGCGGCACACCAGCCCGGTGTCCGACGCCCTGCCGGCATCGGCCCGATGGCAGGCGTCGTACATCTCACCGCCCGGCGGCACCCACACCGGCAGCTCGGTCCACGGCTCGATCCCGGCGTCCAGGACCGTCCGCGGATCGGCCCAGCACAGCTCGGCGTCCGCACCGGTGGCCGCGCGGCACGCGTCGAGGAACGCGCCCATGGTGGTGTGCCCCGGCGGGCTCACCAGGTCGTACGGCCCGCTCAACTTCCGCTCCAGCGCGCCGAGAAGCCAGTTCGCGAGGTCGCGGGCGTCGATGTACTGGAGCGGCAGCCCGCGCGGACCGGGCGCGAGGACGGGACCTCCGCGGGCGATCCGGGCCAGCCACCAGGGCAGCCGGCCCACGTTCTCGTACGGCCCGAGGATCAGCCCCGCCCGCACCAGCAGCGAGCCGTCCGCGCCGAAGGACTCCAGCGCGGCCAGCTCGCCGCCCCGCTTGTCCACGGCGTACTCGCGCTGCCCGGCGTCCGCCACCGCGCCCTCGACCAGCGGGGCGTCCGTCCTGGCCCCGGCCGGCCAGGGCCAGGCGTACACCGAGCAGCTGGAGACGTACGCGTACCGCCCGACGCGGCCGCGCAGCAGCCGTGCCGTCTCCCGCACCGCGCGGGGCGCCGCCGACCAGGTGTCCACCACCGCGTCCCAGTCGCCCTCGGCGAGCGCGTCCAGGCCGCCCGGCGCGGTGCGGTCACCGCGCAACACCCTTGCCCCGGACGGAGGCTGGTGGCGTCCCCGGTTGAAGACGGTCACCTCCCAGCCGCGCCCGAGGGCCGCCTCGACCACGGCCCGCCCCACGAACTCCGTTCCGCCCAGCACCAGAAGTCTCATGCCGGGCAGCCTGCCCGGCCGGGGTCCGGCCGGCACGGGACTCCGCCGAGGGCGGAACCGGTGAGGTCAACGCCCGGTCGGGGGAATGTACTTGTAGCCGACCCGGCGCACGGTCTGGATGGTCCGGCGGTGCTCGGCGCCCAGCTTGCGGCGCAGCCGGGCGATATGGACGTCGACGGTGCGGCCGTCGCCGACATGGCCGTACCCCCACACCGTGGTGACCAGCTGGTCACGGGTGTGCACCCGGTGCGGATGGGCCACCAGATGCGCGAGCAGCTCGAACTCCAGGTAGGTCAGGTCGAGTTCGCGGCCCTCGATGAAGGCGGTACGGCGCCCGGAGTCGATCCGGACCAGCGGCTCACCGGCCGCCTGTCCCGCGGCGGCGGTCGGTGCCGTCGGACCCGTCCGTACTGCAGGACCCGCCTGTTCCGGCACCGCGACCGGCAGGAACGGCGGCTGCTGGTCGGCGGGGACCAGCACCAGATAGCCGACCATCGGCGGGCGGCCGGGCAGGACGGGCAGGGTGTGCTGCGGGGCGGGCAGCCAGGTGGCGCCGGGCGGCAGGAAGTCCGCGACATCGACCACCTCGTCACGGTCGACGGCGCGCAGCCGATGCCGGGCGGGGGCGTTCAGGGGGGCCGTGGCGGGGGCCGGGGAGACAGCGGAGACGGGGGAGACGGAACGAGTGGTCGCCATGAGAGGTCAGCTCTTTCGCGCGAGAGGTTCGTCGGGAGGGTCGGCGGCCGCGATTCGTGGTCGGGGCGCGCCGGGACGTACGTCGTTCCGCGCTGGCCGAAGGCCGGGGTTACGGCTTCACAGGGCCCGCGCGGACATCGCGCGACAACACACCCGGTCGAAGTCGTGATGCTGGCGGGAGGGCCAGAAGGGCTCAAGGTCGTGGCGACCCGTCGCGGTGATCTTCTGGAAGCTGGCCATGCGCTTATTGAAGCAGAGGCGCGCGCCGGGCACGAGAGTCCTCTCACAGGTTGGACGTGTCCTTGGCGTGAAGTCTGCGTTGCGGAAGCCCCGAGGGCCGGAGTCAAGCCCCTGATCAGCGGGTTGTGCGCGCGGAGAAGGCCGAATCGATGTCTCAGTATGCGGACAGTCCGGGGGGTGTCCGCGGGTCCGGTCGGGGTCCTCGGGGGCCTCAGGGGCGCACCCGGGCATGCGAAAGGGGCACCCGCCGCGAACGGCGGGCGCCCCTGTCAGGGCTTGCGGGCGGATCAGACCTGGCCGGCCTTCTCCAGCGCCGTGCAGCAGGTGTCCACCATCAGGCGGGTCACCAGGTAGGGGTCGACGTTGGCGTTCGGGCGGCGGTCCTCGATGTAGCCCTTGCCGTCCACCTCGACCTGCCACGGGATGCGCACCGAGGCACCGCGGTCGGAGACGCCGTAGGTGAACTCGTCCCACGGGGCGGTCTCGTGCAGACCGGTCAGCCGCTCGTCGATGCCGGCGCCGTAGTTCTTGACGTGGTCCAGCGGCTTGGAACCCTCACCCAGCGACTCGCACGCGGTGATGATCGCGTCGTAGCCCTCGCGCATCGCCTTGGTGGAGAAGTTGGTGTGCGCGCCCGCGCCGTTCCAGTCGCCCTTGACCGGCTTGGGGTCGAGGGTCGCGGAGATCTTGAAGTCCTCGGCGGTGCGGTACAGCAGCCAGCGGGCCACCCACAGCTGGTCGGAGACCTCCAGCGGGGCGAGCGGGCCGACCTGGAACTCCCACTGGCCCGGCATGACCTCGGCGTTGATGCCGGAGATGCCGAGACCGGCCTTCAGGCAGTTGTCGAGGTGCGCCTCGACGACCTCGCGGCCGAAGATCTCGTCGGCGCCGACACCGCAGTAGTAGCCGCCCTGGGGGGCCGGGAAGCCGCCCTCGGGGAAGCCCAGCGGACGGGTGCCGTCGAAGAAGGTGTACTCCTGCTCGATGCCGAAGATCGGCTCCTGCGCGGCGAACCGGGCCGAGACCTGGGCCAGTTCGGCGCGGGTGTTGGAGGCGTGCGGCGTCATGTCCGTGTCCAGGACCTCGCACAGCACCAGCACGTCGTCGCCGCCGCGGATCGGGTCCGGGCAGGTGAAGACCGGCTTGAGCACGCGGTCCGAGGCGTGGCCCTCGGCCTGGTTGGTGGAGGAGCCGTCGAAGCCCCACAGCGGCAGCGCGTCGAGACCGGCCGGAGCACCCGTGATGATCTTCGTCTTGGAACGGAGCTTGGCCGTCGGCGCGGTGCCGTCGATCCAGATGTACTCGGCCTTGAAGGTCACGGGGGGACACATCCTTCGGGGTGGTTCGGGCGCACTTGCGGGTGCCGGTGCGGCGCCGCGCGCCGTCTATCGATCTGCCCGAAAGCCTGCCAACAGGCCGTTTCCCGACCATTGCCCTTATGTGAACCCCGTGTTACCTGGGGGTTTTGTGCCGCGGATCACGCAGGGGATTCGGCCGGCCAGGTGAAGCCGGCCGGCCCGGCCCCGGCACCTTGTCAGCCGTACACCAACAGGTAGTCGCAGGTGCTGGTGCCGTCGTGGAGGGAGGTGTCGCTGTTGAGGACGTAGAAGGAACCGGCGAAGAATCCGGCGGCCGTCATCTTCGGGACCACGATGAGGGTCTGGTCCGCCATGTTCAGCGAATTCGGGACCACCACGTTCCGGTACAGCAGCGTGAAGAGGTTCTGCTGGAGGTCCTGCAGCTTGAGGATGCGATAGACGCGGTCACCCGAACCCGCGGGCCCCGACACGGGCGCCTGGTTTCCCGGGGCGGCCCATTGGGAGGGCTGGGTGGCCATACGGCCCTGGGCCTCGAGTTCCTGGAGCCGCCGCTGTGTGCTCGGTCTGATTCCGGCCATGTGGATATGCAGCTGCTGATAGCGGCGCGCATGCTGAGAATTGATTCCCAGGCCGATGTTCGCGTACTGCACGGGAACGCTCCCTCCGTGCCGCGCGTTCTCCCAGGCTTCGTGCCAGTAGTTCGCCGCCGAGTCCATATGGATGAACGGGCATTCGATGCCCGTGATCCGGCACGAGGGGAGGAGGAGATAGTTGTGCGTGTTCTCCGGGCTTCCGTGCAGCACGACGTAGTTCGGGGTCATCTTCAGGCAGTCGGGCTTGCCCTGCGAGGGCGGCGGGGTGATGCCCTGCGTGCAGTACTTGACGTCGTTCCACAGCAGGTCGTTGTCGCTGGGCATGCCGCACAGGGGCTGGAGCTGAGCGGGCGGGCAGGGGCTCGCCCCGCCGGGCGGCGGGGTGGCGGAGCACGACGGGGTGGGCGTGGGCCCGCCGTGCGCCGTGTCCGCCGTGGCGTTCGTACCCGCGACGACTCCCGCACCGGTCAGCAGTGCCGCGCCGCCGACGGTGCCCGAGAGCGCGACGAAGCGGCGCCGCGGGAATTCATCCGTGTTCTTCTGGTCGCTCATGCGCGTGATCTCCGATGGTGATGACTGCCGCTTCGGTCTCCGCCCCTCGCCGATCCGTTCACGGAACAGGGGCCGGGGAATCGGATTTCCCCTCGGATGAACCGGTCGGTGTGGCGCGTTCCGCCATTGAGAGGCGTTCCGTCTCATCACCCTCGGCACCCCGTCACCCGGACGTCGCCCCGTGCCCGATCGCCTCCCGTACCGCCTCCTCCGTCCGGGCCACCAGGGCCGTGCCGTCGTCCGCCGTGATGATGGGCCGCTGGATCAGCTTCGGGTGTGCGGACAGCGCGTGGATCCAGCGGTCCCGGGAGTCCTCGTCCCGGGCCCAGTCCTTGAGCCCCAGTTCCTTGGCGGCCGCCTCCTGGGTCCGGGTGATGTCCCACGGCTCCAGGCCGAGGCGCCCGAGTACGGCCCTGATCTCGTCCTCGCTCGGCACGTCCTCCAGATAGCGCCGCACGGTGTACCCGACCCCCTCGGCGTCGAGCAGGCTGATCGCGCTGCGGCACTTCGAACAGGCCGGATTGATCCAGATCTCCATGGCCCCACGGTACGCGAAAACCCGTTCACCACCCCTGCCTCGGTGGCCCCGAAAGCCCTTGTGGCCAGGGCCTTTTGTCAGTGGTCCGCCGTAGAATAGAAGCAGTGTTCGAGGGTGTCGCCGGGCTCGCCGGCCGGTGCCCTGATCGCGTCTGGAGGATGCCCGTGCCCGCTGCCGCTCTCAAGCCGAAGCCGTCGCCGACCCAGTCCACCGCCCAGCACCCCGTGCTCTTCGACTCGCCGTACGAGCCCACCACGAAGCGGGCCCTGCCGGCCGGGCGCCCCCGGGAGTGGTACGTCTCGCACAACCGGCGCCTGAAGGCCATGCGCCTGGCCATCGCCCTGCTCGACTCCGGTGTCTACCTGCCGGACCAGGCGCGCGACGACACCATCCGGGACACCGCCGAGTCGATCGGCATGCGCCCGCCGTCCGACACCACATGCCGCATGGTGCGGGCGTTCATGCGCTACAGCCGCTGATCCACCCAGGCGCCGGGCAGCACTCCGACCGGGCTGCCCGGCGCCGCCGTCAGCACGGCCACCAACCGCCGTCCGTCCTCGGGGCGTTCGCAAAGCCACAGGCCCAACTTGTGCTCGACGTCCGGGAGTTCGAGCCGGGAGCAGTCGGCGCGGCCGCACAGCGCCTCGTGCGGGTGGACAACGCCTCGTGCCGGGCCCGAGCGCCACCACCTGCCATCCACCCACGGCACGGACCCCGCTGGAAGAATCACAGACCGGGGGCGCCCCATACCGGGAACCAGCGGGAGAGGTCCTGCTCGATCCGCAGATCGTCGGCGAGTACGGACCGCACCTGGAGCTCCAGCGCGTTGTCCCGGCGCTCGCCGCCCCCGGCCGGCGGGGCGAAGGGGTAGAAGGTGCCCCGCTTGTAGAGGTAGACGAGCGCGAGGGCGCGCCCGGTGTCGTCGGCGAAGCCGGCCAGCGAGCACAGCAGCTGCGGGCCGAAGCCGTTGAGCTCCAGGGAGCTGTTCACCGCGTGCAGATCGTTGACCAGCTGTGGCAGCTGGTCGGGGGAGCGGCGGGAGACCAGCCACGAGTAGCCGTAGTCGTCCCGGTGCAGCTCCACCGGCGATCCGGCGCGCTCCGCGTCCGCGTCCAGCAGCGCCTGCACCTCCCGGTGGGTCTGCTCGAAGGCCGCGCCCTCCACGGTCGCGAAGCACACCGCGCCCCGGCCGGTCGGCGTGAAGCCCATCGCGGCCTGGAGCGTGATGGCGGCCGAGGGCAGCGCGAAGAGCTGGTCGAGATCGGGGGCGACGGGCTTGGTGCGCCCCAGCAGGATGTCCAGCAACCCCAACGCTCAGCCCGCCTTCTGTGGTGATGTCCGTGCCACCCGTGATGTCCCGGTTCCCGCTCCGCTCATGCCCGGTCGGCCTCCGGCGGTACGGCCGTCTCGCCCAGCTCCGCCGAGATCCGGCCCAGCTGGTCCAGCCGCTGCTGGAGCGTCGGGTGGGTGGAGAAGAACCGCTCGATGCCCGGCTCCTTGCCGGTCGCCGGGGTGAAGTAGAAGGCGTTGAACGCCTGGGCCGTGCGCAGGTCCTTGGTCGGGATGCGGGCGATGTCCCCGGTGACCTTGGTGAGCGCCGAGGCCAGCGCCGAGGGGCGCCCGGTCAGCTGCGCGGCGGCGCGGTCGGCGGCCAGCTCCCGGTACCGCGACAGCGCCCGGATCAGCAGGAAGCTGATCGCGTACACGGCCGCCGAGACGCCCATCACGCCCGCGAAGACGACGGCGGTGTTCTGGTCCCTGCGGCCCCCGCCGAAGATCTGCGAGTAGAAGGCGAACCGCACCAGCAGGCCCGCGACCACGCCGAGGAAGGAGGCGATGGTGATCACGGCGACGTCCTTGTGCGCCACATGCGACAGCTCGTGCGCCAGCACGCCCTCCAGCTCTCCGGGCTCCAGCCGGCGCAGCAGCCCGGTGGTCACACAGACCACGGCGTGATCGGGATTGCGTCCCGTCGCGAACGCGTTCGGCATGTCCATCTCGGACACGGCGACCGTCGGCTTCGGCATGTCCGCCATCGCGCACAGCCGGTCCACCACCGCGTGCAGCTCGGGATACTCCTCGCGCTCCACGACCCGCCCGTGCATGGCGAACATCGCGATCCGGTCGGAGAACCAGAACTGGGCCACGAACATCGCGCCCATCAGGACGACGACCAGCAGCCAGGACTTCAGCAGTACGAGCAGCGCGGCGATGAAGGCCACGTACAGCAGTCCGAGCAGAAACATGGTGACCGTCATCCGCACGGTCAGTCGCCGGTCGCTCCTAAAGCGGCTCTGCATCTTGCATCACCCCGCAGTCGGGCACCTTCGTCCCGCTGTCCAGTGTGCACCTGCGGCACGGTATGGCGAGGGGGCCGACAGGCCCCGCTCGCCGACCGGCGGCTCTCGTCGCCCTCGACGCCACCCTCGGTGACCGATCAGTAACCGTTCCGTGTCCGAGCGTACCCCAGCAGCACGATCACCGCGGCCACGCAGCCGAGGACCACGGCGGTCGACACCCAGGACGAGCGGCGGGACCCCGTGAGCTCCGGGTCGGCGCGGAAGGGGGCCGGGTCCGGCGGGTTCTCCTTCCAGCGGGCGGCGAGCATCCGGGCGCGGGCGGAAGGCTCCTTGTGCCGGGCGGAATTCGCCCAACCATGATCGAACTCCCGCTCCCAGTCGTCCTGTTCAGACATTCCCCGTTCAACCTCTCTCGTCCGGACAGCTGCGGGGGCATGATCCCGTGGGGCCCCCGGAAGTAGGAAGCCCGAGCGGTACGAAAGGTTGCACAGCGGCTCTGAGCAGCCCGTTTACGCCCGATTCGCGTCCGGATGCCGGGTGCTGATCCGGCCGCTAGCATTTTCAGCAGAGCCGCGCCGCAGGGTGCGCCGGACGTGCGCCATCCCCGTCGACCAGGGGAACGTCAGCCCTGCTTCCTGAATCCAGGCGGCATCACCCACGACCGCGTCCCGCCGACAGCGCGGGTGCGGCCATCTTCCGGTGCCCGAAACGGTGCCGGGGGAATGGAAGGAGGGCAGTTCGATGAATGCACAGCGCGCGAGGCGTCTCGCCACGGTGTCCGCCGTCGGCGTTCTGCTGGCGGGCGGTGCCACCGTCGCCACCGCCGGCTCCGCGTCGGCGACCACCCAGACCCACGTCTCCACCAACCGCGGCTGCTACGGCCGTAACTGCTTCGGCTTCAACAACTTCAACCGCGGCTTCAACCGCGGCGGCTTCTTCGGCTTCAACAACGGCTTCGGCTACGGCTACAACTCCCCCGTGGTGGTGGTCGTGGTGCCCTGACGCACCCGGGGTGTGACATACGTCCGGGGCCGCCTCCTATGAGGGAGGCGGCCCCGGTGTGTGTGGGGGTCACGTGGGCCCGTCGTACGGCGGGCCCGGTGACGGCTCGATCACACGTCGAAGAAGTGATGTTGCGACGCCGCTACCTCGGAGCCCTCTTGGTGGGGGCACTCTGAGCAGCGCGAACGCTGTTGTTGCCTGTCGTTGGTGGTAGTCGTTGGCCATCCCCGGACGGCCCGAAGACGGCCCGGTGGCCGCTCACCACTGGCAGAACGCCACCGTGGCGTCGTCGCCGGATTTGTACCGGGGCCAGCGGCGGCCGGTGGGGTCCGTCGCCTCGACCTTGCGGACGGTATCGATCAATTCACAGGGTCCACCCGCCTTGAGCATGTCGAACACTTCGGGCCATGTGGCCATCCCGTACTCGGTCACGAGTCGCGATACGCCGTCGGACATCACAGCCGCGGCGCGTACGTCGGTACCGGGGACCGTGCCGCTCAGAGCGTGCTTCGCTGCTTCGGGAACAGCCGCTGCTACCCAGTACCCCTCGGGGGTGTTACGCACCTGCCGCTGCGCGGACACGAGTTTCTGTAGCGCTTCCCTGTGCTCGGCGGTGTGGGTTTCGTGCTGCTCGACTTCGGCCTTCAAGTCGGGCAGCACTTCGTCCACCCGGAGATCCGTGATCACCGAGATGCCGTCGGATCCGTCGAAGACGACGGGTGAGTCCGCGAGAACCAGATGGTCAATGGACCCCGAGTTCTCTCGCAGGATCGCGACTGTGGCCGACGGTGTCCCTGGGTTGTCGAGATCACACCCGGGGTGCAACTCCGCTACGCGTGCGATGGCATCGGCCAACCCGTCCGCAAGTGGCCGATCCGACGCAGAAAGGGCGGAGACGATCTGGCTACCAAGGTGAGCGACGTACCACGGGACGCCGTGACGGCATCCTGTAGTCAGGCCCGCGGTGCTGAGGCCATCCAGCACAACGGCGAGCGTCGGGGTGCCGCCCACCCAGTCCTCGTTCGGATTGGCTCCCCCCGGACGTGTGTCAAAACAAACGCGCATGATCAGCCCTCTTGTCGGTAAAGCGGGGTGACGCGGCGGCTCTCCAGCACATCGAGCGTCTTGGGGTTGTAACGGCATGAGATGAGCGTGGAGAACCGGCGCGTGCGAACCTCCTTGTACAGCTCTGCGAGATTGTTTTCGAGGTAGTGCACAACTCCGTTCGCGCCGATGGCATGGATTCCGGCGATGTAGAGGAACGTCCCCCGTCCGTCGAGGCGAGGAAGCCGTCCCAGGTAACCAACATCCCCTGCGGAGCCGTCCTCATCCATCGGGGAGCGGTACGTGGTCCCCGCCGCCTGGTCCACCAGGTGCCACGCCTGATCCTTGGCGAACCGTAGGTTGTCGTCCCCTTCGAGTACCTGCGCGATGATCGGGGAGAGACGCGGGCCGCAGATAACCACGTGGTTGTCGCGGTTCAGGTTGATCATTCCGGTCGGTGGGATCACCTCGTACGCGGTATCGAGCTTCATCCCGCTCAGCAACTTGCGCAGGTGCTCGAAGTTGTCGAGGTCCTCCCTCGTCACGACCTCGCTCGGATTCTCGTCCGGTCCCTTGCCGGCTTCGTACTTGCCGCCGAGCGAGACGGTCACCGAGTCCGTGCCGAAGAATGCTCGCTCCGGGGGTGGACCGGCGGAAGCGAGTTGCCCGACACGCCCGCGGCTCACGCCGAGACTCTTGGCGATCTCAGCCTGAGTCATGCCGGACCCCTGCGCCTCCTCGATGGCCTCTCGGCGGATGCGGGACAACTCCAGCACCCACCCCTGATACGTCGCCATCAGGTCAATCGCGGCTTTGGCGCGGTCGACCGGGGTCGCGATCTCAGAGACCCGCTTCATGTCGTCGTGCACTGTTCTCCCATCGTCGCCTAGGGGGGCTATCAAACTCTACCGCCAGAGGGGGTTGCGCGCACCGACAGCTTTGCCTACGGTACCTATCAAGCGAGACGGAAACCCCCCCTAAGCAAGAAAGGGGGTTTCCGACTCGTGTGCTTGACCTGCATGAACGCCCGGAGGAAAGCCCGCAGGGGTGAGTACGAAGGCAGCATCCGTTGGTTGAGAACTGAACAGTGATCGTGCGGGGCTGACGCGAGAGCGGCGGTCTCGGTAGGTGCCTAGGGCGAGGGTCCGGAGGCAAATCACCGTGATGAACGTCGTTCTCCCCCTTATGCGCTTGGCAGGCGCCACCCGATCTCGGGTGTGGGGAAGTACAGCGGGGCTCCAACGCACGTGGCGGCAAGAGTGAGACCGCCCCCGCGTCGGCCGGGTGATGTCGACGGCGGCAATGCCAAGCCCATCAGCTCCGGAGAACACCCCGCCTTGATGTGGGGTGCCGCCTGGTGTGGGCCGCCCTGCTGGCGTCAGAGCAGTGACGATGACGCGCCCGATTCTTCCGGCTCGGGGCCGGTGTGCCGTGGCAACGGCGTGCCGGTGAAGCCGTGTCCCTGCGATCTGCGGGAGGTCGGTCATGGACCGACGACATACCAAGGCGCCGCCGGATGGACCGGCCGTCGGCGCTCTGATTCCTCTCCCGGTCCGCCAGTGTCGCGGTGCTGAGCATCGCGTCGGCTGCCTCTCCCGCCCGTACGCCCGCCCTTTGTGGAGTGGTCGGACGGGTGGGAGTGCGGGGAGCCGGGATACCGCCTCCGTACACACAGAGAGAGGACTTCTCATGGTCAGGACGAACAAGGCCGGTCAGCGGATCATCGTGGAAGAGATCGACGAATGGGCGTTCGGCTGCCACGGCGCTTATGAGGGCCACTGCTTCGGGTGCCGGCGTTCCAGTAAGTCGGTGCGTGAGGCGGATGCACACGAGTGGGCGGAACAGCACGCCCGTTCCTGCTCGGTGGGCTGAGTCCACCCGCCCCGGCATCCCGCCGTGAGGGCGCCGGATCGAATCTGGCCCGGGGCACGCACCACCACCTGGACACCGGCAGAGAGGACGCGGCGATGCCGCCGAGGACACGCGTCACGACCAGCAGTAACGGCAAGCACTGGTGGTTCATCTGGAAGTGCGACTGCGGACGCAGGTCGCAGGGCGGGTGGGCCGACCAGAAGAAGGCCATCGCCGGCAAGAGGGCCCACGAGGCGAAGCACGCGGCGAACCCCCGGTACTGATCGACAGGAAGTCCCTTTGAGCGGCGCGCGGCCCCGGTGTTCGAGCACCGGGGCCGCTGTTCGGGCCGCACAACCACCTGTGAGAGGACACACGACCCGATGGACCACATTACTGTTCTGGACGCGGTGACCGCGTTCGCCGACTTCATGGACCCGACCAGCGCGGAGCTGGACGCGATCGAGCAGGAGATCCCGCTGATCCTGGCGGACGTCGACCTGCTCGACGCCCAGATCATCACCCCCGACCGCACCCCGACCGAGCTGGACGCCCGCCGCATCCGCCGGGCCCGCCGCCGGGTCCTCGCGGAACGGGCCGCACTGGCCACCCGCACCGCCGCGGCGAGCCTGCCCGGGGGTGCCGCATGAGCGCCACCACCGGACAGAGCCTCACGGCCGCGCACGCCGAGGTGAAGTCGGAGATCTCCCGGACCGACGGCAAGACCAGTCTCCTGCTGGCCTTCGTCGGCGCCGTCCTCGCCGGGGCGTGGAGCGTCGGCCACAGCCTCCACCTCACCGTGCCCGCCCGCCTGGTCGGCGGCGCCGGTATGGGACTGCTGCTCGTGGCGGCCGGACTGCTGCTGTGGTCGGTCCGCCCCCACCTGAGCGGCCGCCACGGCTTCCCGCTGTGGGCCACCCTCACCCCCGAGCAGATCACCGACGCCCTGTCCCAGGACCTGGCGGCCGACGTCGCGGGGCTGTCCCGGCTCGCGGTCGGCAAGTTCCGCAGCCTGCGCCGCGCGGTCGACCTCACCCTCGCCGGCGGCGCCCTCCTCGTGATCACCGCCCTGCTCGCGTTCGGGGGTGCCGCGTGATCCGCATCGTCACCCGGGCCCGCCTCGCCCAGCTCGAACACGACACCCGCGCCGCCGGCGAGCGTGCCCGGCAGGCCGGGGCGGAGGCGAACAAGGCGTTCGTCCGGCACGCCCGTGAGCTGTACGCGGCCACGGACCGTGCGGAGCGGGCGGAGGCGACCACCGACGAGGTGGGCGTCCTCCTCTCCCACGCCATGGACGCGTTGTCCGCCGCGCAGCAGGAGCTGCTGCTGAAGGACAACGAGATCCGCCGACTCCGAGAGGAGTTGGAGGGAGAGTCGATGGAGGGGCGGACGCTGACGGTGCTGCTGCACCGCGGCGAGCCGCACACCATCTACGCCTCCCTTGAGGATGCCCGCGCGGACACCGCGACCCACGGCGTGCCCGCCGGGGCCCGGTGGTACCCCTGTGGTGAACGCCCGGCCGCCGCGTTCATGTGGCGGTGTGAGGAGTTCATCTACAACGCCGCGTCCAACGGCTTCCGCCGCCTCCACGTGCCTGCCGCGAAGCCGGTTGAGGGGGCGGCGTGAACAGTGTTCAGACCCGTTCAGCGGAGCGCGCTCTGTCGGGCGGCACGTGGCTGATCGTGTGCGGGGCGATGCTCTTCTCCGTCCTGACCGTGACACCGTTGATGGCCGAGCACACGTCCGACCGGTGGGCGTGGACGGCGCCGATCCTGCCTCTCGTGGTGGATGCCGCCGTGGTCATCGTGGTCAAGCTCGATGACGTGCTCGCCCGGTTGGGCGGGCACGGCGGCCGGTGGCCCATCGTGCTGCGGTGGATGACCGGCTTCATGACGCTGGCCCTGAACACGGCGGACTCCGCGTTGAAGAAAGACCTGGTGGGCGTGGCGGTCCACTCGGTGGCGCCGCTGCTGCTGATCGTCACGGCCGAGACCAGCCTTGCCTACCGTCGCGCCATCGCCCGCGCGGTCGCGGCCCTGGAGGCCGAGCAGAAGGCCGAACGGGAGCGGCGGGAGCAAGCGGCCCGCGAGCGCGCCGCACAGGCTCGTGCGGAGGCGCGGGAGGAGCGCGAGCACGCCGCCGTGCTGGCGCGTGAACAGCGTGAACACGAGGCATCCCTCGCCCGTGAGGCGGCCGAGCGTGAAGAGCGGCAGCGGCGCGAGGAGCGCGAGGCCCGCGACCGCGCGGAGGCTGCCGAGCGGGAGGCCCGTGAACGCCGTGAACGCGAGCGTGAACAGCGTGAGCAGGAGCGGCTGCTGCGTGAACAGCAGGCCCGGCAGCGGGCCGAGGCAGAGCAGCGCGAGCGTGTTGCGGCGGCGGAGCGTGAACGCCGTGGACGCGAGGAGCGTGCGGCCCGTGAACGCGCCGCGCTGCTGGAGCGCGGCCCGGCCACAATCAAGCTCCCGGAGGACGAGGCCCGCCAGATCGTGGCCGCCGCGTTCGGTGCCGGGCTGTCGGTCCGGTCGGCGGCGGAGTTGTGCGGCTGGTCGGTCGGCTGGGTCTCCCACCGCTACGCCGAACACCGCGACCCCGCCGCGGGCGAGCACGCTGAACTCGCCATCGCGAGTCAGTGATGGGCGCCCTTCCCGTCTACCGGTGGCGGCTCGCCCCGGACGGATACGCCACCCGCCGACAGCTCCGCGCCCAAGGGCTGCGGCCCGGTGGCCAGTCGGTGGCCGCCCAGTTGGAGCGCCCGCGCCGTCGGCGCGGGCCGCTGGTCGCCTACCTCTACCGCGTCGACCTCGCCAAGCCCGTCCGGCCCATGACCGAGGCCCGGTGGGCGGCCCTGGCCAAGGCCAACCGCGCCCGCCGCATGTGCCCGGCCTGCGGCCGTGACGCCGGCTACGTCATCCCCGCCTCGCTCGGCGCGTGCGTGCCCTGTGCCTTCCCCGACCCCCAAGCTCTGAGGAGTGCCTGACATGGGCAAGCCCGACACCCGCCGTCTGGACAAGGCGATCCGCGAGACCGAACGCAAGCTTGAGGCCGTCCGCGAGCGGGAGGTGTGGCCGCTGGACGGCCGTGAGCGCCGCGCCGTGCTCGGCGCGGTCGCTTCCGGCGCCTACAGCCTGCACCGCGGCAACGGCACCGCCCGCGCCGACCGCCAGCTGGACACGACGTGGCAGAGCGCCGAGACCCGCCTCGTCGCCGAGATCACCGCTCTTCAGGTCGAGCGTCAGCGCGTCGTGAACGAGGCCGCCGCCGACCGCGCGGCGAAGAAGTCCTCCGGGTGGTGGTGAGCGTGGACCCCAACGACACGCCTCCCGGCGAGTGCCCGCAGTGCTGGCGGCACGCCTACGACTCCCGCAACGCCCACCGCCACCTGGGCCCGCGTGAGGACTGCCCGGAGTGCGTGGACCACATGGTCAACGGCTGCCCCTACATCGTGCCCAAGAAGCAGTCCCGGTGGTGGTAGCCGCCCGCCCCGGCGCGTGACCCGCCCACACCACCGCCCCGGGGTGGCCGCCCCTGCCACGGACCCGGCCGCCCCGGCACCCCTCAACTTCCCGCCCCCCCCTTTTGGGGCAGTCAGGAGTCTGCCGTCATGAGCGGCACCGTCGTCCACCTGCACAAGGAACCCACCCTCGAACCTGAGCCCGAGGCCGGTCCGGTGACCGAGCTGACCGTGGTCCCCGACCCGCCCGCCGCGCCCCCGGTGCCGCTGTGGGTGCGCTCCGGTCGCACCGTCCGGACGGCCCTCACGCACGAGAACACGCGCACGGCCGCCCGCGCCATGGCCCGCCACTCCCTCTACCTGGCCGGCGGGGCCCGGATCGTGGCCCGCCGCACCTGGGACGGCCGCACCGCCGCCCGCTACGAACGCATGCTCCGCGCGGCGGAAGCCGCGGGCAACCACGAGGCCGCCGCCGAGTGGGAAGAGCGCGGCCAGCGCTACCGCGAAGCCCGCCACCGCCGCCGCATGGACCTCCTCCACTCCCCCCTCGACGCGGCCAAGGGCGTCGGGATCAGCGCCGGTATGGGCGTCGGCGGCCTGGTCCTGCTCGGCGTCGCCATGGCCGTTGCCACCAAGGACCCCGGCGAGGTGGTCACGCCGCTGATGGCGGTCGTCAGGTTCATCGACCTCATGGTCACGATCGTGCGGGTGGTGTGGGGTCCCGCGATCACGATCGGACCGTTCCTCGCCCTGCTCGCCCTGTGGTCGGTCGGCGCCCACCAGCACGCCGCCCCCCAGTGGGCCCTGCCGCCCAACGCCCGCTCCGGCGAGGGCGAGCCGATCACACCGTCGATCGTGGTCAAGGCCCTGCGCGACCTCGGCGTGCCCGCGCTGCGCAAGGCCATCACGGAGATGGGCGACGCCGGCGCCTCCATGCTGTCCCCGATCACGATCGCCGGATGCGGCGTCGAGGTCGACGTGACCCTGCCGTCCGGGGTGTCCACGAACGAGGTGCAGGGCAGGCGCCGCAAGCTCGCCGAAAACCTCAGCAGGCACGAGCACGAGGTGTTCGTCACCATCCCCCAGGCCGCGCGGACGGTCCGGCTGTGGATCGCGGACTCCGGGGCCCTGGACGAGCCGATCGGCCCGTCCCCGCTCACGACCGACGACGCCCTGACCGCCAACTACAAGACCGGCAAGGCCCCGTGGGGTCAGGACCTGCGCGGCGACGCCGCCGCGATCAGCCTGTACCAGCGCCACCTGCTGGTCACCGGCCTCTCGAACCAGGGCAAGACCGCCGCCCTGCGCGCCCTCGCCCTGTGGGCGGCGCTCGACAAGACGGTCGAGTTCCGGATCGCGGACCTCAAGGGCGCCGGCGACTGGGCCATGTTCGACGGGATCGCCACCGTGCTCATCCAGGGCCCGGCCGACGAGCAGGTCATCGAGGCCACCGAGATGGTGGAGGGCCTGGTCGAGGAGATGAACCGCCGCATCGAGACCCGCCGCACCAACCCCGACGCGGTGTTCACCCCGCTCATCGGGCTGGTGGACGAAGCGCAGGTGGCGTTCATGTGCCCGGCCGTGGACGACGACAAGCGCCCCTACGGCGGCTCCAAGGCCACCTCCCGCTACTTCATGGCCGTGCGCAAGGTCCACAACCAGGGCCGCGTGGTCGACGTGCTGATGTGGGAGGGCACCCAGGACCCGACCGACCAGAACCTCCCCAAGCTGGTCCGCGAGGGCGCCCACACCCGTGCATCCCTCGCCCTGGGCACCGAATCGCAGGCCGTCATGGCACTCGGGGAGAAGGCCGTCAACGGCGGCGCCGCCCCGCACCTGCTGCGCCAGGGACTCGACAAGGGCACCCTCGTCGTCGCCTCCGACGGCATCGAGATCCCCAAGGGCCAGACCTCCATCACCGTGCGCACCCACTTCATCAACGACACGGACGCCAAGGCCATCACCGACCGGGCCAAGGCCCTGCGCGACGGGGTCACCACCCTGCACGGCATCGACCGCGGGGAGGACCGCGACCCGCTCGCCGACATCGCCGGCGTGGTCGGGACCGACGCCCGGGTGCGGACGCAGGAGATCATCACCCGGCTCGCCGGACTCAACCCGCAGGCGTACGGCGGCTGGTCGTTCATCGACCTCAAGCGCGTCCTCGACGGCACCGGCGCCGAACCCTACAAGTCCGACGGCGTGATGGTCATCAGCCGCGACCGCCTCACCCGCGCCCTCGCCGACCGCGACGACACCGGTTCCGCTTCTGCCGTCTGACGGCAGGGAGCCGGACCGTGCAGGGTCAGGGAGGCAGGGAGAACTCCCTGAACCCCTCCCTGACCCGCCTCCCTGGCCTTGACCTGCGTGAATGATCGTTCAGGGAGTCAGGGAGGCCCGCAGGTCAGCACCCCGAAACCCCCTCCAGAGCGACCTCGGAAGGGGGTGCCTCCGCCTCCCTGAGCCATGCCCGGAAGGGATTCCGCATGCACTCGCACAACGACCACACCGCGCCCGTACTGAGGGCCGTCGAGGTCCATCAGTCCAGCCCCGTCGCCCCGGCCGTGGTGGTCCCGGCGCCGCTCGTACCGCTCCAGCCGGACACGGTACCGGCCACGGCGAGCATCCTCCTGCCGGACGGGCGAGTCGTCACCGGCTACGCCGTCCCTCACCCCCAGCCCGAACCCGTCGCCGTCAAGCCGGCCCTCTCCCGTGCGGCGGTCAACGTCGCCCTCGGCGGCGTCGGGTTCCTCGCCGTCTGCGGCGGGCTGCTGATGCTCACCACCTTCATCACCGCCCTGACCGCGCTCATCACCCAGCTCATCACCCTCGCCGCCGTCCTCCTCGGCGGATTCATCGCCGTCCAGGCACTCACTGCCAAGGGCCACCACAAGGCGGGAACCACGGTGAACATCCGCCGCGCGGTCATCAAGCGCAACCACTTCCACGGCTGAGCGAAGGAGACCGACCGCTGTGATGCGACTCCGCTTGCGGGTCATCGGCTGTCCCCGCCGGGCGTTGACCCTGCTCGACGCCGCCCGGCCCAACTGCCCCGACTGCCACGGCGAGGGCGGCATCGCCCTCGACTACGGCGACGACACCGGCGAGTACGCCGGCACCCACTGGTACCACTGCGACTGCTCCACCCCGTGGTGCGCGGTCCTGCTCCCGCTCCCGCGACTGCCCCGCCCGCTGCGCCGCCGCGCCGCCTACCGCGACCCGTGGAGCACCGAACCCCCCTTCTAGATGCACCAAGGGCGGCCCCCTCTCGCCAAAGACCGGGGCCGCCCTCGTTCCACCCAACTGAACAGTGGAGGTCACAGCATGACCCATGACGCCCGTCCCGCGCTGCTGAACGCCGCGCTGGACGCCGCCGCACGCCGCTGGCATGTCTTCCCCCTGCGCCCCGGCACCAAGCGGCCCGCCCTGCACGGGGAAACGTCCTGCCCCGGCACCGGCCCGTGCGCGAACGGCCACCTGAAGTGGGAGCAGCGCGCCACCACCGACCCCGCCCGCATCCACGCCGCCTGGAACCGGGCGCCGTACAACGTCGGCATCGCGTGCGGCCCGTCCGGGCTGGTCGTGGTCGACCTGGACATGCCCAAGGACAAGAGCAGTCCGGACGCGCCTGGCGGCGCGGAGACCTTTCGAGCGCTCTGCGAGCGCGCCGGCCACGCCGTCCCCGCCACCTACCGCACCCGGACCGCGAGCGGCGGGACGCACCTGTACTTCACCGCCCCCGCCGGGGCGAGGCTGACCAACACGGCAGGAACTGTTGGTGAGTTGGTGGACACCCGGGCGTGGGGTGGCTACGTCGTCGCCGCGGGCAGCACCACCCCGGCGGGGACGTACGAGGCGCTGTGCGGCCCTGAGGCTGCCGCTGTGCCCGGATGGCTGCTGAGCATCCTCCGCCCGGCCCCCAAAGCGCCTCAGGGGGCGTCCGTGGCCGCTACGGGGCAATCCCGCCGATACGCGGACGTGGCACTCAACAACGAGGCGCGGAACGTGGCTTCGGCCCCGTCCGGGGCGCGGAATGCGGTGCTGCTGCGGGCGGCGCGCGCCCTGGGACGGTTCGTCGCGTGGGGCGACCTCCCCCGGCACGTGGTCGAACAGGCTCTTCAGGAGGCGGGGGAGGCGGCCGGACTGTCCGCGGCCGAGTGCCGCTCGACCCTCCGCAGCGCTCTGAACTGGTCCATCCGCCACAACCATGCCCGCAGGCAGGCGGCATGAACGCCCCCTCCCGCCCCTCCCTGAAGAGCGTCACCCCCACCCCCGGCCAGCCCCGCGCCGCCGAACAGGCTGTGCCCCGTGCGGCCGTGGGCGAGCCGAAAGGCGCCGCCCGTCAGGGCGTCCGAAATACTCTTCTCCCTGACCCGCACCCGACCGACCACACCGGCCACGACGCCGAGGACCCGACACCGGAGCGGCCCGGTATCCGGATCTCCGCCCCGCCGGTCTACCGCCACCACTACGACGGCGCCCGCTGGGCCAAGCGCTACGACGGCACCCCCACCGCCGCCTACGCCTGCCCCTGCGGCCAGACCCGCACTGCCCGCGGACAGGACGCCGTGGCCGCCCTGGTCACGGAGTACGCCGCCCACAAGCACTTCTGCACCGGCACGCCCGCGCCGGACGCGGACGAGAGGGCCGCCGCATGACCGACACCGAGGAGCTGCCCGCGCCCTCCAACCCGCTTGCTGTCGCCCGGCGTCTCCTGCCCGACTGGCAGACCGAGGACGGACAGCTCACCCACCGGCGCTGGCGGGCATCCTGGATGCGGTGGCAGGGCACGTGCTGGCGTGAGATCGATGAAGCCCAGGTCCGCAAGGCCATGTACGAGCGGCTGGAGTACGCCGTCTACCGGGCCCCGACCAAGGACGGCGAGACCGAGGAACGCGACTGGGCGCCCACCAAGCAGAAGATCAGCAACCTGCTCGATGCCCTCGGTTCCGTCACCCTGCTGCCGACCGACACCGACACCCCGTCATGGGTCGACCGCGCCGGCGCGAGTACCCCGCTGGACGGGCCGATCGTCGCGTGCGGGAACGGCCTTCTCCGTATCCGCGACCGCGCCCTGCTGCCGCACACCGCCGGGTTCTTCAACATTGTGTCCGTCCCGTTCGACTACGATCCCGACGCCACGGCCCCGGACTGGGAGCGCTTCCTGTCCGACGTCTGGCCCGACGACCCCGACTCCATCACTGCGCTTCAGGAGTGGTTCGGCTACGTCCTGTCGGGTCGCACCGACCTACAGAAGATCCTGCTCATGGTCGGGCCGTCCCGCTCCGGGAAGGGCACGATCGCCCGGGTGCTGAAAGCGCTGGTCGGCAAGGAGAACCTGGCCGGGCCGACCCTCGCCGGTCTCGGCTCGAACTTCGGCCTGTCCACGCTCATCGGGAAGTCACTGGCGGTCATCTCCGACGCCCGGCTGTCCGGCAACGACAACACCCAGGTGGTGGAGCGGCTGCTGACCATCTCGGGCGAGGACACCATCGACATCGACCGCAAGTACCGCGAGCCGTGGACCGGCAAGTTGCCCTCCCGGCTGGTGATCCTGTCCAACGAACTGCCTCAGTTCGGCGACTCCTCCGGCGTCATCGCGAACCGGTTCGTCCTGCTCAACACCCGCTTGTCGTGGCTGGGCAAGGAAGACCCCACCCTCACCGACCGGCTGATCGCCGAGATGCCCGGCATCCTCAACTGGGCCCTGGAAGGGCTCGTCCGTCTCCAGCGCACCCGCCGGATCACGGAACCCGCCTCCAGCTGCGAAGCGGTCACCACCATGCGCGACACCGCCTCGCCCACCAGCGCGTTCGTCCGCGAACGGTGCACCACCGGGGTCACGTGCAGCGTGCCCGTGGACGCCCTGTGGTCGGTCTGGCGGGACTGGGCCGAGGACAACGGCGTCAAGCCCGGCACTAAACAGGTCTTCGGCCGCAACCTCCTGTCCGTGGTCCCCCAGCTCAGCCGCACACGGCCCCGGGACGCCTACGGCCAACAGGTCGCCACCTACACCGGCCTCACCCTCAAGCAGTCCGCACCACATCTGCCTGAGTCGTGACTCATCGCGACTCAAGCCCCCGCCAACCCGCTCTGAGTCGCGATGAGTCACGACTCAGCGCAATGTATTTCCAACTCGCGGAGGACTCGTTGAGCACACCCGCACCCGCCAAGCTCGATGCTCGCGCCACCCTCCGGGGCGGTCTCCCGGACCGATACCTCACCCCTGACGACATCGCCGACATGTTCGGTGTGTCGCTCGAAACCGTCTACCAGTGGCGCAGGAAGCGCACGGGGCCGCCCGGGTTCCGGGTCGGTAAGCACCTCCGCTACGACCCGGCCGACGTGCGCGCCTATGTCAGCCAGCGCAAGATCACCGACCAGGACGCAGCGTAGCCAACCAACCCCGAGACAGCAGGGAGAGCCGCCATGGGCGGCTCTCCCTGCTGCATGTCGAGAGGACCGCCACCGAATGGCCGGCCACATCCAAGACCGTTGGTACAAGACCGAGACGGCACCCAATGGGAAAACGATCAGGGTAAAGACCGAGCGGTACGGCACGGGCCTCCGCTACCGGGCCCGCTATGTCGCCCCGGACGGAAGCGAACGCAGCAAGTCCTTCCCAGACAAACAGAAGCGGCTCGCAGAGGCGTGGCTGTCACAGATCGCGGCTGACATGACCCGGGGCCAGTACGTTGACCCGTCAGCCGGCAAGGAGACGTTCAGGGAGTTCGCTACTCAGTGGCTGGCGTCCCAGACCACGGACCCTTCCACCATCGTGAACATGGAGCTGAGGTTCCGGCTGCACGCCTTCCCTTACATCGGTTCTCGCTCTCTGAGCGCCTTCCAACCCGCCCATATCCGCACGTGGGCGCGGGCCCTCGCAGACTCCGGCATGGCAGCGTCGTATCAGCGGACGGTCTTCGCGAACGTCTCCGCTGTGTTCGGCGCCGCCGTGGACGACGGCATTTTGACCCGGAACCCCTGCCGCGCAGGCTCCGTGCGGGCGCCCAAGCTGGACCGGCGGAAGATCAAGCCCTGGACGCGTGAGCGTGTGATCGCGGTCCGGGACGGGCTCCCAAGCCAGTACGCGCCGACCGTCGATGTCGGTGCCGGGTGCGGTCTACGGCAGGGTGAGATTTTCGGGCTCGCCGTCGACGAAGTCGACTTCGTTGGGGGAGCGGTGCACGTCGTGCGACAGGTCAAGCTGGTCGGTCCGCAGATGGTGTTCGCCCCGCCCAAGGGCGGCAAGCTGCGGGACGTTCCGCTGCCCGACGTGGTGTCGGAGGCGCTTGCCGCGCACATCACCCGTCGGCCCCCTATCGACGTCACCTTGCCGTGGAAGACCCCGGACGGGCCGCCGGTCACAGCGAAGCTGCTGTTCTACTCGCGGGAGCGTAAAGCGCTGAACAGGAACTACTTCAACATGTACCTGTGGAAGCCCGCCCTGATTACGGCTGGCGTTATCCCGGGCCGGCTGCCTGGAGAGCGGTTCAAGCCGTCGCGTGAGCACGGCATGCATGCCTTGCGGCACTACTACGCGTCGGTGCTGCTGGACTCGGGGGAGAACATCAAGGCCCTGGCCGAGTACCTCGGTCACTCCGACCCGGGATTCACGCTGCGGACGTACACGCACCTCATGCCGAACAGTCGGGACCGTGCTCGTAGGGCCATCGACGCCGCGTTCGGCGTCCCGGATGCGGTCACCGGCCTGGGCGGGGCCGATGCACTGACCTGAACGGCAGACCACAGCCGTTCGCGGCCCGGGGCCCGAAACAGGCCGTCGGCCGTGTCCTTCCAGGGAGGAAGGACACGGCCGACGGCCCACACACGGCCCAGGGGAGCGGGAACCCGCTCTGACCTGGGGCGATATCACACGTCGAAGTACAGCTCGAACTCGTGCGGGTGCGGGCGCAGCTGCAACGGGGCGATTTCCTGGGTGCGCTTGAGGTCGATCCAGGTCTCGATCAGGTCGGACGTGAAGACGTCGCCCTGGAGGAGGAACTCGTGGTCGGACTCCAGGCGGTCGAGGACGGCGCCGAGGGAGGTCGGGACCTGGGCGACGCCCGCGTGCTCCTCGGGGGCCAGCTCGTAGAGGTCCTTGTCGATCGGCTCGGCCGGCTCGATCTTGTTCTTGATGCCGTCCAGGCCCGCGAGGAGCAGCGCCGAGAAGGCGAGGTAGGGGTTGCCGGAGGAGTCGGGCGCGCGGAACTCGACGCGCTTGGCCTTCGGGTTGGAGCCGGTGATCGGGATACGCATCGCGGCGGAGCGGTTGCGCTGCGAGTACACCAGGTTGATCGGCGCCTCGAAGCCCGGCACCAGGCGGTGGTACGAGTTCACCGTCGGGTTGGTGAAGGCCAGCAGCGACGGGGCGTGCTTGAGGATGCCGCCGATGTAGTAGCGGGCGGTGTCGGACAGGCCCGCGTACCCGGCCTCGTCGTAGAACAGCGGGTCACCGTTGCTCCACAGCGACTGGTGGACGTGCATGCCCGAGCCGTTGTCACCGAAGATCGGCTTCGGCATGAAGGTCGCGGTCTTGCCGTTGCGCCAGGCCACGTTCTTCACGATGTACTTGAAGAGCTGGAGGTCGTCCGCGGCGGCGAGCAGCGTGTTGAACTTGTAGTTGATCTCCGCCTGGCCGGCCGTGCCCACCTCGTGGTGCTGGCGCTCCACCTTCAGGCCGGAGTTCTCCAGCTCCAGGGAGATCTCGGCGCGCAGGTCGGCGAAGTGGTCCACCGGCGCGACCGGGAAGTAGCCGCCCTTGTAGCGGACCTTGTAGCCGCGGTTGTTCTCCACGGCGCCGGTGTTCCAGGCGCCCGCCTCGGAGTCGATGTGGTAGAAGGACTCGTTCGCGCTGGTCTGGAAGCGCACCGAGTCGAACACGTAGAACTCGGCCTCGGGACCGAAGAACGCGGTGTCCGCGATGCCGGTCGAGGCGAGGTACGCCTCCGCCTTGCGGGCCACGTTGCGCGGGTCACGGGAGTACTGCTCGCCCGTGATCGGGTCGTGGATGAAGAAGTTGATGTTGACCGTCTTGTCCCGGCGGAACGGGTCGACACGGGCCGTGGACAGGTCGGCCCGCAGCGCCATGTCGGACTCGTGGATGGCCTGGAAACCGCGGATCGACGATCCGTCGAAGGCCAGCTCCTCGTCCGGGTCGAACGCCTCCGCGGGCACGGTGAAGTGCTGCATGATGCCCGGCAGGTCGCAGAACCGGACGTCGATGAACTTGACGTCCTCGTCCGCGATGAACTTCTTGGCCTCGTCGGCGTTCTGGAACATCCAGCTCCTCCTACTCCCGACCGTCCTCGCCGGGGTGGTAGATCGTTCGTGCGGCCAGTGCGGTGGCACACGCTCGTCCTGACCCTAGGGACGGGTGATTTCTCCGGCGTGACCCGATTGTTTCGCAGAAGTTAACCGGCCACTCCTCAACCGTAGCCCCGGGACACCCCGGCGTCCCCCGGTCATATGGGGACGCAGTACCGTGGTCGGGTGGACAACAGGCAGGCAATCGGATCGTGGCTCTCCGGCCCTCGCGCGGCCATGGAAGACGCCGGCGCGGACTTCGGTTACCGGGGTGAGCAGCTGGGTCTTCCCGAGGAGGGCCCCAATTCCCTGGCCCGGCCGGGCAGGCGGCTCGGGGCCATCGCGGTCGACTGGGCGCTGTGCCTGCTGATCGCATACAGCCTGATCACGCATGGCTACGACCAGGGCACCGGCAACTGGGCGCTCGGCGTCTTCTTCGTGATGAGCGCCCTGCTGGTCGGCACCATCGGCTTCACCCCGGGCAAGCGCCTGTTCGGCATCCGGGTCGTGGCCCTGGAGACCGGCACCGTCAACCCGCTGCGCTCCCTGGTCCGCACCGTCCTGCTGTGCCTCGCCATCCCCGCCCTGGTCTGGGACCGCGACGGCCGCGGTCTGCACGACCGGCTGGCCAAGACGGTCGAGGTCCGCGTCTGACCCCCGGGGAGCCCCACGGAAACCCCTAGGGGCGAGCGAGTACGACGATGGGGGCGCCCGGTGTGAACCGGGCGCCCCCATCGTCGTACAGCGAGTCGAGTCAGGTCGAGTCGTATCGCTTCGCGTGCCTAGCGGCCGCTCTTGCCGCCCTTCGGCATCCGCATGCCCTTGGGCATCGGACCCTTCGGCACCGGCATGTTGCTCATCAGGTCGCCGAGCGCGCGCAGCCGGTCGTTGGTGGTGGTCACCTGGGGGCCGGTCAGCACCCGCGGCAGCTTCAGCATGGTGGTGCGCAGCTTCTTCAGCTCGACCTGGCCCTCGCCGGTGCCCACGATGATGTCGTGCACCGGCACATCGGCGACGATGCGGTTCATCTTCTTCTTCTCGGCGGCCAGCAGGCTCTTCACCCGGTTCGGGTTGCCCTCGGCGACCAGCACGATGCCGGCCTTGCCGACCGCGCGGTGCACCACGTCCTGGCTGCGGTTCATCGCCACCGCGGGAGTGGTGGTCCAGCCCCGGCCGACGTTGTCCAGCACCGCCGCCGCCGCGCCCGGCTGGCCCTCCATCTGACCGAAGGCGGCCCGCTCGGCCCGGCGGCCGAACACGACCGCCGCCCCCAGCAGGCCCACCAACAGACCGAAGACGCCCAGGTACACCGGGTGGCCCAGCAAGAAGCCGATCACGAGGAACACCGCGAGCGTGCCGAGGCCGACCGCCGCGAGCACAAGGCCGATCTTGGTGTCGACCTTGCGGGTCATCTTGTATGTGAGGGCGATCTGCTTCAGTCGCCCGGCATTCGCGGCGTCCGCCGCGGTTTCCTTCCTCGCCATGGCACGAAGTCTACGTGGCCCCGGGAGCGCGGACGACGGCAGTGCCCGCGAGGGGCGGCGGTGCTACGAGCCGTCCGCGGACCGCTCGTAGAAGCGCTGCGCCTCCACCCGGTCCTTGGCCCGGCGGCGGTCCTCCAGGACCGAGGTCCAGGCATTGCGGCGGGCGGTGCGCTGGCCGCCGCTCATCAGCAGCGACTCGACGGCGCGAAGGGCGTCGGTGAAGGAGGGGAGGGCGGTGGCGCGTACCGGCGAGGCCTGCATGGTCGAGATACCCCCTGCGAGCGGGTGGTGTACGAGGCGTGATTCGAGGGTCACTGATCGGTGTTACCAGGGCGTGTCCGAGCGGTCAAACACCAATGAAGCCTTGATATGGGACCCACAAACCCTGACGCGGCCCTGACGGGCGCCCCCATCAGGGAGGACGGTCAGGACCGCGTCGAACCGGCCTCTACTGGCCAGTAATCACTTGTGCGCGAATTCACACACCGGCGGGGGGTGCGGGCTCACACCGCCTGGCCGGCGACATAGCTCCCGCGCTTCTCGATCGCCATCTGGTACAGGCGGCCGGCGCGGTACGAGGAGCGCACCAGCGGGCCGGACATCACACCGGAGAAGCCGAGCTGCTCGGCCTCCTCCTTCAGCTCCACGAACTCCTGCGGCTTCACCCAGCGCTCGACGGGGTGGTGGCGCACGGAGGGGCGCAGGTACTGCGTGATGGTGATCAGCTCGCAGCCGGCCTCGTGCAGCTGCCGGAGCGCCTCGCTGACCTCCTCGCGGGTCTCGCCCATGCCGAGGATCAGGTTGGACTTGGTGACCAGACCGAAGTCACGGGCGTCCGTGATGACCTTCAGGGACCGCTCGTAGCGGAAGCCGGGGCGGATCCGCTTGAAGATCCGGGGCACCGTCTCGACGTTGTGCGCGAAGACCTCGGGGCGGGACTCGAAGACCTCGGCCAGCTGCTCGGGGACCGCGTTGAAGTCCGGGGCGAGCAGTTCGACCTTCGTACGGCCGCTCGCGCGCTCCGCGGTCTGCTGGTGGATCTGGCGCACGGTCTCGGCGTACAGCCAGGCACCGCCGTCCGCCAGGTCGTCGCGGGCGACACCGGTGATGGTGGCGTAGTTGAGGTCCATCGTGACCACGGACTCGCCCACCCGGCGGGGCTCGTCGCGGTCCAGCGCCTCGGGCTTGCCCGTGTCGATCTGGCAGAAGTCGCAGCGACGGGTGCACTGGTCGCCGCCGATGAGGAAGGTCGCCTCGCGGTCCTCCCAGCACTCGTAGATGTTCGGGCAGCCGGCTTCCTGGCACACCGTGTGCAGGCCCTCGCTCTTCACGAGGTTCTGCATCTTGGTGTACTCGGGGCCCATTTTCGCCCGGGTCTTGATCCACTCGGGCTTGCGCTCGATGGGGGTCTGGCTGTTGCGGACCTCCAGGCGCAGCAATTTGCGTCCGTCGGGTGCGACTGCGGACACGACCGGCTCCCTCAGCTTTGATTCTTCGGCGTCCCCCAGGGTACGCCCGTGTTCTGCACGCCCTGGCGACGAGATCAACCTCATGACCGCAGGGCGCATTCCCGTCCGGGGGATCGTCAGGCGGACGCCTTCTCGATCGGCCGGGGCCTCAGGTCGGCGTGCTCCAGGACCTCCCGCAGATGCTTCTCGGCCACCGGTACGACCTCCTCCACCGTGACGTCCCGGCCCAGCTCGCTCGCCAGGGAGGCCACGCCCGCGTCGCGGATGCCGCAGGGGATGATGCGGTCGAACCACTTCATGTCGGGGCAGACGTTGAACGAGAAGCCGTGCATGGTGACGCCCTTGGCGACGCGGATGCCGATCTGGGCGATCTTGCGGTCCTCGCGGCGCTGGCCGGCGTTGGAGGGAGCGTACTCGGGGCCGTTCAGCCGGGGGTCGAACTCCTCGTCGGTCAGCCGGGGGTCGAAGTCCAGGGAGAGGCCGCCGATCGCGGGCCGCTGCTCGACGGGGTCGCCGAGCACCCACACGCCGCTGCGCCCCTCGACGCGGGTGGTCTCCAGGCCGAACTCCGCGCAGGTGCGGATCAGGGCCTCTTCGAGGCGTCGTACATGCGCCACCACGTCCACCGGGCGCGGGAGCTTCTGGATCGGGTAGCCCACCAGCTGGCCCGGACCGTGCCAGGTGATCTTGCCGCCGCGGTCCACGTCGATCACCGGGGTGCCGTCCAGCGGCCGCTCGCTGTCCTCCGTGCGCCGGCCCGCCGTGTAGACCGGAGGGTGCTCCAGGAGCAGCAGCGTGTCCGGGATCTCGTCGGCGAACCGGGCGGCGTGCACCCGGCGCTGCTCGTCCCATGCCTCCTGGTAGTCGACGGCCTCCGCGCCGAACCCCATACGGACGAACCGCAATTCACTCACGGCAAGCGCCTCCCTAGCGATGTCAGGCACATAACGCGCCCACGCCACTGTACGTGCGTCCGCGAGCTGTCAGCCCTGCGGGCGATCCTCACACGATCGGATGAATGAAAGCTGAAGTATCCGGCCGGGTGCTCACTCTCCGCTACATTCGCGCCGTCCATGAGGCCAAAAGGGCTGCTCACAGGCAATCCCGGCACGTCACGACGCCCGGAGGCAGGAGACCGCACCACAGATGACGGACCGACCCGCGCAGCGCACCCCCAACCGCCAGCTCGCCGCGCTCATCGCAGAGGCGGGGTTCTCCAACGCGGGTCTGGCCCGGCGCGTCGACCAGCTCGGCCTGGAACACGGGCTGGATCTCAGATACGACAAGACCTCCGTCACTCGCTGGCTGCGCGGCCAGCAGCCGAGAGGTACGACACCCGCGCTGATCGCCGAGGTGTTCACCCGCCGGCTCGGGCGCCGGCTCTCCGCCCAGGATCTCGGCCTGGACGCGTGTGCGCCGGTGTACGCCGGGCTGGAGTTCGCGGCCACCCCGGAGGAGGCCGTGGACATCGTCAGCGGGCTGTGGCGCAAGGACTCCGGCAGCCATGCCGAGCTGCGCAAGATCGCGTTCACCCCGGCGGGGCTCGTCGTGCCCAGCCGGGACTGGCTGATCGGCAAGCCCGACGACCGGGTGGCCCGGGAGCCCGCGCCCCGGGTGCCCGCACAGGGGCGTCCGGGCGTGCTGCGGACACCGGTCGGACGGCCCCGGCCGCGCGGCCCCCTGGAGCGGATCCCCGGGCACCGGGTCGGCGCGGGCGACATCGCCGCGCTGCGCTCGGTGGGCGAGCTGTTCCGCACCCTGGACGACCGGTTCGGCGGCGGCCACGCGCGGCAGGCGCTGGTGCGGTATCTGGAGCACGAGTGCGAGCCGATGCTGCGCGGCAGTTACGACGAGGGCACCGGGCGCCGGCTGTTCTCGGCGGCCGCGGACCTGACCCGGCTCGCGGGCTGGACGTCGTACGACATCGCCGCGCACGGGCTGGCCCAGCGGTACTTCGTGCAGGCGCTGCGGCTCGCACAGGCGGCGGGGGACCGGCCGTACGGCTCCTTCGTGCTGGTCACGATGAGCAGGCAGGCGGTGTACCTCGGGCACGGCAGGGAGGCGGTGCAGCTGGCGCGGGTCGCCCAGCAGGGGATCGGCACCGGGGGACCGCCGGCCGTGCAGTCACTGCTGCACGCGGCGGAGGCACGGGCGCACGGGGTGCTGGGGGAGGTGCGGGCGTGCACGGCGGCGCTGGTGCGGGCCGAGCGGGCGCTGGAGGCGGCCCGGCCCGGGGACGAAGTGCCGTACTGGGCGCGGTTCTTCGACGAGGCACAGCTCGCGGACGAGCTGGGGCACTGCCACCGGGACCTCCAGCAGTTCCGGGCGGCCGCGCAACACGCGGAGCGCTCGCTCCAGTTGCGCGCCCCCGCGTACGCCCGCAGCCGGCTCTTCTGCCGGGTCGTCCTCGCCACGGCCCGCCTCGGTCTCGGCGAACTCGACCAGGCGTGCGCACTGGCCACGGAGGCCGCGGCCCAGGCCGCCGAGATGCGCAGCGCCCGCGCCATCGAGTACATCCGCGACTTCGAACGCCGCCTGGAGCCCTACAAGGACGCGGCCCCGGCGCGGACGTACCACGAGAAGGTGGCGGCCCTGAACTGAGGCCGCCCCCGGCCGACTTGGCCGGGAGCGGACGCGGTACCGCCGGGCCACGCCGTCGTGGTGGCCCGGCGTCAGGCCGCCTTGGGCATGGTCGGGGCCGGGTCGGCGCTGTGCAGGGAGCCGGTGGTGCCCAGGTCGGACAGGATGGACCTGGCGGCGCGGTGCGCGGAGTGGAGGGCGCCCTGGAGGGTGCTGGTGCCGCGGTGGTCGCCGCAGACGTAGAGACCGGCGAGCAGGCGCACCGGGCGGCGGAGGTCGTGCGGGGGGCGCATGACCGGGACCGCCTCCGGGGTGTGATGCACGGCCAGCGTCTCCCAGCGGCGCGTGGACATGCCGTACAGCCGGGAGAGATGGATACGGACCGCGGTGTCCACGCCCTGCGGCGGGGTGCCGAGCACGGTCGAGGAGATCAGCACCCGTCCGCCCGGTGCCCGGCTCGGGTCCACATTGCTGAGCACCGACGTGTGCGCCACCGGCCCGCCCCGGTCCGCGTCCAGCAGCAGCGACGCCCCGGTGGCGAACGCCGCCGCCGGCTCGTCCGTCGTGTGGTGGACCACCGTCACCGGATGGAACTCCGGCACCCTGAGCCCCGGCAGCAGCTCCGCCGCCGAGCGCGCGTCGGTCGCCAGCAGCACCGCGCGGCAGCGGATCAGCCCGTGCTCCGCCGTGGTCACCGAGGTCGTGGACACTGAGGTGACCCGCACCCTGGTGTGCACCGTGCCCCGCGGCAGCGCCCGCGCCATCAGCTCGGGCATCATGTCCGCGCCGCCCTCCGGCACACACAGCCGCCCGCCCGCGAACGCCCGCAGCGCGAGGTCCGCACACCTGCTGGACGTCGTCAGCTCCGGGTCGCACAGCAGCGCGGCGAGCAGCGGCCGCAGGAACCCCTCGACCGTGCGGGCCGGGACCCCCCGGGCGGCGAGGGCCTGCGCGGCCGGCAGCTCCGGGCGGGCGAGCAGCCGTTCGACCGGCATCGCGGCGATCCGGCTCAGCGCCGCGCCGAGCCGCGCCTGGTCCATCGCGCCGCCCACCGGCGCGCCACCGCCCCTTCCGGGCGGCGCCGCCGCTCCCCTGGGGGCGCTCGCCAGGGCGCGCACCGCATGGAGTGCGCCCCTCGCGCCTCCTCCGTTCGCCGGCGCACCCGCCCGATGGGTGCGCCCGTCGCGATGCAGCAGCACACCCGGCGCGAAGGACCGCAGGACCAGGGAGTCCAGCCCCGGCGTCAGCCGGAGCTCGGGATACGCCGTGGACAGCAGCTGTCCGATCCGGTCGAGCCGGAAACCGTCGACCTTCTCCGTCGCCATGCGGCCGCCGACACAAGAGGCGGCCTCCAGGACTGCGGTCGTTACTCCTGCGCTGGTGAGCCGGTGGGCCGCCGAGAGTCCGGCGATTCCGGCCCCCACGATGACGACGTCCACCTGGTTCGCGGGCTCAAGCACGAGGCCCCTCCTGTGGTTGCGCTGAGCGGTCGGTGGAGACGTTGTGCCCCCAACCGGCTTCAGGGATACCCGAGTTCGGGTCGAGTATCAGCGCCGTGATCGGTCGTAAGGAGTCGCGCATGGACAGGGCACGGTCGCATGGAGGTCGCATACGGTCACATCCGTTCCGTGCGCCGCACGACGCCCTTGCGCGCCACCTCGAAGCGCCCGCGCGCGCCCGGAGCGCGGACGGGAAGGCCCTCTGGACCGCCCGGAGCGCGAGCGGGAAGGCTCCCTGGACCGCCCGGAGCGCGGACAGGGAAATCCCGTAGGCCGCCCGGGAACCCCCGACTTAGGGTGACCACCATGCCCGAGTCGCACATACGCCCAGCCACGCTCGCCGACGAGGAACCCCTCGCCCGCCTCGACCAGGCCACCTGGTCCACCCTGCACGCGGTGATGCCCCGCCCCGAGCCGCCGTACCCGCCGCTCTTCGACGAGCGCCACCGGCCCGAGGACTTCCTCGTGGCCGAACTGGACGGGCACGTCGTCGGCTACATCCGGCTCGTCCAGATGATCCCGCTGCCCGCCCATGCGCACATCCTCACGATCCAGGGCTTCGTGGTCGCCGAGGAGGCCCGCGGCCGGGGCCTGGGGCGGGCGCTGATCCGGGCCGCCGTGGCCGAGGCCCGCGCGCGCGGCGCCCGCCGGCTGAACCTGCGCGTGCTCGGCCACAACACCCCGGCCAGGAAGCTCTACGAGGCCGAGGGCTTCACCGTGGAGGGCGTCAGCCCGGAGGAGTTCCTCCTCGACGGCGCCTACGTCGATGACATCTCCATGGGCCGCGCCCTGTAGGCGGGCCGGGCGCCGGGCGGAGTGCGAGGCTCGCTCAGCCCACCAGCGCGCCCGTGTCCACCGCCGCCGTCGCCGTGGCCGCCCGCCGGGCGTCCGCCGCCACCTCGGACGCCGTCAGCACGTACCCCGTCTCGGCGTCCGAGGTGGAGCGGGCGAACACCACCCCGAACACCCGGCCGTCCGTCGTCAGCAGCGGGCCGCCGGAGTTGCCCGGCCGGACCGTGGAGCGGATCGAGTAGATCTCCCGGGTGACCGCGCCGTCGCTGTAGATGTTCTGCCCGGTCGCCCGCACCAGGTTCCCCACGGTCGCCGCCTGGAGGTTCAGGCTGCCGTCCTGCGGATAGCCCGCCACCACCGCCGAGTCCCCGCGCGAGGCACCGGTGTCGAAGCGCAGCACCGGCGCGGTGAGCCCCGGCACATACAGCACCGCCACATCACGGTCGGGGTCGAAGAGCACCACCCGCGCCGGATACACCGGGCCGACCCCGCCCACCCGCACGCTCGGCCGGGTGATGCCCGCCACCACATGCGCGTTGGTCATCACCCGCCCCGGCGCGAACACGAACCCGCTGCCCTCCCGGCCCTCGCTGCCCGAGACCCCCTCGATCTTGACCGTGCTCGCCTTGGCGGCGTTCGTCGCGGCCGCCGTGACGCTGTCCCCGGTGGGCCGCGGCACCTGCGCCGTCGACTCGTTCTCGAACGGGTTGAAGACCTGCGGGAAGCCCGCGTCGGTGAGCGCCGAGGTGGCCCGGGAGAACCAGGCGGGCGTCGTCTCCGGCATCGTCCGCTGGACGGCGCCGAGCAGCGAGGAGTCCCGGATCGCCGTGGTCAGCGCGGGGGAGGGGGCCGCGCTGAGCACGCTCGCCGCCACCCAGGCCACGATCAGCACCGCGACCGTGTTGGCAGCCGCGCCCCCGACGCCGTCCACCACCCGCAGCGGGCCCTTGTCCAGGCCCCCGCGCAGCCGCAGCGCGAGCCGGCCCGCCAGCTCATGGCCCACCGCGGCGGGCACCAGCACGGTCAGCACCGCGAGCACCGTCGCCGTGGCCGTGCCCCGTGCCACCTGGCCGGTCACCCACGGCAGCGCCCATACGCCGACGACCGCGCCGCCGACGAACCCGGCCAGCGAGACACACCCGGCCACCAGGCCGCGCCGGTAACCGGACGCGGCGTACAGGAGGATCACCAGCACCAGGAGCAGATCGAGCAGGTCCACGGAGCCGCCTTTCTCTTCGGACCCCTCATACGGGCGGGTCGGGCCCGCTGAAGGGTCACAGGTACATGATCGGGTGCCGAGGGCGAACCGGCCACGTGTGCCTGTAACCGCAGAAACGCCCCGGACCGGGAGGTTGGTTCCGCCAGGTGGCACAGCGCACATCGCGGGCAGGGGCGACCGGTCCGAGAGTGGGACCATGTCCGTCGTCCGAAGAGCCAGGGGGATCCGCGGCGCGCTCACCGCACGACTGCCGCGCCTTCCACGGCCCGCACGGCTGCTCCGGCGGTCCCGGTCACCCCGGCCGGCCCCGGCGCCCCGGCCACCCCGGCCCTCGCGGCGGAGCCGGCTCCCCGGCCCGCTGCTGGTGCTGCTGGGCTCCCTGCCCGGTCTGATGGCCGTCCTCGCGCTCGCCCTGTACGCGCGCGGTGTGGAGCGGCCCGCCCGGATCCCGCTCGACCGGCCCGCCGCCCTCGACCTGCGCACCGCCGCGCCCGGCACCGGGAGCGCCCACCTCGCCGGGCGGCCCCTGATCGTGCCGCGCTCCGCCTGGCTGGCCGGCGCCCCCGCCGGGCACAGCCAGCCGCCGCCGCGCTACGACGACAAGGTGATCGCCGTCTTCGTGCACCACACCGACTCGTCCAACGCGTACCGGTGCGCCGACACCCCCGAGATCATCCGCCGTCTCTACGCCGGGCAGACCGGTGTCCGGCAGTGGGACGACATCGGCTACAACTTCCTCGTCGACCGCTGCGGCACGATCTACGAGGGCCGGGCGGGCGGCGCCGACCGGGCCGTCACCGGCGCCCACGCACAGGGCTTCAACCACCGCACCGCCGGGATCGCCGCGATCGGCACCTTCACCGCGGGCGTGCCGGTGCCGCGCGCCATGACGGACGCCATCGCGGCCCTCGCCGCCTGGAAACTGGGCCTGGCCGACATCGATCCGCGCGAGCGGGTACGGCTGGTCTCCAGCAACGGGCACAGCCGCTTCCGCGCGGGCACCGCCGTCACGCTGCCCGCCGTCTCCGGTCACAACGACGGCTTCATGACCACCTGTCCGGGCGCCGCCCTCACCGCCCGGCTGCCGGAGATCAGGGAGACCGCGGCCCGCCTCCAGGGCCGGACACCCACCGCGCCGACGACACCGCGCGCCACGCACACCTCCGCCACGCACACGCCCGCCACACGGGCGCCGGCCACGCCCACCCCGTCCGCCCCCCTCAGCCCTTGAAGCGCGCCCAGAGCCTCGGATAGAGCTCGGCGAGCAGCGTCTCGTTCTCCAGGTCGACCGGGGTGCCCGCCGGTTCCGCGGGCGCGGGCGGGATGCCGAGGTCGGCCGCCACGGTGCCGGTGAGCTGCTCGTACGCCTCGTCGGCCGCGTACCCCAGCTCCTCCGCGTCGCCGTCGACCTCCTCGTCGAAGTCGCCCAGCAGCCCGGCCAGCGCGTCCGGATCGTGCAGGGCGCCCTCGAACACCTCCCGGCCCTGGCCGATCAGCCAGCACCGGAAGAAGTCGAACGCGTCGTCGCTGGCCCCGTCCAGGAGCACCCAGGCCGCGCCCCACAGATCCCAGCGGTAGGCGCGGTTGTAACGGGCCTCGAAGTGACGGGCGAAGTCCAGGACCCGCTCCGGGTCCAGTTGGGTGAGCCGGTCCACCAGCAGCTCGGCCTGGTCCTCGGGATCGCCCCCGGCGGCCTCGCGCGTGCGGTCGACCAGCTCCCAGAACTCCGTCTCGTCCATCACCGCTCCAGCATCGGGCCTGCACCGGTGGGGCGCACGCGGGAGTACGGCGGCCGCGTCACTCCTTTCCGTACAGCGCCGCGAGCCGCGCCGCGTCCCGCACGAAGCGCGCCCGCAGGCTTTCCGGCGCCAGCACCTCCACCTCGGGGCCGAGCCCGGTCAGCTGCGCGTACGCGACCTCCTCCGACTCCACCGGCAGCGTCACCGTCACCCACCCCGCCCCGTCCGGCTCCCCGGCACCGGCCAGCCCCTCCCGGGCGGCCGGAACATCGACGGCGCCCGGCAGCCTGCGCACCCCCTCGGGGGACAGCCGTACGACGGCCTCGGCGCGCAGCAGCGAGCGCGCGAACCGCTCGGCCTGCGCGGACCAGTGGGCGGGCAGATCGAAGTCCTCGTCCCGGTGGAACCGGGTGTCCGCCGCGCCCACGGAGGTGAACCGGTCGACGCGGTAGGTGCGGAAGGCCCCCGGATCCGGCACCCGGGCGCACAGATACCAGGCGCCCGCCTTCAGCACGAGCCCGTACGGCTCCAGCAGCCGCTCCACCTCGCCGTCCCCGCGCCGGTAGCGGGCCGTGACACAGCGGTCGTCCCACACCGCCTCGGCGAGCGCGGGCAGCAGCACGGGTGTCTCGGGCGCGCGGAACCAGCCCGGCGCGTCCAGATGGAAGCGCTGGGCCGCGGCCCGGGGTGCGTCCTGGAGGGAGGGCAGCAGCGCCGCCGCCACCTTCAGCCGGGCCGCCGACGCCGCGTCCGCGAGCCCCATCTCCCGCAGCGCCCCCGGCACCCCGCTGAGGAACAGCGCCTCCGCCTCGTCGCGCCCCAGCCCCGTCAGCCGGGTGCGGTACCCCCCGACCAGCCGGTATCCACCGGCCCGCCCCCGGTCCGCGTACACCGGCACCCCCGCCTCCGACAGGGCCTGCGCGTCCCGGATCACCGTCCGCTCCGACACCTCCAGCTCCCGCGCCAGCTCACCGGCGGTCATGGCCGCCCGCGCCTGGAGGAGCAGGACCATCCTGATGAGCCGGGCCGCACGCATGGCCCCATGATGCCGGGAGGCACTGACAAAGAAGGGGTACGGCGAGCAGCCGTACCCCTTCTCGGAACCGCGGAGACTACAGCCCGTACTTCTCCCGGGCCTCCTTCACCGCCGTCGCCCTGACCTCGCCGCGCTTGGCGAGCTGGGCGAGTGCGGCGACCACGATGGACTCGGCGTCCACACCGAAGTGGCGGCGGGCGGCCGGACGGGTGTCCGAGATGCCGAAGCCGTCGGTGCCGAGCGAGGACCAGTCCTGGTCGACCCACTGCGCGATCTGGTCCGGGACCTGGCGCATGTAGTCGGAGACCGCGAGGACCGGGCCCTCGGCGCCCTGGAGCGCCCGGCGGACGAACGGCACCCGCTCCTCGCCGCGCAGCAGGGCCGCGTCGGCCTCCAGCGCGTCGCGGCGCAGCTCGGTCCAGGACGTCGCCGACCAGACATCGGCCGCGACACCCCACTCCTCGGCCAGCAGGCGCTGCGCCTGAAGCGTCCAGTGGATCGCCGTACCGGAACCCAGCAGCTGGATGCGCGGGGCGTTGGCCGGGACGGTCACGCCCGCGGACTCCGCGGTGTTGAAGCGGTACAGGCCCTTGACGATGCCCTCGTCGACACCGGCGGCGCCGGGCTTGGCGGGCTGCGGCAGCGGCTCGTTGTAGACGGTGAGGTAGTAGAAGACGTTCTGGTCCTCGCCCGGCTTCGCCTCGCCGTACATCCGGCGCAGACCCTCGCGGACGATCACCGCGATCTCGTAGGCGAACGCCGGGTCGTACGACAGCGCGGCCGGGTTGGTCGCGGCGATCACCGGCGAGTGGCCGTCGGCGTGCTGGAGGCCTTCGCCCGTCAGCGTCGTACGGCCGGCCGTGGCGCCGACGAGGAAGCCGCGGCCGAGCTGGTCGCCGAGCTGCCACATCTGGTCGGCGGTGCGCTGCCAGCCGAACATCGAGTAGAAGATGTAGAACGGGATCATCGCCTCGCCGTGCGTCGCGTACGCGGTGGACGCGGCGATGAAGTCGGCCATCGAACCGGCCTCGGTGATCCCCTCGTTGAGGATCTGGCCGTTCTTGGCCTCCTTGTAGTACATCAGCTGGTCGCGGTCGACCGGCTCGTACGTCTGGCCCTTGGGGGAGTAGATCCCGAGCGACGGGAACAGCGACTCCATACCGAAGGTGCGCGCCTCGTCCGGGACGATCGGCACCCAGCGCTTACCGGTCTCCTTGTCGCGGACCAGGTCCTTGACGAGGCGGACGAAGGCCATCGTGGTCGCCACGTTCTGCGAGCCGGAACCCTTGTCGAAGGAGGCGAACGCCTTCTCGGCCGGGGCGGGCAGCGGGGCGAGCGGGTGCGTACGGCGGGCCGGGGCCGGGCCGCCGAGGGCCGCACGGCGCTCCTGGAGGTAGCGGACCTCGGGGGAGTCGGCGCCCGGGTGGCCGTAGGGCACCACGCCGTCGGCGAAGTCGCTGTCCTTGATCGGCAGGCCGAGCAGGTCCCGCATCGTCTTGAACTCGTCCACCGTCAGCTTCTTCATCTGGTGGTTGGCGTTCTTCGACGCGAAGCCCTCGCCCAGGGTGTGGCCCTTGACCGTCTGGGCCAGGATCACGGTCGGCGCGCCCTTGTGCTCGACGGCCGCCTTGTACGCGGCGTAGACCTTGCGCGCCTCGTGACCGCCGCGGGAGAGGTGGAAGCACTCCAGGATCTTGTCGTCCGAGAGCAGCTTCGCCATCTCCGCCAGCGCCGGGTCGGCGCCGAAGAAGTCCTGGCGGATGTAGGCGGCGTCGCGGGTCTGGTACGTCTGCACCTGCGCGTCCGGCACCTGGCGCAGCCGGCGGACCAGCGCGCCCGTGGTGTCGAGCGCGAACAGCTCGTCCCAGGCGGTGCCCCAGAGCGTCTTGACGACGTTCCAGCCGGCGCCGCGGAACTGGGCCTCCAGCTCCTGCACGATCTTGAAGTTGGCGCGGACCGGGCCGTCCAGGCGCTGCAGGTTGCAGTTGATGACGAAGGTCAGGTTGTCCAGACCCTCGCGGGAGGCGAGCGCGAGGGCCGCCGTGGACTCCGGCTCGTCCATCTCGCCGTCGCCGAGGAACGCCCATACGTGCGAGGACGAGACGTCCTTGATGCCGCGGTTGGTCAGGTAGCGGTTGAAGCGCGCCTGGTAGATCGCCGACAGCGGGCCGAGGCCCATGGAGACGGTCGGGAACTCCCACAGCCAGGGCAGCCGGCGCGGGTGCGGGTACGACGGCAGACCGTCGCCGCCCGCCTCCTGGCGGAAGTTGTCCAGCTGCGCCTCGCTGAGGCGGCCGTCCAGGAAGGCGCGGGCGTAGATGCCGGGGGAGGCGTGGCCCTGGATGTACAGCTGGTCGCCGGACCCGGCGGCTTCCCCGGACTCCTTGCCCTTGAAGAAGTGGTTGAAGCCGGTCTCGTAGAGCCAGGCCGCGGAGGCGAAGGTGGCGATGTGGCCGCCGACGCCGTGCTTGCTGCCCCGGGTGACCATCGCGGCCGCGTTCCAGCGGTTCCAGGCGGTGATCCGGGCCTCCATCTCCGGGTCACCGGGCAGGCCCGGCTCCGCGGAGGTGGGGATGGTGTTGACGTAGTCCGTCTCCAGCAGCTTCGGCAGCGCGATGCCGCCCGCCTCGGCGCGCTCCAGCGTGCGCCGCATCAGATACGCGGCGCGATGCGGGCCTGCCTCCCTGGCCACGGCGTCCAGGGAGGCCCGCCATTCGGCGGTCTCCTCAGGGTCGCGGTCCGGGAGCTGGTCGAGCTCGCTCGGCTGGATGGCGTTGGGGTCGGTCATGTCGCCGCCTTCCTCAGTCGAAGGGGGTTCCCTCATCGGTAAGGGTTCGGGGGTGCCCTTGGTCTTTGGCAGGACAGGGCAGAGGACCTCGGGTGGAAGTCCGTCGGTGACTGTAACTCCCTGATCGATGATCGATCAAAGGGTTGAGCGGGAAAACCTCTTGATTCCAAGAAAGTCGGCACCCGGTGCCTTGGAACTGGGCACCCGGTGCCGTATTTGATCAGGGATTTCCCAGGTGAGCGGGGGTGTGCTCGGGTGGTGGCGCGTCAGCCGGACGTCAGAGCGCGTCAGCCGGACATCAGAATCAGGCAGACATCAGAACCAGACAGACATCAGAATCAGCCGGACTTCAGGCGCGCGGGGCGCAGCCGAGGACATGCGCCTTCACGAGCTCCGCGATCCGCGGATCCCGGCGCTTGAACGCCTGCACCAGTTCCTCGTGCTCCTCGGCGTACGACTGCTGCACCGTGCCCAGCCAGCGGATCGACAGGGCGGTGAAGACCTCGATGCCGAGGCCCTCCCAGGTGTGCAGCAGCACCGAGTTGTCGGCGGCGCGCACGAGCTCGCGGTGGAAGCCGACGGTGTGCCGCACCTGCGCGGTGCCGTCGGCGGCGCGGTCGGCCTCGTACAGGGCCAGCACATGGGGTTCAAGGGCCGAGCAGTCGAGGGAGAGGCGGTCGGCGGCCAGCTCGGCCGCGATGGCCTCGAGACCGGCCCTGACCGGGTAGCTCTCCTCCAGGTCGGCCGCGGTGAGATTGCGGACCCGCACGCCCTTGTTCGGCGCGGACTCGATCAGCCGCAGCGTCTCCAGCTCCCGCAGCGCCTCGCGCACCGGGGTCTGGCTGACCTCCAGCTCGGTGGCGATACGACGCTCCACGATGCGCTCACCCGGCTGCCAGCGCCCGCTGACGATCCCCTCCACGATGTGCTCGCGGATCTGTTCGCGCAGCGAGTGGACTACGGGCGCGGTCATGAGGGCTCCTCCCGGGGGCTGACATCTAGACAATACGGCGGCTTCGCCCGGCGGGAGTGTGCGCGGGGGGCGCTTCGGTGCAGGTGAGACGAGGCTTACACGGGAGGCGTGGCGACAAACACGAACACCCCGCCCGGAACGTTCCGGACGGGGTGTCGTACCGCTTGATCAGGCCAAAAGCCTCGATCGTGGTCAGAGGCCGAGCTCGACCTCGAACTCGCCGGCCTCCAGGATCGCCTTGACCGCCGTCAGGTAACGGGCCGCGTCGGCGCCGTCGACCAGACGGTGGTCGTAGGAGAGGGTCAGGTAGGTCATGTCGCGGACGCCGATGACCGTGCCCTCCTCGGTCTCGATGACGGCCGGACGCTTGACCGTGGCACCGATACCGAGGATCGCGACCTGGCCCGGCGGCACGATGATCGTGTCGAACAGGGCACCGCGCGAACCGGTGTTGGAGATGGTGAAGGTCCCGCCGGACAGCTCGTCCGGGGTGATCTTGTTGGCGCGGACCTTGCCCGCCAGCTCCGCCGTGGCCTTGGCGATGCCCGCGATGTTGAGGTCGCCGGCGTGCTTGATGACCGGGGTCATCAGGCCCTTCTCGGAGTCCACCGCGATACCGACGTTCTCGGTGTCGAAGTAGGTGATCGTGCCCTCGGCCTCGTTGATCTTGGCGTTGATGACCGGGTGGGCCTTCAGCGCCTGCGCGGCGGCCTTGACGAAGAACGGCATCGGGGAGAGCTTGACGCCCTCACGGGCCGCGAAGGAGTCCTTCGCCTGGCCGCGCAGCCGCATCAGCCGCGTCACGTCGACCTCGACGACCGACGACAGCTGGGCCTGCTCGTGCAGCGCCTTGACCATGTTGTCGCCGATGACCTTGCGGATGCGAGGCATCTTGACGGTCTGGCCGCGCAGCGGGGAGACCTCCAGCGCCGGGGCCTTCTTGGCGGCCGGGGCGGCCGCGGCGGCCGGAGCCGGAGCGGCGGCGGGGGCCTTCGCGGCCTCGGCGGCGGCGATGACGTCCTGCTTGCGGATACGGCCGCCGACGCCGGTGCCCTTGACGGCGGCCAGGTCGACGCCGTTCTCGGCGGCGAGCTTGCGCACCAGCGGGGTCACGTACGCGCCCTCGTCCGTCGCCTGGGTGGCGGTCGGGGAGGTCGGCGCGGTGGCCGGAGTGACCGGAGCCGGGGCCGGAGCGGCCGGGGCCGGGGCGGCGGGCTGCACCGGGGCGGCCGGGGCGGCCGGGGCCGGAGCCGGAGCGGCGGGAGCCGGGGCCGCGGGGGCGGCCGGGGTGGGCTCGGCGACCGGAGCCGGAGCGGTGGGGGCCGGGGCGGCGGCGGGGGCCGGGGCCTCCGGAGCCGGAGCGGCGGCCGGGGCGGCACCGGGGGCGCCGATGACGGCGAGCTTGGCGCCGACCTCGGCGGTCTCGTCCTCGGCGACCACGATCTCCAGCAGCACGCCGGAGGTGGGCGCCGGGATCTCGGTGTCGACCTTGTCCGTGGAGACCTCGAGCAGCGGCTCGTCGGCCTCGACGGAGTCGCCGACCGACTTCAGCCAGCGGGTGACGGTGCCCTCGGTGACGGACTCACCGAGCGCGGGCAGCACCACGTCGGTGCCCTGGGCGCCACCGGCGGGGGCGGCGGCCGGGGCGGCCGGAGCCGGCGCGGCGGGGGCCTCGGCGACCGGCGCCGGGGCGGGCTCGGCCACGGGGGCCGGGGCCGGAGCCTCGGCGGCGGCCGGGGCCGGGGCGGCGGCGGGGGCGCCGCTGCCGTCGTCGATCAGGGCCAGCTCGGCACCGACCTCGACGGTCTCGTCCTCGGCGACCTTGATGGACGCCAGCACGCCGGAGACGGGCGAGGGGATCTCGGTGTCGACCTTGTCGGTCGAGACCTCGAGCAGTGGCTCGTCGGCCTCGACGCGCTCACCCTCGGCCTTCAGCCAGCGGGTGACGGTGCCCTCGGTGACGCTCTCACCGAGCGCCGGAAGGGTTACGGAAACCGCCATGGTTTCGGTTGCTCCTTACGAATTGCGGAAGTCTGTGTCGTCGCGCCCGTGACCGAGGGCTCAGTCGTGGGAGTGCAGCGGCTTGCCGGCCAGGGCCAGGTGGGCCTCGCCCATCGCCTCGTTCTGCGTCGGGTGGGCGTGGATGAGCTGGGCCACCTCGGCCGGCAGCGCCTCCCAGTTGTAGATCAGCTGGGCCTCGCCGACCTGCTCGCCCATGCGGTCGCCCACCATGTGGACGCCGACCACGGCACCGTCCTTCACCTGGACGAGCTTGATCTCGCCCGAGGTGTTCAGGATCTTGCTCTTGCCGTTGCCCGCCAGGTTGTACTTCAGAGCGACGACCTTGTCCGCGCCGTAGATCTCCTTGGCCTTGGCCTCGGTGATGCCGACGGAGGCGACCTCGGGGTGGCAGTACGTCACCCGCGGGACACCGTCGTAGTCGATCGGGACGGCCTTCAGACCGGCCAGGCGCTCCGCCACCAGGATGCCCTCGGCGAAGCCGACGTGCGCGAGCTGGAGGGTCGGGACCAGGTCGCCGACGGCGGAGATGGTCGGGACGTTGGTCCGCATGTACTCGTCGACCAGGACGTAGCCACGGTCCATGGCGACACCCTGCTCCTCGTAGCCGAGGCCCTGGGAGACCGGGCCGCGGCCGACGGCGACGAGGAGGACCTCGGCCTCGAACTCCTTGCCGTCGGCGAGGGTGACCTTGACGCCGTCCTGGGTGTACTCGGCCTTCTGGAAGAAGGTGCCGAGGTTGAACTTGATGCCGCGCTTGCGGAACGCGCGCTCAAGAAGCTTCGAGGAGTTCTCGTCCTCGACCGGCACGAGGTGCTTGAGGCCCTCGATCACGGTCACGTCGGAGCCGAAGGACTTCCACGCGGAGGCGAACTCGACGCCGATGACACCGCCGCCCAGGATGATCGCGGACTTGGGCACGCGGTCCAGGACGAGGGCGTGGTCGGAGGAGATGATCCGGTTGCCGTCGATCTCCAGGCCCGGCAGCGACTTCGGCACGGAGCCGGTCGCCAGCAGGACGTGACGGCCCTGGACGCGCTGACCGTTCACATCGACGGAGGTGGGGGAGGACAGCCGGCCCTCGCCCTCGATGTACGTCACCTTGCGGGACGCGATCAGACCCTGGAGGCCCTTGTACAGACCGGCGATCACGCCGTCCTTGTACTTGTGGACGGCCGGGACGTCGATGCCCTCGAAGGTGGCCTTGACGCCGAACTGCTCGCTCTCGCGGGCCTGGTCGGCGATCTCGCCCGCGTGCAGCAGGGCCTTGGTGGGGATGCAACCCCGGTGCAGGCAGGTGCCGCCGACCTTGTCCTTCTCGATCAGGGCGACGTCCAGACCCAGCTGCGCCCCGCGCAGGGCCGCGGCGTAACCACCGCTGCCACCGCCGAGGATCACTAGGTCGAAAACGGTGCTGGCGTCGTTCGCCACGTCACGTCCTCCATGCATGTGCGCCTTGCGCCGATCTCCGATGACCGGCGGGCGGCTGGTGTCCGGCCGCTTGATGCTTCGGCCCTTCGGTGGGGGCCCTGTCCTGCCGGGCTCCATCTTTGCACTTGTTGGAGGCGGACGAGACGCCGGGCTGGTGTGTGAGACGTCCCACTCCGGGCACGCCTCAGGGGCGCGGGGAGCCGTGTGAGCAGCCACCCGCGCCCCTGAGGACGCGATACGGACCGTGCGGTCCGAGCTGTCGGACGGGCGTCAGCCCAGCTCACCCGCGGCGGTCAGCTCGACGAGGCGGACCAGCGTCCGCACCGCCGTGCCGGTGCCGCCCTTCGGCGTGTACCCGAAGGGCGCGCCCTCGTTGAAGGCCGGGCCCGCGATGTCGAGGTGCGCCCAGGCGATGCCCTCGCCCACGAACTCGCGCAGGAAGAGGCCGGCCAGCAGCCCGCCGCCCCAGCGCTCGCCGACGTTGGTCATGTCGGCGACCTGGGACTCCAGGCCCTTGGTCAGGTGCTCCGGCATCGGCATCGGCCACGCCGGCTCGCCGGTCTCCTCCGCCGCCTCGTACACCGCGGTGCGGAACGCGTCGTCGTTGGCGATGACACCCAGCGTCCGGCTGCCCAGCGCCACCATCATCGCGCCGGTCAGCGTCGCGACGTCCACGATCGCGTCCGGCTCCTCCTGCGACGCGGCCCACAGCGCGTCGGCGAGCACCAGCCGGCCCTCGGCGTCGGTGTTGAGCACCTCCACCGTCTTGCCGCTGTACATGCGCAGCACGTCACCCGGGCGCACCGCCGAACCGGACGGCATGTTCTCGGCCAGCGCCAGCCAGCCGGTGACGTTCGCCTCCAGGCCGAGCCGGGCCGCGGCGACGACGGCCGCGAAGACCGCAGCGGCGCCCGCCATGTCGCACTTCATCGTCTCGTTGTGACCGGCCGGCTTCAGCGAGATGCCGCCCGAGTCGTAGGTGATGCCCTTGCCGACGAAGGCGAGGCTCCGCTCGGCCTTGGGGTGCGTGTACGCGATCTTCACCAGGCGCGGGGTCGCCGCCGAGCCGCCGCCGACGCCGAGGATGCCGCCGTAGCCGCCCTTGGTCAGCGCCTTCTCGTCGAGCACCTGCACCTTGAGGCCGTGCTCCTTGGCCGCGGCCTGCACGATGCCCGCGAAGCTCGCGGGGGTGAGGTCGTTCGGCGGGGTGTTGACCAGGTCGCGGGCGCGGTTCAGCTCCTCGCCGACCGCGAGGGCGCGGGTGAGGGCGCCCTTGTGGGCGGCGTCGCGCGGCTTGCCGCCGAGCAGCACGGCCTCGCCCAGCGGGGCCTTGCTGTTCTTGGCGCGGGCGCCCTTCGCCTTGCCGTTGTTCTCCTTGTAGGAGTCGAAGGAGTACGCGCCGAGGAGCACGCCCTCGCCGATCGCCTCCAGGGCACCGGGGCCGTCCACGGGCAGCGCGAGCGCGGCCTTCTTGGCGCCGGCCAGCGCCCGGGCCGCCGTACCCGCGGCCTTGCGCAGCACCTCGGCGTCGAAACCGGCCGCCGCGTCCTTGGTGTCCGGCTCCGCGCCCAGGCCCACCGCCACCACGAGCGGGGCCTTGAAGCCCGCCGGGGCGGGCAGCTTCGTCAGCTCGCCCTCCGCGCCCGAGGCGCCGAGGGTCTCCAGGACGCCGGCCAGGCTGCCGTCGTACGCCTTGTCCACGGCCTCGGCGCCCGGCGCGACGACGGGTCCCTTGGCGCCCTTGGCGACACCGATCACGATCGCGTCGGCCCGCAGGCCGGGCGCCGCGGCGGTGCTGAGAGTCAGAGCAGTCACGGTGGTGAATTCTCGCTTCCGATGTGAAGTTGCTTGGGGTGGGTCGACCGGGCCCGACAGCCGACCCTAGGTCCAGGTCTGGGGGCAGGTGGCAACCGGGGTCCCCGCCTTGTGAGGCGGGCACCCGGGACGAGAGTACGCGCGTGCCTCCCCGCGCTCATGCCCCCGGTGTTCACCCCCACATGGCGCGGCGACCCCCACCACCCGCCGCGCCAGGCCCTGTGACCTTCCCTTTCGTGGTCAAGTGCCCCCTCCCGCGAGGAAGTTGCGGCCCGCTCCGTCAGTGGCCGAAGGCCAGCACCACGAGGGACGCCGTAGCGGCCGTCTCCGCGAGCGCGCCGAACACGTCCCCGGTCACCCCGCCGAAGCGGCGCACGCAGTGGCGCAGCAGGAGTTCGGCGGTGGCGAGCGCGAACAGCACGGCGGCCGCGGCACGCAGGGCGCCGTACGGGCCGGACTCGGCGCCCCAGGCGGCGGCGCCCGCGGCGCACAGCACGGTGAGCGCGAGCGCGCCCGGCACCGGCACCACTCCGGCGACGGCCGCCCCGAGCCCCTCGGGCCGCGCGGCCGGCACCCCGGTGCGGGCGGCCAGGGTGAGCGCGAGCCGGGCGGTCACCGCGGAGGTCACCGCCGCCGCGGCGCCGCGCGCCCACGAGTCGTCGTACGACTGCGCCAGCACGGCCACCTGGGCCAGCAGCGCCAGGACGAGGGTGAGCACCCCGAACGGGCCGATGTCCGACCGCTTCATGATGCGCAGCGCCTCCTCGGCCGGCTTGCCGCTGCCCAGCCCGTCCGCGGTGTCGGCGAGCCCGTCCAGATGCAGTCCGCGGGTGAGGACGGCGGGTACGGCGACCGAGCCGACGGCGGCGAGCAGCGGGCCGGCGCCGAGGAGCAGCAGGAGCAGTGCGAGGGCGACCGAGAGGGCGCCGGCGACCAGGCCCACCAGGGCGGCGGCGAGCATGCCCCCGCGCGCGGCCCCGCGGTCCCAGCGGTGCACCCGTACGGGCAGCACGGTGAGCGTGCCGAAGGCGAACCGGAGGCCGTCGAGAGGAGAGGGCGGCGAGGACGTGCGCATCGGCGCAGGTTATCCGGCGGCCCGGGGCCCGCCGTCGGCCGGGCGCCGGGGATAAAGTGCGCACATGGGGCACTGGTGGGTGCGGAACATCATCGAGCCGGGCAAGCTTCCGCTGCTGCTCGCCCTCACCGCCTTCGTGCTGACGTTCGCCGTCACCCGGGTGATCACCCGTCTGATCCGGGCAGGCAAGGGTCCGTTCCGCAATGTCAGCGCGGGCGGGCTGCACATCCACCATGTCGTCCCCGGGGTCGTGCTCACCGTCGTCGGCGGCTTCGGCGCGGTCGCCAGCGACCGGCACGGCGCCGGCGGGGCGCTGGCCGCCGTGGTGTTCGGGATCGGCGCGGGCCTGGTCCTGGACGAGTTCGCGCTGATCCTGCATCTGCAGGACGTCTACTGGACCGAGGAGGGCCGCCAGAGCGTCGAGGCCGTGGTGCTCACCGCGGCCCTGGTGGGGCTGCTGCTCGCCGGGTTCGCGCCGTTCGGCGTCAACGACCTGACCCAGGAGGAACTCACCGACCGCGGCACCGTCATCGCCAACATCGCCGCCAACTTCGTGCTCTCCCTGGTCGCCCTGAGCAAGGGCAAGACCCGTACCGCGGTGTTCGGCGCGATCGTGCCGCTGGTCGCGCTGGTCGGCGCGCTCCGCCTGGCCCGCCCCGACTCCTTCTGGGCCCGCCGCTTCTACGGCCGCCGCCCCCGCGCCCGCGCCCGGGCCACCCTGCGCGCCTACCGCCACGACCGCCGCTGGACCCCGCGCAGCCGCGCCGTTCAGGACTGGATCGGCGGCAGGCCCGACCCGGGCCCGGCCCGGCTGCCCGGCGGCCGCCGCTGAAGCAGCCGGCAGGGGCGGTGCCGTACCGCCACCGCCAGGCACAGCGAGCCCACCGCCATCAGCGCGGCCAGATGCTCCTTGCCCGCCAGGTTCTCCTTGAGCAGCACCTCGGCGACCATCGCCACGGTCACCGCGCCCGTCGTGGCGTACGCGCCGTGCCGCCAGGCCACGAACACCGCGAGACCCACCACGGCGGCCGACGGGCCGGTGTCCACCACCTGCGCGTCCGTCCACGGCAGCCCGAACGGGGCGTGCGCGCCGAGGGTGATGCCGAGGCGCGCGTACAGGGTCCCGGCGAGCGTGGCGAGATACGCGATGACGAGCGTGCGCCACCAGCCCAGGCACAGCTCGGCGATCCCGAACACCAGCAGGATCTGCGCCAGCGCACCCCACACCGGCAGGTCGAGGGCGGGCACGAACAGCGACAGGGGGGTGCGCAGCAGGCTCAGCCACAGGGGGTCCTCGGCCCGGACCGCGCCGAGGCTCTGCACCAGCCGGAAGCCCCACGGCCGGTTCTGCGCGAACTGGAGCAGCGCGGTCAGCAGCACCGCCGCGGTGGTCATCGGCATCGCCCACGGGCGCGGTCTCCGCAGGGGCCCGCGCAGGGTGCCGTACAGCGGTCCCCACTCGGCGCGGGCCCAGCGAGTGAGCGATCCCATGCGAAAATCCCTACCCCGGTACGGTCATCGGCGCGCCCCGAGCCGTCCCCGGTGCAGCCACTTGGGCAGTCCCGGGGCCTCCAGGAAGCCCTCCGCGCGGGCCGAGGCGAGGCCGATGCGCGGCAGGTCCGCGCTCTTCTCGAAGAGCAGGAACCGCGGCTCCCAGATGGGCCGGTACTTGGCGTTGGCGCGGTACAGCGACTCGATCTGCCACCAGCGGGAGAAGAAGCTGAGCAGCGAGCGCCACAGCCGCAGCACCGGTCCGGCGCCGAGCCGCGCACCACGTTCGAAGACCGAGCGGAACATCGCGAAGTTCAGCGACACCTGTGTGATCCCGATCTCCCCGGCGCGCCGCAGCAGCTCGATGACCATGAACTCCATCAGCCCGTTCTCACAGGCGCGGTCGCGGCGCATCAGATCCAGCGACAGCCCGCTCGGGCCCCAGGGCACGAAGGACAGCAGCGCCCGCGGCCGGCCCTCGGCGTCCGTGCACTCCAGCATCACGCACCGGCCGTCCGCCGGGTCCCCGAGCCGCCCCAGCGCCATGCTGAACCCGCGCTCGGTCGCCCCGTCCCGCCAGTCGTCCGCGCGCTCGACCAGCAGCGCCATCTCGGCCGCCGGGATGTCCTGGTGACGCCGGACGCGCACCTCGTACCCGGCCCGCCGCACCCGGTTGTACGCCTGCCGCACGGTGCGCATCGCCCGCCCCTCCAGGGTGAAGTCGGCGACCTCCACGAGCGCCTCGTCCCCGAGCTCCAGCGCGTCCAGGCCGTGCCGGTGGTAGACGGTGCCCGCCTCCTCGCCCGCCCCCATCACCGCCGGGATCCAGCCGTGCGCCCGCGCCTCCTCCAGCCACGGCACGATCGCGCCCGGCCAGGCCTCGGGGTCCCCGAGCGGGTCCCCGGAGGCGAGGCTCACCCCGCCGACCACGCGATAGGCGACGGCGGCCTTGCCGGTCGGCGACCACACCACGCTCTTCTCCCGGCGCAGCGCGAAGTAGCCGAGGGAGTCCCGCTCGCCGTGCCGCTCCAGCAGCGCCCGCAGCCGTCGCTCGTCGTCGGCGGTGAGCGGGTCGACGGCGCGCCGGGAGCGGAAGGCGGCGTAGAACACGGCGAGGACCAGGGCCGTACTGAGCACATTGACGACGACGTTGGCCCAGGTGGGCGGGGCGATGCCGGGGAAGTGGCGCTCGTCGGCGGAGACCGAGACCAGGCGCAGGGTGCCGTAGTGCCAGCGCTCCCAGAACGTCGAACGGGCCGCGTCCGGCGCCTGGTTGGTGACCGTCACCAGCAGCCCGGCCAGCAGGCTGGCGGCCAGCCCGCCGCCGACGGCGACGGTGGCCGCGAGCCGGGGATTGGCGCGGTCGCCCTTCGCGTAGAACTCCCGCCGCCCCACCAGCAGTGCCCCGACGAACGCGGCCGTCAGCACCAGCGACACCCAGTTCTGCGCGTACCGGTGGATCTCCGGGAACGCCATGGCGAACGCGAACAGCGCGAGGAAGACGCCGCTGAGCACGAGGTTGAGGATCCACGCCGCGCGCTTGCGGCGCCGCATCGTGATCGCCAGGAACGCGGTGAACACACCGGAGGCGAAACCGGCGGTCAGCAGGTACGGCGTGAAGAAGTCGTCCTGGTTGTGCCGGCGCACGTCCTGGTACAGCGAGACCCACACCGCGGTGAGGAAGTTGATGAACGCGACGACCCGCAGGTACCAGACGGCGAAAGCGGCGGCCTTGGGGGACACCCCGCCCGACCGCCGCCCGGCCGCACCCGACCGCTCCGCTTCTTCGACCGACCGCTCCGCCACCACGCGCGGCGGGGTGGCAATCCGGGCATCTCCCATGGTGATGGATCATATGGGGGTTGCCTGAACGAACGGCACTTATCGCCTCTCGGGGCCGGCTGTTTCCCGCCGACTACGCTTCCCCGGCCGCCGGCTCCCCGTCGGCCTTCGGCTCCCCCTCGGCCGCCGGCTCCGTGTCCGCCGCGGCGGTCTCCGGCTCCTTCTCGCTCTCCGGCTCCCGCTCCGGCATCTCCGCGGCCAGCGCCGCCGCGGCCTGCACCAGGGGGAGCGCCAGCAGCGCGCCCGTGCCCTCGCCGACCTTCACGCCCTGCTGGAGCAGCGGCTCCAGGGCCATCCGGTCCAGCGCCTTCGCCTGCCCCGGCTCCCCGCTGTCGTGCGCCGCAAGCCACCAGTCCGGTGCCCGGAACGCGACCCGCTGCGCGACCAGCGCGCACGCCGCGCTCACCACGCCGTCCAGGATCACCGGCAGCTTGCGCACCGCGCACTGGAGCAGGAACCCGGTCATCGCCGCGAGGTCCGCCCCGCCGACCGCGGCCAGCAGCTGCGCCTGGTCGCCGAGCACCGGCCGGGCCCGGCGCAGCGCGTCCCGGATCGCCGCGCACTTGCGCATCCAGGTGAGGTCGTCGATCGCGACGCCGCCCCGCCCGGTCACCACCGACGCGTCGGTCCCGCACAGCGCCGCGATCAGCACCGCGGCCGCGGTGGTGCCGCCCACGCTGATGTCGCCGAGCACCACCAGGTCCGTACCGGAGTCGGCCTCCTCGTCGGCCACGGCGATGCCGGCCCGCAGCGCGGCGTCCACCTCGTCCTCGGTGAGCGCGTCCTCGATGTCGATACGACCGCTGCCGCGCCGCACCCGGTGGCGCCCGACGTCCTCGGGGAGGTCGCCCGGGTCGCAGTCCAGGGCCATGTCCACGACCCGGACCGGCACCTGGAGCCGGCGCGCCAGCACGGCGGCGGGGCTCGCGCCCTCCAGCACGTCCCGCACCAGCTCCCGCGCGCCGCCCGCGGGCCGCGTCGAGACGTCCAGTCCGGCGATGCCGTGGTCGCCGGCGAAGAGGATCAGCCGCGGCCGTTCGACCGTCCGTACCGGTACGGCGCTCTGCGCGGCGGTCAGCCACTCGCCCAGCTCGTCCAGGCGCCCCAGCGCCCCCGGCGGCACGATCTGGCGCTCCCGCCGGGTCTCGGCGTCACGGCGCACGCCCCCGTCCGGGCGCTCGATCAGATCGGTGAAGTCGTCCAGATCAATCCTGCTCATTCGCCGAACAGTACCGCCAGCGGGCGAACGGTTCCGCGCCACATCGCCACCACGACCCGGCGATGTCATTGCGTCCAAGATCGGTATCCCATACGTTCCGTTTTGCAGCGAAATGTCGTACAGGGAGCCGCCGTCCATGCCGACCTCGCCCCGCGCACTGGAGCCCCTTCTCCAACGCAGCTTCTACGCACACCACTTGGCCCGGATCCGGCACCGGCTCACCGCCCGTGCGCTGTCCTCGCTCCCCGGGCTCCCCGAACCGGAGAGCTGGCTGGACGTGGGCACGGGGTACGGCCATTTCCCGGAGGCGGCCAAGCGGTACTTCCCCTACACGAGCTTCGACGGCACCGACCCGACGGACCGCGTGCGGCGGGCGCTGGCGGAGGACCGGGTGGAGGAGGCGTACCGGGGTCAGCTGGCCGAGGTGGCGCCGCGGCTGCGCGGCCGCTACGACGTGGTGAGCGTCCTCGGGCCGCCGCGGCATGCTCCGGAGGCCGAACTCGACGCGGCGTTCACCGTCCTGCGGCCCGGCGGCCACCTCGTCCTGGGCGCCTGCTGGTCACCGGCCGATGTGGAGGCTCTGGCCTGCGCGGTCCTCCCCGGCGCCTTCCAGATCCCGTTCCTCCACCACCACCGGTTCGTGGCCCGGAAGGACATCGCGCGGCCGCGTCCGCACCAAGGCTGACCGCGCACCTCACGGAGCTGTTCGGCTCACCCCCGCAGGACCACGGCCTGCCCCGCCACGATCAGCAGCACCTGCTCGCACTCCGCCGCGAACGCCGCGTTCAGGCGCCCCAGTTCGTCCCGGTAGCGTCGCCCGGACGCCGTCGCGGGGACGATCCCCGAGCCCACCTCGTTCGACACGGCCACCACCGGCCGCCGCGCGCACCGCACCGCCTCCGTCAGCTCCCGCACCCGCTCCCGCAGCGCCTTCTCACCCCCGCCCGCCCACTCCGCGTCGTCCCACGCCCCCACCTCGTCCATGACATCCGTCAGCCACAGCGACAGACAGTCGATCAGCACCGGCGGCCCGTCCGCCGCGAGCACCGGCACCAGATCCGTCGTCTCGGACGTACGCCACGACCCCGGCCGCCGCTCCCGGTGCGCCGCCACCCGCACCGCCCACTCCGTGTCCCCGCCCCGCGTCCCGCCGGTCGCGACGTACAGCACATCGGGGAAGGCCTCCAGCCGCCGCTCCGCCTCGACCGACTTCCCCGAACGCGCCCCGCCGAGCACCAGCGTGCGCCGGGGCACATCGGGCACGTCCTCGTACGCGCCGACCACCAGCGTCGTACCGTCGGGCACCGCCCGCGCCCCCGCCGCCGCGAGCCGTCGCCGCAGCTCACCGCCGGGCGGCACATCGTGGTCGAGATGGACCGCGAGCACATCCGTCGTCGGCCCCACCGAACCGACCGCCCGCAGCCGGGCCAGCGCGTCGGGCCGGCCGACGACATCCGCGAGGACCATGTCGTACGACTCCGCCGTCGCCGCCTCCAGACCCGCGGGCGCCCCGCCCGGCGGCAGATACAGCAGCCGCCGCCCGTCCGGACCGGTCACCGCGTACCCGGTGCCGCCCGCGTCCATCGCCACCGCCCGCACCCGATGCCCCGTCAGCAGCGTCAGCTCCCGCCCGTCCGGCACCCGTACCGGCTGCGGCAGCCCGGCCGGCACCTCCACCGGCGGCCCGTCGTGCGGATGGGACAGCAGCACCTGGCGCACCCCGCCCAGCGAGTGCCCGGCCCGCGCCGCCGCGAAGGCCGCGCCCGGGGTGAGGTCGAGCAGCAGCGCGCCGTCCACCAGCAGCGCGGTGGCCGCCCGCGCGTCCGGACCCAGCGCCGTCGCGCAGGCGGCACAGGGGCAGTCGGGGCGGGGCAGACCGGCGGGGGCACCGGTACCGAGCAGAGTCACTTCCACGGAACGATTTTCGCCTGTCCGATCGGGTATTGCGCTTCCGTCTACTCTTCCAGCAGGTGTCGGATCACTAGGAGGCCCACATGACGGCATGGACGTGGCGGTTCGAGAAGGCCGACGGGAGCGAGGTCCAGCCCGCGGTCCAGCCCGAGGAGTTCACCACTCAGGGGGACGCCGAGTCCTGGGTGGGGGAGCACTGGCGGGACCTGATGGAGGGCGGCGCGGACCAGGTACGGCTGTTCGAGGAGACCACCGAGATCTACGGTCCGATGAGCCTGCACGCCGACGCCTCCTGACGCCGCGGTGAGGAGGGGCGCGCCCCGGGGCCCGGGAATCCGGAGACCGGGCACCCGGAAGGCCGTATCCCCGGAGGCCCGGCACCCGGAAGGCCGTACCCCTCCTCATCCCCGTCCTCACTGCTCGCCCAACGTCACCTGCGCCGTCCGCTCCGCCCCGTCACGCTGATACGTCACCGTCGTCCGCCCGCCCGGCTTGTCCGCCGCCAGGGCCTCCTGGAGCGAGGTGATGGTGGTGATGGACCGGTTGCCGACCTTGGTGATGATGTCGCCGGTGCGCAGCCCCGCCTGTGCCGCGGGGCCCCCGCTGCGGACGGTCGCGATGGCGACCCCGGCCGGCTGCAGGCGGTCGTCCACCACGGTCCGCCCGGTGATGCCGAGCGCGGCCCTGCCCGAGTCCACGACCCGGCCCTCGCGCACGATCTGACCGGCGATGGTCCGCGCCATCGACGCGGGGATGGCGAAGCCGATCCCGGCCGCCGCGCTGCCCAGATTGGGGTCGGCCGCGGCCAGCGTCGGAATGCCGACGACCTGCCCGTCGAGGTTGACCAGGGCGCCGCCGCTGTTGCCCGGGTTGATGGCGGCCGAGGTCTGCACCATGTTCGCGATGGTGGCGCCGGTGCCCCCGTCGCTGCTGCCCTCGCTGACGGTCCGCCCGGTCGCCGAGACGATCCCCTGGGTCACACTGGACGACAGCCCGAGCGGTGAGCCCATGGCCAGCACGATCTGGCCGACCTCCACCTTCTCGGAGTCCCCGAACACCGCGGGCTTCAGCCCGTCCGGCACCCGGTCCAGCTTGATCACGGCCAGGTCCTGCTGGGGGTAGGAGTAGACGAGGCTCGCGGTGAGCGGCTCCTCGTTGCCCGCCGTGGTCACCCGGAAGGTCTTCTCGTCGCCGACCACGTGCGCGTTGGTGACGATGTGCCCCCGATCGTCGTACACGATCCCGGAGCCCAGATCACGGCTCGCCTCGATCTGCACGACCGAGGGCAGCGCCTGCTTGATCACCCGCTGGTAGGCGCTCTGGAGATCGTCCGCCGCCATCGGCACGGTCACCGGGCTGGCCGTCGCCGCGCCGGGCCGCCGCGCGCTCGGCGCGCCGGGGCCCTCGCAGCCCGCCGTGAGCGCCGCGCAGCACAGCAGTACGACGGCGAGGAAGGCGCGGCACCGGACAGGGGTACGGGAAGCGGAAGCGTCCATGCACCGAGTCTGGCCGCGCGTTGATCAGCGGGCCCGCCGTATTGCCCCGATCGGGCTCAGCCGCACACTCTGCGGGGGTCGCGCACTCTGTGGGGGCCGCGCACCCCGCGGGGATTCAGCCCCGTACCCCGCACAGATGCAGCAGCGCCGCGACGCCCCGGTACGGATCCGTGCGGCCCGCCCGCTCCTCGGCGGCGAGCAGCGTCGGAAGATCGTCCGGCAGCGGCGCGTCGTCCCCGGCCAGGTCCGTGAAGACCCGCACGCCGTACCAGGCGTGCAGCGGGGCGGCGATGCCCGCGAGGGTCGCGGTCAGCGCGGACAGCCGGTCGGCCCGCACATTCAGGCCGAGACGGTTGGTGTACGAGGTGGTGTCGAAGGCGGCCAGCGCGCCCGCCGCGTCACCGGCGAGACCGGGCCGCATGGCGAGCGCGTCGCCGTTGCGCACCAGCAGCGAGAGCAGCCCGCCCGGCGCCAGCACCCGCGCCAGGCCCGCCACCAGCGGATCGGGCTCGGTGACGTACATCAGCACACCGTGGCAGAGCACCAGGTCGAAGCTGCCCGGCAGGAAGTGCACCCCGGTGTCCCGGCCGTCGCCCTGCACCAGCCGCACCCGCTCCCGGATGCCCTCCGGCTCCCGGGCCAGCGCCTCGCGCGCCGCCGCGACCATCACCGGATCCTGCTCGACCCCGGTCACCTGATGACCGAGGCGGGCCAGGCGCAGGGCCTGGGTGCCCTGCCCGATCCCCACGTCGAGCACGCGCAGCCGCCGCCCGACGGGGAACCGCCCGGCTATCTGCTCGTCCAGCTGCCGCGCCACCAGTTCCTGGCGTACGACATCCCGGAGCCCGCCCACCTTGTCCAGCCAGGAGTGCGCCGCACCCCCGGTGAAAGCGTCTGCGCTCAGGGCCGCTCTCCGCGCTTGACCTGCGGCTTCGGCAGCCGGAGCCGGCGCATCTGGAGCGAACGCATCAGGGCGTAGGGCACCGCGCCACGCGTGTTGCCGTCCGGGAAGCGCTCCTTGAGGCGCTTCTTCAGGCGGAAACCGCTGACGGCGGCGTCGACCACGATCAGGACGATCACCACGGCCCACAGCAGCAGCGCGATGTTCTGGATCGAGGGCACCCGCACCACGCTGAGCACGAGGATCACGATGGCGAGCGGCAGGAAGAACTCCGCCACATTGAACCGCGAGTCCACCCAGTCACGGGCGAACCTGCGGACCGGACCCTTGTCGCGGGCCGGCAGATAGCGCTCGTCACCACCGGCCAGCGCCTCGCGCTGCTTCTGGAGCGCCTGGCGGCGATCCTCGCGCTGGCGCTTGGAGGCGTCCTTGCGCGTCGTCGGCGTTTGGGCGACGCTGCGGCGCTGGGACTGGGCCTCACTGCGCTTGGGCGTGGGCCTGCCCTTCGGGGCCTGCGGGTCGCGGGGCTGCTTGGAGAAGTTCACCGGCTTGTCGGCCTGGGACTTCTCTTCCTTGGCACGGCTACGGAACACAAAGACCAAGGGTAAGGGCATCCGAGGCATGGACCCCAGCCCGGCTGGGAACGATCCGGCAACACCGAGCGTCTGTACGACGCAGAGGGGGCGTTCCGGAGGCTTCGAACTGGGTCCGAGCGGGGCCCGGGTGGGGGACCGTCTCCTCCCTGCGCCGGAGCGGTACGGTCCGCAGTCGTTCTTGGGGATGAGCGCATCACGCCCCGGACAGTGCGGTAATGGAGGCAAGGCCCGTACTGTGGGTCTTGTCGCAGGATCGGTGAGCTGGAGTCCGTCAGAAGGGGGCGCGCGAAGCCCATGAGCGGTGTCATGAAGCGTATGGGGATGATCTTCCGCGCGAAAGCGAACAAGGCCCTTGACCGGGCCGAGGACCCGCGCGAGACCCTCGATTACTCGTACCAGAAGCAGCTGGAGCTGCTCCAGAAGGTGCGCCGCGGGGTCGCCGACGTGGCGACCAGCCGCAAGCGCCTGGAGTTGCAGCTCAACCAGCTCCAGCAGCAGTCCGGGAAGCTGGAGGACCAGGGCCGCAAGGCGCTCGCGCTCGGCCGCGAGGACCTGGCCCGCGAGGCGCTGTCCCGGCGCGCCGCGCTCCAGCAGCAGGTGACCGACCTGGAGACCCAGCACGCCACCCTCCAGGGCGAGGAGGAGAAGCTCACCCTGGCGGCCCAGCGCCTGCAGGCCAAGGTGGACGCATTCCGCACCAAGAAGGAGACCATCAAGGCCACCTACACCGCCGCCCAGGCCCAGACCCGGATCGGCGAGGCCTTCTCCGGCATCTCCGAGGAGATGGGCGACGTCGGCCTCGCGATCCAGCGCGCCGAGGACAAGACGCAGCAGCTCCAGGCCCGCGCCGGCGCCATCGACGAGCTGCTCGCCTCCGGCGCCCTGGACGACCCGACCGGCATGGCCAAGGACGACATCGCGGCCGAGCTGGACCGGCTCTCCGGTGGTAGTGATGTAGAGCTGGAGCTGCAGCGCATGAAGGCCGAGCTGGCCGGCGGCACCCAGCAGCAGGCCATCGAGGGCGGCACCGGTCAGGGGCAGCCCCAGGCCCAGCAGCAGCCGCAGGACACCCCGCGCTTCGACAAGCAGTAGCGGGGCCGCAGCCGGGAGACGAGTCGAGGAGGCCGACGTGATCGTACGGATCATGGGGGAGGGCCAGGTCAGGCTGGACGACTCCCACTTCGCCGAGCTGAACAAGCTCGACGACGAGCTGCTGGCCGAGACGGAGAACGACGACGAGGAGGGCTTCCGGCGCACCCTGGGCGCCCTCCTCGACGCGGTCCGCCGACTCGGCGCCCCCCTCGCCGACGACGAACTGGAACCCTCCGACCTGATCCTCCCGGCCCCGGACGCCTCCCTGGCGGAGGTCCGCCTGATGCTCAGTGAGGACGGCCTGATCCCGGACTGAGCGTCCGCCCCCCCGCCCGGCCCTCGTACCGCGAACGCCGCCGTCCGCCGGTGCCCGGACCGTACTGTTCCTGTGTGACCACTCTCGAACGCGCCCGCTGCGAGCTCAAGGCCCACCCGCTCGCGCTCGACGCGGCCCTCGCCGCGGCCGTTCTCGTCTGCATGGTCGCCGGTTCCTTCGCCACCCCCAAGGACGGGCAGGGCGTCACCTGGGGCCTGCGCCCCGCGCCCCTGAGCCTGCTGCTGATGCTGCTGGCCGCCGTCGCCCTCGTCTTCCGCCGCCGCGCCCCCCGTACCGTCCTCGCCGTCACCGGCACCCTCTCCGTCGTGGAGTGCGTCACCGGCGACCCCCGCGCGCCCGTCACGATGTCCGCCGTCATCGCCCTGTACACCGTCGCCGCCACCACCGACCGCACCACCACCTTCCGCGTCGGCCTGCTCACCATGACCGTGCTGACCGCCGCCGCGATGCTTGCCGGGCCCCTGCCCTGGTACGCGCAGGAGAACCTGGGCGTCCTCGCCTGGACCGGCATCGGCGCCACCGCGGGCGACGCGGTGCGCAGCCGCAGGGCCGTCGTCCAGGCCATCCGCGACCGCGCCGACCGCGCCGAGCGCACCCGGGAGGAGGAGGCACGCCGCCGGGTCGCCGAGGAGCGCCTGCGCATCGCCCGCGACCTGCACGACGTGGTCGCCCACCACATCGCTCTGGTCAATGTGCAGGCCGGGGTCGCCGCCCATGTCATGGACAAGCGCCCCGACCAGGCCAAGGAGGCCCTCGCCCACGTCCGCGAGGCCAGCCGCAGCGCGCTCAACGAACTGCGCGCCACCGTCGGCCTGCTCCGCCAGTCCGGCGACCCGGAGGCCCCCACCGAACCCGCCCCCGGCCTCAGCCTCCTGGAAGAGCTGGCCGGCACCTTCCGCAGCGCGGGCCTGCCGGTGGAGGTCGCCCGCACCGACCAGGACACCCATCTGCCCGCGGCCGTGGACCTCGCCGCCTACCGGATCGTCCAGGAGGCACTGACCAACGTCCGCAAGCACGCGGGCGCGGGCGCACGGGCCGAGGTGAGTGTCGTACGCGTCGGACGGAACATCGAGATCACGGTCGTGGACGACGGCTCCGGCGAGACCGGTGCCCCCGGCACCCACCCCGAGGGCGCCCCTGACTCCGCCCCCGAGAAGGGGGGCGGCCACGGCCTGCTCGGCATGCGCGAACGCGTCGGCGCCCTCGGCGGCACCCTCACCACCGGCCCCCGCTACGGCGGCGGTTTCCGCGTCCATGCGATCCTGCCGGTCAGCACCACCGACACCCGCATCGACGGCCGTACGACGGCACCGGGGGAGCCCGTATGACGATCCGTGTCCTGCTCGCCGACGACCAGGCCCTGCTGCGCAGCGCGTTCCGGGTGCTGGTCGACTCCGAGCCGGACATGGAGGTGGTGGGGGAAGCGTCCGACGGCGCGCAGGCGGTCCTGCTGGCCAAGGAGCGGCGCCCCGACGTCGTCCTGATGGACATCCGTATGCCCGGCACCGACGGCCTCGCCGCCACCCGTCTGATCAGCGAGGACGCCGATCTCGCGCAGGTCCGCGTGGTCATCCTGACGACCTTCGAGGTGGACGACTACGTGGTGCAGTCGCTGCGCGCCGGCGCCTCCGGCTTCCTCGGCAAGGGCAGCGAACCGGAGGAACTGCTCAGCGCCATCCGGATCGCCGCGGGCGGCGACGCCCTGCTCTCCCCGGCCGCCACCAAGGGCCTGATCGCCCGCTTCCTCGCGCAGGGCGACGGCGACGACGGCCGCACCCCCGTCCGCGCCGAGCGGCTCGACGCGCTCACCGGACGCGAGCGCGAGGTCCTCGTCCAGGTCGCCGGCGGCCACTCCAACGACGAGATCGCCGAACGCCTCGTGGTCAGCCCGCTGACGGTGAAGACGCACGTCAACCGGGCCATGGCCAAGCTCGGCGCGCGCGACCGGGCACAGCTCGTGGTGATCGCGTACGAGTCTGGTCTCGTCCGGCCGCGGGTGGACTGACGGTGGACCGATCTCCACCCGCCCCTACCCCACCTTCTCCACCCGCGTGTACTGCGCGCGGAGTAGGAGACGGGTAAGGAAACGGGACCTGCGGCCTACGGTCCGGGCCTCCTGGATGGCCGAGGGTGGTGGGGTGTGGACGCTCCTGGGCGTCCGTCGCCGCTTCCCGCGCACCCTGGAGGTCCCTTGGGTCCTCTGTGCCCTCGGTGATCGGAAGCGCTTCTGCCGCTCACGGAAGAGAGACCCTCACCCATGTCCTGGCTGTCCAGATTCAGCCTCGCCCAACGGGCCCTCATCGGGCTGATCTCGATCGTCGCCCTGGTCTTCGGCGCGATCGCGATACCCCAGATCAAGCAGCAGCTGCTGCCCACCATCGACCTGCCCATGGTGTCGGTGATCGCGCCGTACCAGGGCGCCGCCCCCGACGCCGTCGAGAAGCAGGTGGTCGAGCCGATCGAGGACGGCCTCCAGGGCGTCGACGGCGTCACCTCGGTCACCTCCACCGCGGGCGAGGGCAACGCCGTGATCATGGCGTCCTTCGACTACGGCAACGACACCAAGCAGATCGTCGCCGATGTGCAGCAGGCCGTGAACCGGGCCCGCAACCAGCTGCCGTCCGAGGTCGACCCGCAGGTGATCTCCGGCTCCACCGACGACATGCCGACCGTCGTGCTCGCCGCCACCTCGGGCAAGGACCAGCAGGCGCTCGCCGACCAGCTCGACAAGACGGTCGTACCGGCCCTGAAGGACATCGACGGCGTGGGCCGCGTCCAGGTCACCGGCGTCCGCGACCTCCAGGTGAACGTCACCCCCGACAACGCCGAGCTGGCGCAGGACGGCCTCACCCCCGCCGCCCTCGCCCAGGCCCTCCAGGCGGGCGGCGCCAGCGTCCCGGCCGGCTCCTTCGACGAGAACGGCGCCAACCGCACCGTCCAGGTCGGCGGCGGCTTCACCACGCTGGACCAGATCAAGGACCTCACCGTCACCGGCGCGGGCGGCCACAAGGCCGTACGACTCGGTGATGTGGCCACCGTCAAGGAGCAGCCGGCCCCGGCCGACTCCCTCACCCGCACCGATGGCAGGCCCAGCCTCGCCGTCAACGTGACCATGGACCACGACGGCAGCGCGGTCACGATCTCCAATGCGGTCAAGGACAAGCTGCCCGGCCTGCGCGAACAGCTCGGCACCGGCGCCGAGTTGACGGTCGTCAGCGATCAGGGTCCGGCCGTCTCCAAGTCCATCAAGGGCCTGACCACCGAGGGCGCGCTCGGCCTGCTCTTCGCGGTCCTGGTCATCCTGCTCTTCCTCGCCTCGCTGCGCTCCACGCTGGTCACCGCGGTGTCCATCCCGCTGTCCGTCGTCCTCGCGCTGATCGTGCTGTGGACCGACGGCCTGTCCCTGAACATGCTCACGCTCGGCGCCCTGACCATCGCCATCGGCCGGGTCGTGGACGACTCGATCGTGGTCCTGGAGAACATCAAGCGGCATCTCGGCTACGGCGAGGAGCGCCGCTCGGCGATCATCGAGGCGGTCCGCGAGGTGGCCGGCGCGGTCACCTCCTCCACCCTCACCACGGTCGCGGTGTTCCTGCCGATCGGCCTGGTCGGCGGCATGGTGGGCGCGCTGTTCGGCTCCTTCAGCATCACCGTCACGGCGGCCCTGCTGGCCTCCCTGCTGGTCTCGCTGACCGTCGTCCCCGTGCTCTCCTACTGGTTCCTGCGCGCCCCCAAGGGCACCCCCGAGGACGCGGCGGAGGCCCGCCGCAAGGCCGAGGAGAAGGAGGCGAACAGCCGCCTCCAGCGGGCGTACGTCCCCGTGCTGCGCTTCGCGACGCGCCGCCGCCTCACCAGTGTGCTGATCGCGATCGTCGTCCTGGTCGTCACGTTCGGCATGTCCGGACTGCTCAAGACCAACTTCTTCGACCAGGGCGAGCAGGAGGTCATCACGATCAAGCAGGAGCTGAAGCCCGGCACCAGCCTCGCGGCGACCGACGCGCAGGCGAAGAAGGTCGAGAAGCTCCTCGCCGCCACCGACGGCGTCAAGGACTACCAGGTCACCGTCGGTTCCTCCGGCTTCATGGCGGCCTTCGGCGGCGGCACGGACACCAACCAGGCGTCCTACCAGGTGATGCTGAAGGACTCGAAGTCGTACGACAGCGTGCAGAAGCACCTGGAGAGCGGCCTGAAGGACCTCAAGGGCATCGGTACGACCACGGTGTCGGCCGGTGACGGCTTCGGCAGCCAGGACCTCAGCGTCGTGGTGAAGGCCGCCGACCCCCAGGCCCTGCGTACGGCGGCCGAGCAGGTCCGCTCCACGGTGGCCGGTCTTGACGGCGTCACCGACGTCACCAGCGACCTGTCCACCAGCGTGCCGCGGATCTCGGTGACGGCCAACGCCAAGGCGGCCGCGGCCGGTTTCGACAACCAGAAGCTCGGCGCGGCGGTGGCGCAGGCGGTGCGCGGTACGACGGCCGCGAAGGCGACCCTCGACGACACCGAGCGCGATGTCGTCATCAAGTCGGCCAAGCCCGCCACGACCGTCGCCCAGCTGAAGAAGCTGCGTCTCGGCCCGGTCGAGCTCGGTGACATCGCCACGGTGAAGCTGGTGGACGGCCCGGTCTCGCTGACCCGGATCGACGGCCGGCGCGCCGCGACGATCACGGCCAAGCCGACCGGTGACAACACGGGCGCGGTCAGCACCCAGCTCCAGTCGAAGATCAAGGCCCTGAAGCTGCCCGCGGGCGCCGAGGCCCAGATCGGCGGCGTCACCTCCGACCAGAACGACGCCTTCAAGAACCTCGGCCTCGCCATGCTGGCCGCGATCGCGATCGTCTTCATGCTGCTGGTCGCGACCTTCCGCTCGCTGGCCCAGCCGCTGATCCTGCTGGTCTCCATCCCGTTCGCGGCGACCGGCGCCCTCGGCCTGCTGATCATCACGGGCACCCCGATGGGGGTCCCGGCCATGATCGGCATGCTGATGCTGATCGGCATCGTGGTGACCAACGCGATCGTGCTGATCGACCTGATCAACCAGTACCGGGCGCAGGGCTACGGCGTGGTCGAGGCCGTGATCGAGGGCGGCCGCCACCGCCTCCGCCCCATCCTCATGACCGCTCTGGCCACGATCTTCGCCCTGCTGCCGATGGCCCTGGGCGTCACGGGCGAGGGCGGCTTCATCGCCCAGCCGCTCGCGGTCGTGGTGATCGGCGGCCTGATCACCTCCACCCTGCTGACCCTGCTGCTGGTCCCGACCCTCTACGCCATGCTGGAACTCCGCAAGGAACGCCGAGCGAAGAAGAAGTCGGCCAAGCGGCAACTGCCGGCCCCGGCGGAGCCGGACCTGGCCCAGGTCTGACCCCCGCCGCACACAGAGAGGGGCACCCCCGAATCCCCGGGGGTGCCCCTCCGCGCGTACCGCCGCGGGCTACGGCAGCGCCAGCATCCGCTCCAGAGCCAGCTTCGCGAAGGACTCGGTCTCGTCGTCGACCTGGATGTGGTTGACCAGGTTGCCCTCGGCGAGGGATTCCAGGGTCCAGACCAGGTGGGGGAGGTCGATGCGGTTCATGGTGGAGCAGAAGCAGACCGTGCGGTCGAGGAAGACGATCTCCTTGCCCTCGGGGGCGAAGCGGTTGGCGAGGCGGCGGACCAGGTTCAGTTCCGTGCCGATCGCCCACTTCGAGCCGGCCGGGGCCGCCTCCAGGGCCTTGATGATGTACTCGGTCGAGCCGACCTGGTCCGCCGCGGCCACCACTTCGTGCTTGCACTCCGGGTGCACCAGGACGTTCACCCCGGGGATGCGGGCGCGCACATCGTTCACCGAGTCCAGGCTGAAGCGGCCGTGGACCGAGCAGTGGCCGCGCCACAGGATCATCTTCGCGGCGCGCAGCTCGTCCGCCGTCAGCCCGCCGTTCGGCTTGTGCGGGTTGTAGACGACGCAGTCCTCCAGGGACATCCCCATGTCCCGCACGGCGGTGTTGCGGCCGAGGTGCTGGTCGGGCAGGAAGAGCACCTTCTCGCCCTGCTCGAACGCCCAGTCCAGCGCGCGCTTGGCGTTGGAGGACGTGCAGATGGTGCCGCCGTGCTTGCCGGTGAACGCCTTGATGTCGGCCGAGGAGTTCATGTACGACACCGGGACGACCTGCTCGGCTATCCCGGCCTCGGTCAGCACGTCCCAGCACTCCGCGACCTGCTCCGCCGTCGCCATGTCGGCCATGGAGCAGCCGGCCGCGAGGTCCGGCAGCACGACCTTCTGGTCGGCGGAGGTGAGGATGTCCGCCGACTCGGCCATGAAGTGCACACCGCAGAAGACGATGTACTCGGCCTCCGGACGCGCCGCCGCGTCCCGGGCCAGCTTGAAGGAGTCGCCCGTGACATCGGCGAACTGGATCACCTCGTCACGCTGGTAGTGGTGACCGAGCACGAACACCTTGTCGCCGAGCTTCTCCTTGGCGGCACGGGCGCGCTCGACCAGGGCGGGGTCGGAGGGCGACGGCAGATCGCCGGGACACTCGACACCCCGCTCGCTCTTCGGGTCGGCCTCGCGGCCGAGCAGCAACAGGGCGAGCGGAGTCGGCTGGACGTCGAGCTCCGGGGTCTGGGCGGTGGTCACGACACGCACCCTTTCTATTTTTCGTCTATCTGACGCTATCTATCATAAACGCTTCACGTCAGTTTGACGATGGCCCTCGTGTCCATGTGACGTGAATCCCGGTCCGGCCACCGGGATCCCCCCGCGGGCCGCTGTGCGCCTTCGCGCGCGTATGCGAGCATGAAGGGGCAGAAGGCAAAATCGCGACCACGTGACGCCCGGCCCGGAATGAATCCGCGGAAGCGCCGGTTGCACTCGTCGGCAAGCAGTCTCCGTACAACCCGGGAGAGATGTAGATGTCCGTATCGGACGAGACCACAACCGTCAGCGACGGCATCATCCTGACCGACGCCGCCGCGGCCAAGGTCAAGGCCCTGCTCGACCAGGAAGGCCGTGACGACCTCGCGCTGCGCGTCGCCGTTCAGCCCGGCGGCTGCTCGGGTCTGCGGTACCAGCTGTTCTTCGACGAGCGCGCCCTCGACGGCGACGTGGAGAAGGACTTCGGCGGGGTCAAGGTTGTCACCGACCGCATGAGCGCCCCGTACCTGGGCGGCGCCACCGTCGACTTCGTGGACACGATCGAGAAGCAGGGCTTCACGATCGACAACCCGAACGCGACCGGCTCCTGCGCCTGCGGCGACTCCTTCAGCTAAATCAGCCGGCTGATGAATCATCCGGCTGAGCCGGCGCCCTCGCGTTTGAGGATCGGCTGAAGACAGAGGCGGCGGCCCCCGCGTGGGGGGCTCGCCGCCTCTGTCGTACGAGCTCGGGGGCCGGGCCCGTCAGGAAGCCGTCGCCGGGTGCGGGTCGCCGAGGTACGGGAACCGGTCCAGGGTGTCGGTGTGCGGCGACAGACCGGTGGGCGGCGCCTCGTTCTTGGTGAGGAACGCGACGCGGATGTCGATGACGTCCTCCGTGAACGTCCGGCCGTTCGGATAGACGGCGGGCCTGGACGGGTCGAAGTGCAGCACGTCCGGCAGGATGCCGTGCTCGTCGAGCGCGGCGATCGCCTCCTCGCGCGAGTAACCGCCGGTGTGGCCCAGCAGATGGACGAACTGGTCCGTCCATCTGGCCCGGTCGCCCGCCGGCTCGCTCGCGTTGTACTCCTCCTTCGTGTCGTCGGTGTTGAAGAAGCTGCTGATCGACGGGTGGCCGGCCCGGTCCGCGTGGACGAGTTCGCCGTCTCGCAGCACGCTGCACCGGCCCCAGATCCGCAGTTCGGACTGGGGCGCCAGCTCCGCCGTCGGCAGTTCGACGGCCATGGAGAAGACATTGGCCGTGGTGTTGGAGTCGACGCCGGTCCACGGGGACTTCCCGCCCAGATGCGGCGCGGTGAAATTCCGTTTGCCGCTGGTGTCGAACAGATTCTTGATGCCGTCGAAGTCGAAGAAGAAGGCGTCGCTGCGGCTGCCGGCGGCCACCTGGTACTCGCCGAAGGTGACCACATTGGCCTGGGGGCCGAAGGAGACGGCGGCATCCGAGACGATCTTCGTGCCGACCGCCTCGGGGCTCCGGGCCTCCGCGCCGGTCGCCATGTGGACGCTGTAGGTCTGCGAGCCGTCGGCCGCCGGCGGGTTGAAGACCCAGCTGAAGGCGACATCGGTCAGCAGGTCGCCGTCATTGTCGATGTTCAGGCGGTACACGGCGTCGGGATGCAGGGCGTCCGCGTTCGGATTGGCGTTGAGGATGAGCACGGTCCTGCTCGGATCGCCGGGTGCCGTGAAGGCGTAGAGGTCGCACAGATCGAGGCGTTGGTCGCCGAGTGGTGGTCCAAGACTGAGGCCGGTGAAGTGGTTGGACATGCCGGGCCCTTCCGTTGCTCGCCCATCGGAAAACCGCTGAAATGCCACGTTAACCGGCATATCGGTCCGGCCGTCGAGGGCGAAGGTACGGCTATCGGACAACCGCTCGAACGGATCATCGGCGGGAGCGGGCCTTCCCTGGGCGGGGGTTACGGCCGCAGCGTGCCCTGCTTCGCCTGCGGGATCCGCGCGCCGTCCGCGCCGACCACCGCCCGGCCGTCCACCGGCGCCTTCAGCCGCACGGTCCGCGTGAACTCCTTGGCGATCAGCGGGCAGATCTTGCCCTCCTGCCGGTGCTCGGTGACCGTGACCGTCACCCGGGTGGCGCTCTCCCGGGCCGTCACCGCGTAGTCGGCGCACAGGCCGCCGTAGAAGCTCACGGTGAGATCCCGGTCGTCGGCCATGTAGCCGGTGACCTTGACCGAGCCGCCGGGGCTGGTCGGTGCCGCCGAGGGCGCCGAGGACGCCGAAGAGGCCAGATAGCGCGGATCGATCGCGGGGTACGACACCGTCCCCGAGCCCCGCGTTTCGAACAGCCAGGACGGCACCAGGGTCTGCCGGCCGCCGACCGAGTGCGCGGCCAGCCCGAACACCGCCCTGTCCACGGTGACCGTCGCGGCAGGCGCCGGGGACTCCTGCCCGCACGGCCCCTCCAGGCGCGTCGCGAACCGCCCCGGGCTCGCACAGCCTCCGGCCCCCATCCGGTGGTCGCCCTTCGGCGCCGCGTTCATCAGCGCGAGGGTCTTCTTCGCGTCCAGGACGGGGTACGTCGCCCCCTTCACCGGCGTCGACAGCAGCCCGTGCCCGCCGACCACCTCGCCCTGCCCGCTGATCGTCAGCCCGGTCGCCCAGCCGGTGGTGGGCAGCCCGCCCACCACCGGGTCGGCGGTCACCACCCGCTGCTTGCCCATGACCTGGCCGGCATCGGTCCTCGCGCCGTCCAGACCGGCCGCCCGCAGCACGGGCGCCGCCGCCTTCTCGGCCGCCCCCGCGCTCACCGGCGCTCCGGTGGGGCCCACCGGCCCGGTCGCGCACAGGGGGCCCTTCTTGCAGTCGTCGGTGCCCGGCGCGTACCGGCTGAAGGTCCAGCTGCCCGGCGCGTCCCGGTTCACCTGGAGGGTCGGCCCGGAACCGTCCTTGCCGCCGATCCGCCAGCCGTGCCCCTCGGCCACCGGCGTCCCGCTCACCCCGAGCGCCTTCGCCAGCCGGAGCACCTGGTCTGTGCGAACCTCCGCTCCCGCCCCGTACACCGCCGCCGAGCCGGGCCCCTCGGGCAGCGCGCCCTGCGCCACATAGCGGGCGCCGTAGGGGTCGGACCCGTCGTCCAGGGCGAGCGGCGGGGGAGTGGTGGAATCCGCCGCGGTGGGGGCCGTACGACCGCCCGGGGCGTCGCTCGCCGCGACGTACGCGCCACCGCCGCCGACCAGCAGCACGGCGGCCAGGGTGGAGAGGACGACGGCACGCGAGCGCCGCCGGGAGCGCCCCGCCTCGCGCGCATCTGGCACCTCGGGGACGTCCCCCGTGTTCTCAGGCCGCTCCGTGTTCACCGCATCGCTCCTCGCCGGTCCGTGTCCGCGTGCCCCGCGTGGGGGACGACCATGGGACGAGGGAGGGGAGCGGGAGGTTCCCGGGCCTACGCCGTACGGGTGAGCGGGATCAGTCGCCGTAGTCGGACATGGCGTCCAGCAGCCGGACCGAGCGCTTCGACACGGAGACCTTGTGGATGTGGGACAGCGGTATCGGGCGGGACGCGGCGCGCGCGGGCGCGGGCCAGCGCCGGGCCATCCGGGCGCAGTCGCCGCGCAGGGTGTCGAGGCCGCCCTCCAGATCGCCGGGGGCGGGGGAGACGGGAGTGCCGGACGCGGCGGACGAGGAGCCCTTGAGGTTCGTCATGAGGGAACCGTACGCATGGTCGAGCCTGCGAAGAAAGATCTACTATCGGGTAGTTTCGTCAACTACAGCGCCGACCCCTGACCGGGTAGCGTGAACTGTCAATCCCGCCTCCCGCAGGAGAATCCCCGTCGTGCGCATCGCAGTCACCGGCTCCATCGCCACCGACCACCTCATGACTTTCCCCGGCCGGTTCGCCGACCAGCTCGTCGCGGACCAGCTGCACACGGTTTCGCTCTCCTTCCTCGTCGACAACCTCGACGTGCGCCGCGGCGGTGTCGCCGCCAACATCGCCTTCGGCATGGGCCAGCTCGGCACCCGGCCGATCCTGGCCGGCGCCGCCGGCTTCGACTTCGACGAGTACCGGGCCTGGCTCGACCGGCACGGCGTCGACACCGAGTCGGTCCGCATCTCCGACACCCTGCACACCGCGCGCTTCGTGTGCACCACCGACACCGACCACAACCAGATCGGCTCCTTCTACACGGGCGCGATGAGCGAGGCCCGGCTGATCGAGCTCAAGACGGTCGCCGACCGGGTGGGCGGCCTCGACCTGGTGCTGATCGGCGCCGACGACCCCGAGGCGATGCTCCGCCACACGGAGGAGTGCCGGTCCCGTTCGATCCCGTTCGCCGCCGACTTCTCGCAGCAGATCGCCCGCATGGAGGGCGAGGAGATCCGGATCCTGCTGGAGGGCGCCACGTACCTCTTCTCGAACGAGTACGAGAAGGGCCTCATCCAGACCAAGACCGGCCTCACCGACGAGGAGATCCTCGCGAAGGTCGGCCACCGGGTGACCACGCTCGGCTCCCGGGGCGTGCGCATCGAGCAGGCCGGCGCGGACCCGATCGAGGTCGGCTGCGCGGAGGAGGAGCGCAAGGCCGACCCCACGGGTGTCGGCGACGCCTTCCGCGCGGGCTTCCTGTCCGGCCTCGCCTGGGGCGTCTCGCTGGAACGGGCGGCGCAGGTGGGCTGCATGCTCGCGACGCTGGTCATCGAGACCGTGGGCACGCAGGAGTACCAGCTGCGCCGCGGCCACTTCATGGAGCGCTTCGTGAAGGCGTACGGCGACGAGGCGGGCGAAGAGGTCCGCACGTACCTGCGCTGACGACCCGCACCCGCGCCGGCGGCGCGGGTCAGCCGAGCCGGCGGACCAGGTACGCCGTTCCCCCGTCCGCCGGTTCCTCGCCCACGTACTCCTGTCCCCGCATCTCGCACCACGCCGGGATGTCCAGGCGGGCCGCCTCGTCGTCCGAGAGGACGCGGACGGTGCCGCCCACGGGGACGCCGGGGAACACCTTGGCCAGTTCGATGACCGGGATGGGGCACCGCTTGCCGAGGGCGTCCACGACCAGGGCGGCCGGCTCGGGAGCCGCGGGGGTGGCGGCCGAAGGGGCGCCCAGCCTGTCCCGTACCCCGGCGACGACCCCCGGGAGCACGGCCAGGAAGCGCTCCACGTCCTCCTCCGCCGCGCCCGGCGGCAGCGACACCCGGACATTGCCCTCGCTGAGCACGCCCATGGCCTTCAGCACATGGCTCGGGGTCAGGGTGCTGCTGGTGCAGGAGGAGCCGGAGGAGACGGCGAAGCCCTCGCGGTCCAGCTCGTGCAGCAGGGTTTCCCCGTCGACATAGAGACACGAGAAGGTGACGATCCCCGGCAGCCGCTGCTCCGGGTCGCCCACCACCTCCACCTCGGGCACCAGCCGCGGCACCCGCGCCCGGATCCGCTCCGTCAGCTCCCGCAGCCGTACCGACTCCTGGGCCGCCTCGGCCCGTACCGCGCGCAGCGACGCGACCGCCGCCACGACGGCCGGGATGTTCTCGAACCCCGGCGCGCGCCCCGACTCCCGTTCGTCCGCCGGGCCTTGGGCGGCGAACCGCACCCCCTTGCGCACGACGAGCAGCCCGACCCCCGAAGGGCCGCCCCACTTGTGCGCGCTGGCCGCGAGCAGCGACCAGCCGCCCCCGACCGGCCCCCAGCCCAGCGACTGCGCCGCGTCCACCAGCAGCGGCACCCCGGCCGCCCGGCAGACCTCGGCCACCTCGGCCACCGGCTGGACGGTCCCCACCTCGTGGTTGGCCGACTGGAGCACGGCGAGGGCGGTGTCGCCGCGGAGCGCGGCCGCGTAGCCCGAGGGGGACACGGCGCCCGTCCGGTGCACCGGCACCTGCGTCACCGAGCCGCCCTCCGCCTCGAACGCTTCCGCCGAATGGAGGACAGAGGAATGTTCGACCGCTGACACGATCAGGTGGCGTCCCACCCGCCGCCTTCCGGCCAACGCCCCCGCGACGCCCGTATGTACGGCCCGCGTCCCCGACGGGGTGAAGACCAGTTCGTCGGCCCGGCACCCGACCGCCTCGGCCGCCGCCTCCCGCGCCGCGTCCAGCAGCATCCGGGCCTTGCGCCCCTCCCGGTACAGCCGCGCGGGGTCGGCCCACCCGTCGTCGAGGGCGGCCAACAGAGCCTGGCGGGCGACGGGATGAAGGGGAGCGGCGGAAGCCGCGTCGAAGTAGGCCACGGTCCCACGGTAAAACGCCGGTGACCTGTGCCGACCCCAGGGGCGCGAGTTGCCCGCCGCCCACTCGCGCCCGCCCCCCAAACCCCCACAACCCGAGCTATTGGGCGCCCATCCGCACCCCAACTGAGTGAGGCGCGACGCGTATGCCCCCCTCCCCGCGAACCCCTGGAAGGCGTCGGCTAGGGTTTGGTCCGCATAAACATCCAAACCCCTGCCCGACGCAGGGCGGCGACCGACCAGCGAGAAGGCCGCAGCCGACCGCGCGGGCGAGACTCTCGGGAAGGCGCTACGTGAGTCCCAACGGCTCCGACCGCTCGCCGCGGCGCCCGATGCGGCGGAAGCTGCTGCAGGCACTGACCGCGGGCCTGGTCCTGGCGACCGCAACCGGTTGCACATACAAGGACTTCCCCCGCCTTGGCATGCCCACCCCGACCACGGAAGAGGCTCCGCGGATCCTCTCCCTGTGGCAGGGCTCCTGGGCTGCCGCGCTCGCCGTCGGCGTGCTGGTGTGGGGCCTGATCCTGTGGAGCGCCATGTTCCACCGGCGCAGCCGCACCAAGGTCGAGGTACCTCCGCAGACCCGGTACAACATGCCGATCGAGGCCCTGTACACGGTGGTCCCGATCATCATCATCTCGGTGCTGTTCTACTTCACGGCCCGGGACGAGACGAAGCTCATGAGCCTCGACAAGAAGCCCGACCTCACGGTCAACGTGGTCGGCTTCCAGTGGAGCTGGGGCTTCAACTACATCGAGAACGTCCCCGGTGTCTCGGGTGACGCGAAGACGGACACCAACCTGTCCGCGATCCCCGACCGGTTCAAGGCCGCCTTCCCGGCGAACGCCGGCGGCGTCTACGACGTCGGCACCCCGGGCACGCGCAACCCGCAGACCGGCAACCCTGGTCCGACGCTCTGGCTCCCCAAGGGCAAGACGGTCCGTTTCGTTCTGACCTCGCGTGACGTCATCCACTCCTTCTGGGTGGTGCCGTTCCTCATGAAGCAGGACGTCATCCCGGGCCACACCAATGCCTTCCAGGTGACCCCCAACAAGGAGGGCACCTTCCTCGGCAAGTGCGCCGAGCTCTGCGGCGTCGACCACTCCCGGATGCTGTTCAACGTGAAGGTCGTCTCCCCGGCGGCGTACGAGCAGCATCTCAAGGACCTCGCCAAGAAGGGGCAGACCGGTTACATTCCCGCCGGCATCGCGCAGACGAGCCACGAGAAGAACCGGGAGACGAACAACCTGTGAGCATCCTCAACGAACCCCAGGGTGCCGCGGCCGCTGAAGGCTCGTACGTGGACGAGCTGCCGGTTCGGCGCAAGCAGCCCGGCAATTCCGTGGTGAAGTGGCTGACGACCACCGACCACAAGACGATCGGGACGATGTACCTCGTCACGTCGTTCGCGTTCTTCCTGATCGGCGGCGTCATGGCGCTGCTCATGCGCGCCGAGCTGGCCCGTCCGGGCCTGCAGATCATGACGAACGAGCAGTTCAACCAGGCGTTCACGATGCACGGCACGATCATGCTGCTGATGTTCGCGACGCCGCTGTTCGCGGGCTTCGCGAACTGGATCATGCCGCTGCAGATCGGCGCGCCCGACGTGGCGTTCCCGCGGCTGAACATGTTCGCCTACTGGCTGTACCTGTTCGGCTCGATGATCGCGGTGGGTGGCTTCCTCACCCCCGAGGGCGCGGCCGACTTCGGCTGGTTCGCCTACTCCCCGCTGTCGGACGCGGTCCGCTCGCCGGGCGCCGGCGCCGACATGTGGATCATGGGTCTGGCCATGTCCGGCTTCGGCACCATCCTCGGCTCGGTCAACTTCATCACCACGATCATCTGCATGCGCGCTCCGGGCATGACGATGTTCCGTATGCCGATCTTCGTGTGGAACGTGCTGCTGACCGGTGTGCTGGTCCTGCTGGCCTTCCCGGTGCTCGCCGCCGCGCTGTTCGCCCTGGAGGCGGACCGTAAATTCGGTGCGCATGTGTTCGACGCGGCAAATGGCGGCGCGTTGCTGTGGCAACACCTCTTCTGGTTCTTCGGCCATCCAGAGGTGTACATCATCGCCCTGCCGTTCTTCGGCATCATCTCCGAGGTCATCCCGGTCTTCTCCCGCAAGCCGATGTTCGGCTACATGGGCCTGATCGCCGCGACGATCTCCATCGCGGGTCTGTCCGTGACGGTGTGGGCGCACCACATGTACGTCACCGGCGGTGTGCTGCTGCCGTTCTTCTCCTTCATGACCTTCCTGATCGCGGTCCCGACCGGTGTGAAGTTCTTCAACTGGATCGGCACCATGTGGAAGGGCTCGCTGTCCTTCGAGACACCGATGCTCTGGGCGACCGGCTTCCTGATCACCTTCACGTTCGGTGGTCTGACCGGTGTCATCCTGGCCTCGCCCCCGATGGACTTCCACGTCTCGGACTCGTACTTCGTGGTGGCCCACTTCCACTACGTGGTCTTCGGTACGGTCGTCTTCGCGATGTTCTCCGGCTTCCACTTCTGGTGGCCGAAGTTCACCGGCAAGATGCTGGACGAGCGCCTCGGCAAGATCACCTTCTGGACGCTGTTCATCGGCTTCCACACCACCTTCCTCGTCCAGCACTGGCTGGGCGCCGAGGGTATGCCGCGGCGTTACGCCGACTATCTGGCGGCCGACGGCTTCACCGCGCTGAACACGGTGTCCACCATCGGTTCGTTCCTCCTCGGTCTGTCGATCCTGCCGTTCCTCTACAACATCTGGAAGACGGCCAAGTACGGCAAGCCGGTCGGCGTGGACGACCCGTGGGGCTACGGCCGCTCGCTGGAGTGGGCGACCTCCTGCCCGCCCCCGCGGCACAACTTCACCACCCTGCCGCGGATCCGCAGTGAATCCCCGGCGTTCGACCTGCACCACCCCGAGATCGCCGCGCTCGAACAGCTCGAGTACGCCGGTCACGCGCCTGCCGTCGCGGACAGCAAGGAGGCCGGCAAGTGAAGATCCAGGGCCGGATGTTCATCTGGCTGAGCTTCTTCATCCTGATCATGGCCATCGTGTATGGCGTGTGGTCGAAGGAGCCGGCCGGCACCACGGCGCTCTTCCTGGCCTTCGGCCTGTCGATCATGATCGGCTTCTACCTGGGCTTCACCGCCCGCCGGGTGGACGCCGGTGCGCAGGACGACACGGAGGCCGATGTCGCGGACGACGCGGGCGAGCTGGGCTTCTTCAGCCCGCACAGCTGGCAGCCGCTCATGCTGGGCTTCGGCGGTGCGATCGCCTTCCTCAGCATCGCGGTCGGCTGGTGGCTGATCTACTTCTCCGCGCCGTTCATCGTGATCGGTCTGTTCGGCTGGGTGTTCGAGTACTACCACGGTGAGAACCGCACCCAGTAAGACCCCGAGCACCACCCGGAAGCCCGGACCCTCCGTCAAGAGGGTCCGGGCTTCCGGCTTTTCCGCGTTCCAACCGGGTGTCCTTCGGATGCGGGAGTGTCGTTCCCTCGTATGGGTTACGTGCCGCGCCAGTAGGGTCTCCATCTCATAGCGTGATCGTATGAACCACATTCCGCGGACCCGTACCGTCGTCAGCTGTGTCGTGCTGGTGACCGCCCTGGGCGCGGGCATCACCGCCTGCGGTTCGGACGGCGACCCCCTGTCCGCTACGCCGTATGACGCAGCGGGCCTGATCTCCTTCAACGCCCCCACCGAGGTGGGCAAGCGGGCCGACCCGGACAAGCCCCTGGAGGTCAGCGTCAAGGACGAGGGGCGCATCACGGACGTGACCGCCCAGGACTCCACAGGACGCTTTGTGGCGGGCGAACTCACCGCCGACGGCAGTCGCTGGCACAGCACCTCCCCGCTGGCCGCGAGCGCCCACTACACGGTCACGGTGAGCACCGAGGACGACGACGGGGCGCCCGGCCGCAAGGTCCTCAGCTTCGACACCACCCAGCCGACCGCCAAGAAGCAGCTGGGCGTCACCTTCGGGCCGGACGCGGGCGAGTACGGCGTCGGGCAGATCATCACCGCCCAACTCAGCGAGGAGGTCAAGGACCCGGCGCAGCGGGCCGTGGTGGAGCGCGCCCTGCGGGTGGACTCCGTACCCGCCGTGCCCGGCTCCTGGTACTGGGTGAGCGGCAAGGAACTCCACTACCGGCCCAAGGACTACTGGCCCGCCCACGCCACGATCCTGGTGCACAGCAACCTGGACGGCGTGAAGATCGGCGACCGGCTGTGGGGCGGCAGGTCGAAGCCGGTGAAGCTCACCACGGGCGACCGGATCGAGGCCGTCACGGACGCCGCCGCGCACGAGCTGACGGTGTTCAAGAACGGCGCCGTGATCAATGCCATCCCGGTCACCACGGGCAAGCCCGGCTTCGAGACCCGCAACGGCGTCAAGGTGGTCCTGGAGAAGCAGTACTTCGTACGCATGCGCGGCACCACCGTCGGCATCGCCGAGGGCAGCCGGGACAACTACGACCTGCCGGTGTACTACGCCACCCGCGTCACCTGGTCCGGTGAATACGTGCACGCGGCGCCCTGGTCGGTCGGCTCACAGGGCTACGCCAACGTCAGCCACGGCTGCACCGGCATGAGCACGGCCAACGCGCGGTGGTTCTTCGACACCGTCCACGAGGGCGACATCGTCCGGGTCGTCAACTCCAACGGCCAGCCGATGGAACCGTTCGGCAACGGCTTCGGCGACTGGAACGTCACCTGGAAGAAGTGGCGTACGGGCTCCGCCCTGACGGGTGCCCAGACCAACGGCCAGTCCTCCTCGGACACGGTCCGCCTCCAGCCAGCGGCCGTGTGAGCAGCGCCTCGAAGGGGCGCGGGACCGTGTCGGCACACGGTCCGCGCCCCTTCGCCCTAGGCGCTCACCAGCCTCTGCTGCCGCAGCAGGGCGGCCAGCGAGGCGGCGAACTCCACCGGATCCACCGGCAGGGTCACCGCGGCGTCCGCACGGCTCCACGTGGCCAGCCAGGCGTCCTGGGGCCGGCCGATGAGCAGCAGCACGGGCGGGCACCGGAAGACCTCGTCCTTGATCTGCCGGCACACCCCCATGCCGCCCATCGGGACGGCCTCGCCGTCGAGCACGCACACATCGATGCCCCCGCGGTCCAGTTCGCGCAGCACCGCCGCGGGCGTGGCGCACTCCACGAACTCCACTTGGGGCACATCCGGGGCGGGACGCCGCCCGGTGGCCAGCCGTACTTGCTCGCGGGTGTTGGAGTCGTCGCTGTAGACCAGCACGGTGGCGGTCGGCTGCATTGTTCCTCCGGGTCGACGTCGGCGTCGTACGGACAGGACGGACGGGGCCGTTTGGGCGGATGTTACTCCCATGAACACCACGTCAACACCGGTTCGGAGGGCAGCAACACTCCGAACGGCACCCCCCGGAGTGAGGGCGAGATAAGCGACCGACATAATGTCGGTCGTGGCGACAGCAACGACAGTAGAAACCGGGCACGCGCACCCGTCGGTCAACCGGCCGAACCTCACCAGCGTCGGAACCATCATCTGGCTGAGTTCCGAGCTGATGTTCTTCGCGGCCCTCTTCGCGATGTACTTCACCCTCCGGTCGGTGACCGGACCGGCTCACTGGAAGCACATGGCTTCAAGCCTCAATGTGCCTTTCTCCGCGACGAACACCACGATCCTGGTGCTCTCGTCGCTCACCTGTCAGCTCGGCGTGTTCGCGGCCGAGCGGGGCGATGTGAAGAAGCTCCGTGGCTGGTTCATCCTCACCTTCATCATGGGTGCGATCTTCATCGGCGGTCAGATCTACGAGTACACGAGCCTGGTGAAGGAGGACGGCCTCTCGCTCTCCTCCGATCCGTACGGCTCGGTGTTCTACCTGACCACCGGCTTCCACGGCCTGCATGTGACGGGCGGTCTCATCGCCTTCCTGCTGGTCCTCGGCCGCACCTACATGGCCAAGAGGTTCACCCACGAGCAGGCGACGGCCGCCATCGTCGTGTCCTACTACTGGCACTTCGTGGATGTCGTCTGGATCGGCCTCTTCGCCACGATCTATTTGATCAAGTAGCCGGGACCGCTCCCGCTCAAGTCCAGAAGCACCGACGCAGAAGATCCTGACACCGGGGTAATCCGTGAAAAAGCTCTCCGTACGACGACGCCATCCGCTGGCGGCGGTCGTCGTCCTACTCCTCGCGCTGGCGGCCACTGGGGGGCTGTACGCCGCGTTCGCGCCCGCGGGCAAGGCGCAGGCCGACGCAGGCTCCCAGTCCTTGACCATCAAGGAGGGTAAGAAGCTCTTCGAGGTCGGCTGCGCCAGCTGCCACGGCACCGGTGGGCAGGGATCCTCCGACGGGCCGAGCCTGGTCGGCGTGGGCGCCGCGGCCGTCGACTTCCAGGTCGGCACCGGCCGTATGCCGGCCGCGACCTCGCAGGGCGCCCAGGTCCCGCGCAAGAAGACCGTGTACACCCAGACCCAGATCGACCAGCTCGCCGCGTACATCGCGTCGCTGGGCGCCGGTCCGGTGGTGCCGACCAAGCAGCAGTACGGTCCGGACGGCGCGGACATCGCCAAGGGTGGCGAGCTGTTCCGCACCAACTGCGCGCAGTGCCACAACTTCACCGGTAAGGGCGGTGCCCTCACCAAGGGCAAGTTCGCCCCCACGCTGGAGGGCGTCGACCCGAAGCACATCTACGAGGCCATGCAGACGGGCCCGCAGAACATGCCGTCCTTCCCGGACACCACGCTGTCCTCGCAGAACAAGAAGGACATCATCGCGTACCTGCACGCGGTCGACAGCAGCGAGACGACGAACCCGGGCGGTCTTGAGCTGGGCGGCCTCGGGCCGGTCAGTGAGGGCCTGTTCGCCTGGATCTTCGGTCTCGGCGCGCTGATCGCCGTCGCCGTCTGGGTCGCCGCTCGGACCGCAAAGGCCAAGAAGTCATGAGTAGCCAAGACATTCCAGAAGAGAACCTGCCCGCTGAGCAGGACCACGCGCATGGCGCGGTAGCCGTCGCGGACGAGGAGAACCCGTTCGCCGACCCGGGGCTGCCGCCCCACGAGCACCGCATCCAGGACATCGACGAGCGGGCCGCCCGGCGGTCCGAGCGTATGGTCGCCCTGCTGTTCACGATCTCGATGCTGGCCACCGTCGGCTTCATCGTGTCGTACGTGACGATCCCGCATGACAAGAACATCTTCGTGTTCCCGATCGGGCACGTCAGCGCGCTGAACTTCGCGCTGGGCCTGACCCTGGGCGTGGCGCTGTTCTGCATCGGCGCGGGCGCGGTCCACTGGGCCCGCACCCTGATGTCCGACGTCGAGGTCGCGGACGACCGGCACGCGATCGCGGCCGCTCCCGAGGTCCGGGCGAAGGTCCACGCGGACTTCCGCCAGGGCGCCAAGGAGTCGGCGCTCGGCCGCCGCAAGCTGATCCGCAACACGATGTTCGGCGCGCTGGCCCTGGTGCCGCTCTCCGGCGTCATGCTGCTGCGCGACCTCGGTCCGCTGCCCGGCACCTCGCTGCGGCACACCCTGTGGGCCAAGGGCAAGCGCCTGGTGAACATGAACACCAACCAGCCGCTGCGTCCCGAGGACATCGCCGTCGGCTCCCTCACCTTCGCCAAGCCGGACGGCCTGGAGGAGACGGACGAGGAGTTCCAGAACGAGCTGGGCAAGGCCGCGCTGATGATCGTCCGGCTCCAGCCGGACAACATCAAGGACAAGCGCGAGCTCGACTGGTCGCACGAGGGCGTCGTCGCGTTCTCCAAGATCTGCACCCACGTCGGGTGCCCGATCTCGCTGTACGAGCAGCAGACGCACCACGTGCTGTGCCCGTGCCACCAGTCCACCTTCGACCTCTCCGACGGCGCCCGAGTGATCTTCGGCCCCGCCGGCCACGCCCTGCCGCAGCTGCGCATCGGTGTGGACAGCGAGGGTTACCTCCAGGCGCTCGGCGACTTCGAGGAGCCCGTCGGTCCTGCATTCTGGGAGCGCGGATGAGTACTGCAGCGAACGACACCTCCCGCGCACGCGGGAAGGCCCCGGCCGGCGAGCGCATCGCCGACTGGGCCGACGGCCGGCTCGGGATCTACTCCCTGGCCAAGGCCAACATGCGCAAGATCTTCCCCGACCACTGGTCGTTCATGTTGGGCGAAGTGTGCATGTACAGCTTCATCATCATCATCCTGACGGGTGTCTATCTGACACTGTTCTTCCACCCGTCGATGAACGAGGTCGTGTACCACGGCAGCTATGTCCCGCTCCAGGGGCAGATGATGTCGGAGGCGTTCAACTCGACCCTGCACATCTCCTTCGATGTGCGCGGTGGTCTGCTCGTCCGGCAGATCCACCACTGGGCCGCGCTGATCTTCCTCGCCGGCATGTTCGTGCACATGATGCGTGTGTTCTTCACCGGCGCGTTCCGCAAGCCGCGTGAGATCAACTGGCTGTTCGGCTTCCTGCTGTTCGTCCTCGGCATGTTCACCGGTTTCACCGGTTACTCGCTCCCGGACGACCTGCTCTCCGGCACCGGTGTGCGCTTCACCGAGGGTGCGATCCTGTCCATGCCGATCGTCGGCACGTACATCTCGTACTTCCTCTTCGGCGGTCAGTTCCCCGGCCACGACTTCGTCGCCCGGTTCTACTCGATCCACATCCTGCTGCTGCCGGGCATCATGCTCGGCCTGATGGTGGCGCACCTGATCCTGGTCTTCTACCACAAGCACACGCAGTTCGCGGGTCCGGGCAAGACCAACAACAACGTCGTCGGCATGCCGCTGCTGCCGGTCTACATGGCCAAGGCCGGAGGCTTCTTCTTCCTGGTCTTCGGTGTCATCGCGGCCATCGCCGCGGTCGCGCAGATCAACCCGATCTGGGCCATCGGCCCCTACCGGGTCGACCAGGTCTCCACCGGCGCCCAGCCCGACTGGTACATGGGCTTCGCCGAGGGTCTGATCCGCTTCATGCCGGGCTGGGAGATCAACTTCTGGGGCCACACCCTGGTCCTGGGCGTGTTCATCCCGCTGGTCCTCTTCGGTGTGGTGCTGGGCGCGATGGCGGCCTACCCGTTCATCGAGTCCTGGATCACCGGCGACAAGAGCGAGCACCACATCCTGGACCGCCCGCGCAACGCCCCGACCCGTACGGGTCTCGGTGTCGCCTGGGTGACGATGTACATGATCACGCTGGTCGGTGGTGGCAACGACCTGTGGGCCACCCACTTCCACCTGTCGATCAACGCCGTGACCTGGTTCGTGCGGATCTTCTTCTTCGTCGGTCCGGTCATCGCGTTCATCGCCACCAAGCGGATCTGCCTCGGCCTCCAGCGCCGCGACCGCGACAAGGTGCTGCACGGTCGCGAGACCGGCATCATCAAGCGGCTGCCGCACGGTGAGTTCATCGAGGTGCACGAGCCGCTCAGCCAGGAGCAGCTGCACACCCTCACCACGCACACGCAGTACGCGCCGGCCGAGATCGGCCCCGCGGTCGACGAGAACGGTGTCGAGCGCAAGGTGACGGCGTCCGAGAAGCTCCGGGCGAAGCTGTCCAACGCCTACTACGGCGAGGACAACCAGATCCCGAAGCCGACCTCCGAGGAGTACAAGGAGATCACGAGCGGCCACGGCCACCACTGATCCCCGCGTCGCCACGCCACAGAGGGGCCCCGTCCGCGAGCCGGACGGGGCCCTTCCCCGTGCCCGGGGCTCGATAAGGTGGTGTACGAGTTTCCACCCCTGTGTACGACAAGGAGCGGCTGATGAGCGCTGTGACCCCCGCCGGAGGCGACACCGCGGCGGCCCGCTCCTGGCCCGCCCTGCTGAACGGCCTGCTGACCGGCCAGAACCTGTCCGCGGACGACACCGCCTGGGCGATGGACCTGATCATGCGGGGCGAGGCGACCGACGCCCAGATCGCCGGGTTCATGGTGGCGCTGCGCGCCAAGGGCGAGACCGTCGAGGAGATCTCCGGTCTGGTGCGCACCATGTACGCGCACGCGAACGTGATCGAGGTGCCCGGCCCGGCCGTGGACATCGTCGGCACCGGCGGCGACGGCGCCAAGACGGTGAACATCTCCACCATGTCCTCGATCGTGGTCGCGGGCACCGGCGCCAAGGTCGTCAAGCACGGCAACCGCGCCGCCTCCTCCGCCTCCGGCTCCTCCGACGTCCTGGAGAAGCTGGGCATCAACCTCCAGCTGACCCCGAAGCGGGTCGCCGAGGTCGCCGAGGAGGCCGGCATCACCATCTGCTTCGCGGTGAAGTTCCACCCCTCGCTGCGCCATGTCGCCGCCGCCCGCGGCCAGTTGGGCATCCGTACGACCTTCAATGTGCTCGGCCCGCTGACCAACCCGGCGAAGGTGCGCGCCCAGGCGGTGGGCGTCGCCGACCCGCGCATGGCGCCCGTGGTGGCCGGGGTCTTCGCCGAGCGCGGCAACTCCGCGCTGGTCTTCCGCGGCGACGACGGCCTGGACGAGCTGACCGTCACCGGCACCTCCCGGGTGTGGGTGGTGCGCGACGGCAAGGTCTCCGAGGAGGTCTTCGACCCGCGCGACGTCGGCATCGAGCCGGTCCCCCTGGAGGCCCTGCGCGGCGCGGACGCGGCCTATAACGCGGAGGTCGCCCGCCGGGTCCTGGACGGCGAGCGGGGGGCCGTACGCGACGCGGTGCTGCTGAACTCGGCGGCGGCCCTCGTGGCCCTGGAGCCGACCGACGCCCCGCTCACCGAGCAGCTGCGCGACCGGATGGCGAAGGCCGCCGAGTCCATCGACTCGGGCGCGGCCAAGCGCACCCTGGAGCGCTGGGTGGCCGCCAGCAACGCCTGACGGCCACAGGCTGATACGACTGATCGTCCCGCGATCCGGACACGGGTTGCGGGACATCGATCTTTTCGCGTACGTTCCCTGTCAGGTCATGAGTGACAGTCATGAGGCCCCGGCCGACTGTCCGGCAACCCTCCGTCCGTGGCGGGGTGCCCCGGGTGAGGACCAGGTCGTAGGCAGCGAGGTCTACGGCAAGCGCGGACCCCTCGGGCGCTGTTGACAGCGCCGGGCCAGGGGTCCTGGTCGGTCGAGGGAGCCTCCCGTGAGCAAGCGAATGCGCTAGGGCCGCCGAGCCCCGCCTCCGCGCACCCCTTTCACCTTTCTTCCGTACGCCTCCTTTGGCGTGCGTTCTCACGGGAGTTCCCCATGTCTGTCTCCGCCGTTGCCGTCGACCCGTCGATTTCCACCCCGCTGCCCGTTCTGGGGCGAGATGTCACCGTGCCGCTCGTCACCGGCGGCACCATCACCTACGCGGCCCTCGACTACGCGGCCAGCGCCCCCGCCCTCCAGCGCGTCTGGGACGACGTCGCCGCCTACGCGCCGTACTACGGCAGCGTCCACCGGGGTGCCGGGTACCTCTCCCAGTTCTCCACCGACCTGTTCGAGAAGGCCCGTCGCACGGTCGCGGAGTTCCTCGGCTGCCGCGCCGACGACCAGGTGGTCTTCACCCGCTCGACCACCGACTCGCTGAATCTGCTGGCCCGGGTGGTCCCGGCCGACTGCCGGGTCTTCGTCTTCGAGACCGAGCACCACGCCTCGCTGCTGCCCTGGCGGGACGACCGGGTCACCTACCTGGACGCGCCGCGCAGCCCCCGGGAGGCCGTCGAGACGCTGGAGCGGGCCCTCGCCGACCGGGACCCGTACGGCCCGGCCCTGGTCTGCGTCACCGGCGCCTCCAATGTCACCGGCGAACTGTGGCCGGTGCGCGAGCTGGCCGCCGCCGCGCACGCCCACGGCGCCCGGATCGTCCTGGACGCCGCCCAGCTGGCCCCGCACCACCCGGTCTCCCTCGCCGACCTGGACGTCGACTGGGTCGCCCTCTCCGGGCACAAGCTGTACGCCCCGTTCGGCGCGGGCGTGCTGGCCGGGCGCGCGGACTGGCTGCGGGACGCCGAGCCGTACCTCGCGGGCGGCGGCGCCAGCCGCAGGGTCGCCCGGCGCGCGGACGGGGGCGTGGAGGTGGAGTGGCACGAGAGCGCCGCCCGGCACGAGGCGGGCTCCCCGAACGTCATCGGCGCCTACGCCGTCGCCTCCGCCTGCCAGGCCCTCACCGAGGCCGGCTGGGACGCGCTGGTCGCCCGCGAGCAGTATCTGATCGACCGGGTGCGCACCGGACTCGCCGAGATCCCGCAGGTCAGGGTGCTCTCCCTGTTCGGGGACGACGCGCCGCGGGTCGGGGTGCTCTCCTTCGTGGTGGACGGCTGGAACAGCTCCCACTTCGCGGCCGCGCTCTCCGCCGAGTACGGCATCGGCGTCCGCGACGGCCTCTTCTGCGCCCACCCGCTGCTGCGCACCCTGCTGGGCACGGCCCCCGAGACCCCCGCCGAGTGCGGCGCCCCGTCCCTGAACGCCATCCGCGCGAGCTTCGGCGCGGGCACCCCGGACGAGCATGTGGACCGCTTCGTCACGGCCGTACGGCAGCTGGTGACGGAGGGTGCGAAGTGGACGTACCGCACGGAGGAGGGGCGCTGCGTGCCGGTGGCGTAAAGCGATCGGCCGGCCGGTGAGGCGGCTTTCGGCGAGCGGTCAAGAGTCCAGGCCGATCGCGAAGGCCGCCTCCAGGTCGTGCTGCGAGTACGTCCGGAACGCCACATGCGTGTCCGTCGCCTCGACGCCGGGGATCCTGCTGATCCGCCCGGGGATCACATCGGCCAGGTCCTCGTGCTCCCGCACCCGCACCATGGCGATCAGGTCGTACGTACCGGTGACGGAGAAGACCTCGCTCACCGACTCCAGCGAGGCGATCTGCTCGGCGATCTCGGGAATCCGGTCCACGCTGGTCTTGATGAGGACGATCGCGGTGATCACGGCTGGTTCTCTCCCTCGGGGGCCGGTTCAGGTGCGCATTTCACTCTATCCCCACGTCCGAAGCGCACCCACGCGTAGACGAACCCCGCCCCGAACCCCACCAGGTGCGCCAGATACGCCACCCCGGGACCCTGTACCGAGCGCCCCGCCGCGAGCCACTGGAGCGTCACCCAGAACGGCAGCACGACCCAGGCGGGAAAGCGCAGCGGCAGGAAGAAGAGGAACGGCAGGAGACTGGTGACACGGGCCCGCGGGAACAGGAAGAGAAAGGCCCCGAGCACCGCCGAGATCGCCCCCGACGCGCCCACCAGGGACTGCTCGGAGGTCTCGTTGGCGACCGCGTACCCCAGCAGGGCCAGATAGCCGCAGCCGATGTAGAAGACGGTGAACTCCACCCGGCCCATCCGCTCCTCGGTCAGTACGCCGAAGACGAGGAGGAAGAGCATGTTGCCGAGCAGATGCACCCAGTTCCCGTGCACGAACAGCGCCGTGACCGGGGTCAGCGCATGCGCCAGGGGCCTGGCGAACAGCTCGGCCGGGACCACCCCCCAGGTCCGGAAGTACACCCGCTGCGCGTCCTGGAGCACATACCCGGTGCCGTACCCGGGGACGATCCCGGAGGCCGGGCCCAGGACGAAGATCAGACAGCACAGGGCGATCAGGCCGTATGTCATCGGCGCGTCCCGAAGTGCCCTGAAAGTCCTGCCGCCCGCCGCGCTCCACTCGCTGATCATGAACACAGAGCATGACGTAACCGGACGCAAGCTGACAGACCGCCTCGCCGCCTTGGATGGACGGGCGGCGAGAGGCCGCCAGGCCGTAGGGTTACGAGCCACACGCGTCGGCCCGCCGGCGCGGTCCGACCGACCTGAGAAGGGCACGATGACGGTTCCCCAGCCGACCGCCACGACGCGATGGCGCTGCACCCTGTGCGGCAACCTCACCCGCTTCGACGTCACGCGCTCCTCGAAGGTCGTGGAGTATGTCCACCTCGACCTCGCGGGTGAGCCGACGGTGGAGGAGCGCCAGGTGGTCAGTGAGACCATCGAATCGGTGCGCTGCCGCTGGTGCAACGCGGTGGACCAGGTGGAACTCGTGGACAGGCCGGGCACCGACTCCTGACGGGGCCGGGCCCGAAGAGGCATATCTTCGGCAAGGTAGTGGGGTGTGACGGATGGTGGAGAGCGCAGGCGGGGGGCCGGGCGACGGCACCGCTGAGGTGCTTGACCGTCCGCTGTCCGACGGGGTGCGCCGCAGGGTCGTCGCGATCGTCTCGGAGTGCTTCGGCAAGCTGACCGTGGCCGAACTGCCCGCACAGCTGCGGCAGTACGCCCGGTTCGCCCCGAATCGTCGCGCGAAGTTCGCCGGGAACGCGATGGCCGCGGCGCTGGAGACCGACACGCTGTTCCGGCAGCGGATCGGCGAGAAGTTCCGCGCCGCGCAGCCGGAGTTGGCCGGCGCCCTGGAGGCCGGCTCGGTGCCCGCGGCCGTCGACCCGCTCGATGTGGCGGCGGCCGCCTGTGTGCTGCGCCCCGCGGGCTGGGTGAAGCTGGTCACCGCGGCCGGCGAGGAGGCGCAGCGCGCCGACGCCGAGCGGGCCGACGAGGAGGGCCGCGCCGAACTGGAGCGGCTGCGCGCCGAACTGGACCGCGCCCGCGAGCACACCAGGACCGAGACCGAACGGCTGCGCACGGAGCTGGAGACGGCGAAGCGGGACCTGGAGTCCCTGAACCGCAAGCTGCGCTCGGCGCAGAGCGATGTGCGCCGGGGCGAGGCCGCGCTGCGCAAGGCGCAGGGCGAGATGGACGCCGTACGCGCCGAGGCGGGCGGCCGGGTGTCGGCCGCGGAGAGCGAGTCGCGGCGGCTCAAGGCGCGGCTCGGCGAGGCGGAGGCGGCCCTGGAGGCCACCCGCAAGGCCGCCCGCGAGGGCCGCAGCGTGGAGGACATGCGGGTACGGCTGCTGCTCGACACCCTGCTGGAGGCCACCCAGGGTCTGCGTCGCGAGCTGGCGCTGCCACCGGTGTCCGTGCGCCCGGCCGAGACCGTCGACGCGGTGGAGCCCGGCCGGATGACGCCGAAGGACATCGCGACGCGCGCCCTGTCCGAGCACGACCCGGCGATCCTCGACCAGTTGCTCGCGCTGCCCCAGGCGCATCTGGTCGTCGACGGCTACAACGTGACCAAGACCGGCTATCCGCAGATGCCGCTGGAGAAGCAGCGGCTGCGGCTGCTGGGCCAGTTGTCCGCGCTCGCCGCGCAGACCGGCGCCGAGGTGACCTGCGTCTTCGACGGCGCCGAGCTGGCCGCGCCGGTGCTGCTCGCGCCGCCGCGCGGGGTGCGGGTGCTGTTCTCCAAACCGGGCGTCACGGCCGACGAGCTGATCCGCCAGCTGGTGCGCGCGGAGCCGCCGGGCCGGCCGGTCATCGTCGCCTCCACCGACCGCGAGGTCGCCGACGGCGTGGCGCGGGCGGGTGCCCGGCCCGTGGCCTCTGCGGTACTTCTGAAGCGACTGTCCTGAAGGCCCAACGGGCGTAGGTAATGCCCGAATTGGCCGCCCCGTCACGCAACGTAGGGTCAATCGGCCATCACTGCTCGTGGATTGTGTGCAAAGAATGCATTGCGTGACGGGAATTTTTGCCGTGAGGATTTGAATGATCACAACATGGTCACTAGGGTCGGGGCTCGAACCTCCGAACGGGTGAACACTCACAAGAAGGAGTTCGTCCTCCGTGGCGTCCCACCGTCGACCCAAGCAGCAGAGCCGTGCACGCGTGACCGTGCTGACCACCGCAGCAGCCGCCGCCGTCGTGCTCAGCGCGAACGCCGCGAACGCCGCGCCGAGCGAGAAGCTCAGCAAGGACCAGGTCAAGTCCAAGGTCGACAAGCTGTACGAGCAGGCCGAGCAGGCCACCGAGAAGTACAACGGCGCCAAGGAGAAGCAGCAGAAGCTCCAGAAGGAGATCTCCACGATCCAGGACAACGTCGCGCGGGGTCAGGAAGACCTCAACAAGCTGCGCGACGGCCTGGGTTCGCTGGCCACGGCCCAGTACCGCTCCGGCGGTATCGACCCCTCGGTCCAGCTCTTCCTCTCCTCCAACCCGGACGACTTCCTCGACAAGGCGTCCACCCTCGACCAGCTGAGCAGCCAGCAGGTCGACGCGCTGCGCAAGATCCAGAGCAAGCAGCGCGAACTCGCCCAGGAGCGCTCCGAGGCCACCGAGAAGCTCAAGGACCTCGCGGACACCCGCACCGAACTGGGCAACAAGAAGAAGGACGTCCAGGGCAAGCTGGCCGAGGCCCAGAAGATCCTCAACAGCCTCACCGCCAAGGAGAAGGCCGACCTCGCCGCCCAGCAGCAGCGTGCCGACCGCTCCTCCAGCGAGCGGGTGAACCTCGGCGACGCCCCGCCCGCCTCCGGCAGGGCCGCGGCCGCCTTCGCCGCCGCCCAGAGCCAGATCGGCAAGCCGTACGTCTACGGCGCCACCGGCCCCTCCTCCTTCGACTGCTCGGGTCTGACCTCCTACGCCTACGCGCAGGCCGGCGTCTCCATCCCGCGCACCTCCGAGGAGCAGGCCAACATAGGCACCCGGATCTACAGCCAGAGCCAGCTCAAGGTCGGCGACCTGGTGTTCTTCTACGGCGACATCCACCACGTCGGCCTGTACGCGGGCGACGGCCAGGTGCTGCACGCCCCGCACACCGGTGCCGTGGTGCGCTATGAGGCGATGTCCGACATGCCGTTCCAGTTCGGCGTCCGGGTTTAAACCCCCGACGCTCCCGGGGAGGGCGCCCGATCGGGCGAATCCACGGGACGCAAACTGACTCCACGCCCCGCCGGTGACCTGCGTCAGCGGCGGGGCGTCACTCATTGTTGCCGTCGCGGTCTTTGGCCGCGACCCTTCCGCACGGCTACTGTCTGCCGCGTTTCCCCGGCGCCGGGGCCTCCCCGTCCCCAGGCGCCGGGGAACGTCGTCCGCGTCAGCCAGTGGAAGGGGTTCGGCACACCGTGGGGTCCCATCGCCGCCTTGCACCGTCCGGGAAGCGCCGCGCACCGGCCGGATTCGACCGGGGTGCCGCAGCCCTGTGCGCCCTGTCGGCCGCCGCCGCGGCCCTCGGCGCAGTACCGGCGCACGCCGCGCCGCATCCCGACGCCCGCGCCGAGGTGGACCGGCTCTACACGGAGGCCGAGCAGGCGACCCAGGACTACGACCGGGCCCAGGAGCGCACCGACGCGCTGCGCCGCGAGGTCCGCCGCACCCAGGACCGGGTCGCCCGCCGCCAGCAGGACGTCAACACGCTGCGCGAGGAGCTGGGTTCGCTGGCCGGGGCGCAGTACCGCTCGGGCGGCATCGACCCGGCCGTCGCGCTGCTCTTCTCCGACGACCCCGACGACTACCTCGACAAGGCCGCCACCCTCGACCGGATCAGCGCCCAGGAGGCGGGCCGGCTGCGGGAGTTGCGCTCCGCGCTGCGCGAGCTGGACCAGGAGCGGGCGGAGGCGGCCGACGAACTCGACGCGCTGGACCGCGGCCGCCGGGAGGTCGCCGCGCACAAGCGGACGGTGGAGGGCAAGCTCGCCCGGGCCCGGCAGCTGCTGAACACGCTGTCCGCGGCCGACCGCGCCGCCTACGACCGGTCCTCCCGCTCGGCAGGACCCGACCGGCTCGGCCTGCCCGACCTGACCGGCCTGGCGGGCGCCCCCGACGCGCGCGCCGCCGCGGCCCTGGCCGCCGCCCGCTCCGCGCTCGGCCGCCCCTATGTGTGGGGCGCCAACGGGCCCTCCGGCTTCGACTGTTCGGGCCTGATGCAGTGGTCGTACGCGCACGCCGGAATCCAGCTGCCCCGCACCTCCCAGGAGCAGCGGTTCGCCGGGCGGCGCGTCCCGCTCTCCCAGGCCCGCCCCGGCGACCTGGTCGTCTACCGCTCCGACGCCAGCCATGTGGCGATGTACGTCGGCCACGGCCAGGTCATCCACGCGCCCCATCCGGGAGCCGCGGTGCGCTACGACCCGGTGGGGATGATGCCGATCTCCTCGGTGACCCGGCCCTGACGCCCCGGCGGCGCGCCGTACGATCGTGTGATGGCCGGTGGCAGGCGGGTGAGAAGCGGCGGGGCGGCGGCCCTGTGTCTGCTGCTGTCCCTGACCGGGTGCGCCGGGCGGACGGCGGCCGACTCCGCGAAGAGCGAGGTGCAGCACCTCCTGGACCTGCGCTCGGCGGCGCTGCTGCGGCACGACGCGGGGGCGTACGGCGCGACGGGCGCGAGCGCCGAGTACACCAGGCTGCGGGCCCTGCCGCTGGCCTCCTGGGCGTACCGGATCACCACGCTGCGCCGGACCGCCGCGGGGGCCACCGCGGACGCCGACCTCACCTACAAGGTCGCCGGGTACGACCGGGCCCCCGTCGACACCCGGCGCACCCTCACCCTGGCCCGCACCGCCTCCGGCACCTGGTACGTCAGCGCCGACCGGCCCGCCGACAAGTCCGGGCAGCAGCTGTGGGACCAGGGCACGGTGACCGCCGTACCCGGCGCGCACAGCCTGGTGCTCGGCACCGGGCAGCCGGCGGCCGAGCTGCGCGGGTACGCGCGGATGGCCGACGAGGCGGTACCGGCGGTGACCAAGGAGTGGGGCACCGACTGGACGCGCCGGGTCGTCGTCCTGGTCCCCAAGTCCCTGACGGGCATGGCGGGTCTGCTCGGCTCGCCCGCCGCGAACTACCGGGGGATCGCCGCCGTGACCACCGGGGAGGCGGGCGGCGCGGGGCAGACACCGGCCGACCGGGTGGTGATCAACCCGGACGCGTACGCCGTCCTCGGCGCGATGGGCAAACAGGTCGTCCTCACCCACGAGACCACCCATGTGGCCACCCGCGCCCACACCACCGCGGCCACCCCCCTCTGGCTCTCCGAGGGCTACGCCGACTGGATCGGCTACCTGGGCACCGACCGCACCCCGGCCCAGGCCGCCCCGGAACTCGCCCGCGCCGTCGCCGCCGGCCAGGTGCCCGCCGCGCTCCCCACCGACAAGGACTTCGGCTTCACCAGCGACCCCACCGAGCTGGCCCGGGCCTACGAGAGCGGCTGGCTGGCCTGCCGCATGATCGCCGACCAGTGGGGCGCGGCCCGCCTCGCCGCCTTCTACCGCGCCGTCGGCACCCACACCACCCGCCCCGGCGCCGTCGAGACCGCCCTGCACGACATCCTGGGCCTGACCTCGGACACCTTCACCACCCGCTGGCAGAAATACGTCAGGACGCAGCTGGGCTGAGTGTGCGCGTCCTCAACGGGAGGCCGAGGTCTCCCTGTTGGCGGGAAGCGCCTGGAGCGGGGTTGTCGTCGGGGAGGTGGTCGTCTGCCAGAGGTGGTGGGCCGCGAGGAGGGTGGCGGTGGCCAGGAGGGCGTTGCGGAGGAACAGGAGGGTGATTCCGTACCAGTCGCTGGAGACCACGTGGACGAAGCCGACGGGGAATTCCAGGACGGTCAGGAAGGAGGCGGCCAGGACCAGGAGGGCGGGTGTGGTCATCCGGGAGGCGCGGTGGGTGAGGCAGACGGCGGCCAGGCCGATCAGCCAGACCAGGTACTGGGGGCTGATCACCCGGCTCGTGGTGGTGAAGAGGAGCACGGCGGTCAGCGCCGCGTCCGTCAGGGTGTGCGGGGGGAAGCGGCGGGCCCTGAGGCGCCACAGCAGCAGCCAGCCGAACGCGCCCGCCGTCAGGGCCAGCGCCGCCGCGCTCACCTCGGGCACGTACGGGCCCAGGAACTCGATCGAGCCGTAGTTCAGCAGCACCTGCCCGCTCCAGCCGAAGTGCCGGGCCACATGGAAGACCAGGGCGCCCAGCGACTCCACCTCCGTGCCCCGCTCCCGCTGGAAGGTCAGGAAGGCGAACGCGCCCGGCATCCACAGCGCGAACGCCGCCGCGAGCCCCGCCCCCGTCACCGCCGCCGACACCCACGCCCGGCGCCGTACCGCACCGGCCAGCAGCAGCGCAGGCCACACCTTCAGCAGCGCCCCGAAGGCCGCCAGCGCGCCCATCACCCGGGGATGCCGGGCCCCCGCGAGCAGCGCGGCCACGGCCACCGCGGTCACCATCACGTCGTAGCGCGCGTACACCGTCGGCCCGAGCAGCGGGACGCCCGCCACCCACACCCAGGCCCCGCGCCGGGACCGGCCGGGCCGCCGGGCCGAGCGCAGCAGCAGCGCCAGGACCACCAGGTCGGCGAGGAACGCCAGCGCGAAGAAGGCGTGCGGATAGGAGAGGAACGGCAGCAGGGCGGGCGCGAGGATCGCCAGCGCGGCGGCCGGCGGGTACTGCCAGGTGACGTCGTCCAGCGGGAAGGTGCCCTGGCGCAGCACCTCGTACCAGTTGCGGTAGATCACCGAGACGTCCGTGGTGACGTCCGGGCCGGGGATGACGTACACCCCGAGGACGAGGAGCAGCAGCACCACACGGGTGACGCACCAGGTCGCGAGCAGGTACGCCGGCGACCGCCGGGCGTCCTTGGTCTCCACGTCTTCCCCTGCCGTTCGATTCCGTTTCGGGTCCCGCATCGCGTGACCATGATGGCGTGAGCGCCGGGGACCGTGCCAACGCACCCGGCCGCGCCCGGCGCCGGACGGCCGATTCGGTAGGGTCGGCGGCGATGCACAAGACCCTGATCGTGACCAACGACTTCCCGCCCCGGCCGGGCGGCATCCAGGCCTTCCTGCACAACATGGCACTGCGCCTGGACCCCGACCGGCTGGTCGTCTACGCCTCCACCTGGAAGCGCGGCCGGGAGGGCATCGAGGCGACGGCCGCCTTCGACGCCGAGCAGCCCTTCACCGTCGTACGCGACCGTACGACCATGCTGCTGCCGACCCCCGGGGCGACCCGGCGCGCGGCCGCTCTGCTGCGCGAGCACGGCTGCACCTCGGTGTGGTTCGGGGCCGCGGCACCGCTCGGGCTGATGGCGCCCGCGCTGCGCCGGGCCGGTGCCGAGCGCCTGGTGGCCACCACCCACGGGCACGAGGCCGGCTGGGCCCAGCTGCCCGCGGCCCGGCAGCTGCTGCGCCGGATCGGCGAGGCCACGGACACGATCACCTACCTGGGCGAGTACACCCGCTCCCGGATCGCCGGCGCGCTCACCCCGGAGGCGGCGCGGCGGATGGTGCAACTGCCGCCCGGCGTCGACGAGAAGACCTTCCACCCGGCCTCCGGCGGCGACGAGGTCCGCGCCCGGCTCGGCCTCACCGACCGCCCGGTCGTCGTCTGCGTCTCCCGGCTGGTGCCGCGCAAGGGCCAGGACACACTGATCCGGGCCATGCCCCGGATCCTTACCGCCGAGCCGGACGCCGTGCTGCTGATCGTCGGCGGCGGCCCCTACGAGCAGGATCTGCGCCGCCTCGCCCGGGAGACCGGCGTCGATGCCGCGGTCCGCTTCACCGGCGCCGTCCCCTGGTCGGAGCTGCCCGCCCACTACGGCGCGGGCGATGTCTTCGCCATGCCCTGCCGCACCCGCCGCGGCGGCCTCGACGTCGAGGGCCTCGGCATCGTCTACCTGGAGGCGTCCGCGACCGGACTGCCGGTCATCGCGGGCGACTCCGGCGGCGCCCCGGACGCGGTCCTCGACGGGGAGACCGGCTGGGTGGTCCGCGGCGGCGAACCCCTGGACGCCGCCGACCGCATCGTCACCCTGCTCGGCGACCCCGAACTGCGCCGCAGGATGGGCGAGCGGGGCCGCCGGTGGGTGGAGGAGAAGTGGCGCTGGGATCTGCTGGCCGAGCGGCTGAAGGAACTTCTCTGACGGCCACCGATGAACTGGCGGCCCGTCAGTTGATCCTGACGAGCCGTCAACTTCCTTGTGGTGTCGATCGCCTGAGGCGCCTCGCCTACTTCGCGTAGATCGCCTCGATCTCGTCCGCGTAGTCCTTGGCCACCACGTTCCGCTTGAGCTTCAGCGACGGGGTGAGGTGGCCCGAGTCCTCCGTGAACTGGGACGAGAGGATGCGGAACTTGCGCACCGACTCGGCCTTGGACACCGCCGCGTTGCCGTCGTTCACGGCCTCCTGGATCGCGGCGTTCAGATCCGGGTCGTCGCGCAGGGACGCCGCCGTGGAACCCGCCGGCTTGCCGTGCTCCGCGGCCCAGCGCGCCAGGAACTCCTCGTCCAGCGTGATCAGCGCGCCGACGAACGGCCGCCCGTCGCCGACCACCATGCACTCCGCGACCAGCGCGTGCGCGCGGATACGGTCCTCGATCACCGCGGGGGCCACGTTCTTGCCGCCCGCCGTGACGATGATCTCCTTCTTGCGGCCGGTGATCCGCAGATACCCGTCCTCGTCCAGGGTGCCGATGTCCCCGGTGTGGAACCACCCGTCGGCCAGCGCCTCCGCCGTCGCGCCCGGGTTGTTCCGGTACTCCTTGAACAGGTGCTCGCCGTGCAGCAGCACCTCGCCGTCGTCCGCTATCCGCACCACGGAGCCGGGCAGCGGCTGACCCACGGTGCCGATCTTCTGCCGGTCCCACGGGTTGAACGCGGTCGCCGCGCAGGACTCGGTGAGGCCGTACCCCTCCAGCACCGTGAAGCCGATGCCGCGGAAGAAGTGGCCGAGCCGCTCGCCCAGCGGGGCGCCGCCGGAGATGGCGTACTCGCCCCGGCCGCCGAGGACCGCGCGCAGCTTGCCGTAGACCAGCTTGTCGAAGACCTTGTGCTTGATCCTCAGCCCCAACGACGGCCCGGACGCGGTGTCCTGGGCCTTGCTGTACGCGATCGCGGTGTCGGCCGCCTTGTCGAAGACGGCACCCTTGCCGTCCGCCTGCGCCTTGGCGCGCGCGGAGTTGTAGACCTTCTCGAAGACCCGGGGCACGCCGAGGATCAACGTCGGCCGGAACGCGGCCAGTTCATCGGTGAGGTGCTTGATGTCCGGGACGCAGCCCAGCTTGATGGGGGCCATCATCGGCGCGATCTGCACCAGCCGGCCGAAGACATGGGCCAGCGGCAGGAAGAGCAGCACCGAGCACTCACCGGTGCGGAACAGCGGACGCAGCCGCTCCACGATGTTGCCGCACTCCGCGAAGAAGCTGCGGTGGGTGAGCACACAGCCCTTGGGGCGGCCGGTGGTGCCGCTGGTGTAGACGATGGTGGCCGGGTCGTCGGCGCAGGCGAGCGAGGAACGCTCGTCCACCGTCTCCTCCGACACGCCCTGGCCGAGCCGCGCCAGCTCCTCGACGGCGCCGGCCTCGATCTGCCAGACGTTCTTCAGCGTGGGCAGCGTGTCGCGTACGGCCTCCACGGCGGCCGCGTGCGCGTCCAGCTCCACCACGCAGGCGGTCGCGCCCGAGTCGGAGAGGATCCACTGCACCTGCTCGGGCGAGCTGGTCTCGTACACCGGCACGGTCACCGCGCCCGCGCTCCAGATGGCGAAGTCGAGGAGCGTCCACTCGTAGCGCGTCCGGGACATCAGGCCCACCCGGTCGCCCGGCTGCACCCCGGAGGCGATGAGTCCCTTGGCCGCGGTGTGCACCTCGGCGAGGAACTCCCGGGCCGTCACGTCCTGCCAGGTGCCGCCGGACTTACGGGCGATCACGGCGACGTCGGGATGCTGCGCGGCGTTTCTGCGGACGATGTCGGTCAGGTTTCCGTCCGCAGGGACCTCGTACAAGGCCGGAAGGCTGAACTCGCGCAAGACTGCTGCTCCTCATAGGGCGCCGGCGCCACGACGTTGTGTGATGCGACGGTGCGGTCCAAGGCTCGGGCTGGTGCTCGGGGCTACCGGTGGCTGAAACCCAGAGCACGACTGGACTGCCCGGACGTTACCCGTCGGTATGCGGTTCCCGACAGGGGGTCCCGGCCAGATGTTCGCTGCGTCACACAGGATGGCGTTCCTTCGCGCACAGTAGTCCACGGCCTCTCCGACCGGCGAGTAACCGCAGGCCACGACCAGGACTGTTCACCTGCGACACACACGCCTACGCTTGATCGCCATGGCATCCACACCCCCTCGAAGCAGCCGCCATCGCGTCCATGTGGTCAGCGATGTGCACGGCAACGCCCGGGACCTGGCGCGGGCCGGCGAGGGTGCCGATGCCCTGATCTGCCTGGGCGATCTGGTGCTCTTCCTCGACTACGCCGACCACTCGCGCGGCATCTTCCCCGACCTGTTCGGGGAGGCGAACGCCGACCGCATCGTGGAGCTGCGCACCGCCCGGCGCTTCGAGGAGGCCCGCGCCTTCGGCGCCGAGCTGTGGGGCGGGATCGAGGGCGACCGCTTCACCGCCATCGAGAAGGCGGTGCGCAAGCAGTACGCCGAACTCTTCGCCGCGTTCCCCACCCCGACGTACGCCACCTACGGCAATGTCGACATGCCGCAGCTGTGGCCGGAATACGCCGGTCCCGGTGTCACCGTCCTCGACGCGCAGCGGGTGGAGATCGGCGGATGGACGTTCGGCTTCGTCGGCGGGGGGCTGCGCACGCCCATGCGGACGCCGTACGAGATCTCCGACGAGGAGTACGCCGCGAAGATCGAGGCCGTCGGCGAGGTCGACGTGCTGTGCACACACATCCCGCCGGAGATGCCGGAGCTGGTCTACGACACCGTCGCGCGCCGTTTCGAGCGGGGGAGCCGGGCGCTGCTGGACGCCATCCGGCGTACCCGGCCCCGGTATTCGCTCTTCGGGCACGTCCACCAGCCGCTGGCGCGCAGGATGCGTATCGGGGCGACGGAGTGTGTGAACGTGGGGCACTTCGCGGGGAGCGGGCGGCCGTGGGCCCTTCAGTGGTGACGGGCCCTTCAGTGGTGATGGGGCGAGGACGGGGCTGAAGCGGGCGCACGGTAGCCTTCACGCTGCACACACGTGCGCAGTGGCGCACGGCAAGAGTCTCTTCGGTCCGCATCTGGAGGAGCCACGGCGATGGCGGAACACACCAGTTCGAGCATCACGATCGAGGCGGCTCCGGCCGACGTCATGGCGGTGATCGCCGACTTCGCCCGCTACCCGGACTGGACCGGTGAGGTGAAGGAGGCGGAGATCCTCAAGACCGACGAGCGGGGACGTGCCCAGGAGGTACGGCTCGTCATGGACGCCGGTGCGATCAAGGACGACCAGACGCTCGCGTACACCTGGGCCGGTGACAACGAGGTCTCCTGGACGCTGGTCAAGTCCCAGATGCTGCGTTCGCTCGACGGGTCCTATCTGCTGGCGCCGGCGGGACAGGGCGGCACCGAGGTCACGTACCGGCTCACCGTCGACGTCAAGATCCCCATGCTCGGCATGATCAAGCGCAAGGCGGAGAAGGTCATCATCGACCGTGCCCTGGCGGGCCTGAAGAAGCGCGTCGAGACCCCCTGACACCGGTCCCCTCACCGCGACACCCCCCACGGAGTGTCCGTTACCGTTCGGACTCATGCGGACCATCCTGATCACGGGGCCCGGTGGCAGCGGGCGGACGACCGTCGCCGCCGCCACCGCGCTGCGCGCCGCCCGCGAGGGCAGTCGGACCTTGTTGCTGAGCGCGGAGCGCCCGGACACCCCCGGCGCGGTGCTGGGGACGCCGACCGGGGCCCGGCCCGTGGAGATCGAGCCCCGGCTCACCGCCTGGCGCCCCGACGCCACCGCCGGCTTCCGCCAGGACCTCGCCGAGTTCCAGCAGCGCGCCGCCGGCGTCCTCGATCTGCTCGGCGCCTCCCGCCTGGACGCCGAGGAGGTCACCCCGCTGCCCGGCGCCGAGGAGCTGACGTTCCTGCGCGCCCTGCGCGACGCCGCGCTCTCCGAGCGGTACGACCTGCTCGTCGTGGACCTGCCACCGCTGCCCGGGGCCCTCGCCCTGCTCGCCCTCCCCGAGGAACTGCGCCGCTATCTGCGCCGCCTGCTGCCCCCCGAGCGCCAGGCCGCCCGCGCCCTGCGCCCCGTGCTCGGCCGGCTCGCCGGTGTCCCCATGCCCGCCGACTGGCTGTACGAGACGGCCGGGCGCTGGGACGTGGAACTGGCCGCCGTGGAGGCCGTACTCACCGACCGCGACACCGCCGTACGCCTCGTCGCCGAACCCACCCCGGCCGCCGTGGACGCGGTGCGCACCGCCCGGCTCGGCCTCGCCCTGCGCGGTCTGCGCACCGAGGCCCTGGTCGCCAACCGCGTGCTGCCCGACACCACCCCCGACACCTGGCTCGCGGGCCTGGTCGCCCAGCAGCGCAAGGCGCTCCGGGAGTGGGCGGGCGAGGGCGAGTACGAGGTGCACGCCGTGCCGCACCTCGGCCGCGACCCCGGCTCCCCGGACGACCTCGCCGCCCTCGGCGTACCCGCCGTCACCGGCGCGGACCGCCCCGTCGAGTGGCCCGTCGCCGACCGGATCGCCGAGGACGGGGTGCTGGTCTGGCACATCCCGCTGCCCGGCGCCATACGGGAGGAACTCGATCTGATCCGGCGCGGCGACGAACTGGTGATCACCGCGAGCGCCTTCCGGCGGATCGTCTCCCTGCCCTCCGCGCTGCGCCGCTGCACCGTCTCCGGCGCCGGTCTGCGCGAGGGCGAGCTGCGGGTGCGCTTCGCCCCGGACCCCGGACTGTGGCCCGCCGCCGCACGGTGAACGGGTCACCGCTGTTCGGGTAACGTCGTATACGTAAGGGCGTACCGCAGTCAGGAGTCCGCCATGAGCGAAGAGCGCCCCGCCGAACCGCACGAGGAGCCGCGGGTGAGCGACGCCGACGCCTGGGCCACGGCCTGCGCCGAGGACCTGGAGGCCGAGAAGGCCCGTCGCCGCACCACCTACGGGCCGCCCCCCGGTTCCGCCGCCGACGAACTGAAGAAGCTCGTGGACTCGGTGGCCGACAAGCTGTCCGGCCTCCAGTCCCCCCTCGGTGCCCTCGCCGGACCCGCGGCCCAGCAGATGGTCAAGCAGGTCGTCCAGCAGGCGAAGGCCGCCGTCGAACCCGTCATCGAGCGCAACCCCGGCGTCTTCGACCATCTCGCCGCCGCCGGCAGCGAACTGCTCGCCGCCTACCGCTCCGCCGTCCAGTCCCAGGAGCAGCGCTGGACCGCCGGTCCTGACGACGTCGCGGACGAGTGGCGCAAGGAGCGCGAGGACGACGGCGGCAAGGGGCGCGACCGGGGTGAGGGGACCGGCTCCGGAGAGCGCATCGACCTGGACTGAAACCCTCGCCCGCAAGGGCCTCGGGTACGGTTGGCCGTAGCGGGGCTCGACCGAACTGAGGGATTCATGGGACTCACCATCGGCGTCGACATCGGCGGCACCAAGATCGCGGCCGGCGTGGTCGACGAGGAAGGCAACATCCTCTCGACCTTCAAGGTGCCGACCCCCACCACGCCCGAGGCCATCGTGGACGCCATCGCCTCCGCGGTGGAGGGCGCGCGTGCCGGGCACGAGATCGTCGGCGTGGGCATCGGTGCGGCCGGTTACGTCAACCGGCAGCGCTCCACCGTCTACTTCGCCCCCAATATCGACTGGCGCAACGAGCCGCTCAAGGAGAAGGTCGAGGCCCGCACCGGCCTCCCCGTCGTGGTCGAGAACGACGCCAACGCCGCCGCCTGGGGCGAGTACAAGTTCGGCGCCGGCAAGGGCCACCGCAACGTCATCTGCATCACCCTCGGCACCGGCCTCGGCGGCGGCATCATCATCGGCAACAAGCTGCGCCGCGGCCACTTCGGCGTGGCCGCCGAGTTCGGCCACATCCGGATGGTCCCGGACGGCCTGCTCTGCGGCTGCGGCTCGCAGGGCTGCTGGGAGCAGTACGCCTCCGGGCGCGCCCTGGTCCGGTACGCCAAGCAGCGCGCCAACGCCACGCCCGAGAACGCGGAGGTGCTGCTCTCGCTCGGCGACGGCACCCCGGACGGCATCGAGGGCAAGCACATCTCCATGGCCGCCCGGCAGGGCGACCCGGTGGCCGTCGACTCCTACCGCGAGCTGGCCCGCTGGGCCGGCGCCGGACTCGCCGACCTGGCCTCCCTCTTCGACCCGTCCGCCTTCATCGTCGGCGGCGGCCTCTCCGACGAGGGCGAGCTGGTCCTGGACCCGATCCGCAAGTCGTACAAGCGGTGGCTGGTGGGCGGGAACTGGCGTCCCGTCGCCGATGTGATCGCGGCGCAGCTCGGCAACAAGGCGGGCATGGTCGGCGCGGCGGACCTGGCCCGTGAGCCCGATCCGATCATGTAGCGATCGCTGGTGAGGGGGGTGGACCCACCCACCTCGGGGCGCGGCCGGCCACCATGAACCGGCTGCCGCGCACCCACCCCCCTGGGCGTACATTGATCCACATGGCGCCGCTCCCCAACTCCCACACAGAACCCGATGGTTCAGCCGTCGTCCGTGTGCTGAGCTACAACATCCGCTCCCTGCGCGACGACACCGACGCCCTCGCCCGGGTGATCACCGCCTGCGCGCCGGACCTGGTCCTCCTCCAGGAGGCGCCCCGGTTCTTCCGCTGGCGCAAGAAGCTCGCGCGGCTCGCCGGGGCCAGTGGTCTCGTCGTCCTCACCGGCGGCGGCACCACGGCGGGACCCGCGATCCTGTGCTCGCTGCGCGCCATCGTGGAGCGCACCGAGGACGTCCTGCTGCCGCTCACCCGCGGACTGCACCGGCGCGGTCTCGCCACCGCGGTGGTCCGTATCGGCGGTGCCCGGCTCGGGGTGATCAGCTGCCATCTCAGCCTCGACGGCACCGAGCGGTACGCCCAGGGCGGGCTGCTCCTCGACCGGCTCGACGGACTCGGTGTGGAGCACGCCCTGGTGGGCGGCGATCTGAACGAGGGCCCCGACGGCCGCACCTTCGCCCTGCTCGCCGGTGCCCTTCAGGACTGCCGGGCGGCGGCCCCCTGGGGCGGCGAGGAGACCTGGACGCGGGGCGGGCCGGCGCGGCGTATCGACGCGGTGTTCGCCACCAAGGGCATCGAGGTCCTCGGCTGCGGGGTCCCGGAGGACCTGCCGGGTATCACCCGCGCCGACCTGACCGCCGCCACGGACCACCTCCCGGTCCTGGCCGCCCTGCGCATCCCGGCCGCCGCACAGGAACCCGAACCCGGCCAAGCCCTCTAGCCCAGGCTCCCGGGCTCCGGCCGGACCACGGCCCCGACCGGACCGAGTCTTCGAGCCGGCCCCGGCCCCGGCTAGACCACGGCCCCCCGGCCCGGATCATCGTCGTCGTCCTCGTCGGTCCGCATCCGCGCCACCAGCGTCGCGAAGCCGCCGAGGAAGCCGCCGATGCCGAGGGTCGTCAGCCACCAGGTCATGTCCCAGCCGAGCAGCACCGCCACCAGCAGCAGGATCGGGCCGCCGACCACGCCGAGCCAGGCGAACTTCGACGTGGTGTCGCCGGTGTCCAGCGGCGGCGGCTCGGGCGGCACGAAGTGGCCCTCGTCGTCCCCGTCGAAGTCGTCCTCGGACGGCTCCGGCGCACGGTGGTCGCGGGGGCCGACACCGGGCGCGAAGGAGATGGAGCTGCCCAGCGGCCGGGCGGGCCGCGGCTCCTCCTTCTCCTTCTTCTTGCCGTCGTCCTTCTCGCCGTCGTCGCCCCCGTGCGCCGCGGCGTCCTTCTCCAGCTTCTCCAGCAGCGCGTCCTTCTCCAGCAGCGCCAGGTCCTCCACCGGCTTGAAGGGCTTGGCTCCCGGCGGGTCCGGCGGCTCCTCGCCGTATCCGGCCACGATGGCCCGCCAGGCGGCGTCCTCGTCGAAACGCAGCCCGTTCTCCTCCGGTTCCCGGTCCTCCCGGTCCTCGCGGCCCTCGGGACCCGGATCGTGCTCAGCCAACTGCGGCCGTCCCTTCCTTGCCCGGAATCGGTGCGAGCCGGCCGATGAAACCGAGGCTCTCCTCGAAGATCCGGTCCGCGTCCACATCCAACGTCGCGACGTGGTAGCTGTGTTCCAGCACGATCTCCCGGACATCGGCGGACGAGATCCGCTCCAGCACCCGGGCCGAGTCGACGGCCGGTACGACATGGTCCTGGGCGCTGCGCAGCAGCAGCAGCGGCTGGTCGATCCGGGGCAGCTCACCGTCGAGGCGGCGCAGGAACCGGCGCAGCGAATGCGCCGCGTGCAGCGGCACCCGGTCGTAACCCGTCTCGGCCACGCCGCCCTTGGCGATGTCACTGGCGATGCCCTTGGTGGACCGCACCAGATGCCGGGCCACGGGCAGCGCGTACGCGGACAGGCCGTGGACCTTGTTCGCCGGGTTGACGACGACCACGCCGCTGATCCGCTCGCCGTGCAGGGCGGCCAGCCGCAGCGCGAGGGCGCCGCCCATCGACAGGCCCGCGACGAACACCTGGGAACAGCGCTCGGACAGCAGCCGCAGCTCGCGGTCCACCTCCGCGTACCAGTCCTGCCAGCCCGTGAGCTGCATGTCCTCCCAGCGCGTGCCGTGTCCCGGCAGCAGGGGCAGCGACACCGTCAGGCCGTGCGCGGCGTGGTGCTCCGCCCAGGGACGCAGTGACTGCGGCGAGCCGGTGAAGCCGTGACAGAAGAGGACGCCCACCTCGCCGCCGGAGTGGCGGTACGGCTCGGCTCCAGGGAGAACCGGCACCTTCGACGCTCCTGTTCCTGGGGAAGGGCCCCGCCGCCATCGGCCGGGGCGTGGAGAGAACACGCGGATGTGCTTCACCGTACGCGACCGCACGGACACCGACCAGGGCCGTCGGGTGCTTTGACGGTCCAGGGGGTTAAGGTCTGTTCGACGGAAACGGGAGGCACACGGGTGTTGTACGGCACGATGAAGGTCGCCATCGGAGGGCCGCTGAAGCTCGCCTTCAGGCCCTGGGTGGAGGGCCTGGAGAACATTCCGGCCGAGGGAGCGGCCATCCTGGCCAGCAACCATCTGTCCTTCTCGGACTCGTTCTTCCTGCCGACGATGCTCGACCGCAAGGTCACCTTCATCGCGAAGGCCGAGTACTTCACCACGCCCGGGGTGAAGGGCCGGCTCACCGCCGCCTTCTTCAAGGGCGTCGGCCAGCTCCCGGTGGACCGTTCCGGTGCCCGGGGCGCCGGTGAGGCCGCGATCAAGAGCGGCATCGAGGTGCTGGAGCGCGGCGAGCTGTTCGGCATCTACCCCGAGGGCACCCGCTCGCCCGACGGCCGGCTCTACCGGGGCAAGCCCGGGGGCCTCGCCCGGGTGGCGCTCGCGACCGGTGCCCCGGTGATCCCGGTGGCGATGATCGACACCGAGAAGATCCAGCCGCCCGGCCAGGTGATGCCGAAGCTGATGCGGCCCGGCATCCGGATCGGCAAGCCTCTCGACTTCAGCCGCTACCAGGGCATGGAGCACGACCGCTTCGTACTGCGCGCGCTGACCGACGAGGTCATGTACGAGATCATGAAGCTCTCCGGCCAGGAGTACGTCGACATGTACGCGACCGCCGCCAAGCGGCAGATCGCGGAGGCGGCGAAGGCGGCCAAGGAAGCCGACAAGGCGGAGAAGGAAGCAGAGAAGGAAGCGGAGAAGGCGGAGAAGGCCAGGGAAGCGGAGAAGGCCAGGGAAGCGGAGAAGGCCAGGGAAGCGGAGAAGGCCAGGGAAGCGGAGAAGGCCAGGGAAGCGGAGAGCAAGTAGCCGCACGGGGTCGACGGGTTCACGGGGTCTACGGGGGGCACGGGGGATGGCCGGGCGCGAGCGCGTGCTGAGGATGTCGGTGGAGCTGCCGCTGTGGCGTGCGCTCGCCGGGTACCGCGTGCTGACCATGCTGTACGCGCTCGGTCTGTGCGTCACCACGTACGACCAGTTCACCCGTCCGTGGATCGCGATCGGCTACGACGCCGTCCTCGCCGTCTGGACCCTCGCCACCCTGCCCCGGGTGCGCGGCGCGGCCAGCTGCACCAAGGGCTTCCTCGCCGCCGACCTGACCATCGCCCTCGCCGGCGTCCTGCTCACCGCGTTCGCCGACAGCCATCAGCGGATCGCGGGAGGCCCCACCCTGCCGACGATATGGACCGGCGGCGCCGTCCTCGCCTTCGCGATCAAGGGCGGCTGGCGCTGGGCGGCCGTCGCCTCCACGGCGGTGGCCGCCGCCAACCTGGTCGAGCGCGGCCAGCTCGCGCGGGACACCCTGCACAGCCTGATCCTCGTCTGGGTGGCCTCCATCGGCATCGGCTACGTCGTGGAGGTGGCCCGCGCCTCCGAACGCACCCTCGCCCGCGCCCTGGAGATCCAGGCCGCGACCCGGGAACGGGAGCGGCTGGCCCGGGACATCCACGACAGCGTGCTCCAGGTCCTCGCGATGGTGAAGCGGCGCGGCACCGCCCTCGGCGGCGAGGCGGCCGAACTGGGCAGGCTGGCCGGGGAGCAGGAGGTGGCCCTGCGCACCCTGGTCGCCGGCGGCCTGCTGCCGGTCGCCCGGATCGCCGAGGACACCGCCGTACCGGTCGCGAAGACGGCGGACCCGGCCTACGACGAGGACCCGGACGGCACCGGGCCGGTCGATCTGCGCACCCTCCTCGCGCCGTTCGCCCGCGACGGGGTGAACCTGGCCGAGCCCGGCGCCCCGGTCCCACTGCCACCGGCCGCCGCCCGGGAGCTGGCCGCGGCCGTCGGCGCCGCCCTGGACAATGTGCGCAGGCACGCGGGTGAGGACGCGCGGGCCTGGATCCTGGTCGAGGACGAACCGGCGGACATCCTCGTCACCGTCCGGGACGACGGCCCCGGCATCCCCGAGGGACGGCTCGCCGAGGCCGAGGGCGAGGGGCGGCTCGGCGTCGCCCAGTCCATCCGGGGCAGACTGCGCGACCTCGGCGGCAGCGCCGAACTGATCTCGGTGCCCGGCCAGGGCACGGAGGTCGAACTGAAGGTACCGAAGGGCGCCCTGGCGGCGCGGGGGAAGAAGGCGGAGCGGCGATGACACAGCGGCAGGACCCGATCAGGGTCATGGTGGTGGACGACCACCCCATGTGGCGCGACGCGGTCGCCCGGGACCTGGCCGAGTCCGGCTTCGAGGTGGTCGCCACCGCGGGCGACGGCGAACAGGCCGTGCGCCGCGCCAAGGCCGCCGCCCCCGAGGTGCTGGTCCTGGACCTCAACCTGCCCGCCAAGCCCGGCGTCCAGGTGTGCAAGGAACTGGTCGCGCACAACCCGGCGTTGCGCGTCCTGGTGCTGTCCGCGAGCGGTGAGCACGCCGATGTCCTGGAGGCGGTGAAGTCCGGCGCGACCGGCTATCTGCTGAAGTCCGCGTCCACCGGCGAACTGCTGGACGCGGTGCGCCGTACGGCCGTCGGCGACGCGGTGTTCACCCCGGGCCTCGCCGGACTGGTCCTCGGCGAGTACCGTCGGCTGGCCGCCGAACCGGCGCCCGCGCCCGACACCGGCGCCCCGGGCGCGCCCCGGCTGACCGAGCGGGAGACGGAGGTGCTGCGGCTGGTCGCCAAGGGCCTGAGCTACAAGCAGATCGCCGAACGCCTCGTCATCTCCCACCGCACCGTGCAGAACCACGTCCAGAACACCCTCGGCAAGCTCCAACTCCACAACCGCGTCGAGCTGGTGAGGTACGCGATCGAACGCGGCCTCGACGAGGAGTAGCGCCCGGCACACCCGCCGCACCGGCCCCGACTCCCGCGGGCGTGCCCCGACTTCCATGGAAATCCCCCCGATTCACCCGTACCGCCTCTCCCGATGTGACGCGCATCACCATTAGCGTGACAAAGCGTCAGGCACTGCGGGTGAAGGGACATTTCCATGCGGGTCGGAGTACTGACCGGAGGCGGCGACTGCCCCGGGCTCAACGCCGTCATCCGGGGCATCGTGCGCAAGGGCGTGCAGAGTTACGACTACGAGTTCGTCGGTTTCCGGGACGGCTGGCGTGGCCCCCTCGAAGGCCGCGCCGTCCGCCTCGACATCCCCGCCGTGCGCGGCATCCTGCCCCGCGGCGGCACCATCCTCGGCTCCTCCAGGACCAACCCCCTCAAGATCGAGGGCGGCATCCGCCGGATCAAGGACAACCTCGCCAAGCAGGAGGTCGAGGCGCTGATCGCGATCGGCGGCGAGGACACCCTCGGGGTCGCCGCCCGGCTGTCCGGCGAGTACGGCGTGCCGTGCGTCGGCGTGCCCAAGACCATCGACAACGACCTGTCCGCCACCGACTACACCTTCGGCTTCGACACCGCCGTCAATATCGCCACCGAGGCCATCGACCGGCTGCACACCACCGCCGAGTCCCATATGCGGGTCCTGGTCTGCGAGGTGATGGGCCGGCACGCCGGCTGGATCGCCCTGCACTCGGGCCTCGCCGGCGGCGCCAACGTCATCCTCATCCCCGAGCAGCGCTTCGACCTCGACCAGGTGTGCGCCTGGATCACCTCACGCTTCAAGGCGTCGTACGCCCCGATCGTGGTGGTCGCCGAGGGCGCGATGCCCAAGGACGGCGAGATGGTGCTCAAGGACCAGTCGCTGGACTCCTTCGGGCATGTGCGGCTGTCCGGGGTCGGTGAGTGGCTGGCCAAGGAGATCGAGAAGCGCACCGGCAAGGAGGCCCGCACCACCGTCCTCGGGCACATCCAGCGCGGCGGCACCCCCAGCGCCTTCGACCGCTGGCTCGCCACCCGCTTCGGGCTGCACGCCGTGGACTGCGTGCGCGACGGCGACTTCGGCAAGATGGTCGCCCTGCGCGGCACCGACGTCGTACGCGTACCCCTCGCCGAGGCGACCGCCAAGCTGAAGACGGTCGACCCGAAGCTCTACGAGGAGGTCGGGGTGTTCTTCGGCTGAGGCCGGGCAAACACACCGGGCTGTGGGCCGGACGCGCGGCCCACAGCCCTCCGGCCGACGGCTTCAGACCGCGCTCGCGCCGCGCAGCCGGCCCATCAACTCCCCGACGATCGCCACCCCGTCGAGCGTCAGCACCGACTCCGGGTGGAACTGCACCCCCGCGAACCCGGGCCCCCGTACGGCATGCACCTCGCCGCCCGCCGACCGGCTCACCTCGATCCCGTGCGCCGCCAGCTCCCGCGCCGCCTCCTCGTCGCAGCGGGCGGTGAAGCTGTTGTAGAAGCCGACGGTCCCGGGGCGCCCGAACAGCTCGATCTCCGTCTGCGCCCCCTGGTACGGCACCTCCTTGCGGACGATCTCCAACCCCAGCTCCGCCGCGAGCAGTTCATGGCCCAGGCACACCCCCAGCACCCCGTGCCGGTGCTCGCGCAGCACGGTCCGGGCCAGCTCCCGCAGGAACCGCATCTTCGGATCGGCCAGGTCCGAGGGGTCCCCGGGGCCGGGGCCGAGCACCACCGGGCCCTCGTGCGCGAGCACCGCGGCCCGCAGCCCCGGCTCGTCGTAGCGCCGTACCGTCACCTCCAGGCCCGTCGCGCGCAGCAGATGGGCCAGCATCGCGGTGAAGGTGTCCTCGCCGTCGACCACCAGGGCATGCCCGCTCACCCCGGCGGCCGGCTGCTGCATCCGCAGCCAGAACGGGGCGAGAGCGGCCCGCCGCCCGTCCAGCGCGGCCCGCACCCGGGGGTCGTCGGCCAGCCGGGGCAGCTCCCGCTCCGCGCGCGGCCGTCCGGGCCGCACCCCGAGGGCCGCGAGCACGCCCGCCGCCTTGGCATGGGTCTCGGCGACCTCGCCCGCCGGCTGTGAGCCGCGCACCAGCGTGGCCCCGACCGGCACCCGCAGCCGCCCGTCCGCGCCGATGTCGGCGGTGCGGATCAGGATGGGGGAGTCCAGGGTCTGCGCGCCGCCGGTGTCCCGCCCGAGCAGGGCCAGCGCACCGGCGTAGTACCCGCGCCCCCCGGCCTCGTGCCGCTCGATCACCCGGCACGCGTTCTGCACCGGCGACCCGGTGACCGTCGCCGCGAACATGGTCTCCCGCAGCACCTCCCGGGCGTCCAGGGAGGACTTCCCGCGCAGCTCGTACTCGGTGTGCGCGAGATGCGCCATCTCCTTCAGCCGCGGCCCGACGACGACCCCGCCCATGTCGCCGACGGTGCACATCATCTTCAGCTCCTCGTCGACCACCATCGACAGCTCCTCGATCTCCTTGCCGTCGGCGAGGAAGTCCAGCAGGTGCTCCGGCGTCGGCCCCTCGGCGGGATAGCGGTAGGTCCCGCTGATCGGGTTCATCACGACGGTGCCGCCCGACATCCGCACATGCGCCTCGGGACTCGCGCCGACCAGCGTCCGGTCCCCGGTGTGCACCACGAACGTCCAGTACGCCCCGCGCTCGCCCTCCAGCAGCCGCCGGAACAGCGCCAGCGCGTCCGCCCGGCCGAACCCCGGGATCTCGCCCTCGTACGTCCGCCGGATCACGAAGTTCGCGCCCTCGCCCCCGCCGATCTCCTCCTCCAGGACCCGCCCGACGATCCCGGCGTACTCCTCGTCGCCGACGTCGAAGCCACCGCCCTCGACCCGGACCTCGTGCGCCGGGAGCCGCCGCAGCGCCTCGTCCAGCGGGATCTCGTACGACTCCTCGGGCGTCAGCACCAGGAGCGGGGTGCCGTCGTCGCGGACGTCGAAGCCGCGCTCGCGGATCTGCCGGAACGGCACCAGGGCGAGGCACTCGTCCGGCAGCTCGGCGAGCCGGTCGCGGCTGCCGACCGGGCCGATCAGCACCTCCACCGGATGCTCGGCGCGGCCGGGCACCCGGCGGCGCAGCAGGGCGAAGGGGCGGGGGTCGGACAGCAGGTCCCTGAGGTCCACGGGTCGGTCTCCTACTCGATCGGATGAAGCGGTCGCGAGAAACCGCGAGGAAGGAGAGGAACGACCCCGGAGAACGCCGAAGGCCGCCCTCGGGCGGCCTTCGCGAAGTCTGGGTGCGCGCGATCAGTGGGCCGCCGGAGAAGCGGTCCACCACCAGTTCTGGTTGGAATGCGCGAACATGCGAAAGACCCTACCCCAACCCGACCCGTCCACGAATCAGTCATCGCGTCTCATTTTCCGGGCGACTCGTGGAACACGGGACACGACCCCGTAATGTGTACGAGGTGACCGTGAACGCTAAGACCAGCGCGAGCGCTGGCAACACCTGGCGAGACCTGCCCGCGGCGCAGCAGCCCGAGTACCCCGACACCGAGGCTCTGCGCGCAGTGATCGCGGACCTCGAGTCGTATCCGCCGCTCGTCTTCGCGGGCGAGTGCGACCAGCTGCGCGCCCGGATGGCGGCCGTCGCCAAGGGAGAGGCGTTCCTCCTCCAGGGCGGCGACTGCGCCGAGGCATTCGACGCGGTGTCCGCCGACCAGATCCGGCAGAAGCTCAAGACGCTGCTCCAGATGGGCGCCGTCCTCACCTACGCGGCCTCCGTGCCCGTGGTGAAGGTCGGCCGCATCGCCGGGCAGTACTCCAAGCCCCGCTCCAAGCCGACCGAGACCCGCGACGGGGTGACGCTGCCGACCTACCGGGGCGACTCCGTCAACGGCTTCGACTTCACCGAGGCCGCCCGCATCCCGGACCCCGAGCGGCTGAAGCGGATGTACAACGCCTCCGCGTCCACGCTGAACCTGGTGCGCGCCTTCACCACCGGCGGATACGCCGACCTGCGCCAGGTGCACGCCTGGAACCAGGACTTCGTGAAGACCTCCCCCTCCGGCCAGCGCTACGAGCAGCTGGCCCGGGAGATCGACAACGCGCTGAACTTCATGCGGGCCTGCGGCACCGACCCGGAGGAGTTCAAGACCGTCGAGTTCTTCTCCTCGCACGAGGCGCTGCTGCTGGACTACGAGTCCGCCCTGACCCGGGTCGACTCCCGCACCGGCAAGCTGTACGACGTCTCCGGGCACATGGTGTGGATCGGTGAGCGCACCCGCCAGCTGGACCACGCGCACATCGAGTTCGCCTCGAAGATCAACAACCCGATCGGCATCAAGCTCGGCCCGAGCACCACGGCCGAGGAGGCGCTGAAGTACATCGACCGCCTCGACCCCGACCGGGAGCCGGGCCGGCTGACCTTCATCGTCCGGATGGGCGCCGACAAGATCCGCGACCATCTGCCCGAGCTGGTCGAGAAGGTCACGGCGTCCGGCGCCACGGTGGCCTGGGTGACCGACCCGATGCACGGCAACACCTTCGAGGCGGCCTCCGGGCACAAGACCCGCCGCTTCGACGATGTGCTCGACGAGGTCAAGGGCTTCTTCGAGGTGCACAAGGGCCTCGGCACCCACCCGGGCGGCATCCATGTGGAGCTGACCGGCGACGACGTCACCGAGTGCGTCGGCGGCGGCGACGAGATCTTTGTGGACGACCTGCACCAGCGCTACGAGACGGCCTGCGACCCGCGGCTCAACCGCAGCCAGTCCCTCGACCTGGCGTTCCTGGTCGCGGAGATGTACCGGGATCAGTAGGCGATCCCTTCGCCGAAGGCGCGCTGGGGCGCGGATCACATGCGATCCGCGCCCCTCGCCCTTTTGCGGTCGCGAAGCGGCGGGTAAGGTTAGGTTTGCCTCACCGGGAACGGGACGGCAGAGTTACGGCGATCCCGTCGGGAGGTGAGTCCGCGTGTACGTGTGCAGCTGCTTCGGCATCACCGAGGCCCAGGTCCAGCAGCACGCGGAGGACGGTGCCGCGACCCCGCGCCAGATCGCCTCCGCGTGCAAGGCCGGCACGGACTGCGGCCGCTGTGTACGGCGCATCCAGGCCCTGCTCGGCCGGGGCGCCTGCCCCCGCCGGGAGCTGATCGAACAGCGCGCCCCGGCGACCCTCGACCGACTGGACGACGCCGCCTGAGGCCCCACCGCCCGGCCGGCTAGAAGCTGCCGGTGCCCGGCCCCGAGGGGTCCGGCTGGCTCTGCTCGATCACCGTCGAGATGTACAGCGCCTCGCCCAGCTTGTCGACCAGTTCCAGCTGGGTGTCCAGGTAGTCGATGTGGTGCTCCTCGTCGGCCAGGATCGCCTCGAAGATGTTCGCGGACGTGATGTCGTCCTTGTCGCGCATGATCTGCACGCCCCGGCGCAGCCGGTCGATCGCCTCGACCTCGATCTGCCGGTCGGCCCGGAACATCTCCGTCACCGTCTGCCCCACCTCGATGTGGGAGAGCCGCTGGTAGTTCGGCAGCCCGTCGAGCAGCAGGATGCGGTCGGTCAGGATCTCCGCGTGCCGCATCTCGTCGAACGACTCGCGCCGGGTGTACTCCGCCAGCTTGGACCACCCGCGGTGGTCCTGGATCTTGGAGTGCAGAAAGTACTGGTTGATCGCCGTCAGCTCGGCGGTCAACTGCTCGTTGAGCAATTCGATGACGTCGGGGTCGCCCTGCATCGCAGCGGCTCCTTCCACACGGATGTCTCCCGCACGGATATCGGGGGAGGTGTGGGCCGCATGATTGCACCGGACGCGAAGATCGTCCAGTAAGTGTGGACTTAGTAAGTGTGCCGAGGTTTGGTGGCGTTTGCCCGTTTCGGGGAGGGGCGGTCAAGGGCACTGCCCCAGGTCTGTCAGGATGGTTACATGGGTCATCCGGTGGAGCGAGAGTCTGGAGCAGTGGCAGGGTCCGAGCTTCCACCGGGGCAGCGACTCCAGCGCGGCTGGCCGGTCACGCACTACGGACCCGTTCCCAAGTTCCGGCCCGAGCGCTGGGACTTCCGGGTCTTCGGCGCCACCGCCGACGGCGACAAGCACGGCTGGAACCACGAGGAATTCACGGCCCTGCCGTACGCCACCGTGGTGGCCGATCTGCACTGCGTGACCAAGTTCAGCATGCTGGGCGCGGAGTGGGGCGGGGTCCCGGCCGCCGCGATCATGGACCTGGCACCCCCGGCCCCGGACGTCACCCATGTGATGGTCTGGGCGGAGTACGGCTTCAGCTCCAATCTGCGCCTCGCGGACTTCCTCTCCGACCGCGCCCTCTTCGCCACCCACAAGGACGGCGAGCTGCTGACCGCCGAGCACGGCTTCCCGGTCCGTCTGATCGTGCCCCATCTGTACGCCTGGAAGGGGCCCAAGTGGGTGCGGGGCGTGGAGTACATGACGGCCGACCGGCGCGGGTTCTGGGAGGAGCGCGGGTACCACAACGTGGGCGATCCCTGGAAGGAACAGCGCTACTCCTACCAGGAGGAGCCGGGGGAGGGGCCGGAGCTGTGACGGCCCCCGAGGCTCGCGTCAGCCGTCCCTGAGGCGCTTGAGCCGGGCCACGTCCGCCGCGTGGCCCTCCTTGCCGCCGGGGGTCTCGATGACCAGCGGGACGCCCGCGGTCGCCGGGTGGCGCAGCAGGGCGCGGAAGGGCTCCTCGCCGATATGGCCGGACCCGATGTTCTCGTGCCGGTCCTTGTGCGCGCCGACCACGTCCTTGGAGTCATTGGCGTGGATCAGCTTCAGCCGCCCCTCGCCGACGGTCTCCACCAGCAGATCGAGCGTCTGGTCCATGCCGGCCGGGCCGGTCAGATCGTGCCCGGCGGCGAAGATGTGGCAGGTGTCCAGGCACACGCCCAGCTTGGGATGGGCGTCCAGCGCCTCGAAGTACGGCCCGAAGTCCCAGGTCCGCGAGCACAGCGAGGCACCCTGGCCCGCCGTGGACTCCAGCAGCAGGAACGGGTCGTCGTCCTGCGTCAGCTCGTCCAGCAGCGGCAGCATGTGCTCCCGCACCTGCTTCAGGGCCACCTCGCGGGCCCGTCCGCCGGTCGCGCTGCCGGTGTGCACCACCACGCCGAGCGCGCCGATCTCCCGGCCGCGCCGCAGCGAGTGCCGCAGCGACTCCACCGACTTCTCCACGGTCGCCTCGGTGTGCGAGCCGAAGTTGATCAGGTAGGGGGCGTGCACATACGCCGGTACCGACTCCTCGGCGCAGGCCGCGCGAAACGCCTCGTCCTGCTTCGGGTTCCCGACGGGGGTGGCCCAGCCGCGCGGGTTGGCCACGAAGACCTGGACGGTCTCGGCCTTCAGCTCATGGGCGTACGACAGCCCCACGGAGTGCAGACCGCCGGCCACCGGGACATGGCCGCCGACGGGATTGCGCGGAAGGGACCGGGGGAGGGACGAGGAAACGGAACTCACCCGTTCAGGGTGTCATGTCCGCGGGCGCGCCCGGACCGGCGCCGGGGGTGAACCCGGTCACCGGCTCGCCGTCCGGGCGCCACGGGCTCACCTGATGGTGATCGTGATCGTGGACCCCTTGGGCGCGCTCTTCCCGCCCTCGACGGACTGCTTCTGCACGGTGTCGCCGAACAGCCCGAGGATTCCGCGGTCGTCGTTGACCTTGAACCCGGCGTCCTCCAGCGCCTGGTGGGCGTCGTCCACGCTGTCGCCGGTCACGTCCGGGACCTCGATCATCTGCGGGCCCTTGGACAGGGTGAGCGTCACCGTGTCGCCCGCGGCGGCCTGCTTGCCGTCGCCGGGGCTCTGCCGGGCCACCTTGCCCTTGTCGTACTCGGAGTTGACCTGCTCGCTCGCGATCTTCACCTTGAGCCCGGCGCTCGTCAGCTCCTGCCGCGCGTCGGCCGGGTCGTCGCCGGTGACGTCCGGCACGTCGATCGGGCTGCCCTTGCTGACGGTCAGCGCGATCGCCGAGCCCGCGTGCCGCTCGGTGCCCGATGTGGGGGCGGTGGAGATCACGGCGCCCGCGTCGACGTCGTCGCTGAACCCCCGACTGACCATGCCGGGCTCCAGACCGGCCGCCTTGAGCTTCTGCCGGGCCTCGGCGAGCGGCAGGCCGGCCAGATCCGGCACCTTGACCGTCTCCGGGCCGAGCGAGATGGTCAGCGCCACCGCGTCATGGTCCCGGATCCGGGCCCCGGGCGCCGGGTCGCTGCTGATCACGGTGCCGCGCTCGACGGTGTCGTCGTAGGCCCGCTTCACCTTCCCGATGTGCAGCCCGGCGTCCTGGAGGCGGTCCCGGGCCTGTGCCTCGGTCTTCGTCAGCAGCGGCGGGACCTTGGTGAACTGGCCGGAGTTGATGTACCAGACCCCGGTGCCGGCGCCGAGCACCAGGAGCACGGCGACGGCGATGGTGAGCATGAGCCGCCGGGACCGGCGCGGGGGCTCCGCGGGCGAGGCCTGGAAGCGGGTGGTGTGGCTGACGCCGTCGCCGTCCTCGTTGACGGGGAGCGGGCGGGGCACGGTGAGCGCGCGCGGGATCACGCTCGTACGGTTCTCCGCGTTCTCGTGCTCCACCGTCCTGGCACCCGGCGGTACGGCGTCCAGCTGCTCCTCGGTCAGCGCCGCGCGGGTCTCGCGGGCCTCGGCGAGCAGCGCGACCGCGTCGCGGGGGCGCACCTCGGGGTTGCGGGCGGTGGCCGAGGCGACCAGTTCGTCCAGCCGCGGGGCCAGCCCCGGCACCAGTGCGGAGGGCGGCGGCACGTCCTCGTTGATGTGCCGGTAGAGCACCTGCGCGGGAGTGTCCCCGGAGTGCGGCTTGGCGCCGGTCAGCATCTCGTAGAGCACGACACCGCAGGCGTACACGTCGACGCGGGGGTCGGCGGTGCCCTGGTCGATCTGCTCGGGGGCGAGGTAGGCGACGGTGCCGAGCACGGAGCCGGTCGTACTGGTCACCGTATCCACGGAGCGGACCAGGCCGAAGTCGGCGACCTTGACCCGTCCGTCGTCGCCTATCAGCACGTTCTCGGGCTTCATGTCGCGGTGCACGAAACCGGCCCGGTGGGCGGCGCCGAGCGCGGCGAGCACCGGCTCCAGGATGTCCAGCGCGGCACGCGGCCGCAGCGCGCCGCGCTCGCGCAGCACGTCACGCAGGGTGCACCCGGCGACGTACTCCATCGCCATGTACACGTACGTGCGGTCGGTGCCCTGGTCGAAGACCTGCACCACGTTCGGATGGTCGAGCCGGGCCGCGGACTTCGCCTCGCGGATGAACCGCTCCACGAAGACGCCGTCGGCCGCCAGCGCGGGATGCATCACCTTCAGCGCGAGCACCCGGTCCAGGCGCATGTCCAGCGCCCGGTACACCGTCGCCATCCCGCCGGCCGCGATCCGCGCGTCCACGCGATACCGACCGTCGAGCACCTGCCCGACGAGGGCGTCCTGAAGGGTCATGTCCACACGCCGAGTCTACGAGCCCCCACGGACATCCCCCGCCCCTCCGCCTCTCCCACCAGGGCACTGAAGCCGACCTGTGACGCTTCTTACGCAGGGACGCCATATTCCGCGGGAGGCGCGGACTCGCGCACGAGCGGAGAGCCGCCGACGGAGATCGCGCCCCACGGAGAGGTCCGGCCTCTCAGGCGAGAGTTTCGGGTGATGCGTGGGTGGGAGACGAGGGTGGTGTGCGGGCGCCGGTTCAGAACGCCGGGCGTTCGGGGTCGAGCACGGCCAGGCCCGCCGCGGGCGAGGACGCCTCCGCCCAGTACCGGCGAGGTATCCGCCCCGCCACCCGTGCCAGCCGCCCCCCGGTCACCGCGTGCCGCATCGCCGCCGCCATCACCTCCGGCTCGCGCGCCCGCGTCACCGCCGACGCCAGCATCACCCCCGCACACCCCAGCTCCATCGCCAGCGCCACGTCCGACGCCGTCCCCGCCCCCGCGTCCAGGATCACCGGCACCCCCGCCCGCTCCACGATCAACTGGAAGTTGTGCGGATTGCGGATCCCGAGCCCCGACCCGATCGGCGACCCCAGCGGCATCACCGCCGCGCACCCCACGTCCTCCAGCTTCCGCGCGAGCACCGGATCGTCATTGGTGTACGGCAGCACCGTGAACCCGTCGTCCACCAGCGTCTCCGCGGCCTCCAGCAGCTCCACCGGATCCGGCAGCAGCGTCCGCTCGTCGGCGATGACCTCCAGCTTCACCAGCGACGTCCCCAGCGCCTCGCGCGCGAGACGCGCCGTGAGCACGGCCTCCCCGGCGGTGAAGCACCCCGCCGTGTTCGGCAGCACCCGGATGCCGAGCTTCTCCAGCACGGACAGCACCGAGCCGTGCACGGACGGATCGACCCGCCGCATCGCGACCGTCGTCAGCTCCGTCCCCGAAGCCACCAGCGCCCGCTCCAGCACATCGAGGCTGGGCGCCCCGCCGGTACCCATGATCAACCGCGACCCGAAGGCCGTACCCCCGATGACCAGGCGATCGTCGGTCATGACTCAGCCCCCCTGCACCGCGGTGAGCACCTCGACCCGGTCGCCCTCGGCGAGCGCGGTCCCGGCCCACTCCGTGCGCGGTACGACCGTCTCGTTGACGGCCGCCGCCACCCCGGCGGGGGCTCGCACGAGGGACCGTACGACGGCGTCGAGCGCGGTTCCCGGCGCGATCTCCCGGCGCTCCCCGTTGACGGAGACGGTGATGGTGGACGACACGGCGCTCATACGGTCTGCTCCAGTTGCTGCGTGCGCGGCGCGCCGAAGCGCTCCGGCGTGAACGGACGGGCTTCCTCGGGCAGCGGGCCTCCCGCCAGCAACTGCCCCATCACATCCCCGGTGACCGGCGTGAGCAGCACCCCGTTGCGGTGGTGCCCGGTCGCCAGCAGCAGCCCGTCGAGCCCGGACGGCCCGAGCAGCGGCGCGTTGTCAGGGGACCCGGGCCGCAGCCCGGCCCGGGTCTCGGTGAGCGGCAGCTCGGTGATGCCCGGCACCAGCTCGTGCGCGTCGCGCAACAGCTCGTACACCCCGCCCGCGGTGACCGTCGTGTCCCAGCCCAGCTCCTCGCTGGTGGCGCCGACGACCAGCTCGCCGTTCTCCCGGGGCACCAGGTACAACTGCCCGCCGCGGACCACGGCCCGCACGGTCCGGCTGAGGAACGGCGCGTACCGCTCGGGCACCGCCAGCCGCAGCACCTGCCCCTTCACCGGCCGCACCGGCGGCACCAGCTCCCGGGGCACCCCCGCGAGCCGCCCGCTGAGGCTGCCGCCCGCGAGCACCACCTGCCCGGCGGTGAGCGGCGCCCCGTCCGCCGTGGTGACCCCGACGGCCCGGTCCCGTATGACGTCCAGCCGCTGCGCCCACACCCGGTGGAACACCACCCCGGCCCGCTCGCACGCGGTCACCAGCGCCGCGGCCAGCCGGCGCGGATCGATCTGGTGGTCGCCGTCGACCCGCAGCCCGCCGCGCACCCCAGGCGCCAGCATCGGCTCCAGGCGGCGGCACTCCCGCCCCGACAGCCACTGCGCGTCCAGGCCGCAGCGCTGCTGGAGGGCATGCAGTTCACGCAGATGGGCGCGGTCGTCGGCGTCCAGCGCGACCGCGAGCGTGCCGCAGCGCCGGTAGCCGAGGTCCCGGCCGCTCGCCTCGGTCAGCTCGGCCACGAAGCCGGGGTAGCGGCGCGCCGACTCCAGATTGAGGGCGAGCAGCGTCTCCTCGCCGTAGTGCAGTTCGGTGACCGCGGCCAGCATCCCGGCCGCGACCTGCGCGGCCCCGCCGCCCGGAGCCGGATCCACCAGGGCCGTCGCGAGCCCCCGGCGCGCCGCGCGCCAGGCCGTGACCAGACCGATGATCCCGCCCCCGACGACCAGGACGTCGGACGTGCCCGACCCCTCGGACGCAGGGGACGTACGGGACACGTGTGGCGTATCGGATGTGTATGACGTACGTGACGGCATGGGCGTCCAGCCCCTCCCTTCGCCGGCATGACCCGGATCAGGTTCGTACGGTCGGAGGCCGCCAGCCTCCCTCTCAGCCCGGTGCGTCCGGGCTCCCGCGAGTGCTTGTACGGTGGCCACCCTAGCCCGCCCCCCTCGTCACCCGTAAGGGAGCCCTTGGTCATGGCCCCGTCGCTGGACGGACTGGTCCTCGCCCCCGTCGCCGACCAGTCCGCAGGTCAGGTCGGTACCCGGACCCGCTTCGCCTACCACGAGGAAGGCGGCGCGATCTGGGCCGAGTACCGGGGCGGCGACATCGTCCGCGGCCATCTGGTCGGCACCCGCGCGGGCGACCGCCTGGACTTCCGGTACGTGCAGCTGCGCACCGACGGCAGCACGGCCTGCGGCCACTGCGCGTCCACGGTCGTGGAACTGCCCGACGGCCGGGTGCGCCTGGAGGAGACCTGGGAATGGGAGTCGAAACCCGGCTCCGGCACGAGCGTCGTGGAACAGGTCACCGCGCCCGCCCCCTGACTGACTGATCGTCATCTGTCTATGGTGATCGGGTGAGCGAGCAGACAGCCCAGGAGGGCACGGCAGGGATCCGGCGCGTGGTCGTCGTCGGCGCGGGCATGGCCGGGGTGCAGACCGCGGTCGCCCTGCGGGAGAGGGGTTTCGCGGGCGAGGTGACCGTCATCGGCGCCGAACCGCACCAGCCGTACGACCGGCCGCCGCTGTCCAAGGCCGTCCTGCTCGGCAAGGCCGAGGGCTCCGCCTTCGACCTCGACTTCGACGCGCTCGGCGTGGACCTCAGGCTCGGCTGCGAGGTACTCGGGGCCCGCCCCTCCGACCATGAACTGGACACCGAGGCGGGCCCGGTGCCGTACGACGTCCTGGTGCTCGCCACCGGCGCCGAACCGGTCACCCTGCCCGGCACCGAGGGCGTCCCCGGCGTGCATCTGCTGCGCACCCTGGACGACGCCGAACGGCTGCGGCCGGTGCTCGCCCGGCAGCACGACATCGTGGTCGTCGGCGCCGGCTGGATCGGCGCCGAGTTCGCCACGGCCGCCCGGGAGGCCGGCTGCGCGGTGACCGTCGTCGAGGCCGCCGACCGGCCGCTCGCCGGGGTGCTGCCCGCCGAGGTCGCCGCCCCCATGGCCCGCTGGTACGCCGACAGCGGCGCCGAACTGCGCACCGGCGCACGCGTGGAGCGCGTCGAGCCCGGCGCGGTGGTGCTGTCCGACGGCACCCGGCTGCCCGCGGGCGCGGTCGTCGTCGGCATCGGCGCCCGCCCCGCCACCGGCTGGCTGACCGGCTCCGGCATCGAGCTGGGCGCGTCGGGCGAGGTCGTCACCGACGCCCGGCTGCGCGCCTCCGCACCCGATGTGTACGCGGTCGGCGACTGCGCCTCCTTCCCCTCGGCCCGCTACGGCGAACGCCTCCTCGTGCACCACTGGGACAACGCCCTCCAGGGCCCGCGCACCGTCGCCGCCGGCATCCTCGGCGAGACCACCGCCGTCTACGACCCGGTGCCGTACTTCTGGTCCGAGCAGTTCGGCCGGTTCGTCCAGTACGCGGGCCACCACGCCGCCGCCGACCGGCTGGTCCGGCGCGGCGACCCCGCGGGCCCCGCCTGGACGGTGTGCTGGCTGCGCGAGGACCGCCTGGTCGCCCTGCTGGCCGTGGGCCGGCCGCGCGATCTCGCCCAGGGCCGCAAGCTGATCGAGGCGGGCCGCCCGCTGGACGCGGCGGCGCTGGCGGATCCGGGCCGGCCGCTGAAGGACGCCACGACCGGCTGAAGCCGCCACCGGCGCACCGGCATAAAGCACCACACCCGGCCGAACGCCTACGCTAGTACTCGTGACCGAGATTGACACGAAGATCGACGCTCTCGTCCCCGCCTGGCTCACCCTCCCCGACATCGCCGAACAGTTCGGCATCGAGGTGACGCGTGTACGGCAGATGGTCAAGGACGGCCAGCTCATCGCAGTACGCCGAGGCGAGAACCGCGCGCTGCACGTTCCCGCCGCCTTCATCGACGGGGACAAGATCGTCAAGGGCCTGACCGGAACCCTGACGCTCCTGCGGGACGACGGCTTCACGGCCGAAGAGATGATCGAATGGCTCTTCACCCCCGACCCGACCCTGCCCGGCACCCCCGCGCAGGCCCTCAGCGAGAATCGCGGCACGGAGGTGAAGCGCCGCGCCCAGGCGCTCGCCGTCTGAGCCCGACCGTCTGAGCTCGATCGTCTGAGCCCGACTGCCTGAGGGGGTGGCGTACGACGCTCCGCGCGCCGTGCGCCACCGCCCGCCCAGCACACACACCGACCCCCGGGGGCCCCACGCATGTCCGACACCGCCCGCGCCGAGCTCGCCGACGCCCGGCTGTACCTGTGCACGGACGCCCGCAGGCGCCAGGGCGACCTGCCCGAGTTCCTGGACGCGGTGCTGGCCGGCGGTGTCGACATCGTGCAGCTGCGCGACAAGGGCATGGAGGCCGCCGAGGAACTGGCCTGCCTGGAGGTCTTCGCCGAGGCCTGCGCCCGGCACGGCCGGCTCCTCGCGGTCAACGACCGGGCCGACGTCGCCCATGCCGCCGGCGCCGATGTGCTCCACCTCGGCCAGGGCGACCTGCCGGTCCCCGCGGCCCGCGCGATCCTCGGCGAGGACGTGCTGATCGGCCGTTCCACCCACGCCGAGGACGAGGCCGCCGCGGCCGCCGTCCAGGTGGGTGTGGACTACTTCTGCACCGGGCCCTGCTGGCCCACCCCCACCAAGCCCGGCCGTCCCGCCCCGGGCCTCGACCTGGTCCGGTACACCGCCGCGCTCGGCACCGAGCGCCCCTGGTTCGCCATCGGCGGCATCGACCTCGGCAATCTGGACGAGGTCCTTGCGGCCGGGGCCCGCCGGGTCGTCGTGGTGCGGGCGCTCACCGAGGCCGACGACCCGGGCGCCGCCGCGGCCGAGTTCGCCCGGCGGCTGCGGCAGTCCTGAAAGGCCCGTCTCGGAAGCGCGTCCCAAGGGGTGGACAGTAAGTCGACAATTCGGGCAAATTTCCGGAGTTCGGTTGGGGGACCGGCGTCCCCTGGCTAACCTGCGGGTATGGCCCTCGGAACCGCATCCACCAGGACTGATCGCGCACGGACCGTGCGTGACATGCTCGCCGGCGGCAAGACCACGTACTCCTTCGAGTTCTCGGCGCCGAAGACCCCCAAGGGCGAGCGGAACCTGTGGACCGCGCTGCGCAGGGTCGAGGCGGTCGCCCCCGACTTCGTCTCCGTGACCTACGGCGCCGGCGGCTCGACCCGCGCGGGCACCGTCAAGGAGACGCAGCAGATCGTCGCCGACACCACGCTCACCCCGGTCGCCCACCTCACCGCGGTCGACCACTCCATCGCCGAACTGCGCAACATCATCGGCCAGTACGCCGACGCCGGGATCCGCAACATGCTCGCCGTGCGCGGCGACCCGCCCGGCGACCCCATGGGCGCGTGGGTGGCGCACCCCAAGGGCCTGACCTACGCGGCCGAACTGGTGCGCCTCATCAAGGAGTCGGGCGACTTCTGCGTGGGCGTCGCGGCCTTCCCGGAGATGCACCCCCGCTCCGCGGACTGGGACACCGATGTCGCCCATTTCGTGGACAAGTGCCGCGCGGGCGCCGACTACGCCATCACCCAGATGTTCTTCCAGCCCGAGTCCTATCTGCGGCTGCGCGACCGGGTGCTGGAGGCGGGTTGCGACACCCCGGTCATCCCGGAGATCCTGCCGGTCACCAGCGTGCGCATGCTGGAGCGGCTGCCCAAGCTCAGCAACGCTCAGTTCCCGGACGCCCTGAAAGAGCGGATCCTCGCAGCGAAGGACGATCCGGCGGCGGTACGCTCCATCGGTATCGACTTCGCCACGGAGTTCTGCGCGCGACTGCTGTCCGAAGGCGTGCCCGGACTGCACTTCATCACGCTCAACAGCTCCACGGCGACCCTGGAGATCTACGAGAACCTGGGCCTGCACCACCCCCCGCAGGCCTAGACCTGCCGCGTGGTGTTGAGACACACTGCGTAACGGCCACTGGGAGAGGGGCGTACATGGGCTGGACGGTCCTCTACATCGCATTCGGCGGCGTCGCGCTGTGGTTGCTCGCCGAGGTGCTGCTGCAGTACAAGGCGCGGCTGCGCTGGCGGCTGCTCGCCTTCGCGGGCTTCCTCGGGGTGGTGGTCGGCGTCATGATGCCGTCCGTCCTCGTGATCGGGGCGGGCGCGATCGCCTTCGCCATCGGGCAGACTCTGGTCACGCTCTCCTTCCGCCGCGGTTTCGTGGCCGGTTGGGCGGTCCGGCGGCCCGAGGCCGGCGCCGTGGAATCCGGCGGCAGCAAGCGCCGCCGCGGCCGCGGCGACCGCCAGGCCCAGGCCGCGGAGGCCCCCGCGCCCGCCGCCACCGGCACGGACGACGACCTGGCCCCCGGTCAGGACCCCTACGCCCAGGACGGCTCCGTACCGGACGCGTACGACGACTACGACCGCGACGACGTCTTCTCGCCCGCGCGTCCCCCGGCCGCCGAGCCCGCCTCCGTCTACGAGCCGCTGCCCCTGCCGGAGGACACCGGCAACTACGGCGTCTACGGCGACACCGCCACCCATGCCGCCCAGCAGCAGGGCCAGTCCTACGACTACTCCGGTTACGGACAGCAACAGGGCTATGGCTACGACGCCGCCGCACAGCAGGGCTACGCCAACTACTCGGACCCCTACATCGGCAGCCAGTCCTACCCCGGCGACGGCTACGACCCCGGCTACGGCCAGCAGTACGGCGGCCAGCAGGGCTACCCCCAGGACCCGTACGCCACCGCCGGTTACGGGGAGACCCCGGCCGGCGGGGTGTGGGTGCCGCAGCAGCGCACCGACGAGGGCCAGGGCGGCGAACTCCCGCAGGAGCAGCCGTACCCCTACCAGGGCCATGGCCGGCAGCAGCCGGGCGCCGGGTACGACGAGCAGCAGCAGTACCGCTACTGAGACGCGGACACCGACCGGAGCGAGGCCCGGGCCCCCGGCCGGGGCCCGGCCCGGCTCACGGGCGGGTCACTGCGAGCCCCGGAAGTCCGGGCCCTCCACGATCAGCCCCGACACCAGCGCGCCCGACATGCCCGCGTGCGGCAGCCCGCCGCCCGGGTGGGACCAGCCGCCGACCGCGAACAGGCCCGGTATCGCCGTGGTGTTGGCCGGGTGCAGCGCGCCCCGCGGCCCGGCCAGCGCGGGCGGCGGCACCGCGCCCCCGGTGGCGCCCGTCTCCCGGGCGGTGTCCAGGGGAGTGCGCACCTCGCGCCACAGGATCCGCTCCCGCAGCCCGGGCACCGCGCGCTCGGCGGCGGTGATCATGCGCTCGGCGAACGCGTCGGCGACACCCGGCGCGCCCCAGTCGTACCGCGTCGCCGCCGGGACCGTCGCCGTCAGCACCATCGACTCATGTGCGTCGTCGGGGCGCAGCGCCGGGTCGTCGGGGCGGTCGACGCGGACCGTCGGCAGGCCCGGCGGGGTGCCGTGCCGGAACAGGTCCAGTTCGCCCTCGGGGTCGGCCGAGTGCACCACCGTGCGATGCGCGGCACCGGGCTCGCGGGCGCCGCGCAGGGCCAGGCAGACCACCATCCGCCCCGGGAACCGGTCCTCGGGCTCCGGCGCGAGGGCCCCCGGTCCGTACGGCGTCCCCGCCACCAGGCCGCCCAGCCGCCAGGGCTCCGCCCCGACCACGAAGTCCGCCTCGGCCACGGTCCCGTCGGCCAGCTCGACTCCGGCCGCCCGGCCGTCCTCGGTCAGGACCCGGGCGATCTCGGCGCCGAAGACGAACTCCACCCGGCGGGCCAGACAGCGCTCGTACACCGCGCGCGCCAACTCCCGGATCCCGCCGCGCACATACCAGGTGCCGAAGGCATGCTCCATGTACGGCAGCACGGCCGCGCTCGCCGGGGCGGTGGCCGGGTCGACGCCGTAGGCCAGGGCGTACCCGGCGAGCAGGGCCGTCAGCCGGGGGTCGCGCAGCTCCCAGGCGCCGATCTCGGCCAGGGTGCCCGCCCGCCGGGTGCGCAGCAGCCGCTTGTGCGGGACCGCCGGATACGGCTCCTTGTCCCTCAGCACCTGCCAGTCGGGCCACAGGGGCTCCTCCAGCAGCGGCCGGCGGGTGCGGTCCCAGGCCTCGCGGGCCCGCACCAGGAAGTCGCCCCAGCGCCCGCCCGCGCCGCCGCCCAGCGCTTCGTCCAGCGCCGCGACGACACCCGCGCGCGAGGCGTTCGGCAGGGCGGCCTCGGTGCCGTCCGCGAAGAGGTGCCGCGCGGACGGGTCGACCTGGACCAGCTCGACCCGCTCCTCCAGCGGCTCCTTGCCGGTCTTGACGAACAGATCGCGGTAGACGGCGGGCAGCGTCAGCAGCCCCGGGCCGGTGTCGAAGCCGAAGCCGTCCCGCTCGAAGCGGCGCACCCCACCGCCGTAGGTGTCCGTGCGCTCGTACACCACCACCCGGTGGCCCGCGACGGCCAGCCGGGCGGCGGCCGCCATCGCGCCCGTACCGGCGCCCATCACCGCGATCCGTGCCATGTCTGCGACTCTAGCGACCACCACTGACAACGCGATCTCGGGGCGGGCGCCGCGCAGCTCAGGGCACCCGTGAGGCCGACTCGGGCACCCGTGAGGCAGGCTCAGGGCACTCGTGAGGCCAGTCGGCGCTCCTCGCGGCGCTGGGCTCGGCGGCGCAGGAAGCGCCGGATGCGGGAGACCAGGAAGAACAGCGCGGCCAGCCCCGCGACCAGCAGCACCGCCGCGATGACCGCCGCCGCCTGCGGATGGAATATCGCGAAGGAGACCAGCGCGCCGACGCCCAGATCCTCGCCGATGCTCAGCGCGATATTGCTGAACGGCTCCGGCGAGGCGTTGACCGCCATCCGGGTCCCGGCCTTGACCGAGTGGCTGGCCAGCGCCGTGGAACCGCCGATCAGCGCGGCCGCCACCTCCGAGTACGAGCCGCTGTGCCCGGCGAGCAGCGCGCCCACCCAGGCGCCCGCGGCGGGCCGGATCACGGTGTGCACGGAGTCCCATATCGAGTCGACGTACGGCACCTTGTCGGCCGCCGCCTCGCACAGGAACAGCACGCCCGCGATGATCAGCACCTCGGGCCGCTGAAGGGCACCGGGGACGTCGTCGCTCACCCCGGTCACGCCGAACAGGCCGAGCAGGAGCACCACCGCGTAGGCGTTGATGCCGCTGGCCCAGCCACTGGTGAAGACGAGCGGGAGTACGGACACGCAGGCGATCGTAGCGAGACCCGGGAGCATCCGTCCTGGGCATGTACACGCAGGTCTGAGTATCCGTACCTAGGCCGCCGGATGAGTAGGCGCACGGATGGGCCGCAGGGGGCCGGGACGGAAGAGTGGAGCTCGGCAAGGGGGGCGCGGCCCGGTACCGCCGGCACGGGGCGGCGGAACGGTGCCCGCCGCCCGGCCATGACCCAGGGGGAGTACGGGGGAGTACGGGGGAGCGCGAAGGCGCCGGTCCAGCAGTGGACCGGCGCCTTCCGTGTGCCGTTCGGCGGCGCGCCGCCGCCCCGGTGGCTCAGACCCTGCCGCTGACCCGGCCCTGGAGCAGCCGGGACAGGGCCGCGTGCACATCGTCCAGGGAGCGCTGCGGCTGGAAGGACTTCCAGTCGAGCGCGGCCACCAGGACCATGCCGACCAGGGCCGCCGCCGTCAGCTGGACGTCGATCTCCTCGCTGAACTCGCCGCCCGCCACGCCCTCGCGCAGCACGCCCTCGACCACCGCGACGGCCTCCTGGCGCACCACCATCAGCGTGGACTGCCAGGCCCGGTTGGTGCGCCACAGCTCGGCCACGTACAGCTGGGTGAAGGCCGGGTAGCGGTCGATGAAGACCAGCCCGGCGCGGACCATCGCGTCCAGCGCGTCCACCCTGCTGCCGCCCTCGTGCGCGGTCTGTTCCGCGGCCTCCTGCAGGGAGGCGGTGAGCAGGCTGACCCCGTGCCGCAGCAGCTCCTCGAAGAGGACCGACTTGCTCGCGAAGTTGTAGTAGACGGTGCCCTTGGCGACCCCCGCCCGCTCGGCGATCTCGTCCACGGTGGTCGCGGAGAAGCCCTGCTCGGCGATGAGCGTGACGGCCGCCTCGTAGAGCTTCTGCCGGGTCGCCTCCCGGCGCGTGCTGCCGCCGGACCTGGCGCTGCTGCTTTCCATGGCACCGATTCTCACAGGTACCCGGGCCGGCCGGGCCGGTCCGGGGCTCACAGGCTCAGCTCCGGGTGCAGCCGGTCCAGCGTCCACACCTGCCGCTTGCGGGCCGCGAGCGCGGTCAGCGCGAGGGCGCCCACGGTGAACGCGGTCAGCACCGCGCACGCCTGCCACACCGGGCCGAGCCCGCCGCCGGTGATCAGCCGGCGCAGCGCCGACACCACGTAACTCATCGGCAGATACGGGTGGATGGCGTTGAAGAAGCCCGGACTGGTCTGCACCGGATAGGTGCCGCCCGCCGAGGTCAGCTGGAGCATCAGCAGGGCGAGGACCAGGATCCGGCCGGCCGCGCCGAAGCGGGCGTTGAGCCACTGCACGATCGCCGCGAAGCACGCGGTGACCAGGAACAGGAAGCCGACCGTGCCGGCCGCCCGCAGCATCTGGAGCCCGATCGCCCAGTGCAGTACGGCCATCAGCGCGCCCACCTGGAGCACGCCCAGCGCGACCACCGGCAGCCAGCCGGCGAGCGCGATCCGCCACGCCGGTGAACCGGCCGCCAGGGCACGCCGGTTGAGCGGTGCGATCAGCATGTAGGCCACCATCGCGCCCACCCACAGGGACAACGGGATGAAGTACGGGGCGAACCCGGTGCCGTAGTTGGGCGCCTTGTGCAGATCGTGGGAGGCCAGCTGGACCGGGTCGGCCATGACGCCGGTGCGCCGGTCGCGGTCGTGCTTGTCGTAGTCGGGGATCTTCTTGGCGCCGTCGTGCAGCCCGCCGGCGAGCTTCCCGGAGCCGTCGGTCAGCTTGTACAGGCCGCCGTCGAGGGTCTGGGCACCGGTCTTGGCGGTGCCGATGCCCGCGTCCAGAGTGGTGGCGCCCGTGTCGGCGGTGGCCAGACCGGTGTGCAGCTTCTTGGCACCGGCGGCGACCTGCTGCGCGCCGGCGTTCAGCTTGTCGATCTTCTTGACGGCGTCGCTGACGTCCTCGGAGAGGTGGGGCGCGCTCTTCTGGAGGGCGGTCGCCTGCTTCCGGAAGGTGCCCAGGTTGTCCCGCATGGTCGTCAGGTCGCCGTTCTGGTCGGCGATCAGGGTGTTCAGGTCGTCGGCGACACCGGACACGTCCGCGGCGGCCTGCTTCGCCTTCTGGAGCTGCGGGCAGAAGGAGTCGGGGACGGTGGCACTCTCGCAGCGGTCCTTGTAGACGTCCGCGAGGACGGCGGCGGACAGCTGCGCGGCCTTTGCGGCCTGGGGCGCGTGCTTCACCAGGACGTCGAGGTTGTCCTGGACCGTCTTGGCCGAGTCGGCCACCAGGCCCGCGGTGTCCCCGATGGTCTTCTCGTTGTCCTTCAGGAACGGGCCCGCCTGGGCGTAGACGCCGTCCACCTTGTCGGCGAGCGCCTGGGTGCCGTCGGCGACCTGCCGGGAGCCCTCCTGGAGGTCTCCGGAGCCGGTGTGCAGCTTCTTGATGCCCTTGGCGAGTTTTCCGCTGCCGCTCTTGGCGTCCACGAGCCCGTCGGCGAGGTCCTTGGACCCCTTTTCCGCCTTCCCCAGGCCGGTGTTCAGCTTGTCGGCGCCCTTGGCGGCCGTGACCGTCTTGTCGTGGATGCCGGAGAACGAGATGAAGATCTTGTCCAGGAAGGACCGCGACGCCTTGCTGGACGCGGCCGAGCGCACCTCGTTGAAGACCGTGCGGGATATCTGCCCGACGATGTAGTTGTTCGCGTCGTTGGTGCGCACCCGGAGGGCGCCGGTCTCCGGGTCGTCGCCGGAGCTGGAGGCGATGCGTTCGCTGAAGTCCGCCGGCATGGTGAGCGACAGGTAGTACGTGCCGTTCTCCACGCCCTTGCGGGCCTCGGCGTCGCTGACCTCGTGCCAGTCGAAGGTCTTGCTGTCGCGCAGCCCGGACACGAGGTCGTCGCCCGCGGTGATCTCCTTGCCGCTCGCGGTGGCGCCCTTGTCGTCGTTGACCAGCGCCACGGGGATGCGGTCCAGGCGGCCGTACGGATTCCAGAAGGACCACAGGTACAGGCCGCCGTAGAGGAGCGGCAGCACGAGCAGGGCGACGAGGGCGGCGCGCGGGAGCCTGCCGCGTCCGAAGCGCCGCAGTTCGAGGGCGGCGAGCCTAGGCGAGCGCATCGGCGTCCTCCTCGGTACGGCTCCCGGCCCGCGGGCTCGGGGCGTCCTCGTCGGTACGGTCCGTGGACACGGTGACGCAGTCCTCGGGGGCGGTACGGCACACCGCCAGGACCGTGGTGCCCGCGTCCGCCAGGGAGCGCAACAGGTCCCACACCTCGGCGCGTTCGGCCTCCGACAGCTTGGTGTCGAGGTCGTCCACGCCCAGCAGCCGGGGCCGGCCGATGAGCGCCAGGGCGACGGACAGGCGCAGCTCCTGCACCCGCTCCAGGTCGCGTACGGCCGTCCGGGAGCCCTTGGGCAGCGTCTCCGGGTCGAGCCCGGCCGCGGCGAGCGCCTCGTCCACGCGCAGCCGCGCCTCGTGCGAGCGGCCGGCCCGCGGGTGCAGCAGCTCGCGCAGGGAGTCGCCGAACCGGTGCTGGAGCAGGGCGCGTTCGCGCAGGTGCTCGCCGACGGTCAGGGCGGGTTCCAGGTCCGTCACCCCGGCCACATCGGCCAGCGCGCTGAAGCGGCGCACGGCCGCCAGGTGCCGGGGAAGTGTGGATCCGCCGACGGCGGCTACTCCCTCACTGCACTTCATCCGTCCGGTGAGCGCGAGCAGCAGACACGTACGGCCGGAGCCGGACGGTCCCTCGATCGCGATCAGCGAGCCGGGTTCCGCGTCGAGGGTGACGCCCCGAAAGGCCCACCCCCGTGGTCCCTTGAGCCCGAGGCCCTCGGCCGTGACGTGCGCGCCGTCCACAAGCCCCCCTGCGGTTCGGTAATTTTGAACTGACTGGTCAGTACAAAACTATGCCCCACCTTCCCTTGAGGCAAAAGCCCAGGTCGGATCGGATTGTCAGTGGCATACCTCACGATGGGCACATACGGCACCCGTGCCGTCACCCGGACGACAGGAGGTTCGTCATGGCCCACCCCTCCGCAGCCGCCGCACCCCGGCGCCGCGCCCTCGGCCCTGCCCCCTCAGCGGCTCGCGCCATCCCCTCCGCGACCGGCCCGGCGAGCGATGTGCACCCCGTGCTCCGGCACGCCACGGCCCCGCCCGCCGCCCTCGACCTGCTCGCCCAGGCCCGCGCCGGCCTCTTGGAGGCCGGCACCCTCGAAGCGCCGAACGAGCGCTATGCGACGGCCCACCTCGCCGCCCTGCGCACCGCCGCCGCCGTGCTCGCCGCCCGCGGCCGCCCCGAGACCTCCCCGCGCCGCCGCGCCCGGATCCGCAGCGCCTGGGAGGTGCTGCCCGAGATCGCCCCCGAACTGACCGAGTGGAGCGCCCTCTTCGCCTCCGGCGCCGCCCGCCGGGCCCGCGCCGAGGCCGGCATCCGGGGCGCCGCGAGCAGGCGGGACGCCGACGACCTGATACGCGACGCGGCGATGTTCCTGCGCCTGGTGGAGCGGATGCTGGTCCTCCAGCCGGTCCTGCCCCGGCCCCGCCCGGACGCCGAGGAGCCCGGCGGCCCGGCGGCCCGCGGTGACCTACCGGATGCGGGCTGACCACGGGTGGTGCGCCCGGCGTCCGCCGAGCGAGACGGACACGGCCGCGGCCCCCGCGATGACCAGGCAGAGCGCCGAAGGCAATAGGGTGGAGACGCCTGAAAGACGTCCAGCCCTGCCGAGGAGCCAACTGCCGTGTCGGACCCGATGCGCCCGCCCGTCTCCCCTCACCACCCGCATACGGCCTCGCTGCGCTCCGACCGTTCCGGCACCCGCGCCTCGCTGCGCACCGCCGTGGTCTCGGAGGTCCTCCAGGACGCCCTGGACCGGCGGGTCAAGGCGACGGGACGGGACGCGCTGGACGTCCTCGACACCGGCGGCGGCAGCGGCAACTTCGCGGTGCCCCTCGCCCGGGCCGGCCACCGTGTGACCGTGGTCGACCCCAGCCCGAACGCGTTGTTCGCGCTGGAGCGCCGCGCCGCCGAGGCCGGCGTCGCCGACCGGGTCAAGGGCGTCCAGGGCGACGCCCACGGCCTGTTCGACGTGGTCGAGCGCGGCGGCTACGACGCGGTGCTGTGCCACGGTGTCCTGGAGTACATGGACGACCCGGCCGAGGGCATGCGCAACGCGGTCGCGGCCCTGCGCCCCGAGGGCGTCCTCAGCGTGCTGGCCGCGGGCCTCGGCGGCGCCGTGCTCGCCCGCGCCCTCGCCGGCCACTTCACCGACGCCCGGCAGGCCCTCCAGGACCCCGACGGCCGCTGGGGCCCCGGCGACCCGATGCCGCGCCGCTTCACCGCCGAGCAGCTGACCGCGCTGGTCGAGGGCGTGGGCCTGCGGGTCGGCGCGGTGCACGGCGTGCGGGTCTTCGCGGACCTGGTGCCCGGCGTCCTGGTGGACACCGAGCCCGCCGCGCTGGACGCGCTGCTGCGGCTGGAGGCCGCCGCGGCCGAGCTGCCCGCGTTCCACTCCGTGGCCACCCAGCTGCACGTGCTCGGCGAGACGCCGGGCGCCGCCGAGGTCTGAGTACGCGGCCGACCCGCCGCTGATCAGGGCATCGGCGGCGGATGGAGTACAGCACAAGCCCCCCGATCGTGGGGTTTGCGCCGTATGATCGAGGTACACCACCCGGCATGACGGGTCGGCCGCCGGGGAATGGAAGCATCGGCGAGCCGGGACGGCCATGGCGGGACCCCGGTTGGTCAATTGGCGCAGAGGGGCGGGTTTCACGGGGGCGATTCCCTGCCTATCCTGAAGGGACCCCCCGGGTCGCCCCGGCGACCGCACGATGAGGAGGACTCCGTGCCGCTCTCGGAGCACGAGCAGCGCATGCTCGAGCAAATGGAGCGAGCGCTGTACGCCGAAGATCCCAAGTTCGCGTCAGCGCTTGAGGGAAGCGGGCTGCGTACGTACACCCGGCGGCGGGTCTACCAGGCGGTCGCGGGCTTTCTCGTCGGTATCGCGCTCCTCATGGCCGGAATGGTCGCCCAGCTGATCTGGATCAGCGTCGTGGGTTTCCTCGTCATGCTCGGCTGCGCGGTGCTCGCGGTCACGGGCTGGCGCAAGGCGCCCAAACCGGGGGAACAACCCGCGGGCGCGGTACGGCGCCCGGTGCGGGCCAAGCGGTCCATGATGGATCGCATCGAGGAGCGGTGGCAAAGACGGCGGGACGAACAGGGACGGTAGCGCTCCGCTGGTTCGGCCGTTCTTGATCTGAGCTTTTCCGAGGGGTGATCACCGGGACCGGTGGTCACCCCTCGGCTTTGCCTCCGGCTCCGCCGCCGTCTCGCCGTCGTCGGCTGCCCCGCCGCGGTGGCCGGTCGCGCAGTTCCCCCCCCGCCCCTTGCGGGGCGCGGGGCGGGGTGTGCGCGTCCGGCTAGCGCTCCGAGGGGCGCGGGCGTCGTATCGACGGCCGGGCCGCCGTCGCCCGGGTGCGCAGCGCCGACCAGCGGGCCGAGACCGCCCACAGGGCACGGACCGCCGAGCGGGGCAGGAGGCGGGCCCGCAGGCGGGCCTTGCGGGAGGCCGTGCCGTGGAGGGCCGCCGTGGCCTGGCGTACGTCGTCGGCCACTCCAGGGGCGGGGTGCGGCCGAGGGGCGTACAGGACCTGTTCCAGGGCGCCGGCGATGCGGTGGACCGCGGCGCCGGCCGGCCCGTCCAGGCGGCCCAGGCGGATGATCCGGTCGGCCGCGCCCCGCGGGGTCAGCGACTCGTCCGGCACGATGCCCAGGTCCCACGCGCTGTCGGTCAGCTCCTGCCACGCGGCCAGTGTGTGCGCCGCCGCCCCCGCGTCGGTGCGGGCATGCCCACCGAGCCGCACCGACCGCATCCGGGTCCGCCACAGCAGCGGCGAGAGCGGAACGGCCAGCACCACCAGCACGGCCGGCGCGATCAGCGCGAACCACCACGGGCCCGGACCGCTGCCGCCCCCGGCCGGGACCGCCGCCGCCGACGGCGTGTCGCACGCCCCCGGACCGCTCGCGCAGTCCGCACCGGCCGACGGGGCCGCCGACGGCTTCGAGGAGCCGTTCTTGGACGGCAGCGACTGGTCCGGCTGCGAGGTGCCGGGCGCCACCGACTGGGTGTACGACGGCACCACGCCCCGCGTCGGCGTCGGCTCGAACCGCGTCCAGCCCACGCCCTGGAAGTACAGCTCGGGCCAGGCGTGCGCGTCCTTCAGGCTGACCGCGACCGAACCGTCCGCCTGCGGGGTGCCGGGCGCGAAGCCCACCGCGACCCGGGCCGGGATGCCGAGGGTGCGGGCCATCGCCGCCATCGCGAAGGAGAAGTGGACGCAGAACCCCTGCTTCTTCTTCAGGAAGTTCGCGATGGCGTCCGGACCGCTGCCGACCGCCACCTGGGTGTCGTACTGGAAGCCGCCGTCGGTGGAGAACCAGTCCTGGAGCCGGACGGCCTGCTCGTAGTGGTTCTTCGCGCCCGCCGTGACCTCCCGGGCGGTCCGCGCCACCACCTTCGGCAGCGTGCCCGGCACCTCGGTGTACTCGCGCCGCAGCGCGGCCGGCGGCTCCGGCGCGGTCGCCAGCTGCCCCGCGGTCGGCCGCACGTCCAGGCTGGTCACCTGGTACGTCTTGCCGCGCGTGGTCTGGCCGTGGTCGCCCACCAGCGTCATGCCGACCGGTTCGTACCGCCAGCTGCCGCCGATCTTCACCTTGCTCGGCGGATAGGGCATCGGCAGCCAGTCCTGCGCGTACCAGTCCGCCGCCGTCACGGTGGTCCGCTGGGTGTCGCGCCGGACGTCAGGACTCAGCCCGGACGGCGCCGGGAACGTGTTCGGCACACCCACGATGTGCCGCTGCGCCGGTTTCCAGGTGGTGCCGTCGAAGTCGTCGAGGGAGACGATGCGCAGATACAGGTCCGAGAGGTCGGGGCTGCTGGTGCGCACGGACAGCACCGTGCGGTCGTCGGTGGTGTTCAGGCTGTCGCGCAGCGACACCAGCGGGTTGACCGCGGAGATGGTGCCGCCGCGGCCCGGGCCCGCGCCGACCCCGGCGCCGTCCGCGGCCAGCAGACCGCCCTGCATCGCGGGCAGCACCAGCGGCACCAGCAGGGCCACCCCGAGGGCGACCGCGCCGATCCGCCGTCCGGTGCGCACCGGGGCGACCGTGCCCCCGTCCGGGGCGCCGCCCTGGGCGCGGGGCGCGGCGCCGAAGACACGGCCCCACTGGGCGAGCCGGTCCCGGCCCTCGGCGAGCAGCAGCATCAGATAGCCGCCCGCCGCCACCAGGAACCACAGCCAGTCCGGGCCGCCCTGGGACAGCCCGGCGGCCACCGAGTACAGCGCGAGCAGCGGCAGCCCGGCGGGCGCGGCGCTGCGGAAGGTCACCGCGAGGGTGTCCACCAGCAGGCCGATCAGCAGCACACCGCCGATCAGCATCAGCCGGATGCCGTCGGTGAGCGGTGCCGGTATGGCGTACTGGCTCACGTCCTGCCCGCCCTGCCGCAGCAGTTCGGCGAGGTACGAGAAGGTGTCGGGGCCCGGGATCACCCCGGCGATCGCGTGGCCGCGGGCGAAGACCAGGGTGAGCAGCAGCAGTGTGGCCACCGCCTGCACCAGTACGGTCAGCGGACGGCCGAGCGGCACCCGCCGGGCCGCCGCGCCCACCCCGCTCTGCACGACCACCAGCGGCACCAGCTCCAGCAGCCAGGACGGTCCGTTCACCAGCGGCAGCAGCGCGCACGAGGCCATCAAGGTGGCCGCCGCCGCGCACAGCGCCAAGCGCGCCCGCCCGCTCATGCCCGTACCTCCCCCGTCGCCGCGGCCAGGCCCGAGCGTTCACGGTCCGCCCGGTCCCACAGTTCGTCGAGGGCGGCGCCGCGCGGCACGCCGACCACCGTCCAGCCCGCGTCGCGCAGCAGGTGCAGCCGGTCCGTGTGCGCGGCCTCGGGGCGTGGGGGCTCGGCCGGGTCGCGGGTCCAGACGGCCGGGTCCAGGACGAAGGCGACGGCGCCGCCGCGCCGGCTCATCCCGGCGACCGTGGTGGCCTGCTCCTCGTCCAGGTCGCCGAGGAAGGCGATCAGCAGGCCCTCGGCGCCGCCGCGCAGCGCGTCATGGGCCCGGGAGAGGTCCTCGCCGCCGGAGTGGTCGATCACCGCGAGGGTGTCCAGGATCAGCCCGGCCGCGTCCGCGGCCTCCTGGCCGCCGCCCGCGAAGCCGTCGGCGCTCTCGCCGGGCACCGCGCTGCCGGTGTCCGTCAGCAGTCGTACCGAGAAGCCCCGTTCGAGCAGGTGCACCAGCGTGGAGGCGGCGCCGGAGACGGCCCACTCGAAGGCCGAGTCGGGGCCCGCGCCCTCGTAGGCGCAGCCGCGGGTGTCCAGCAGGACGGTGCAGCGGGCACGCCGGGGCTGTTCCTCGCGGCGCACCATCAGCTCGCCGTAGCGCGCGGTGGAGCGCCAGTGCACACGGCGCAGATCATCGCCGTACCGGTAGCCGCGCGGGATCACGTCGTCCTCACCGGCCAGGGCGAGCGCGCGCCGGTGGCCGTCGCCGTAGCCCCTGGCCTCACCGGCGAACCGGGCCGGGGTCAGCGGGGTCACCCGGGGGATGACGGTGAGGGTGTCGGACTCCGCGAAGGAGCGGGTCAGTTCGCACATCCCGAAGGGGTCGGTGAGGCGCAGCTGGAGCGGGCCGAGCGGATAGCGGCCGCGCAGGTCCGAGCGGACCCGGTAGGACACCTCGCGCCGGCCGCCCGGCTCCATCCGGTCCAGCACGAACCGGGGCCGGGGCCCGAGCACATAGGGCACCCGGTCCTGGAGCATCAGCAGACCGGTGGGCAGCCGGGAGACGTTGTCCATCCGCAGCCGGACCCGGGCCTCGCCGCCGGCCGGGACGCGCGCGGGGGACAGCGCCCGGGTGCCGGAGACCCGGTAGCGGGTGCGGTAGAGCACGGTCGCGCAGGTCAGCGGTAGTGCGGCCAGCAGCAGACCGACGCGCAGCAGTTCACTCTGGCCCAGCACATAGGCGCAGATCGCGGCGGCGATCCCGGCCGCGAGGAAGGAGCGGCCGCGGGTGGTCAGACCGGCCAGCGCGGTGCGGATACCGCCCGCCTCCGGGCGCTCGCCCGCCGCCCGCTCCGTCCCCCCGGCGCTCATCACAGGCCCCGCGGGGGCTGCTGCGGATAGGCGGGCACGCCGCGGCCGATGCCGTCGAGCCCGCCGCGCGCGCCCGGCGCCGCGGGCACCGGGGTGCGCTGGAGGATCTCCTGCACCACCTGCTCCGCGCTGCGGCGGTTGAGCTGGGCCTGGGCGGTGGGCAGCAGCCGGTGCGCGAGGACGGCCACGGCGAGTTCCTGGACGTCGTCCGGCAGTGCGTACTCCCGGCCGGCCAGGGCGGCGGACGCCTTCGCGGCGCGCAGCAGATGCAGAGTGGCACGCGGTGAGGCGCCGAGTCTGAGATCGGGGTGGACGCGGGTGGCGCCGACCAGCTCCACCGCGTACCGGCGCACCGGTTCGGCGACATGCACCCCGCGCACCGCGTCGATCAGCTTCACGATCTCGTGGGCGTGCGCCACCGGCTGGAGGTCCTCCAGCGGGTTGGCCCCGCCGTGCACGTCCAGCATCTGGAGTTCGGCCTCCACGCTGGGGTAGCCGACGGAGACACGGGCCATGAAGCGGTCGCGCTGGGCCTCGGGCAGCGGGTAGGTGCCCTCCATCTCGACCGGGTTCTGGGTGGCCACCACCATGAAAGGACTGGGCAGTTCATAGGACTGTCCGTCGATGGTGACCTGGCGCTCCTCCATGGACTCCAGCAGCGCCGACTGGGTCTTGGGCGAGGCGCGGTTGATCTCGTCGCCGATCACGATCTGCGCGAAGACCGCGCCCGGCTTGAACTCGAAGTCCCGGCGCTGCTGGTCCCAGATGGAGACACCGGTGATGTCCGAGGGCAGCAGGTCGGGCGTGAACTGGATGCGCCGCACCGAGCAGTCGATGGACCGCGCCAGCGCCTTGGCGAGCATCGTCTTGCCCACGCCGGGGACGTCCTCGATCAGCAGATGGCCCTCGGCGAGCAGCACGGTCAGCGCGAGCCGTACGACCTCGGGCTTGCCCTCGATCACGCCTTCCACCGAGCCGCGCACCCGTTCCACGGTGGCACTCAGATCGCTGAGGTTCTCTCGACCGTCATAGGTCGTCACCCGGCCCTCCTCGGCCCGTTCTTCCCGGGCCGGCACGCTTGATCACGGCCGGCCCACCCCGAAACACGGACACCACGCGGAAATGGTTCCGCGCGATGTCGCACACCGCATTCTTGCTGCCGTTACCGATTCGTGTCACCGCCTGTGGACAACTGCCCGCACGATGTCGGTCGTACGGCCCTTTCGGCCAGGCTTTCGATACGTTTCGGTGGGGATTGCCTCGGGGGCGGAAGTCGGAACGGAGAGTGCCCCGGGGCGGCCGGGGCGCCGGTCAGGCCGGGTCCACCTCGCGCAGCGCGCCGGTGCGCACGTCGAAGACGAAGCCGCGCACGTCCGTGGTGCTCAGCAGGAACGGCGAGGTGCGCACCCGCTGCATCGACTGCCGTACGTCCTGGTCGACGTCGCGGAAGGACTCCACCGCCCACGCCGGGCGCTGGCCGACCTCCATCTCCAGGTCGTGCCGGAACTCCTCGGTGATGGTCTCCATGCCGCAGCCGGTGTGGTGGATGAGCACCACGCTGCGGGTGCCCAGCGCCCGCTGGCTGATGGTCAGGGAGCGGATGACGTCGTCGGTGACCACTCCGCCCGCGTTGCGGATGGTGTGACAGTCACCCAGCTCCAGGCCCAGGGCGGCGTGCAGGTCGAGACGGGCGTCCATGCACGCCACGACGGCGACCTTGAGCACGGGACGGGCGTCCATGCCGGGATCGGTGAACTCGGCGGCGTACCGCTGGTTGGCCTCCACCAGGCGGTCGGTCACAGCGCCACCGCCACTTATGGCGCCTTCGGATCCAGTGGGAACTGCTGCGGAAGTCGACATACTCATGACGTTACTGGTCACTCGTGGACGCGGCCTGCTGTGAGAGCGGACAAAGAACGTCATCGTGGCTTGTTGTGAGCTACCCCATACGGACGGCAAACCAGGGCCGGAAGGGTGAATCTGTTCGAAAGACGGCGTCCGTGCGGAGGCGGTGCGCGACGCGCAGGCCGGTTGATTGACCGTGAGACACCGTGGACTAAAGTGACGCGAAGCGGGAGGCGTGCTTCTCCCTGCTGGTGAAACCCCCGGAGACCCGGCACCCGCCCGGATCCGTCTCCCCGCGTGCGCGGCGCGTACGTACGGCTCGGCCTCCTCCCGCTCCCCGGTCGGCTGACGCTTCCGGCGCCGGCCGCCCCCCTGTTCACGAGCTGGCGGGGCCCGCGGTGCGCACGTCGCCTCGCCGGAATGAGAGGCCCCCTTGAGCCAGAGTCGACACGTCCCGGTGATGCTCCAGCGGTGCCTGGACCTGCTGGCACCCGCCCTGGAGCGCCCGGGAGCGGTGGTCGTCGACTGCACCCTGGGCCTCGGCGGGCACAGCGAGGCGCTGCTGGCCCGGTTCCCCGAGGCCCGCCTGATCGGCCTCGACCGGGACAAGGAGGCGCTGCGCCTGTCGGGGGAGCGCCTCGCGCCCTTCGGCGAGCGGGCCACCCTGGTGCACGCCGTCTACGACGAACTGCCCGACGTCCTGGAGCGGCTGCGCATCCCGCGCGTCCAGGGCGTCCTGTTCGACCTCGGCGTGTCCTCCATGCAGCTGGACGAGGCCGACCGCGGCTTCGCCTACGCCCAGGACGCGCCGCTCGACATGCGCATGGACCAGACGACCGGCATGAGCGCCGCCGAGGTCCTCAACACCTACCCGGCGGGCGAACTGGTGCGCATCCTGCGCGCGTACGGCGAGGAGAAGCAGGCCAAGCGGATCGTCGGGGCGATCGTGCGCGAGCGCGAGAAGGAGCCGTTCAGCAACAGCGCCCGCCTGGTGGAGCTGATCCGCGACGCGCTGCCGCAGGCCGCCAAGCGCACCGGCGGCAACCCGGCCAAGCGCACCTTCCAGGCGCTGCGCATCGAGGTCAACGGCGAACTGTCGGTCCTGGAGCGGGCGATCCCGGCGGCCGTGCAGGCCCTCGCCGTCGGCGGGCGGGTCGCCGTGCTGTCGTACCACTCGCTGGAGGACCGGCTGGTCAAACAGGTGTTCGCGGCGGGGGCGGCGAACACCGCGCCGCCCGGACTGCCGGTGGTGCCCGAGCGCTACCAGCCGCGGCTCAAGCTGCTCACCCGCGGTGCCGAACTTCCCACCGAGGAAGAGATCGCCGAGAACCGCCGGGCCGCCCCCGCCAGGCTGCGGGGTGCCGAGCGCATCAGGGAGGACGCCGAGTGAGCCGGACGGGTGGGCTGGTCTCCGGGACCTCGGTCCTCGGAACTCACTGGGGGAGCGGTGCCTAGGAAACCCGAACTGAAGGGGCGGGCCGCGCGGCTCGCCCGGCTCTTCCCGGCCGGCCGCGCCAAGGCCGCACGCACCCCGTTCGTCCTCCTCGTCGTCCTGCTCCTCGGCGGTGGCCTCATCGGGCTGCTGGTGCTGAACTCCGCTCTGAGCGAGGGCTCGTTCAAACTCGCCGATCTCCAGAAGCGGACCCAGAGCCTCACCGACGAGGAACAGGCCCTCCAGCGGGACATCGACGCCTACTCGTCCCCCGACGCCCTGCAGCGCCGGGCCCGCCAGCTCGGCATGGTCCCCGGCGGCGACCCCGCCTTCCTCGACCCGGACGGCACCGTCAAGGGCGTACCCGGCGCCGCCACCCCCGAGGCGGCGGTCCTGGAGGGCCCGCCCGCCCCCGAGGCCCTGGGCCGCCTCACCCCGCCGCCCGGTCTCCCGGCCACCCCCACCCCGGTGACCGGGGCGCAGCGCCCCGCACCGCCCGGAGGCACCACCTCCGCGGTCCCGGCCGCCTCCGCCACCCCCCAGTCCGCTCCCACCCCGACCCCCGGCAGGTGACGGAAGTGTCCGACAGGGAACCCCCGCGCCGCCGCGTGCCCCGCCCCGCGAAGCCGTCCCGGCCGCAGGGCGCCGTACGCCGGCAGGCAGGGCCCGGCGCCCGCCCGGTGCGGCGCCCGAGCGCGGGCCGGGTGCCCGCCCAGCGACCGCTGCGGCTCGGCAGCCCCCGGCCCCGGCTGCGCCTGGTGGGCCTCGCCCTCGGCCTGGTGCTGGCCGTCTTCGTCGTACGACTGCTCCAGGTGCAGGCCGTGGAGGCCAGCGCGTACGCGGCGAAGGCCGAGGTCAACCGGTACGTCGTCCATACGCTGGCCGCCGAGCGCGGCGGTATCACCGACCGCAACGGCGTGGCCCTCGCCGTCAGTGAGGACGCCTACGACATCACGGCCGACCCGACGATGTTCAGCGCCAAGCAGCTGAAGATCGCCGACGGACCCGAGCGGGCCGCCGCCCTCCTCGCGCCGATCCTCGGCCAGGACCAGGCCGCCCTGGTCAAGAAGCTGCGGCCCGCCGACAAGAACTCCCGCTACGCGCGGCTCGCCACCCGGCAGACCCCCCAGGTCTGGAAGCAGATCAAGGACCTGAGGTCGGCCCTCGCCCAGAAGGCCGGCACCGCCAACGTCCTCGCCGGGGTCTTCGCCGACCCCAGCAGCCAGCGCGTGTACCCCAACGGCGACCTCGCCGCCGGGATACTGGGCTGGGTGAACGCCGACGGGCAGGGCGGCGGCGGCATCGAGCAGATGCTGCAGAAGCAGCTCGCCGGGAAGAACGGCAAGATCCGCTACGCCCAGTCCGGCGGCCGCGAGGTGCCCACCGCGGGCTCCGCCGAGACGCCCGCCGTGCCCGGCTCCGACGTCGAGCTGACCATCGACCGCGACATCCAGTGGGCGGCCCAGAACGCCATCACCGAACAGGTGAAGAAGTCCAAGGCCGACCGCGGCTATGTCGTCGTCCAGGACACCCGCACCGGCCAGATCCTCGCCATGGCCGACGCGCCGGGGTTTGACCCCAACGACCTCTCCAAGGCGAACCCGGACGCCCTCGGCAACGCGGCCGTCCAGGACGCCTACGAGCCCGGCTCCACCGCCAAGGTGATGTCCATGGCCGCCGTCCTCGAGGAGAACGCGGCGACCCCGCTCACCCATGTCGTCGTGCCCAACCGGCTGCACCGCGGCGACCGGCTCTTCCAGGACGACGTCGACCACGCCACCTGGGACCTCACGCTCAACGGCGTGCTCGCCAAGTCCAGCAACATCGGCACCATCCTCGCCACCGGCCAGCTCGGCAAGACCCAGCCGCAGGCCAACAAGGTCCTCTACTCCTATCTGCGCAAGTTCGGCATCGGCGGCTACACCGGGCTGCACTTCCCGGGCGAGACCCCGGGCATCCTGGCGCCGCCGCAGAAGTGGTCCACCTCGCAGCAGTACACGATCCCTTTCGGCCAGGGCTTCTCCATCAACGCCCTCCAGGCCGCGTCCGTGTACTCGACCATCGCCAACGGCGGCGTCCGCGTCCAGCCGAGCCTGATCCGCGGCACCAAGGGACCCGACGGCCGGTTCACCCCCGCGGCCAAGCCCGAGGAGACCAGGGTCGTCAGCGCGAAGACCGCCAAGTCGGTCGCCGAGATGCTGGAGTCCGTGGTCGACGACGAACAGGGCACCGGCATCTCCGCGCGCATCCCCGGCTACAACGTCGCCGGTAAGACCGGCACCGCCAACCGAGTGGATCCGGCCACCGGCAGATACCGCGGCTACACCTCGTCCTTCGCCGGTTTCGCCCCCGCGGACAAGCCCCGCATCACGGTCTACTGCGCCATCCAGAACGCCACCTCCGGCGGCTACTTCGGCGGCCAGATCTGCGGGCCCATCTACAAGAAGGTCATGGAGTTCGCCCTGAAGACCCTCCAGGTCCCGCCCACCGGCGCGCCGGCCGCGAACCTGCCGGTCGCCTACAAGCCCTGACCAGCACCGAAAGCACAGGATCCAGCCAGTGACAACGATCACCCCGGGACCCGGGAACCACCGGCCCCCCGAGCCCTCGCTTCGCTCCGAGGCCGGTACGCCCGGTACGCTCACCGCCGTGCCACACGCTGATCAGTCCCAAACCACCCAGAAGGGCGCTTCCGTGACATATCCGGGACCGCCGCGACCGGTCCACGTCTCCGCCACACCCCTCGCGGAGCTGGCCGATCAGCTGGGTGCCGCCGCCCCGGACGCCACCGCCGAGATCACCGGAATCACCCACGACTCGCGCGCCGTCCGCCCCGGCGACCTGTACGCCGCCCTCCCGGGCGCCCGCCTGCACGGCGCCGACTTCGTCACCCAGGCCGCCGGCCTCGGCGCGACCGCCGTGCTCACCGACCCGACCGGCGCCGAGCGCGCCGCCGCGACCGGACTGCCGGTCCTGGTGGTGCCCGACCCGCGGGCCCGGATGGGCGAACTGGCCACCACCATCTACGGCCACCCGGGGCGCGACCTGCTCCAGATCGGCATCACCGGCACCTCCGGCAAGACCACCACGGCCTACCTGGTCGAGGGCGGCCTGCGGACCGCGAAGGCCACCGGCCTGATCGGCACCGTCGAGATGCGCATCGGCGACGAGCGCATCAAGTCCGAGCGCACCACCCCCGAAGCCACCGATCTCCAGGCCCTGTTCGCCGTCATGCGCGAACGCGGCGTCGAGGCGGTCGCCATGGAGGTCTCCAGCCACGCCCTGGTCCTCGGCCGGGTCGACGGCTGCGTCTTCGACATCGCGGTCTTCACCAACCTCAGCCCGGAACACATGGAGTTCCACTCCGACATGGAGGACTACTTCCGGGCCAAGGCACAGCTCTTCACGCCGAAACGCAGCAAACTCGGCGTCGTCAACGTGGACGACGAGTACGGCCGCCGCCTCGCCGCCGAGGCCACCGTGCCCGTCGTCACCTTCTCCGCCGAGGGCCATCCGGACGCCGACTGGCGCGCCGAGCACGTCCAGGTCGGCCCGCTGGACTCGACGTTCACGGTCCTCGGCCCGAACGGCGAGCGGGTGCAGGCCAGGTCGCCGCTGGCCGGCCCCTTCAACGTGGCGAACACCCTCGCCGCCGTCGTCGCCCTCGCCGCGGCCGGCCTCGACGCGCAGACCGCCGCCGACGGCATCGCCGCCGTCCCGGGCGTCCCCGGCCGCCTGGAGCGCGTCGACGCCGGACAGCCCTACCTCGCGGTCGTGGACTACGCCCACAAGACCGACGCGGTCGAGTCGGTGCTGAAGGCGCTGCGCAAGGTCACCAAGGGCCGGCTGCACATCGTCCTGGGCTGCGGCGGCGACCGCGACCAGACCAAGCGCGTCCCGATGGGCGCCGCCGCGGCCCGGCTCGCCGACACGGCCGTACTGACATCGGACAACCCCCGCTCCGAGGACCCGCTCGCGATCCTCGCGACCATGCTCCAGGGCGCGGCCTCCGTGCCCGCGCACGAGCGCGGCGAGGTGCTCCTCTTCGAGGAGCGGGCCGCCGCCATCGCCGCCGCCGTGGGCCGCGCCCAGGCCGGCGACACCGTGCTGGTCGCGGGCAAGGGCCATGAGCAGGGCCAGGACATCGCCGGTGTGGTCCGTCCCTTCGACGACCGCCAGGTGCTTCGCGAAGCTATCCAGCAGACCCAGGGATGAACTTGTGATCGCCCTCTCCCTCGCCGAGATCGCAGCTGTCGTCGGCGGGCAGACGCACGACATACCGGATCCGTCCGTGCAGGTCACCGGACCGGTCGTCCGGGACTCCCGGGAGGTGGTGCCCGGCAGCCTGTTCGCCGCATTCGTCGGCGAGCGCGTGGACGGCCACGACTTCGCACCGCAGGTCGTCGAGGCGGGCGCGGTCGCCGTACTGGCGTCGCGCCCCGTCGGCGTGCCCGCGATCGTGGTCGAGGACGTCCAGAACGCCCTCGGCGCCCTCGCCCGGCATGTCGTCGCCCGGCTCGGCGCGACCCTCGTCGCCCTGACCGGCTCGGCCGGCAAGACCAGTACCAAGGACCTCATCGCCCAGGTGCTGAGCGGCAAGGCGCCGACGGTGTTCACACCGGGCTCGTTCAACAACGAGATCGGGTTGCCGCTGACCGCCCTCACCGCGACCGAGGAAACCCGTTTCCTGGTCCTGGAGATGGGCGCCCGCGGCATCGGCCACATCCGCTACCTCACCGGCCTCACCCCGCCGCGGATCGGCGTCGTCCTCAACGTCGGCACCGCCCACATCGGCGAGTTCGGCGGGCGCGAGCAGATCGCCCAGGCCAAGGGCGAGATCATCGAGGGGCTGCCCGAGGACGGCGCGGCCGTCCTCAACGCCGACGATCCGCTGGTGCGCGCCATGGCACCGCGTACCAAGGCGAAGGTGATTCTTTTCGGAGAGTCGGCCGAAGCGGACGTACGTGCCGAGAATGTACGACTCACGGACACCGGACAGCCCACCTTCAGGCTTCACACACCCTCCGGTGCATCTGATGTGACCATGCGCCTGTACGGTGAGCATCACGTGTCGAACGCGCTCGCCGCGGCCGCCGTCGCCCATGAGCTGGGCATGTCCGCGGAAGAGATCGCCACCGCGCTCTCCGGAGCGGGCTCCCTCTCCCGCTGGCGCATGGAGGTCACCGAGCGCCCGGACGGCGTGACCATCGTCAACGACGCCTACAACGCCAACCCCGAGTCCATGCGGGCCGCCCTTCGGGCACTCGCGGCGATGGGCAGGGGACGGCGTACATGGGCGGTGCTCGGCAAGATGGCCGAGCTGGGGGACGAGGCGCTCGCCGAGCACGACGCCGTCGGACGGCTCGCCGTCCGGCTCAACGTCAGCAAGCTCGTCGCCGTCGGGGGGATTGAGGCCTCCTGGCTGCAACTGGGCGCATATAACGAGGGTTCGTGGGGTGAGGAGTCGGTGCACGTGTCCGACGCACAGGCGGCGATCGACCTGTTGCGCAGCGAGTTGCGCCCGGGGGACGTCGTCCTCGTGAAGGCGTCCCGTTCGGTGGGGCTCGAAGGTGTCGCCGCGGCGCTGCTGGAGACCGGTGCCGAGGGTGAGGTTGCCGCCCGATGATGAACCAGATCCTGTTCTCGGGTGTCATTGGCCTCTTCCTCACCCTGGTCGGCACCCCGCTGCTGATCAAGCTGCTGGCCCGCAAGGGCTATGGCCAGTTCATCCGTGACGACGGCCCGCGCGAGCACCTCAGCAAGCGCGGTACGCCGACCATGGGCGGTATCGCCTTCATCTTCGCCACGGTCGCCGCGTACTTCCTGTCCAAGGTGATCGCCGGCAAGCCGCCGTCCTTCTCCGGTCTGCTGGTGCTCGGCCTGATGGTCGGCATGGGCCTGGTCGGCTTCCTGGACGACTACATCAAGATCGTCAAGCGGCGTTCGCTGGGTCTGCGCGCCAAGGCGAAGATGGCCGGCCAGCTGATCGTCGGCATCTCCTTCGCCGTCCTGGCGCTGATGTTCCCCGACTCCCGCGGCAACACCCCGGCCTCCACCAAGCTGTCGTTCATCACGGACTTCGGCTGGTCGATCGGCCCGGTGCTGTTCGTGATCTGGGCGCTGTTCATGATCCTCGCGATGTCGAACGGCGTGAACCTGACCGACGGTCTGGACGGCCTCGCCACCGGCGCCTCCGTCCTGGTCTTCGGCGCCTACACGTTCATCGGCGTCTGGCAGTACCAGGAGTCCTGTGCCAACGCGCAGACCCTGACCAACCCGGCCGCCTGCTACGAGGTGCGCGATCCGCTCGACCTCGCCGTGGTCGCCTCCGCGCTGATGGGCGCCTGCCTGGGCTTCCTGTGGTGGAACACGTCCCCGGCGAAGATCTTCATGGGCGACACCGGCTCGCTCGCCCTCGGCGGTGTCCTCACCGGTCTGGCCATCCTCTCCCGCACGGAGCTGCTGGTGGCCATCATGGGCGGCCTGTTCGTCCTCATCACCATGTCGGTCGTCATCCAGGTCGGCTCCTTCCGGCTCACCGGGAAACGCGTCTTCCGGATGGCACCACTCCAGCACCACTTCGAACTCAAGGGCTGGTCCGAGGTCTTGGTCGTGGTCCGCTTCTGGATCATCCAAGGCATCTGTGTGATCGTCGGACTCGGCCTCTTCTACGCGGGATGGGCAGCGGAAAAGTGACCACCGGCTCGGCGCCCTTCGACTTCCAGGGCAAGCACGTCACCGTCGCGGGACTCGGCGTCTCCGGCATCCCGGCGGCCAAGGTGCTGCACGCGCGCGGCGCGCTCGTCACCGTCGTCAACGACGGCGACGACGCCCGCGCCCGCGAGCAGGCCGAGGGCCTGGAGGCACTCGGCGTCACCGTGCGCCTGGGTGACGGCGCGACCCTCCCCAAGGGCACCGAGCTGATCGTCACCACCCCCGGCTGGGGGCCCGGCAAGCCGCTCTTCCGGGCGGCCGCCGAGGCGGGCGTGCCGGTCTGGGGCGACGTGGAGCTGGCCTGGCGGCTGCGGGGGCCCGACGCGGCCCCCTGGCTGGCCGTCACCGGCACCAACGGCAAGACCACCACCGTGCGGATGCTCGCCGCCATCCTGGAGGCGGCCGGCCTGCGCACGGCGGCCGTCGGCAACATCGGCGTCTCGCTGCTGGACGTCGTCCTCTGCGAGGAGACGTACGACGTCCTCGCCGTGGAGCTGTCCAGCTACCAGCTGCACTGGGCGCCCTCGCTGCGCGCCCACTCGGCCGTCGTCCTCAACCTCGCGCCCGACCACCTCGACTGGCACGGCTCCATGGAGGCGTACGCCGCCGACAAGGGCCGTATCTACGCGGGCAACCAGGTCGCCTGCGTCTACAACGTGGCCGACAAGGCCACCGAGGACCTGGTGCGCGAGGCCGATGTGGAAGAGGGCTGCCGGGCCATCGGATTCACCCTCGGCACCCCCGGGCCCTCCCAACTCGGCGTCGTGGACGGCATCCTGGTCGACCGCGCCTTTGTGGAGAACCGGCAGAAGAACGCGCAGGAGCTGGCCGAGGTCTCCGACGTCCGGCCGCCGGCCCCGCACAACATCGCCAACGCCCTCGCGGCGGCGGCCCTCGCGCGCGCCTTCGGGGTGCCCGCCCAGGCCGTACGGGACGGACTGCGCTCCTTCCGGCCGGACGCCCACCGCATCAAGCACGTCGCCGACCTCGACGGCGTGGCCTACGTGGACGACTCCAAGGCCACCAACACCCATGCCGCGCAGGCATCGTTGGCGGCGTACGAGTCGATCGTGTGGATCGCGGGCGGCCTCGCCAAGGGCGCGACCTTCGACGAACTGGTCGCCGCCTCGGCGAAGCACCTGCGCGCCGTCGTCCTGATCGGCGCCGACCGGGCCCTGATCCGCGAGGCCCTCGCGCGACACGCCCCGGAAGTACCCGTGGTCGACCTCGACCGGACCGACACTGGGGCGATGCTCCAGGCGGTGACGGAGGCCAAGCGGCTCGCGGTCGCCGGGGACACGGTGCTCCTCGCTCCGGCCTGCGCCTCCATGGACATGTTCACCAACTACAACCAGCGCGGTGACGCGTTCGCGACGGCGGTCGGCGAACTCCGCGCCTGACCCCGGCCGCCCGCCGGGCGGATCCTGGGAGGGACGCGAGGGGCGGCCGACGTCCAGTGGAGGCGCCGATGCCCAGTAGCCGTACCGGAAAACCCCCTGTGCAGCGGGCGTCCCGGCGTCCCGCCGTCCCTGGTTCCAGGCGCGAGAACCCCGTACGGCGGCTCGTCACCCGCGCCCGGCGGGCCTGGGACCGGCCGCTGACGGCCTATTACCTGATCGTCGGCGGCAGCATGCTGATCACGGTGCTCGGCCTGGTGATGGTCTACTCGGCCTCCCAGGTCACCGCGCTCCAGATGTCGCTGCCCGGCTCGTACTTCTTCCGCAAGCAGCTGCTGGCCGCGGTGATCGGCGGCATCCTGCTGTTCGCGGCCTCCCGGATGCCGGTGAAACTGCACCGGGCGCTGGCCTATCCGATCCTCGCGGGCGCCGTCTTCATGATGGCCCTGGTGCAGGTCCCCGGGATAGGGATGTCGGTCAACGGCAACCAGAACTGGATCTCCCTCGGCGGCTCCTTCCAGATCCAGCCCAGCGAGTTCGGCAAGCTCGCCCTGGTGCTGTGGGGCGCCGACCTGATCGCCCGCAAGCAGGAGCGGAAACTGCTGACCCAGTGGAAGCACATGCTGGTGCCGCTGGTGCCGGCCGCCTTCCTGCTGCTCGGACTGATCATGCTCGGCGGCGACATGGGAACCGCGATCATTCTCACAGCGATCCTGTTCGGACTGCTGTGGCTCGCGGGCGCCCCGACCCGGCTGTTCGCGGGCGTGCTGTCGGTCGCGGTCGTGATCGGGGTGATCCTGATCGAGACCAGCCCCAACCGGATGGCCCGCCTCGCCTGCATCGGAGCCACCGAACCCCGGGCCCAGGGCGCCGACTGCTGGCAGGCCGTGCACGGCATCTACGCGCTCGCCTCCGGCGGACTCTTCGGCTCCGGGCTCGGCGCGAGTGTGGAAAAATGGGGTCAACTGCCGGAAGCGCACACCGACTTCATCTTCGCGGTCACCGGTGAGGAACTGGGCCTGGCGGGGACACTGTCGGTGCTCGCTCTGTTCGCGGCTCTAGGCTATGCGGGTATCCGCGTGGCCGGACGCACGAAAGACCCCTTCGTGAGGTACGCCGCGGGAGGCGTGACCACCTGGATCATCGCTCAGGCGGTGATCAACATCGGTGCGGTGCTCGGTCTGCTGCCGATCGCCGGTGTCCCGCTCCCGCTGTTCTCCTACGGAGGATCCGCCCTGCTGCCGACCATGTTCGCCATCGGGCTGCTGATCGCGTTCGCGCGTGACGACCCCGCTGCGCGGACGGCGCTTGCGCTGCGGCAACCTCGCTTTGGTAGAAAGCGGGCGGGAGGCTCCGGTGCGGATCGGGGGCCTCGGAGATGGAACACGATGCGACGGCGTGCCTCGGCGGCGCGTTCGTCCGGAGAGCGGTGAATTTCGGTGCATGTCGTACTCGCCGGTGGGGGGACCGCCGGCCACATCGAGCCCGCGCTCGCCCTCGCGGACGCCCTGCGCAGGCAGGACCCGAGCGTGGGGATCACGGCCCTGGGCACGGAGCGTGGCCTGGAGACCCGGCTCGTCCCGGAGCGCGGCTACGAGCTGGCGCTGATCCCCGCGGTGCCGCTGCCACGCAAGCCCACCCCGGAGCTGATCACCGTCCCGGGCCGGCTGCGCGGCACCATCAAGGCCGCCGAGCAGATCCTCGAACGCACCAAGGCGGACGCCGTGGCCGGCTTCGGCGGCTATGTCGCGCTGCCCGCCTACCTCGCCGCCAAGCGGCTCGGCGTGCCCATCGTGATCCACGAGGCCAACGCCCGCCCGGGCCTGGCCAACAAGATCGGGTCCCGGTACGCGGCGCAGGTCGCCGTCTCCACGCCGGACAGCAAGCTGCGCGGCTCCCGCTACATCGGCATCCCGCTGCGCCGCTCCATCGCCACCCTGGACCGCGCGGCCGTGCGCCCGGAGGCCCGGCACCGCTTCGGCCTCGACCCCAACCTGCCCACGCTGCTGGTCTCCGGCGGCTCGCAGGGCGCGCGCCGGCTCAACGAGGTCGTCCAGCAGGTCGCCCCGTGGCTCCAGCAGGCCGGTATCCAGATCCTGCACGCGGTCGGCCCGAAGAACGAACTGCCGCATGTGCAGCAGATGCCGGGGATGCCCCCCTATATCCCGGTAAGTTACCTGGACCGGATGGACCTCGCGTACGCCGCGGCCGACATGATGCTCTGCCGCGCGGGCGCGATGACCGTCGCCGAACTCTCCGCCGTCGGACTGCCGGCCGCCTATGTACCGCTGCCCATCGGCAACGGTGAACAGCGGCTGAACGCCCAGCCGGTGGTCAAGGCGGGCGGCGGACTCCTCGTGGACGACGCGGAACTGACGCCCGAGTGGGTGCAGCACCAGGTGCTGCCCGTGCTCGCCGACCCGCACCGGCTCTACGAGATGTCGCGCGCCGCCAGCGAGTTCGGCCGCCGGGACGCCGACGAGCTGCTCGTCGGCATGGTGTACGAGGCCATCGCCTCGCGCCGTTAGGACCGTATGACGAAAGGGTAGTGAGGGTGGCCGGACCGACGACTCGCGAACGCGGGGAACGCCAGCAGGAGTCGTCCGGCCCGCCGCTCGTCCGAAGGATAAAGCGACTACGTCTTCGTACGATCGTCATCCTGGCCGTGCTCGTGGTGCTCGTAGCGGCCGGTTCCGTATGGGTGTTGTACGGCTCCTCATGGCTGCGCGTCGAGCGGGTCCCGGTCTCCGGTACCCAGGTGCTGACGCCCGCCGAGGTGCGTGACGCCGCCGCCGTACCGGTGGGGGCGCCTCTGGTGTCGGTCGACACCGGTGCCATCGCGGACCGAATGCGCCGCAAACTGCCACGAATTGACACGGTCGACGTGTCCCGTTCCTGGCCGCACGGCATCGAGCTGAAGGTGACCGAGCGAACCCCGGTCCTCCTGGTGCGAAAAGGAAAGAATTTCATCGAAGTCGACCACAAGGGTGTCCGGTTCGCCACGATCGCGCAGGCACCCAAGGGCGTTCCGCTGCTGCGGATGTCCGTGTCCTCGTCGGGCTCGGCCGCCGCGAGCCTGCGGCGCTTCGGGACCGACCGGCTGGTGCGCGAGGCGGTCCTGGTGGCCGGTGAACTGCCGGGCCCCGTCAGGCGCCTCACCGGCACCGTCGAGGTGCACTCCTACGACGACATCCGGCTGCGGTTGGCCGACGGCCGCACCGTCGCCTGGGGGAGCGGGGAGGACGGCCGCGCCAAGGCGCGGACCCTCACGGCACTCATGAAAGCAGCTTCCGGCGCACGCCACTTCGACGTCAGCGTTCCCACCGCCCCTGTGTCATCGGCGAGTTGACGCGCATCAGTGCAGGCCAGCACCCTGGTTGGGCACCGCTATGGCTGATCACATAGGGTGAAAAGAAAAACGGGAGGTTCGGCGTGTTCGTTGAACGGGCGCCACTTGTCGACTTAGTGTCCTGTTCAGAAGACTCCAGGGAACAGACACACTGGTAACCCTAAACTTCAGGCTTAGGGTTCGGGTCGGCGCTACGGACCGTCCCAATTCGGCATCTGTCGTCACGGCGCGGGCAACCGCCCGCGGCGGCGACGTAATTCGAGGCGAGAGGCCTTCGACGTGGCAGCACCGCAGAACTACCTCGCAGTCATCAAGGTCATCGGTGTCGGCGGCGGTGGTGTCAATGCCATCAACCGGATGATCGAGGTCGGTCTCAAGGGTGTCGAGTTCATCGCCATCAACACCGACGCGCAGGCGCTGTTGATGAGCGACGCCGACGTCAAGCTGGACGTCGGCAGGGAACTCACCCGCGGACTCGGCGCCGGCGCCAACCCGGCCGTCGGCCGCAAGGCCGCCGAGGACCACCGCGAGGAGATCGAGGAGGTCCTCAAGGGGGCCGACATGGTCTTCGTGACCGCCGGTGAAGGCGGCGGCACCGGCACCGGCGGCGCACCCGTCGTGGCCAACATCGCGCGCTCCCTTGGCGCCCTCACCATCGGCGTGGTCACGCGCCCGTTCACCTTCGAGGGACGGCGCCGCGCGAACCAGGCCGAGGACGGCATCGCGGAGCTGCGCGAAGAGGTGGACACCCTCATCGTCATCCCGAACGACCGGCTGCTGTCCATCTCGGACCGCCAGGTCTCGGTCCTGGACGCCTTCAAGTCCGCCGACCAGGTCCTGCTCTCCGGTGTCCAGGGCATCACCGACCTCATCACCACCCCGGGCCTGATCAACCTGGACTTCGCCGACGTGAAGTCGGTGATGTCCGAGGCAGGTTCGGCCCTCATGGGCATCGGCTCGGCCCGCGGCGACGACCGCGCGGTGGCCGCGGCCGAGATGGCGATCTCCTCGCCGCTCCTGGAGGCGTCCATCGACGGCGCCCGGGGCGTGCTGCTCTCCATCTCCGGCGGCTCCGACCTCGGCCTCTTCGAGATCAATGAGGCGGCCCAGCTGGTCAGCGAGGCCGCCCACCCCGAGGCCAACATCATCTTCGGCGCGGTCATCGACGACGCCCTCGGCGACGAGGTCCGCGTCACCGTGATCGCGGCCGGCTTCGATGGCGGTCAGCCGCCGGCCCGCCGCGAGAACACCCTGGGCGCGGCCTCCACTTCGGCCCCCGCCCGCCGCGAGGAGCCGACGCCGGTACGGCAGTCCGAGAGCCGTCCGTCCTTCGGCTCGCTCGGCAGCGTGAAGCCGAAGGAGGAGCCGGAGCCGGCCCCCGAGCCGGTGGCCGACCTCCCGGTCGCGCCGCCGCTCACCCCGGCGCCGCGCCCCGCCTACTCGGACAGCGCGGCCGAGGAGCTGGACGTCCCGGACTTCCTGAAGTGATAGGTCGGCGCGAGAGCGTGAGCGGCGCGCACTTCGCCTTCACCGACAGGTGGGGCGGGGTGAGCGCCGCTCCGTATGAGGAGCTGAACCTCGGCGGCGCCGTCGGCGACACGCCCGAGGCGGTGGCGGCCAACAGGAAACTGGCCGCCACGTCGCTCGGCCTGGACCCCGCCCGCGTGGTGTGGATGAACCAGGTGCACGGCGCCGAGGTGGCCGTGGTGGACGAGCCCTGGGGCACCCGACCGGTGCCGGAGGTCGACGCCCTCGTCACCGCCCGGCGCGGACTCGCCCTCGCGGTCCTCACCGCCGACTGCGTGCCGGTGCTGCTCGCCGACCCCGTCGCCAAGATCGCCGCCGCGGCCCACGCGGGCCGGCCCGGCATGGTCAAGGGGGTCGTCCCCGCCGCCGTACGGGCCATGGTCGAACTCGGCGCCGCACCCGAGCGGATCGTCGCGCGCACCGGACCGGCCGTCTGCGGCCGGTGCTACGAGGTACCCGAGACCATGCGGGCCGAGGTGGCGGCGGTGGAGCCGACGGCGCACGCCGAAACCAGCTGGGGCACACCGGCGGTCGACGTGAGCGCCGGAGTGCACGCGCAGCTCGACCGGCTCGGGGTGTGCGACCGGGCGCATTCGCCGGTGTGCACGCTGGAGTCGGGGGACCACTTCTCATACCGTCGCGACCGCACCACCGGGCGGCTCGCGGCCTATGTCTGGCTGGACTGATGGGGAATGACGGACCGTAAGACCGAACTCGCCGAGAATCTGGCGAATGTGGAGGAGCGCATCGCCCGCGCCTGCACGGCCGCGGGCCGGCGGCGGGAGGAGGTGACCCTGATCGTGGTCACCAAGACCTACCCGGCGAGCGATGTGCGGATCCTGTCGGGGCTCGGTGTGCGCCATGTCGCCGAGAACCGCGACCAGGACGCCGCGCCGAAGGCGGCGGCTTGTGCGGATCTGCCCCTGAAGTGGCACTTTGTCGGCCAGTTGCAGACCAACAAGGTGCGTTCCGTGGTCGGTTACGCCGATGTCGTGCAGTCGATCGACCGCGCACGGCTCGTCACCGCACTGTCCAAGGAGGCGGTGCGCGCCGGGCGCGAGGTGGGGTGCCTGATCCAGGTCGCGCTCGACGCGGACGCGAGCGGACGGGGGGAGCGCGGGGGCGTGGCCCCCGAGGGAATCGAAGAGTTGGCCGACCTCGTCGCCGGCTCGCCCGGACTGCGGCTCGACGGACTGATGACCGTGGCTCCGCTCACCGGCGAGTACGCGGGACGCGAACAGGCGGCGTTCGAGCGCCTCATGGATTTGTCGACCGACCTGCGCCGAGCCCATCCGGCTGCAACCATGGTGTCGGCAGGGATGAGTGCGGACCTGGAGCAGGCCGTGGCGGCCGGGGCGACACATGTGCGCGTCGGCACTGCGGTACTCGGTGTCCGTCCCCGGCTCGGGTAACGTCGCCAAGAAGTCGGACCACAGCAGAAAATATGGTCAGTGTTCGCGAAACGGACACAACGACCGCGTGGATCGCGGGCACTTGGCAGTCGTCAGCCGATCCACCACAGAGCGGAGGACTCAGAGCATGGCCGGCGCGATGCGCAAGATGGCGGTCTACCTCGGCCTCGTGGAGGACGATGGGTACGACGGCCGCGGATTCGACCCCGATGACGATTTCGAGCCCGAGTTGGACCCGGAGCCCGAGCGGGACCACCGGCGGCACGAGCCGCTGCATCAACCGCATGAGGCACATCAGCCCCAAAGGGATGAATCGGTGCGAGTGGTGCAGCCTCCGGCGCCTCGCGAACCGGTGTCCCGGGCGGCTTCGCTACCCGCGGAATCCGGTCGCCCGGCGCGGATCGCACCCGTGGCGTCCATCACACAAGAACGTCAGTCCCTGGAGAAGAACGCGCCGGTGATCATGCCCAAGGTCGTGTCCGAACGAGAGCCTTACCGGATCACCACATTGCACCCACGGACCTACAACGAGGCCCGTACCATCGGGGAACACTTCCGTGAGGGCACCCCGGTGATCATGAATCTGACTGAGATGGATGACACAGACGCCAAGCGACTTGTCGACTTTGCGGCCGGTTTGGTGTTTGGTCTTCACGGCAGTATCGAGCGGGTGACGCAGAAGGTGTTCCTGTTGTCTCCTGCTAACGTCGATGTCACGGCGGAGGACAAGGCCCGCATCGCAGAGGGCGGGTTCTTCAACCAGAGCTGAGACGCAGACCGGACCGCAGTACGCAAGAGCTCGGAACAGGGGAGAGGGAAACACAGGCCATGGGCGTGTTCGCGCAGGTGATCTACATCGCGCTGATGGTGTTTCTCGTCGTGCTCATCTTCCGGCTGGTCATGGACTACGTCTTCCAGTTCGCCCGCTCATGGCAACCCGGCAAGGCGATGGTGGTCGTACTGGAGGCCACCTACACTGTCACCGATCCACCGCTGAAGCTTCTGCGGCGGTTCATTCCGCCGCTGCGTCTCGGGGGCGTGGCGCTAGACCTGTCCTTCTTCGTACTGATGATCATCGTCTACATTCTCATCGCCATCGTGCAGAACTTCGTGAGATGAGCGTGTGGACGATCCGGTCTTGCCGACTGCCGATGACTACGTTGAGGTGAAGAGATGCCGTTGACCCCCGAGGACGTGCGGAACAAGCAGTTCACGACCGTCCGCCTCCGAGAAGGCTATGACGAGGACGAGGTCGATGCCTTCCTCGATGAGGTCGAAGCCGAACTGACCCGTCTGCTCCGGGAGAACGAGGACCTGCGCGCGAAGCTGGCTGCCGCCACGCGAGCCGCGGCGCAGAACCAGCAGAACTCCCGGAAGCCTCCGGAGCAGGAACAGCAGCAGCAGGGCATGCGAGGTCCCGGCGCTCCGGTACCCGCCGGCATATCGGGCCCGCCGCAGCAGCAGATGGGTGGCCCCATGGGTGGTCCGCCCCAGCTGCCGAGCGGTGCCCCGCAGCTGCCCGCCGGTCCCAGTGGGCAGGGAGGTCCGCAGGGTCCCGGCCCGATGGGCCAGGGTCCGATGGGACAGGGCCCGATGGGCCAGGGCTCCATGGGTCAGGGTGGCATGGGCCAGGGCGGTATGGGCCAAGGCGGCATGGGCCAGGGCCCGATGGGCGGTCAGCCGCCCATGCAGCAGCAGATGGGTGGCCCCATGGGCGGTCCGATGGGTGGCCCGATGGGCGGTCCCATGGGCGGTCCCGGTCAGGGCCCCGGTGGCGACAGCGCCGCCCGTGTCCTCTCGCTGGCCCAGCAGACCGCCGACCAGGCGATCGCCGAGGCCCGTTCCGAGGCCAACAAGATCGTCGGCGAGGCCCGCAGCCGCGCCGAGGGTCTGGAGCGTGACGCCCGAGCCAAGGCCGACGCCCTGGAGCGGGACGCGCAGGAGAAGCACCGCGTCGCGATGGGCTCCCTGGAGTCCGCTCGCGCCACGCTGGAGCGCAAGGTCGAGGACCTGCGCGGCTTCGAACGCGAGTACCGCACGCGCCTGAAGTCGTACCTGGAGTCGCAGCTGCGTCAGCTGGAGACCCAGGCGGACGACTCGCTGGCCCCGCCGCGTACCCCGGCCGCCGCGTCCCTGCCGCCGTCCCCGGCGCCCTCCATGGCTCCGGCCGGCGCGAGTGCCCCGTCCTACGGCGGCAACCAGACGATGGGTGGTTCGCCCGCTCAGACGTCCGGTCCGTCCTACGGCGGTCAGCAGCAGATGACGCCCGCCATGACCCAGCCGATGGCTCCGGTCCGCCCGCAGGGCCCGTCCCCGATGGGCCAGGCCCCCTCGCCGATGCGCGGTTTCCTGATCGACGAGGACGACAACTGAGCGCCGGCCACGGTGAGTAGTACGCCATAGGCGTCGGCAGCGCTGAGAACGCGGCCCCGGACTTCGGTCCGGGGCCGCGTTCTTGTGTGCGGTGTGCGGTGCACGGTGGCTTTTTCCACCCACCGAAAAGGGCCCGCCCTCCGGAACCGGAGGACAGGCCCTTCCCAAGCGGCTGGCGGCGCCTACGCCTTGCGCAGCCGGAACACCAGGCTCAGACCCTCGTCGGTGAAGGCGTCCCCGTAGCTGTCGTCGGCCTCGCCCTGGGCGAAGTCCGTCGCCAGGACCTCGTCCGCGATCAGCTCGGCATGCTCACCGAGCGCCGCGATCACCGCCGGGTCGGTGGACGTCCAGCGCAGCGCGATCCGGTCCGCGACATCCAGACCGCTGTTCTTGCGCGCCTCCTGGATGAGCCGGATCGCGTCACGGGCGAGCCCCGCCCGGCGCAGCTCCTCCGTGATCTCCAGGTCCAGCGCCACCGTCGCACCGGAGTCGGACGCCACCGACCAACCCTCGCGCGGCGTCTCGGTGATGATCACCTCGTCCGGCGCCAGGGTGACCGTCTCACCGTCGACCTCCACCGAGGCCGTGCCCTGCCGCAGCGCCAGCGACAGCGCGGCGGCGTCGGTGGCGGCGATCGCCTTGGCCACGTCCTGCACCCGCTTGCCGAACCGCTTGCCCAGCGCACGGAAGTTGGCCTTGGCCGTGGTGTCCACCAGGGAGCCGCCGACCTCCGACAGCGAGGCCAGCGAGGAGACGTTCAGCTCCTCCGTGATCTGCGCGTGCAGTTCGCGGTCCAGGGTCTCGAAGCCGCTCGCCGCGATCAGCGCACGGGACAGCGGCTGACGCGTCTTGACGCCCGACTCGGCACGCGTGGCACGGCCCAGCTCCACCAGCCGGCGCACCAGCACCATCTGCTTCGACAGCTCCGGGTCGATCGAACCGAGGTCCGTCTCCGGCCAGGACGCCAGGTGCACCGACTCCGGCGCGTCCGGGGTGACCGGCGCGATCAGGTCCTGCCACACCCGCTCGGTGATGAACGGGGTGATCGGCGCCATCAGCCGGGTGACCGTCTCCAGCACCTCGTGCAGCGTGCGCAGCGCGGCCTTGTCGCCCTGCCAGAAGCGGCGGCGCGAACGGCGGACGTACCAGTTGGACAGGTCGTCGACGAACGCGGACAGCAGCTTGCCGGCGCGCTGGGTGTCGTACCCCTCAAGGGCCTGCGTCACCTGGTCGGTGAGCGCGTGCAGTTCGGACAGCAGCCAGCGGTCCAGCAGCGGGCGCTCGGCCGGGGCCGGGTCGGCCGCGCTCGGCGCCCAGTTCGACGTACGGGCGTACAGCGCCTGGAAGGCAACCGTGTTCCAGTACGTCAGCAGCGTCTTGCGGACGACCTCCTGGATGGTGCCGTGGCCCACCCGGCGCGCCGCCCACGGGGAGCCGCCCGCGGCCATGAACCAGCGCACCGCGTCCGCGCCGTGCTGGTCCATCAGCGGGATCGGCTGGAGGATGTTGCCCAGGTGCTTGGACATCTTGCGGCCGTCCTCGGCGAGGATGTGGCCGAGGCACACGACGTTTTCGTACGAGGACTTGTCGAACACCAGGGTGCCGACGGCCATCAGCGTGTAGAACCAGCCGCGGGTCTGGTCGATGGCCTCGGAGATGAACTGGGCCGGGTAACGGCTCTCGAACAGCTCCTTGTTCTTGTACGGGTAGCCCCACTGCGCGAACGGCATCGAACCCGAGTCGTACCAGGCGTCGATGACCTCCGGCACGCGCGTGGCCGTACCGCCGCAGCCCTCGTGCGGGCAGGCGAAGGTGATCGCGTCGATGTACGGGCGGTGCGGGTCGAGCTCGGACTGGTCGGTGCCGGTCAGCTCGGACAGTTCGGCGCGGGAGCCGACGCAGGTGAGGTGGTCGTCCTCGCAGCGCCAGATCGGCAGCGGGGTGCCCCAGTAGCGGTTGCGGGACAGCGCCCAGTCGATGTTGTTGTTCAGCCAGTCGCCGAAGCGGCCGTGCTTGACCGTGTCCGGGAACCAGTTGGTCTTCTCGTTCTCCTGGATCAGACGGTCCTTGATGGCCGTCGTACGGATGTACCAGGAGGGCTGCGCGTAGTAGAGCAGCGCGGTGTGGCAGCGCCAGCAGTGCGGGTAGCTGTGCTCGTACGGCAGATGCCGGAAGAGCAGGCCGCGCTGCCCCAGGTCCTCGGTGAGCCGTTCGTCGGCCTTCTTGAAGAAGACGCCGCCGACCAGCGGCACGTCCTCCTCGAAGGTGCCGTCGGGGCGCACCGGGTTGACGACGGGCAGTCCGTAGGAGCGGCAGACCTTGAGGTCGTCCTCACCGAAGGCGGGGGACTGGTGGACCAGGCCCGTACCGTCCTCGGTGGTCACGTAGTCGGCGTTCACCACGTAGTGGGCCGGCTCCGGGCTGTGCCCATCGGTTCCCTCGCTGACGCTCGGGAACTCGATCAGCTCGAACGGGCGCTGGTAGGTCCAGCGCTCCATCTCGGCGCCGGTGAAGGTCTGTCCGGTGGGCTCCCAGCCCTCGCCGAGCGCCTTGGCGAGCAGCGGCTCGGCGACGACGACCTTCTCCTCGCCGTTCGTGGCGACGACGTAGGTGACCTCCGGGTGGGCGGCGACCGCCGTGTTGGAGACCAGGGTCCAGGGGGTCGTCGTCCACACCAGGAGCGCGGCCTCGCCGGCCAGCGGGCCGGAGGTGAGCGGGAAGCGGACGTACACCGAGGGGTCGACGACCGTCTCGTAGCCCTGCGCCAGCTCGTGGTCGGACAGGCCGGTGCCGCAGCGCGGGCACCAGGGGGCGACGCGGTGGTCCTGGACCAGCAGGCCCTTGCCGAAGATCTCCTTCAGCGACCACCAGACGGACTCCACGTACTCCGGGTCCATGGTCCGGTAGGCGTCGTCCAGGTCGACCCAGTAGCCCATGCGGGTCGTCAGCTCGGCGAAGGCGTCGGTGTGCCGGGTCACGGACTCGCGGCACTTGTCGTTGAACTCGGCGATGCCGTACGCCTCGATGTCCTGCTTGCCGGAGAAGCCCAGCTCCTTCTCCACGGCCAGCTCCACGGGCAGGCCGTGGCAGTCCCAGCCGGCCTTGCGGGCCACGTGGTAGCCGCGCATGGTGCGGAAGCGGGGGAAGACGTCCTTGAAGACGCGCGCCTCGATGTGGTGGGCGCCGGGCATGCCGTTGGCGGTGGGCGGGCCTTCGTAGAACACCCATTCGGGGCGGCCCTCGGACTGCTCCAGGGTCTTGGCGAAGATCTTCTGCTCGCGCCAGAAGTCGAGCACGGCGTGCTCAAGCGCGGGCAGGTCGACCTGTGCGGGCACCTGGCGGTACGTCGGCGCTGTCATCTGCGAGCATCCTCCAACGGACTTGCTGCCTTCCGTCGGAGGGACGAGAGCTTCGATTCCTACGCCGTGTGCGGCGCGCTCCCGCGGTACCACCCTCCTTGGCCCGCCGCCGTGTCTCGGTCGCCGGTGGGCCCCCTCATTTGGGTTCGCGAAACCGGTTCTACTGGCCTGGCCCTGCGGCTGCGGCTTTCTTCCGGCGGCTCCGGGGTGATCTTCACGTCGCGCTCGCCCCCGGGCTTCCACCGTCCCCGGGTCGCTCTGGGCTGCGTACGCCGCTACTCGTCCCCATCCATGCTGCTCGCTGCGCCCAGTGTACGGCGCCGCGCGGACGGCGGCCGACCGCTTTTCGGGGCGCCGGCCATCGGCGGCCGGGCGCGGGACACGGGATGCCCCGAATGGCGAGGGTGCGGGGGGTGATGCCCGGCGTGGCGGATTACCCGGCGGGGAGCTGGGCACAACGGATGCAGGCCCGTCGCGCGGGGGGTGCGGCCGGGCGAATCGGGCGGTGTGCCCCGTTGCCGCGGGAGGCAAGTCGATTTATCGTCCCAGCACGATTCGCGAGCGAGATCACCCTATGTGAAGGGGTCGCGGCCATGGTGGCGAGAAAGAGCGCGAAGAAGACCGTGGCCGGGACGACGGATGCCGAGGAAACCACTGCCCGGAAGGCCGCTGCCAAGAAGGCGGCGGCGCGGCGGGCGGTGGCCGAGGAGGGGGACGGGAAGGCGGTGGCCAGGAAGGCCGCCGCCGAGAAGGGAGCCGCCGTGAAGCCGGTCCTGGAGCAGACGGGCGCGGCCGAGGAGGCCGCCGCCCACCCGGTGGCGAGGAAGACGGCCGCCGGGAAGACACCGGAGAAGAAACAGGCGGCGGCCGGGAAGAGCGCGGCGGCCGCGCCTGGGACGGCCGCGGCGCACAAGACCGCGCACGGGTCGGCCGCGGCGCAGAAGACCGCGGCCGGGAAGACGGCGGCCAAGAAGGCGGCCTCGAAGAAGCCGCCCGCCAGGAGGACCGCGGTCAAGGACACGGCGGCCGAGGACGCCACCGCGGCGGGCACCGCCGCCGGGAAGGCCACGAAGACCGCGGCCCGCAAGGCGGAGCCGGACGAGAAGAGCACGGCCAAGAAGGCGGGCGCGGCGCGGGCCGCGAAGCAGACGGGAGCCACGAAGGTGGTTGCGAAGAAGACCCCTGGCACGGCCACGGCGGACGACACCGCCGTCCCCAAGGCGCGCCTCGCCGCGGCGGACCCTGGCGAGCTGCCGGTGCGCCCCGGCGAGGATCCCTGGACCGAGCAGGAGGTCTCCGAGGCGCGTGCGGAGCTCCAGTCCGAGATGGAGCGGCTGCGGCGGGAGATCAGCTCGTCCGAGGAGTCCCTCGTCGGCCTGATGCGGGACTCCGGGGACGGTGCGGGCGACGACCAGGCCGACACCGGGACCAAGAACATCACCCGCGAGCACGAGCTGGCGCTGGCCGCCAACGCGCGCGAGATGCTCACCCAGACCGAACGCGCGCTCGAACGGCTGGACGCGGGCACCTACGGCCTGTGCGAGAACTGCGGCAATCCCATTGGCAAGGCCCGGATGCAGGCCTTCCCGCGGGCCACCCTGTGCGTGGAGTGCAAGCAGAAGCAGGAACGCCGCTCCTGAGCGTATGGGGCCGCGAAGGCGTGCCGTAGTCTCGTCCTCAGTCAGGTACCTAGGTCGAGGGACGCACGTGGCAGAGGCGGAGCGCATCATCAATACGCCGGACACCCCGGAGGACGGCGCACATCAGGCCCCCGAGCAGGCGCGGGACCAGGCACCGGAGCGGACCGGCCGCGGCCGCCGCCTCGCCGTGCTGTTCGCGGTGGCCGCGTTCGCCTACGCGCTCGACCTGATCAGCAAGATGCTGGTGGTGGCCAAGCTGGAGGGCCACGCGCCGATCAAGCTCGTCGGGGACCTGCTGGAGCTGAACGCCATCCGCAACCCGGGTGCCGCCTTCGGTTTCGGCGCGGCCTTCACCGTGATCTTCACGGTGATCGCCGCCTCGGTGATCGTGGTGATCATGAGGCTGGCCCGCAAGCTCTACAGCTTCCCCTGGGCCGTGGCGCTCGGCCTGCTGCTCGGCGGCGCGTTCGGCAACCTCACCGACCGGATCTTCCGCTCGCCCGGGGTCTTCAACGGCCAGGTCGTGGACTTCATCGCGCCCAAGGGCTTCGCCATCTTCAACCTCGCCGACTCGGCGATCGTGTGCGGCGGCATCCTGATCGTGCTGCTGTCCTTCCGCGGTCTCGACCCGGACGGCACGGTCCACAAGGACTGACGGCAGGGCCCCAAAGGACCGGGGCCGGGGCCGGTTTTCCACAGGCTCGGTCGGGGCCGTGCCGCCCGTCCGGCATACTCGACGGGTGAGCACGATTCCCGAGATCCGTACCCTGCCCGTGCCCGACGGCCTGGAGGGCGAGCGCGTCGACGCCGCCATCTCCCGCATGTTCGGCTTCTCCCGCACGAAGGCGGCCGAGCTGGCCGCGGCCGGCAAGGTGCAGGTCGACGGCGCGGTCGTCGGCAAGTCCGAGCGGGTGCACGGCGGCGCCTGGCTGGAGGTCGAGATGCCGCAGGCGCCCGCGCCGGTGCAGGTGGTCGCCGAGCCCGTCGAGGGCATGGAGATCGTGCATGACGACGATGACGTGCTGGTGATCGTCAAGCCGGTCGGCGTGGCCGCGCACCCCTCCCCGGGCTGGAACGGACCGACCGTGATCGGCGGTCTCGCCGCCGCCGGCTACCGGATCTCCACCTCCGGCGCCGCCGAGCGCCAGGGCATCGTGCACCGCCTGGACGTGGGCACCTCCGGCCTGATGGTGGTCGCCAAGTCGGAGTACGCGTACACCTCGCTCAAGCGCCAGTTCAAGGAGCGCACGGTCGACAAGCGCTACCACACCCTGGTCCAGGGCCACCCGGACCCGACGAGCGGCACCATCGACGCCCCGATCGGCCGCCATCCGAACCACGACTACAAGTGGGCGGTCACCGCCGACGGCAAGCCCTCGGTGACGCACTACGACCTCATCGAGGCATTCCGCGCCGCCTCCCTGCTCGATGTGAAGCTGGAGACCGGCCGCACCCACCAGATCCGCGTCCACATGGCCGCCCACCGCCACCCGTGCGTCGGCGACCTCACCTACGGCGCCGACCCCACCCTGGCCAAGCGGCTGCGCATCACCCGCCAGTGGCTGCACGCCGTGCGGCTCGGCTTCGAACACCCGGGCGACGGCCGCTGGGTGGAGTTCTCCTCCGACTACCCCGAAGACCTTCAGCAGGCCCTGGACCTGGTCCGCGAGGAGACCTACGGATGACCGGGGCCCCCGCGGTCCGCGTCGCCGAGGGTCCCGCCGACCTGGAGGCGTGCTTCGCGGTCCGCAAGGAGGTCTTCGTCCATGAGCAGGGCGTGGACGAAGCCATCGAGTACGACGCGTACGACGCCGTCGCCGTGCATGTGCTGGCCCTGCGCGCGGACGGCACCCCGCTGGGCACCGGCCGGCTGCTGACCGGAGAGGCGGCCGTCGCCAAGACCGGCGCGGACGCCTCCGTCGGCTCCCTCGGGCGGCTCGCGGTCTCCCGCCGGGCACGCGGGCTCGGTATCGGTGCCGCCCTGGTGCGGGCCATCGAGGACGCGGCCCGCGCGCGTGGCCTGGCCGCGGTGGACCTGCACGCGCAGACCCAGGCGCTCGGTTTCTACGAGCGGCTCGGCTACGCGGCGTACGGACCGGAGTTCCTGGACGCCGACATGCCCCACCGGGCGATGCGCCGCGCCCTGTAACCACCGGCACAAAAGCCGGTGAACGGGGTGCGGCGAAACCCCCCGGGGCGATGCCCCGGAACGGCCGGTGGCCGGGCGGCATGGCAGGCTTGAAGCCTCGCGTGCCATGTCGACCCCGGAGCGCCGGCCTTGGATCAGTTGGCTCTGTTGTTCGCCCTGCTGCTCGGGGCCCTGGTGAGCGTCCCGGTGGGCGACCGCCTCGGGGTGCCGGCCCCGGTGCTGATGACGCTGTTCGGCGGGGTCCTCGCGGTGGCCGACTTCGTGCCCAACGTGAACATCCCGCCCGAGCTGATCCTGCCCGGACTGCTGCCGCCGCTGCTCTACGCGGCCGTACGGCGCACCTCCTGGCGGCAGTTCACGACCAACAAACGCCCGATCCTGACCCTGGCCGTCGCCCTGGTGTTCGTGACCACGGTGTGCGTCGCCTTCGTGGCCCACGCGATCGTGCCCGGCCTGTCGGTCGCCGCCGCGGTGGCGCTCGGCGCGCTGATCGCCCCGCCCGACCCCGTCGCCGCGACCAGCGTCGCCGGACAACTCGGGCTGCCGCGCCGTCTGGTGTCGGTCCTGGAGGGCGAGGGGCTGTTCAACGACGTCACGGCCATCGTGCTCTACCACGTGGCGATCGCCGCCGCGGTGAGCGGACTGTTCTCGCCGTGGAAGGCCGGGCTCGCGCTGGTGCTGTCCGCCGTGGTCGCGGTGGCCGTGGGGCTGCTGCTCGGCTGGGGCGCGAACCGGGTGATGGACCTGCTGGGGGACCCGACCCTCCAGATCGGCCTGACCCTGCTGGTGCCGTACGCCTCCTATGTGCTCGCGGAGAAGCTCCAGGGCTCCGGCGTGCTCGCCGTGCTCACCACGGCCCTCTACCTCTCCGAGTACGCCACCGGCGCCGACGATGTGATGACCCGACTGGCGGGACACACCTTCTGGGACATCATCGACACCCTCGTCACCGGCGTCGCCTTCGGGCTGATCGGCCTGGAGCTGCACAACGCGATCCGTACGGCCAGCGGACGGTGGGGCGAGCTGCTCGGCTGGGCGGCGGCCGTCGCCGGGGTGGTGATCGTCGTACGACTGCTGTGGCTGCTCCCGGCGACCTGGCTGACCAAACGGCTGCACGCCCGGCGCGATGTGGAGGAGGAGATCCCGACCAGCCTGCGGGAGACGGTCGTGATGTGGTGGTCCGGGATGCGCGGGGTGGCCTCGGTCGCGCTGGCGCTGGCCATCCCCCTGGAGACCGACGCGGGCAAGCCCTTCCCGGACCGGGACGAGATCGTCTTCATCGCCTTCGGGGTGATCGTCGCCACCCTGGTGATCCAGGGGCTGACCCTGCCGTGGCTGGTCAGACGGCTGGGGGTGCAGGCCGACGCCGAGCGGGAGAAGGAGTCCGAGAAGGAGCTGGCGGTGCGCGCGGCCAAGGCGGCCAAGCGCCGGCTGCGGGAGATCGAGCAGGTGGAGGACCTGCCCGAGGAGCTGTCCGAGCAGATGCTGCGCCAGGCCTTCGACATCGGCATCCGGATCAGCCCCGACATGGGCGAGGAGGAGCGCCGCGAGGCACAGCACCAGCGGGCCAAGCGGCTGAAGCGGATCCGGCGCATCCAGGGCGAGATGCTCAGCGCCGCCCGGCACGAGGTGCTCGCGGCGCGCAGCGAACCGGGGATGGACCCGGAGATCGTGGACCGGATCCTGCGCCATCTCGATGTGCGCAGCCTGCGCTGACGGCGCTCGGCGGGCTGTGTATATCGGCCAGCTGTGTATATCCGGTCATACAAATACCTGGCGGCTGTGGACAACCGGAAGCGCCGTCGGCCGCGGACTCCTACTCTCGGATCATGACTCGCAACATCGTGATCAGCGGAGGCGGTACGGGCATCGGGCTGGCGACGGCACGGGCCTTCGCCGCGGACGGGGACCGGGTGCTGCTCCTCGGGCGGCGCGCGGAGGTGCTGGAGAAGGCCGGGGTGCCGGGTGCGCTCACCCACGCGGCCGACCTCACCGAGCCCGCAGACGTGCGGGAGGTGGCCGGGCTCGTCGCCCGGGAGTTCGGCACCGTCGATGTGCTCGTGCACAGCGCCGGGGGCTCCGGCGCCCTGGAGCCACCGGCCGGCAGCGAGGACCCCCTGGACCGGGTGGCCCATGCCTGGACCGTCGCCTTCAGACTCAACACCCTGACCGCGGTGCTGCTCACCGAGGCCCTTCAGGAGCGGCTCGCCGAGCCCGGCGGGCGGGTGCTCTTCCTCAGCTCCGTCGCCGCCTACCGCGGCTCGGGCAGCGGCGCCTACGCGGCGGCCAAGGCCGGACTGCACCCCTACGCCCATGATCTGGCCCGCCGCCTGGGCCACCGGGGCATCACGGTGAACGTGGTCGCACCCGGTTACATCGAGGACACCGACTTCTTCGGCGGCGGCATGTCCGAGGAGCGGCGCGGGCAGCTCGTGGCCGAGACCTCCACCGGCCGGGCGGGCGAGCCGGGCGACGTGGCGTCCACCCTGCACTGGCTGGCCTCGCCCGCCGCCGGGCACATCACCTCACAGATCATCCAGGTCAACGGAGGCGCCGAACGCGGACATTGAACCGGACCGGGCGCCCACCGGACCGGGCCGCCCATCGGTCCCGCCCGGTCCCGCGCCGCTCAGCTCCGGCCGGTGCGCGGGAACTCGTACGCCTTGCGCAGGGAGTGGCGGTCCGGGGAGGGCACGCGGTAGGGCGGCAGCACCGCGTCCGAGGTGTTGACCCGGGGCAGCGCGTAGGGGTGCTCCGCGGACAGCCAGGTGATCATCTGCTCGCGGACCGCGACCCGCACCGTCCAGATGTCGTCGGCGTCCTTCGCGGTCACCAGCGCGCGCACCTCCATGGTGTTGGCGGTGGAGTCGGTGACCACCAGGTTGGAGGCGCGGCCGTCCCAGGCCGGGCACTGGCGCAGGATGTCGCGCAGCTTCTCGCGCATCGCCTCCAGAGGGGCGCTGTGGTCGAGCTGCCAGAACACGATCCCGGTCATCTGCGGGGTGCCCCGCGACCAGTTCTCGAAGGGCTTGGAGGTGAAGTACGACACCGGCATGGTGATCCGGCGCTCGTCCCAGGTCCGTACCGTCAGAAAGGTCAGGGTGATCTCCTCGACCGTGCCCCACTCGCCGTCCACGACCACGGTGTCGCCGATGCGGACCATGTCGCCGAAGGCGATCTGGAGCCCCGCGAACAGGTTCGACAGCGTGGACTGCGCGGCGACGCCGGCCACGATGCCGAGGACACCGGCCGAGGCCAGCAGGGAGGCGCCCGCGGCCCGCATCGCCGGGAAGGTCAGCAGCATCGCGGCCACCGCGACCACGCCGACGACCGCCGAGACCACCCGCATGATCAGCGTGACCTGGGTGCGCACCCGCCGTACCCGCGCCGCGTCGTGATGGGCGCGCGCGTAGCGGCTGTACGTCGTCTCGACCACGGCGCTCGCGATCCGGATCACCAGCCAGGCCGCGGCCCCGATCAGCACCAGGGTCAGGGTCCGGCCGACGCCGACCCGGTGCTCCTCGAACAGTTCGGCCTGGTCGTACGAGCCTCTGAGCAGGGCGGCGCACAGGACCAGCTGGTACGGGACGCGGGCGCGCCGCAGCCGGTCCCACAGGGGGGTCTCGGGGTGGCGTTCGTCCGCCTTGCGCAGCAGCACGTCGGTGGCCCAGCCGATGAGGACGGTCAGGAACACGGACGCGCCGACCACGAGCACAGGGCGCAGTACGGTCTCCATGCCTTGGAACGTAACCGGCTACGGCGATCGTGAACCTGTGACTTGTCCCGCTCCCGGGCGGCGTACCCGGAGCTGGCACCATGGGTTCATGAACATCATGCTCTTTCACTCGACCTATGGGCTCAGGCCCGCGGTGCGCGACGCCGCTGACCGGCTGCGCGCGGCCGGCCACGAGGTATGGACGCCGGACCTCTTCGAGGGGCGGACGTTCGGCACCGTCGAGGAGGGCATGGAGTTCAGTGACGGGATCGGCAAGGAGGAGCTGCTGAAGCGGGCCGTGCTGGCGGCGGCGCCGTACTCGGAGCGCGGTCTGGTCTACGCCGGGTTCTCGCTCGGCGCCTCCGTGGCGCAGACCCTCGCCCTCGGCGACGACAAGGCGCGCGGGCTGCTGCTTCTGCACGGCACCTCGGACATCGCGCCGAACGCGCACGTGGACGAGCTGCCGGTGCAGCTGCACGTGGCCGAGCCGGACCCGTTCGAGACGGACGACTGGCTCAGCGCCTGGTACCTCCAGATGGGCCGGGCGGGCGCCGATGTGGAGGTCTACCGGTACGCCGGGGCCGGGCATGTGTACACCGACCCCGACCTGCCGGACCACGACGCGGAGGCCGCCGAGGCGACCTGGCGCGTGGCGCTCGGCTTCCTCGACGGCCTGCGGACCGCCTAGACCGGGACGGCCTGCGGACGGCCTAGACCGGGTCGTAGGTGCGCTCGACCTTCTGGGTGCCGGTGCGGGTGCGGTACGAGCGCTCCCACTTGGCGGTGGCGTTCTGGTCGGTGCGGTCGGACAGGACGTAGTAGTCCATCTGGGCGCGGTCGGTGGTGATGTCGAGCACGCCGAAGCCGTGCCGGTCGGTGTCCACCCAGTGGACGTGCCGGTTGGCGGCCTCGATGAGCGGCGCGGCGACCGCGGAGACGAGGCCCTCGGGGACCTTGACGATGTCGTCGAGGTTGTCGGAGGTCATCGAGGTGATGACGAACTCGGTGGCGGCCGACTCCGACAGCGGGTAGGTGCCCGCGTCCACCGGCACGTCGTTGGCCCAGGACATGTGGATGTCACCGGTCAGGAAGACGGTGTTGCCGATGTTGTTCGACGTCAGGTGGTCGAGGAGTTCCCGGCGGTCGTGGGTGTAGCCGTCCCACTGGTCGGTGTTGACGCCTATGCCGCCCTGCGGCAGGTCGAGCAGCTGGGCGAGCGGCTTGAGCAGGTCCGCGGTGAGGGAGCCGATGACGAACGGCGCGATCATCACCGAGTTGCCGACCAGCCGCCACTTGGTGTCGGACGCCTTCAGGCCCGCCTTCAGCCAGTCGAGCTGGGCCCGGCCGGTGATGGTGCGGCTCGCGTCGTCCACCGAGCCGCTGGTGCCGGACACCTGCTGGGAGCGGAAGGAGCGCAGGTCCAGCAGGGACAGATCGGCGAGCTTGCCGAAGCGCAGCCGCCGGTAGGTGGTGCCCTCGATCGCCGGGCGCACCGGCATCCACTCGAAGTAGGCCTGCTTGGCGGCGGCCTTGCGGGCGGTCCAGGTGCCCTCGGCGCCCTCCGTGTGGTTGACCGCGCCGCCCGACCACGCGTTGTCGGCGAACTCGTGGTCGTCCCAGATCGCGATGACCGGCGCCTTCAGGTGCAGGGCCTGGAGGTCGGCGTCGGTCTTGTACTTGCCGTGCCGGGTGCGGTAGTCGGCGAGCGTGATGATCTCGTTGGTGGGGGCGTGCTGCCGGATCACCTTGCCGCGGGCCGCGTACTCGCCGGACTTGTACTCGTAGATGTAGTCACCGAGGTGCAGCCAGGCGTCGAGGTCGCCCCGCGCCGCGAGGTGGCGGTACGAGGAGAAGTAGCCGGCCTCCCAGTTGGCGCAGGTGACCACGCCGAAGCGGAGCCCGGAGACGTCCGCGGTGGCGGCCGGGGCGGTGCGGGTGCGCGCGACCGGCGAGTCGGTGCCGCCGCAGGAGAAGCGGAACCAGTAGTCGGTGGCCGGCTGGAGGCCGCGGATGTCCGCCTTCACCGTGTGGTCCGAGGCGGCCGTCGCGGTGGTGGAGCCCTTGCTGACGACCTGGGTGAGCGCCTTGTCGGTGGCCACGACCCAGCTCACCACGGTGTCCGGGCCGACGCCGGAGCCGGGGGTGGCGTCCGGGGTCGGGGTGATGCGGGTCCACAGCAGGATGCCGTCGGGCAGCGGGTCACCGGAGGCCACACCGTGCAGGAAGGCGGGGGCCTGACCGGAGGCGCGGGCGGGCAGGGCGGCGGCGAGCGGCCCGGCCAGCACAGCGGTCGCCGCCACGGCCTTGACGACCGTACGGCGGCGCGGGGAAGGGGAGTTGAGGCCCTGGGAGGCCGGCAGTGATCTGTTTCGACTGGTCACGGCCGATCAGGTTACCGAGCGGTAGAACAAAAGAGCGGGCGAACAGGGAATGTTCGCCCGCTCTTCACTCAGCCTTCGGTTTCCGAAGAGCTGTCAGCACCCTGGAGTTCGTCACCCCTGAGGACTCGTCACCCCTGAGGGTTCGTCAGCCCTTGACGGCCGCGTCGATGACCTTGTTGAACTCGTCCACCGACGTGATCATGTTGCCGCCGTTGAGCTGCTTGCCGTCCATGACGAGGGCCGGAGTGCCGGTCACGCCGTCCTTGTTGTTGTCGAACTGCTTCGACATGTTCACCGCCCAGGCGTCGTAGGTGCCCTTCTTGACGGCGTTCTGGAAGGTGGCGTTGCCCTTCAGCGCCGGGACGGTGTCGGCGATCTTGATGAGGTAGCTGTCGTCCTTGAACTTGTCGTCGTTCTCGTCCGGGTGCCACTTCGTGGAGTACAGCGCGGACTTGTAGTCCAGGAACGCCTGGGGGCTGATGTTCAGCGCGGCGCCGAGCGCGCTCAGCGCGTTCTTGGAGCCCACACCGTTGTCGTGGGCGTCCAGGAACGTGGCGCCCACGTACTGGTACTTGAACTTGCCGTCGTCGATGTCCTTGTGCAGCGTCGAGCCGATCGTCTGCTCGAACTGGGCGCACACCGGGCAGCGCGGGTCCTCGTACATCTTGAGGGTCTTCTTGGCGCTCGCCTTGCCGATGACGACCGTGGCGCCCTTGGCGCCCTCGGTGTGGGCCGGGGCGACGACCTTCGCGTTCTTCAGACCCTCCCAGTAGCTGGGCTTGTTGGCCTGGACGACGGCGTAGCCGATGCCGCCCGCGGCCGCCAGTGCGACCACGACGCCGCCGGCCACGAACGCCTGGCGCCTGGCCTTGTCGCGCTTGGCCTGGCGCTCGCGCTCCTCGCGCAGCCGCTCCCGGGCCGCGCTCTTCGACGCCTGGCTGTTCCGCTTGCTCATCTGGGTGTTCTCCCTGGGGGTCGCGCAGTTGCCCTGCGCGGAATACGGGTGGGGGACGGGTGCACGTCGCTCACCAGGAGGCGAGCGGGGCGGAGCACGGCGGTCCACGCCGTCCCAGGGAGTGCGCGAGAAGCCGGTCGCGGGCGGCGGCCCGGCGCCGGGCCGGGCGGGGCGGGCGGCCCTCCGGCAGCCGTCGTACGGCGACCGCGGCCACCGCGAGGAGCAGTGGCCGGAAGGAGGCGGCGGCCACCGCGCGCAGCAGCTGCACCAGGGCCCGCTCGCCCCGGCGCAGCCAGGCGGCGGCCAGCAGGCTCACACCGATGTGCGCGGCGAGCAGCAGCCAGGCGGTGGCCGGGGAGGCGTTCGCCAGCACCCCGGCGGCCTGGCCGCGGCTCACCTGGGCCAGCGGGGTGCCCACCGCGCCGCCGTGGCACAGCAGGTCGAATCCGAAGGCGTGCAGGGGACCGGCGACCGGGCCGCCCGCCCGGCCGTAACAGGTCTGCTGGCCGGTGGTGAACACCGTGTCCGCGGCCAGTTCCAGCGGCACCAGCAGAGCCGCGATCCGGCCGAAGCCGCGCTCGCGGCCCGCCAGCGCGTACGCGCCGGCGAAGACGCCGGCGGCGACCGCGGCCACGGTCGCGGCCGGCAGCGGGGTCCGGGACAGCAGCACGTGCGACGCGGTGCCGAGGGTCACGACGAAGGCCGTGAACAGCACCGCGCGCGCGGCTCTGAGGTAGGTCCCGGATATGTCCATAGCGATAGCAGAGTCTGTCACGAACCGGAGTAAGGGACCCCTAAAGGGGGCCTGTGAGTACGGGCACGCTACCGCCTCGGCGGGGCGCTCTACAGCCCCGGGATCCGGCCGTTGCGGAACAGGTCCACGAAGATGTGGTGGTCCGCGCGGGCCCGTGCGCCGTACGTGTGCGCGAAGTCCACCAGCAGGGGCGCGAAGCCCTCCTCATGGGCCGCGATCGCCGCGTCGATGGCCCGCTCGGTGGAGAAGGGCACCAGGGACTCGCCGGAGGTGTCGTCCGCCGCCGCGTGCATGGTCGCCGTGGCCCGGCCCAGGTCGGCCACGACCAGCGCGATCTCCTCCGGGTCGTCGAGATCGCTCCAGTCCAGGTCGACCGCGTACGGCGAGATCTCGGCGACCAGCTGGCCCGCGCCGTCCAGCTCGGTCCAGCCCAGCCAGGGGTCGGAGTGCGCCTGGAGGGCGCGCTGGGAGATCACCGTGCGGTGGCCCTCGTGCTCGAAGTACCCGGCGATGGCCGGATCGGTGAGGTGCCGGGAGACGGCCGGGGTCTGGGCCTGCTTGATGTAGATCACGACATCGTTCTCCAGGGCGTCGCTGTGGCCCTCCAGGAGGATGTTGTACGACGGCAGCCCGGCCGAGCCGATGCCGACGCCCCGGCGGCCCACGACGTCCTTGACCCGGTAGGAGTCCGGGCGGGCCAGGGAGGAGTCCGGCAGCGTCTCCAGATAGCCGTCGAAGGCCGCGAGGATCTTGTAGCGGTCGGCCGCGTCCAGCTCGACGGTGCCGGGACCCGATGCGAACCGGCGTTCGAAGTCGCGGATCTCGGTCATCGAGTCCAGCAGCTCGAACCGGGTGAGCGAGCGGGCCGCGCGCAGCGCGCCGAGCAGCGGGCCCTCCGCGGTGTCCAGGGTGAACGGCGGCACCTCGTCGCTCTTGGCGCCGGTGGCCAGGGCGTGGATCCGCTCCCGGTACGCGTCCGCGTAGACGGTCACCAGCTCGGTGATCTGCTCGTCGCTCAGCGCCTTGGCGTACCCGAGGAGCGCGATCGAGGCGGCGAAGCGCTTCAGGTCCCAGGTGAAGGGGCCGACGTACGCCTCGTCGAAGTCGTTGACGTTGAACACCAGGCGGCCGTACGAGTCCATGTACGTGCCGAAGTTCTCCGCGTGCAGGTCGCCGTGGATCCACACGCGCGAGGTGCGGTCGTCCAGGTAGGGGCCGCCCCGCCGCTCGGCTTCGATGTCGTGGTAGAAGAGGCACGCCGTGCCCCGGTAGAACGCGAAGGCCGAGGCCGCCATCTTCCGGAACTTCACCCGGAAGGCGGCCGGGTCGGCGGCCAGGAGCCTGCCGAAGGCGGTGTCGAATACGGCGAGGATCTCCTCGCCGCGCTGCTCGGCGCTGAGCTTAGGGACCGACATCGCGGGATGCCTCCTGGTGCGGGAGTGGTGCGTCACTGTGCGTCCATGGACACGACGGCGCTTTCGCCGTCTCCAACGGGCGACGCGGCGCGGTAGTGCCCGGTTCCCGCCGACCGTACGCGGGGATCCACTCCGGCTGTCAGTGCCAGGGCATAGGATTCGACGCTGTCCCCCAGAGTGTCCGCCCGCCCGTCGCCTGACGTTCTCCGTTGGAGGTCAAACCGTGTCAAAGCCGCCGTTCACGCACCTGCACGTCCACACCCAGTACTCGCTGCTGGACGGTGCCGCGCGGCTGAAGGACATGTTCAATGCCTGCAATGAAATGGGCATGACGCACATCGCCATGTCCGACCACGGCAACCTCCACGGGGCGTACGACTTCTTCCACACCGCCCAGAAGTCCGGGGTCACCCCGATCATCGGGATCGAGGCCTATGTGGCCCCCGAGTCCCGGCGCAACAAGCGCAAGATCCAGTGGGGCCAGCCGCACCAGAAGCGCGACGACGTCTCCGGTTCCGGTGGTTACACCCACAAGACGATGTGGGCGGTGAACCGGACCGGTCTGCACAACCTCTTCCGGCTGTCCTCCGACGCGTACGCCGAGGGCTGGCTCCAGAAGTGGCCCCGGATGGACAAGGAGACCATCTCCCAGTGGTCCGAGGGCATCGTCGCCTCCACCGGCTGCCCCTCCGGCGAGCTCCAGACCCGGCTGCGCCTCGGCCAGTTCGACGAGGCCCTCAAGGCCGCCAGCGAGTACCAGGACATCTTCGGCAAGGACAAGTACTTCCTGGAGCTGATGGACCACGGCATCGAGATCGAGCACCGGGTCCGCGACGGCCTCCTGGAGATCGGCAAGAAGCTCGGCATCCCCCCGCTGGTCACCAACGACTCGCACTACACGTACGCCCATGAGGCGACCGCCCATGACGCGCTGCTGTGCATCCAGACCGGCAAGAACCTCTCCGAGCCGGGCCGCTTCAAGTTCGACGGCACCGGCTACTACCTGAAGTCCACGGACGAGATGTACGCCATCGACTCCTCGGACGCCTGGCAGGAGGGCTGCGCCAACACGCTCCTGGTGGCCGAGATGGTCGACACCACCGGCATGTTCGAGAAGCGCGACCTGATGCCGAAGTTCGACATCCCCGAGGGCTACACCGAGGTCACCTGGTTCAAGGAGGAGGTCAGCCGGGGCATGCAGCGCCGCTTCCCCGGCGGCATCCCCGAGGACCGCCAGAAGCAGGCCGACTACGAGATGGACGTCATCATCTCGATGGGCTTCCCCGGCTACTTCCTCGTGGTCGCCGACTTCATCATGTGGGCCAAGAACAACGGCATCGCGGTCGGCCCCGGCCGAGGCTCCGCGGCCGGTTCGATCGTCGCCTACGCCATGGGCATCACCGACCTCGACCCGATCCCGCACGGCCTGATCTTCGAGCGGTTCCTCAACCCCGAGCGCATCTCGATGCCCGATGTCGACATCGACTTCGACGAGCGCCGGCGCGTCGAGGTGATCCGGTACGTCACCGAGAAGTACGGCGCCGACAAGGTCGCCATGATCGGCACCTACGGCACCATCAAGGCCAAGAACGCGATCAAGGACTCGGCGCGGGTGCTGGGCTACCCGTACGCGATGGGCGACCGCATCACCAAGGCCATGCCCGCCGACGTCCTCGGCAAGGGCATCCCGCTGTCCGGCATCACCGACCCGCAGCACCCGCGCTACTCGGAGGCGGGCGAGGTCCGGGGGATGTACGAGAACGAACCGGACGTGAAGAAGGTCATCGACACCGCGCGCGGCGTGGAGGGCCTGGTCCGGCAGATGGGTGTGCACGCGGCCGGCGTGATCATGTCCAGCGAGACCATCACCGACCACGTCCCGGTCTGGGTCCGGCACACCGACGGCGTGACCATCACACAGTGGGACTACCCGAGCTGTGAGTCGCTCGGCCTGCTGAAGATGGACTTCCTGGGCCTGCGCAACCTCACGATCATGGACGACGCGGTCAAGATGGTGAAGGCCAACAAGGGCCTCGACATCGACCTGCTGTCCCTGCCGCTGGACGACCCGACGACCTTCGAACTGCTCCAGCGTGGCGACACCCTCGGCGTCTTCCAGTTCGACGGCGGCCCCATGCGCTCGCTGCTGCGCCTGATGAAGCCCGACAACTTTGAAGACATCTCCGCCGTGTCGGCCCTGTACCGGCCGGGCCCGATGGGCATGAACTCCCACACGAACTACGCCCTGCGCAAGAACGGGCAGCAGGAGATCACGCCGATCCACCCCGAGCTGGAGGAGCCGCTCAAGGAGGTCCTGGACGTCACCTACGGCCTGATCGTCTACCAGGAGCAGGTGCAGAAGGCCGCCCAGATCATCGCCGGCTACTCGCTCGGCGAGGCCGACATCCTGCGCCGCGTGATGGGCAAGAAGAAGCCCGAGGAACTGGCGAAGAACTTCACCATCTTCCAGGGCGGTGCCCGTAAGAACGGCTACAGCGACGAGGCCATCCAGGCGCTGTGGGACGTGCTGGTCCCGTTCGCCGGCTACGCGTTCAACAAGGCGCACTCGGCCGCGTACGGCCTGGTGTCGTACTGGACCGCCTATCTCAAGGCCAACCACCCCGCCGAGTACATGGCCGGACTGCTGACCTCCGTCAAGGACGACAAGGACAAGTCGGCGGTCTACCTCAACGAGTGCCGCCGCATGGGCATCCGGGTGCTGCCGCCGAACGTCAACGAGTCGGAGTCCAACTTCGCCGCCCAGGGTGACGACGTGATCCTCTTCGGCCTCTCCGCGGTGCGCAACGTGGGCACCAACGTGGTCGAGTCGATCATCAAGTGCCGCAAGGCCAAGGGGAAGTACGCCTCCTTCCCCGACTACCTCGACAAGGTCGAGGCGGTCGTCTGCAACAAGCGCACCACCGAATCGCTGATCAAGGCCGGCGCGTTCGACACCATGGGGCACACCCGCAAGGGCCTCACCGCGCAGTACGAGCCGATGATCGACAATGTGGTCGCGGTCAAGCGCAAGGAGGCCGAGGGCCAGTTCGACCTCTTCGGCGGCATGGGCGACGACACCGCGGACGAGCCCGGCTTCGGCCTCGACGTGCAGTTCACCGACGACGAGTGGGACAAGACCTATCTGCTCGCCCAGGAGCGGGAGATGCTCGGTCTGTACGTCTCCGACCACCCGCTGTTCGGCCTCGAACACGTGCTGTCCGACAAGGCCGACGCGGGCATCTCCCAGCTCACCGGCGGCGAGCACGCGGACGGCGCGGTGGTCACCATCGGCGGCATCATCTCGGGCCTCCAGCGCAAGATGACCAAGCAGGGCAACGCCTGGGCGATCGCCACCGTCGAGGATCTCGCGGGCTCCATCGAGTGCATGTTCTTCCCGGCCACCTACCAGCTGGTGTCGACCCAACTGGTCGAGGACGCCGTGGTGTTCGTCAAGGGCCGCCTCGACAAGCGCGAGGACGTGCCCCGGCTCGTCGCCATGGAGCTGATGGTCCCGGACCTCTCCAACGCGGGCGCCAACGCGCCGGTGGTCCTCACCATTCCGGCCACCCGGGTCACCCCGCCCATGGTCAGCCGCCTCGGCGAGATCCTCAGCCACCACAAGGGCGACAGCGAGGTGCGGATCAAGCTCCAGGGGCCGCGCAAGACCACGGTGCTGCGCCTGGACCGGCACCGGGTCAAGCCCGACCCGGCGCTCTTCGGCGACCTGAAGGTGCTGCTCGGCCCGTCCTGTCTCGCGGGCTGAGCGGGCTGAACCGGCTTCCGGCAGCGTGAGAGGGGCGCACCCGTCAGGGGTGCGCCCCTCTTTTCTTACGCAACAGGCGTCAACCGCCCATTAGTTGTGGCCGAAGCTCTTCTGCTTCTTGCCGCGCCCGGTATCACCGGAACTGCCCTGGATGTGTGTCACCGGAGACTCCTGGGCCTCCGTGGTGTGCTGCGCCTGCTCGTGAGCCTGACCGGCGTGCTGCGCGGCGCGGTTCTGCGAGCCACCCTGCTTACGGTTCTTGTTCTTGGCCATGGTGATCTGCCTCCTGCGGGGGATCTAGGGGCCAGGGCCGGATTCAGATTCACATACGCTGACATCAATCGCATGTCGGACAATTACCCTGTGTGACAGGGTAGGTTGGCGAGTAACAGCCGCAAACGCCACGCCGAAGATCGAGTTCGGGCCGTTAACCCCCGCGCGGTCGGGCAGACTCGAAGGAAGTCCGAAGCAAAACCTCCCGGGAAGAGGGTGAGTCGCGTGGACCGCTGCATCGTCCTGGTGGACGCCGGGTATCTGCTGGGCGCAGCCGCCAGTCTCCTCGCGGGCGAGCCCTCGCGGTCCCGGATCACCGTCGACCACACCGCACTGATCCAGGCACTGCGCGACCGCGCCGAGTCCGACACCGAGCGGCCCCTGCTGCGCATCTACTGGTTCGACGGCGCCCCCGACCGGGTTCCCCAGCCCGAGCACCGCCGGCTGCGCGTGATGCCCCGGGTCACCGTCCGCCTCGGCGCCCTCACCCGCAGCGACGGACGCTGGGCGCAGAAGGGCGTGGACGCCGCCATGCACGCCGAGCTGACCGAGCTGGCCCGCAACCGGGCCTGCTCCGATGTCGTCCTCGTCACCGGGGACGGCGATCTGCTGCCGGGCATGATGGCGGCCAAGGAGCACGGCGTCGCCGTACACCTGTGGGCCGTGCAGGCCGCCGACGGCGACTACAACCAGTCCGAGGACCTGGTCGCCGAGGCCGACGAGCGGCGCGTCCTGGACCGGGCCTGGATCACCCAGGCCGTCCGCGCCAAGGAACTGACCGGGGTGTGCGCCCCGCAGCCGGTGCCCCGCCCCGAGATCGCCGCGATCCTCTCCGCCCCGCTGCCCGAGTCCGCGCTCGCCGCGGCCGCCGAGCGCACCGCCGAGCAGGAGCCGCACCCGCCGGCCGGCGCCGCGGAGAACGGCGGCCAGGAGCGGGTGGCCGCGCCCAAGGGCGTCCCCACCCCCAAGGACCTCGCCGCGCTGCGCGCCCCCGGCGCCGTCCAGCCCGCCCAGCAGCCGACCACCGCGACCCTGCGCTGGTCCTCCGACAAGGGCTGGGTGGACCGGCCCGGCGCGGTGGCCGAACCGGCCGAGGCCGCCGCCATGCCGACGCTCGCCCAGCTCACCACGGCCGAGCAGCGCTGGGCGGACCGCGAGGAGGACATCACCACCGTCGGCGGCGATCCGTACGAGGTGGGGCAGGTCTTCGCCCGCCGCTGGATGTCCCGGCTCGGCGACCAGAGCCATCTCCAGCGGCTGTCCCAGATGTACCCGCGCATCCCGCACCGCATCGACGGGGAGCTGCTGCGCTACGCCGCCCGCTTCGGGCTGCTCGCGCACAAGGACGACCAGATCGACGAACACGACCGCTACGCCATCCGGGCAGGCTTCTGGCGAGAGTTCGACATCCCGGCCGCCGCGGAGCACGCGAACGCGGCGGAGTGAGCCGACGGCGGACCGGCGAGCGCCCCGGGGGAGGGTGGGGTGGATCTTCGGGGCGGCAGAGGTTCGGGTGGCCCCAAGGACGGGTAAAGGCCCCGACCCCGTACCCTCTTCCCTTGTGAGTACGCGCGTGGGGCAGGCACTTCGGCAGGACGAGGTCGTCCGCGTACGCGGGCTCGCCAAGACCTATCCGGCCGTCAAGGGCCGCCGCGGCGCACCGGGCACCCCCGAGGTGCGGGCCACCGACGCCCTGGAGCTCACGGTACGGCGCGGGGAGATCTTCGGGCTGCTCGGTCCCAACGGCGCCGGCAAGTCCACCCTCGTACGACAGCTCACCGGGCTGCTGCGCCCCGACCGGGGCAGCGTCGAGATCCTCGGCCACGACATCGTGCGCCACCCCGAGCGGGCCGCCCGCCTCCTCGCCTACCTCGGCCAGGAGTCCACCGCCCTGGACGAGCTGACCGTCTCCCTCGCCGCCGAGACCACCGGCCGCCTGCGCGGCCTGGACGCGGCGCGGGCGCGGGCCGAGCGGGACGCCGTACTGGAGGAGCTGGGGCTCACCCCGATCGCCGGGCGGCCGCTGAAGAAGCTGTCCGGCGGCCAGCGCCGGCTCGCCACCTTCGCCGCCGTCCTCGTCGGCGAGCGCCCGCTGCTGGTCCTGGACGAGCCGACCACCGGCATGGACCCGGTGGCCCGGCGGGCGGTCTGGTCCGCCGTGGACCGGCGGCGCGCCGAGCACGGTACGACCGTCCTCCTCGTCACCCACAACGTCATCGAGGCCGAGACCGTGCTCGACCGGGTCGCCGTGCTCGACCGCGGCCGGGTCATCGCCTGCGACACCCCCGCCGGGCTGAAGGAACGGGTCGCGGGCGAGGTCCGGGTGGAACTGGTGTGGCGGGAGCGGGCCCCGCTGGACGTGCCCGAGGTCGCCGTGCTGCGCGAGCGCGCGGTGGAGGCCGGCCGGCGCTGGACGCTGCGGCTCGCGCCCGAGGAGGCCCGCGCCGCCGTCGCCACGGTGACCGGCGGCGCCGCCTTCGCCGCCCTGGACGACTTCACCCTGGCCACGCCCAGCCTGGAGGACGTCTACCTGGCCCTCGGCGGCGCCGCCCGGCAGGGGTTGGTGAAGGCATGACGGCCGGTGAAGGCATGAGCACACGGGCCGCCGTACGCGGCACGGTCGGTACGGCTGCCGCAGGGAAGATCGGTACGACCGCCGCAGGGAAGAGGAGCAGCTCGTCGTGAGTGTCGTACCCGTGCAGGTTCTGCCGGACGCAGCCCGGGACGTGCCGGAGGCGGGGCCGGTCGTGGCCGAGCTCGCCCCCGCGGCGCGGCTGTGGCCGTCGCTGGCGGCCGTGTACCGGGCGCAGCTGTCCCGGGCCCGGGTGGCGCGGATCCCGCTGCTGTTCGTGGCGACCTTCCAGTCCATCGGCATCACCGTGATGATGCGCGGCGTCGTCGACAACGGCTTCGAGGCGCGGTCCGTGGTGGCCGGCTCGGCCGTACTGGTCGTCGCGTTCGTCGCGCTGAATCTGCTGGCCCAGTACTTCGGGCAGCTGCGGGCCGGCGGCGGGCTCGACCACTACGCCACGCTGCCGGTGCCGCCGGCCGCGGTGGTGCTGGGCACGGCGGCGGCGTACGCCTCCTTCACGCTGCCCGGGACACTGGTGACCGCCGTCTTCGGCTGTGTGCTCTTCGGGCTGCCGCTCGCCAACCTGTGGGTGCTGCTGGCCGTCGTGCCGCTCGCCGGGGCCGCGCTGTCCGGACTCGGCGCGGCGCTCGGCCTGCTGGCGCCCCGCCCCGAGCTGGCCACGCTGCTCGGCCAGCTGGGCATGTCGGCGGCGCTGCTGCTCGGGGTGCTGCCGCCCGACCGGATGCCGGAACTCGTCCGGCTGGCGCGGGACCTGCTGCCCTCCACCTACGGTGTGGAGGCGTACGCCCGCACCTTCGACACCCACCCGGACTGGGCCGTCGTCCTCGCTGACCTGGGGGTGTGCGCGGGGGTCGGAGTGATCTCGCTGGCCGTGGCCGCGTGGGCGTACCGCAGGGCCGCCGTCCGGTGACGCGGCGCACAGGCCGACCTGGCACGATGGCAGGGTGACCGCACCGCTGAATCCGCCCCCGCCCCCGCACGACCACTCCGCGAACGCGCACCAGGTCCGGCAGGCGCCGCCCGCCGGGGCGCCGATGGCGGGCGCCTACGAAGAGGACGGCCCCGGGATGAAGACCGAAGCGCGCGAGGCCGCCGTGATCACCGTGCTGGTGACGGTGTGCGGGGCGCTGCTCGGGCTGCTGTGGTGGCGGCTGGCGCCCCATGTGCCGCTGGTCGGCGACCAGTCGGGCAACAGCTGGGTGGTCTATCTCAAGGACACCGAGGGGGAGCAGGCGGTCGGCGTGGACGGCACGTTCACCCTGCTGGCGCTCGCGTTCGGCGCGGTGAGCGGGCTCGCGGCGTTCCTGTGGCGCAGGCGCGGCGGCGTACCGCTGGTCGTCGGCCTGGCGCTCGGCGGCCTGCTCGGCTCGCTGCTGGCCTGGCGGCTCGGTGTGTGGCTCGGCCCCACGTCCGATGTCATCGCCCATGCCCGCGAGGTCGGCAAGGGAGTCACCTTCCCGGCCCCGCTGCGCCTGGGTGCCAAGGCCGCGCTGCTGTCCTGGCCGTTCGCCGCGGTGCTGGTCCATCTCGGCCTGACCGCGCTGTTCGGACCCCGCGATCCCGAGCCCGAGCACCTGGGCGAGATGCCGCCCACGCCCGCCCCTCAGTAGGCGCCACTCGCCCCTCAGTAGGCGTCCCTCGCCCCCTGGGGGGGGCTTCCCTCAGCCCCGCCCGATCGGCGCTGACACCGCTGCGGTCAGCTCCGCCAGGTCGCCGGGCGCCAGCTCCACCTCCAGGCCCCGCCGCCCCGCCGACACACAGATCGTGGCGTGGCCGAGGGCCGAGTCGTCCAGGACGGTGGGCAGCCTCTTGCGCTGGCCGAGCGGGGAGATCCCGCCGCGGACATAGCCGGTGGTGCGCTCGGCCAGGGTCGGATCGGCCATGGCGGCGCGCTTGCCGCCCACCGCCGAGGCCAGGGCCTTCAGATCGAGGGTGCCCGCGACCGGGACGATTCCGACGACGAGGCTGCCGTCCACGTCGGCCACCAGGGTCTTGAAGACGCGGTCGGGGGAGACGCCCATCGCCTCCGCCGCCTCCTCGCCGTAGGAGGGGTGGGAGGGGTCGTGGTCGTAGGCGTGGACCGTGAACTCCACGCCCGCCGCGCCCAGCGCCACCGTCGCCGGAGTGCCACCGGACTGCTGCTTCTTCGACTTCTTCGCCATGAGGTTGTGGACTCAGTTCAGACTGGTCGGCGTCCGCGTCAGCTCGAACGCGGGCAGCGACGGCAGATGACGGATGATGGCGGTCTCGCCGCGCAGGAGCTTCAGCTCGTCCCGCAGCCGGGACGCGGTGTCCGGCGCCTGGAGCAGCCGCTGCTTGGTCGGCGTGTCGTGCACCATCGCGGCCGCCACCAGGTACGACACCACGCTCGGGTCGTCCGGCAGCTCCGCGCTGGTCGCGAGCGACCTCTCCCGTGCCCCGGCCAGCCGCTTCTGGTACTGCCGGAAGGCCCGCAGCACGCCCTCCGCGAGCGCCCCCGCCTCCTCGCCCGGCTCCTCCGCCAGCTCCTCCAGTTCGGCCGTCAGATAGGGCCCCGAGGCGTCCACGGACAGCAGCCGCACCCGGGTCGTACCGGTCGCGAGCACCTCGAAGGTGCCGCCGGTGCGCTCCCGGACGGTCGCCGCGTCCGCGATACAGCCCATCTGGTGGAAGGACGCGAGCGGGTCCGGGCCGAAGCCCGCGGCCGGGCCCCGCTCGGGCTCCGTCGTGGGATCGGGCAGGCCGGGGGCGCTGGGCGCCACCTCGTACCCGTCGCGGATGGCCACGACGGCGAACCGCCGAGGCTCCTCCTCGGGGGTCTTCAGCAGCTCACGCATCATGGCGCGATAACGCTCCTCGAAGACGTTCAGCGGCAGCACGAGTCCGGGGAAGAGGACTGTGTTCAGCGGGAAGAGCGGCAGACGGACGGTGGTCACGGCGCCCCAGCCTAATGGTCGGCGGCGCGGGCGTGTCCGCGGTGCCCGGGCAGAAGGTCCTCGGGCACCGGCAGCAGCCCGGCCGGAACCGGTGCCCCGCCTCCCGACAGCAGGTGCTCGCGCAGCCTCAGGAAGTGGCCGAGCGGGTCGTCCGAGAACCGGTCCCAGGGGCAGGAGGTCACATAGGGGCCGATCAGCCGCACCAGCGCGCGGGCGTCCTCGGGGCGGTCCAGGCGCAGCAGCACGTAGAGCAGCTTGTTGCGCACCCCGGCGGGCCAGGGATCGGCCGCCGCGAACCGCGCCGACAGGGCTATCGCGCGGTCGGCCGCAGAGTCCAGCCGCTGCCGCGGCACCCCGGGCCCGCCGCCCTCGGTCAGATAGCCGTAGGCGGCCCACGCGGGCAGCACCTGCACCAGCGAGTCCGCCGGCGCGTCCTGCGCGGCCAGCTCGGCGAAGTCGAAGCACGCGCGGTGCGCGGCGCTCGGCACATGCGGGGTGTCCCCGAAGCGGACGCAGCAGAACGCGCCCAGATAGCGCAGGGCGGCCACATGGCAGCCGTAGTGGTGCGGGGCGCGGCGCAGCGCCGCCTCCCACAGCTCCTCGAAGTAGCGGTGCCCGGCCCGTGAGCCGCGCGCGTGGTCCAGCGCGATCCGCCAGGGCACCGGGTCCCGGTCGTCGGCCCGCGCGGCGGCCGTGATCAGGGGGCTGACCTCGCGCAGCAGTTCGGCGCGGGCCGGCGAGGACCACACCCGGTCCACCGCCAGCTGGGCCGCGACCAGCAGGGCGCCGGGGTCGTCCGGCTCGGCCGCCCGCCAGTCCTCGAACCACTCGGAGCGCAGCCGGGCGAACGCGGCCAGCCGCCGCGCGTACCGGTCGTGGTTCTCCCACTCGGCCGCGGCCCGGGTGCCGGCCAGCAGCTCGGCCGCGGCCCGGTACTCGCCCCGCCCGGCGGCGACCAGCGCGGGCGAGAGCCGGTCGTCGGGCGCGTCGAGCACGGCCTCGTCCCCGGAAGGAATCCCTCCGGGCGGGCGCGCGGAACGTCGGGACATCCAGGAGCGGCGGATGAACGCGGGCAGCGGAACCATGGTGCGGACCATTGAAAGTCCGCTGGTCGGGGCTGCGCCAGGGTCTTGAGGGAAGTCGTGGAAGGTTGTACGGCCAAGGGTCAAGGACCGGTAAAGGGCGACTGTTCGACTTTTGTACGACGCGTGGGGTCAAGGGCGGTCTTGACGCACATGACCGCACATGACCGCACATCAGCCCCGCCGCAGCAGCCGGGTCGCCCCCGCCGCCACCGTCGTCGCCAGGATCCAGCCCAGCATGATCATCGCGGCCGACAGCCACACCCAGGGGCCGCGCAACTGCCACTCGCCTACCTGGCCGAGGTCGATCACCGGCAGCAGCAGGTCCAGCGTGAACAGGGCCGGGCTCCAGTAGGGGTGCTCGTCATGGTTGGTCGGGGGATGCGCGGCATGCGAGAAGGCGAGGGTGCCAGCCGCCCAGAGCACCGCCATCCACACCGCGGCGCGGCCGGGCCGGTAGCCGTACGCGACCGTCAGATCCTGGACGTAGCCCCACAGCTTGCCCGCCAGCGGCAGTGTCTCCCGGCGCCTGCGCTGCTTGGCGAGCAGCACCTCCCGGGCGTCCTCGTCCTCCCCGGCCTCGCGCAGCACCGAGGCCAGGCGTTCGTACGGCTCGGGGGCGTACTCGGCGGTGGCCGCGGCGATCCAGTCCAGGCGCCGGGCCAGCGGGAACGGGCCCTGCGGCACCAGGTTCTCGTAGGCGAAGCCGCCCATGTGCAGCCGCCCGGCGCCCGGCCAGGCGCCCGCGCGGTCCACCAGGTTCATGGTCTGCGCCCCCGACAGCACCACCTTGCCGCGCCCCGGGCCGTCCCCGAGGAAGCGCAGCTCGGGCGCGTGCACCCGGCGCAGCGACAGCTCCTGGTCGTCGGTGAGGGTGAACCGGGCCCGCTCCAGGTCCACCGCGTCCCCGAACCGCCCGTCGTCCAGCCGCAGCCCGCCCTGGCACTCGAACCGCTGGATCCGGGTGCCGCGCGCCGGCGTGGTCCCGCTGAGCAGCGGGTTCCCCACTCCGGCGGGGGTCAGGTACAGGGTGCGCTCCACGCTGAGCTGGGGCGCGTTCAGGGCCAGCCGGGAGTACGGGTTGGACAGGCGCGCGCCGCGCAGGCTCAGCGACACCCCGATCTGGGCGCCGCGCAGCCGCAGCTCGCCGTGCGACTCCAGCAGCTCCGCCTGGAGATCCTGGCCGACATTGAGGCCGTCCGCGGAGATCGAGCGCCCGCTGCGGTCCCGGTACACGATCGCCTGGTTGAGCAAAAGATCGGTGCCGATGTGCGCGTCGGTCAGCCGGACCCCGTTCTGGAAGCGGCAGCGCGGCAGATGCAGATCGCCCTCGGTGTGCACCCGGGCCGCCTCCAGGCGCGGCACCGAGCAGTTCACCAGGCGCAGCGTGCTGAACCGCGCCTCCGGCACCAGCACCTGTTCGTCGAAGCGGCAGTCGCGCAGCTCGACGTACGGCCGCACGGTCCCGCCCGCCAGGTCCAGGGCGCCCGTGACGCGCACCCCGGCGAGCTTCAGCGCGGACACCCGCCCGGCGAGCGCGGGCGGTCCGTCCAGCAGCAGCCAGGCGATGATGCGCGCTCGCACGGACCGCTCGGGCCCCCAGGGATGCCCGCCGTGCGGATCGTCCACGACGGAATCGCCACTGCCCAGGTCGTACACACTGCCGTTGCGGAAGGCCTGCCACATGCCCGCCTCGGCCGCGGTCAGGTCGTCCGGCAGGTCCCCGGCGACGAAGCCGGTCCCCTCGGTCACCGCTGTTCCTTCTTTCTCCGCTGTTCGGGTGGTTCGTCCAGCCGTTGATGCCCGCTGAGTGACGCGCGGAACACCCGGGGTGAAGGGGATCTTCCGAGTTCCGGCCAGCGTCTGTACCAGGTATTGGTCCACGGCCTGTATCAGCCATTGATACGTGCGGACGACTACGGACGGCGGTCTGAGAGAATTGGGACTGTGATTTCCCGAATCGATCTGCGCGGCGACGCCCTCCCCGAGGGACCCGCCCTGCGTGACCTGCTGCCCCGAGCCGACTTCGACGTTCAGGCCGCCCTGGAGAAGGTGCGTCCGATCTGCGAGGACGTGCATCATCGTGGCGACGCGGCGCTGATCGACTTCGCGGAGAAGTTCGACGGAGTACGGCTGGAATCCGTCCGTGTCCCGGCCCGGGCGCTCGCCGACGCGCTGGCCGGCCTCGACGCGGACGTCCGCGCCGCCCTGGAGGAGTCCATCCGGCGCGCCCGCCTCGTGCACCGCGCGCAGCGCCGCACCGCCCACACCACCCAGGTCGTCCCCGGCGGCTCCGTGACCGAGAAATGGGTTCCGGTCGAGCGCGTCGGGCTGTACGCGCCGGGCGGCCGCTCGGTCTACCCCTCCTCCGTGATCATGAACGCGGTCCCGGCCCAGGAGGCGGGCGTCGAGTCCATCGCGCTCGCCTCCCCGCCGCAGGCCGAGTTCGGCGGTCTGCCGCATCCGACGATCCTGGCCGCCTGCGCGCTGCTCGGCGTGGACGAGGTGTACGCGGCCGGCGGCGCCACCGCCGTCGCGATGTTCGCCTACGGCACCGAGTCCTGCCCGCCCGCGAACATGGTCACCGGGCCCGGCAACATCTGGGTGGCCGCCGCCAAGCGCTACTTCACCGGCCGGATCGGCATCGACACCGAGGCCGGACCCACCGAGATCGCGGTCCTCGCCGACGACACCGCCGACCCGGCGCACGTGGCCGCCGACCTGATCAGCCAGGCCGAGCACGACCCGCTGGCGGCCGCCGTCCTCGTCACCGACTCCCCGGACCTCGCGGACGCGGTAGAGAAGGAGCTGGAGCCGCAGGTCGCCGCCACCAAGCATGTCGAGGACCGGATCCGCCCGGCCCTCGCGGGCAGGCAGTCCGCGATCGTCCTGGTGGACGGCGTCGAGGAGGGCCTGAAGGTGGTCGACGCGTACGGCGCCGAGCACCTGGAGATCCAGACCGCCGACGCCGCCGCCGTGGCCGACCGGGTGCGCAACGCGGGCGCGATCTTCATCGGCCCCTGGGCCCCCGTCTCCCTCGGCGACTACGCGGCCGGATCCAACCACGTCCTGCCCACCGGCGGCTGTGCCTGCCACTCCTCGGGCCTGTCCGTGCAGTCCTTCCTGCGCGGCATCCACATCGTCGACTACACCGAGGACGCGCTGGCCGAGGTCGCGCATCACGTGGTCACGCTGGCGGAGGCGGAGGACCTGCCGGCGCACGGCGCGGCGGTCAAGGCGAGGTTCGGCTGGAAGGTACCGGAGAGCAAGTGAGCGACGTAAGGATCGACGACCTCCCCATCCGGGACGAGCTGCGCGGCAAGTCCCCTTACGGCGCGCCCCAGTTGGACGTTCCGGTCCGGCTGAACACCAACGAGAACCCGTATCCGCTGCCCGAGCCGCTGGTCGAGCGGATCGCGGAGCGGGTCCGGGAGGCCGCCCGCGATCTGAACCGCTACCCCGACCGGGACGCGGTCCAGCTGCGCACCGAGCTGGCCAAGTACCTGAGCGACACCGGCGGGTTCCCGCTCGCCCCGGAGAACGTCTGGGCGGCCAACGGCTCCAACGAGGTCATCCAGCAGCTGCTCCAGACCTTCGGCGGTCCCGGCCGCAGCGCGATCGGCTTCGAGCCGTCGTACTCGATGCACGCGCTCATCGCCCGCGGCACCGGCACCGGCTGGATCTCCGGTCCGCGGGGTGAGGACTTCACCATCGACCCGGCCGCCGCCGCGCGCGCCATCGCCGAGCACCGGCCGGACGTCGTCTTCCTCACCACCCCCAACAACCCCACGGGCAACGCGGTTCCGCCCGAGACGGTCCGCGCGCTGTACGACGCGGCGCAGGCGGCCAAGCCGTCGATGGTGGTCGTGGACGAGGCGTACGTCGAGTTCAGCCACGGCGCCTCGCTGCTGCCGCTGCTCGAAGGCCGCCCGCACCTGGTGATCTCGCGCACCATGTCCAAGGCGTTCGGCGCGGCGGGCCTGCGCCTCGGCTATCTCGCGGCCGACCCGGCCGTGGTGGACGCCGTACAGCTGGTCCGGCTGCCGTACCACCTGTCGGCGATCACCCAGGCGACCGCGCTGGCCGCCCTGGAGCACACCGACACCCTGCTCGGCTATGTCGAGCAGCTGAAGTCCGAGCGGGACCGGCTGGTCGCCGAGTTGCGCGCGATCGGCTACGACGTCGTCGAGTCCGACGCCAACTTCGTGCAGTTCGGCCGGTTCGCCGACGCGCACGGGGTCTGGCGGAAGATCCTCGACCGGGGCGTCCTGGTCCGGGACAACGGCGTACCGGGATGGCTGCGGGTCTCGGCCGGCACCCCCGCGGAGAACGACGCGTTCCTCGACGCCGTACGTGAAGTCAAGAAGGAGCTTGAGGCATGAGCCGCGTAGGGCGCGTCGAGCGCACCACCAAGGAGACCTCGGTCCTGGTCGAGATAGACCTCGACGGCACCGGGCGGACCGACATCGCCACCGGCGTCGGCTTCTACGACCACATGCTCGACCAGCTCGGGCGGCACGGTCTGTTCGATCTGACCGTGAAGACCGACGGCGATCTGCACATCGACTCCCACCACACCATCGAGGACACCGCCCTCGCGCTCGGCGCCGCCTTCAAGCAGGCGCTCGGCGACAAGGTGGGCATCTACCGCTTCGGCAACTGCACGGTCCCGCTGGACGAGTCCCTCGCCCAGGTCACCGTCGACCTGTCCGGCCGCCCCTACCTCGTGCACACCGAGCCCGAGCGCATGGCACCGATGATCGGCGAGTACGACACCACGATGACCCGGCACATCCTGGAGTCCTTCGTGGCCCAGGCGCAGATCGCGTTGCACGTTCACGTACCGTACGGACGTAACGCCCACCACATCGTGGAGTGCCAGTTCAAGGCGCTCGCCAGGGCGCTGCGTTATGCCTCCGAGCGCGACCCGCGCGCGGCCGGCATCCTCCCGTCGACGAAGGGCGCGCTGTAACCATGACCGGTCTGTCGACCATCCTGATCGTCGTCGGCCTCTTCCTGGTCGGCGGCATCATCTCCTTCGTCAAGCAGAAGATGCCCACGAGCCTGATCGTGCTGCTCTCCCTCGCGGCCGGGATGTGCCTGGTCGCCGGTGTCATGCGGCTGGCGGTGTGGAGTTGACCGCCGCCAAGAAGGTCGTCGTCTTCGACTACGGCTTCGGTAATGTCCGCTCGGCCGAGCGCGCCCTCGCGCGGGTCGGCGCCGAGGTGGAGATCACCCGCGACTACGACGCGGCGATGAACGCCGACGGCCTGCTGGTCCCGGGGGTCGGCGCCTTCGCCGCCTGTATGCGGGGCCTGCTCGACGCGCGCGGCGACTGGGTCATCGACCGCCGGCTGTCCGGCGGCCGCCCGGTGATGGGCATCTGCGTCGGCATGCAGATCCTGTTCTCGCGCGGCATCGAGCACGGCGTCCAGGCCGAGGGCCTGGAGGAATGGCCCGGCACCGTCGGCCCCCTGGAGGCCGATGTGGTGCCCCACATGGGCTGGAACACCGTGGACGCGCCCGCCGACTCCGAGCTGTTCGCCGGTCTGGACACCGGCGCCCGCTTCTACTTCGTGCACTCCTACGCCGTCCACGACTGGACGCAGGAGACCCACAACCCGCTGATCGCCGCGCCCAAGGTCACCTGGGCCACGCACGGCAAGCCCTTCGTCGCGGCGGTGGAGAACGGCGCCCTGTGGGCGACCCAGTTCCACCCCGAGAAGTCCGGCGACGCCGGTGCCCAGCTCCTCACCAACTGGATCGGAACCCTGTAGACCATGGCCAAGCTCGAACTCCTCCCCGCCGTCGACGTCCGCGACGGCCAGGCCGTACGCCTCGTCCACGGCGAGTCCGGGACCGAGACCTCCTACGGCTCCCCGCTGGAGGCCGCCCTCGCCTGGCAGCGGTCCGGCGCCGAGTGGCTGCACCTGGTCGACCTGGACGCGGCCTTCGGCACCGGTGACAACCGGGCGCTGATCGCCGAGGTGGCCGGTGCCATGGACATCAAGGTGGAGCTGTCCGGCGGCATCCGCGACGACGACACCCTCGCCGCCGCCCTCGCCACCGGCTGCACCCGCGTCAACCTCGGCACCGCCGCCCTGGAGACCCCCGAGTGGGTCGCCAAGGTGATCGCCGAGCACGGCGACAAGATCGCGGTCGGCCTGGACGTGCGCGGCACCACCCTGCGCGGCCGTGGCTGGACCCGCGACGGCGGCGACCTCTACGAGACGCTGGACCGCCTGAACAAGGAGGGCTGCGCGCGCTACGTCGTCACCGACATCGCCAAGGACGGCACCCTCCAGGGCCCCAACCTGGAGCTGCTGCGCACCGTGTGCGCGGCCACCGACCGCCCGGTGGTGGCATCCGGCGGCGTGTCGTCCCTGGCCGACCTGCGCGCCATCGCCGAACTGGTGCCCCTCGGTGTCGAGGGCTCCATCGTCGGGAAGGCCCTCTACGCGAAGGCGTTCACCCTGGAAGAGGCCTTGGAGGCTGTGGCGTCATGACATCGGAAGCCGCACGGCGGGTGCAGAGCGGAAGCCCCTGGGAAGAGAGTTTCGGTTTTGCACGCGCCGTCGCGGCGGGGGACCGGGTCCTGGTGGGCGGCACCACGTCCTTCAAGGGCACGGTCCTGTACGGCGAGGGCGATCCGTACGAGCAGACCAGGGTCGCCTTCGGCAATGCCCTGGAGGCGCTCAAGGAGCTCGGGCTCGGCATCGAGTCCGTGATCCGCACCCGTATGTACCTGAGCCATGTGCGCGACGTCGACGAGGCGGGCCGGGCCCACAAGGAGCTGTTCGACTCCGTGCGCCCGGTGTCGACCCTGCTGGTCGTCGAGGGCTTCGTGGACCCGCGCATCCTGGTCGAAGTAGAGCTTGAAGCATTCAGAGGAGCCTGAGCAGTCATGACCCTGGCGGTCCGAGTCATCCCCTGCCTGGACGTGGACAACGGCCGGGTCGTCAAGGGCGTCAACTTCCAGAACCTGCGCGACGCGGGCGACCCCGTCGAGATGGCCAAGGTGTACGACGCCGAGGGCGCCGACGAGCTGACGTTCCTGGACATCACCGCGTCCTCGGGCGACCGGGAGACGACGTACGACGTGGTGCGCCGCACCGCCGAGCAGGTGTTCATCCCGCTCACCGTCGGCGGCGGCGTCCGCACCGCCGAGGACGTGGACAAGCTGCTGCGGGCGGGCGCCGACAAGGTGGGCGTGAACACCGCGGCGATCGCCCGGCCCGAGCTGATCCGCGAGATCGCCGAGCGCTTCGGGCGCCAGGTGCTGGTCCTGTCGGTGGACGCCCGGCGCACCGCATCCGGGTCCTTCGAGGTGACCACGCACGGCGGCCGCCGGGGCACCGGCATCGACGCCGTCGAGTGGGCGCACCGGGCCGCCGAGCTGGGCGCGGGCGAGATCCTGCTGAACTCGATGGACGCCGACGGCACCAAGGACGGCTACGACCTGGAGATGATCGCCGCGGTCCGCAAGCACGTCTCGGTGCCGGTGATCGCCTCCGGCGGCGCGGGCAGCCTGGCCCACTTCCCGCCGGCGATCGCCGCCGGCGCGGACGCGGTCCTCGCGGCCTCCGTCTTCCACTTCGGCGACCTGCGGATCGGCGAGGTCAAGGCGACCCTGCGGGAGGCGGGACACCCCGTCCGCTGACGCGCGCGTTCCCCGGGCCCCGGTGGCTGAGCCGCCGGGGCCTTTCTGTGTCCGGATACGAAAGACAAGTTGCGCAAAGTTTATTGCGCAATATTATTTGCACATCTAGGGTCATGGGCATGGCAGAGAAGGAAGTCGTGAACATGGCGGAGAAGGAAAGAGACCGCCGGATCCAGGACATGGGCACGCTCAAGGCGCTCGCCCACCCCCTGCGGATGCGGCTGTACCGGGCCCTGACCCTCGCCGGGACCGCCACCGCCTCCCAGCTCGCCGAGCAGGTCGGCGAGGCGGTCTCGCTGGCCAGCTACCACCTGCGCAAGCTCGCCGAGCACGGGCTGATCGAGGAGGCGGAGCCGGGCAGCGGGGACGGGCGGGAGCGCTGGTGGCGGCCGGCCTCCGACGGTGTGCGGATCCGCGACGAGGACTTCCGCGACGCCCCCGAGCAGATCGCCGCGCACACCGCCGCGAGCCGGCTCTTCTTCGCCCAGCGGTCCGACATGTACCTGCGCTTCCTGGACGAACGCCCGGACTGGGGCGAGCAGTGGGCACCCGGCGCGGTCTCCTCCGAGGCCGTGCTGCGGCTCACGCCGGGCGAACTCGCCGAGCTGACCCGGGAGATGCTCGCCCTCGTGCGGCGGTACGACGAGCTCGGCCGGGCGGCGGAGGCGGCGGAGACGGGGGAGGCCACGGGGGAGGCCGAGGGCCGCGAGAACGTCGCGGTGCACACGTACGCGTTCCCCTTCCGCGCCTGAGCCCCGCCGACGCCTCCCCGCCCCCCTGTCCCGCCCCGCCGCCCCGGCCTCACGCCTCCCGGCCTCACGCCTCCCGGCCTCACGCCTCCCGGCCCCACAAGGAGCCCGCCTTGAGCTCGACCCTCGCCACCCCGGCCGCCGTACAGGCCCACCGGGACCCCAATGTGCGGCGTTGGCTGACCGCCTACACCTGCTCCATGCTCGGCGACAGCGTGTACTACCTGGCGCTGTCCTGGGCGGCCGTACGGGCCGGGACCGCGGCGCAGGCCGGTCTGGTGATGTCGGCGAGCGCGCTGCCCCGGGCCGTGCTGATGCTCGGCGGGGGAGTGATCGCCGACCGGCTCGGGCCCCGGCGGGTCGTCATCGGCAGCGACGCCCTGCGCTGCGCCGCCGTCCTCGCGGTGGCCGCCCTGCTGTACCTCACCAGCCCCGGGCTGTGGCCGCTCGCCCTGCTCGCGCTGGTCTTCGGCACCGTGGACGCCGTGTTCGTGCCCGCCGTGGGCGCCCTTCCCGCCCGGGTCACCGGCAAGGACCAGCTGGCCCGCGTCCAGGGCATGCGCGGCCTGGCCATCCGCTTCGCGAGCGTGGTCGGCGCCCCGCTCGGCGGCCTCGGCGTGGCCGTCGGCGGCGCCTCCGCGGCCTTCGCCCTCGCCGGAGCGCTGATCGCCGTGTCCGTGCCGCTGCTGCTCTCCGTGCGCATACGGGAGCTGCCCGGCGACCGGGCGGACGGCCCCCGCGCCACCGCCTGGGCCGACCTCTCGGCCGGGCTGCGCTACATCCGCGGCCACCGTGTCCTCGCCCCGCTGATGCTCGCCATCGCCCTCGGCGACCTGGGCTTCGTCGGCCCGCTGAACGTCGGCCTGACGCTGCTCGCGGACCACCGCGGCTGGGGCGCCTCGGGGATGGGCTGGGTGCTCGCCGGGTTCGGCGTCGGAGCCGGCGCGGCCTCGCTGCTGCTCACCCTGCGGGGCCGGCTGCCGCGCGCCGGACTGCTCGCCGGGGTCACCATCGTGGTCGGATCCCTGGCCATCGGCGCCCTCGCCTACGCGCCCGGCCTCTGGGCGGCCGTCGGCATCGCCCTGCTCGTCGGCCTGCTGACCGGGCTCAGCGGCGCCATGTGCGGCGCCCTGCTCCAGACCCAGGCCGACCCCGCCTACCTCGGCCGGGTCACCGCCGTCTCCAGCCTGATCAGCCTCGGCTTCACCCCGCTGAGCATGCCCCTCGCCGCCGCCGCGATCGGCACCTGGGGGCTCGGCCCCGTCTACCTGGTCAGTGCCTCCGTGTGTGCCCTCGGCGGGGTCGTCGCCCTCGTCGTACCGGCCCTGCGCCACGCCGAACTGCCCGCCTGAGGCGAATGACCGCCCGCCTGGGGTCCATGCCCCCAGGCGTTCATCCCTTCGGCTGAACCAGCTGCACCAGATTGCCGCACGTGTCGTCGAACACCGCAGCCAGCACCGGCCCCTGCTCCCGCGGACCGTGGGGGAAGCGGACACCCAGGCCGCGCAGGCGCCGGTGCTCGGCGGCGAGGTCGTCCACCGAGAAGACGATGCAGGGGATGCCCGCCTCGTACAGCGCACGGCGGTAGGACTCGGCGATGGGGCCCTGGCCGGGTTCCAGGAGGAGCTGGAGATCGGGCTGGGCGCCCGCGGGCGCGCCGACCGTCACGAAGAGGACGCCGTCCCCGAGATCCATGTGGGTGCGCGTCTCGAAGCCGAGCACGTCCGTGTAGAAGGCATGCGCCCGCGCCACGTCGTCCACGTACACCCCGGTCATCGCGACCTTGATCACGGGCGGCCTCCCGGTCAGAACCCCAGCTGCTTGGAGGAGTGCAGCTTGTCGATGGCGTCCGCCTCGCCCTCCAGCTCCACCCGCGCCGCCCGGTCCCGGCCGAACGCGAACAGCAGCAGCTCGGACGGCTCCCCGGTCGCCGTGACCACCGGAACGCCCTTGTGCGCCACCACGGTCTGCCCGTCGGGCCGGCGCAGCACCAGACCCGTCGGCACCCCGCGCCCCAGCAGCCGCGCCGTCCGCTCCAGCCGCGACCACAGCGCGTCCTGGAACACCGGGTCCAGCTCCCGCGCGCTCCAGTCCGGCTGCGCCCGGCGCACGTCCTCGGTGTGCACGTAGAACTCCACCGTGTTCGCGGCCTCGTCCACCTGCTTGACCTGGAACGGCGAGAACCGCGGCGGACCCGTGCGGATCAGCTGGATCAGCTCCTCGTACGGCTTCGCGGTGTACTCCGCCGTCACCTTCTCCAGGCGGGGCGCGAGCTGCTTGATCAGCGCGCCCCCGGCCGCGTCCGGGCGGCGCTCGCGCACGATCACATGCGCGGCCAGGTCCCGGGTCCGCCAGCCCTCGCACAGAGTCGGCGCGTCCGGGCCCACGGTTTCCAAGAGGTCGGCGAACAGGAGCCGTTCACGCTTGGCGAAGGTCGACATGGGGTCAGCCTACGACCAGCCACCGGTCCGCGCAGTGGACACCCGCCCGGAGTTGTCAGTGGCGCGCGGCACAATGGCATCCATGACCAGTACGCCCGGCACCCCCCGGCCCAGCAGCCTCGACCCGGAGATCGCCGCCCGCCTCAAGCGCAGCGCCGACGGCCTCCTGCCCGCCATCGCCCAGCAGCACGACACCGGAGAGGTGCTCATGCTCGGCTGGATGGACGACGAGGCGCTGCACCGGACCCTGACCACCGGCCGCTGCACCTACTGGTCGCGCAGCCGCCAGGAGTACTGGGTCAAGGGCGACACCTCCGGCCACGTCCAATGGGTGAAGTCGGTCGCCCTGGACTGCGACGCCGACACCGTGCTGGTCCAGGTCGACCAGGAGGGCGCCGCCTGCCACACCGGCGCGCGCACCTGCTTCGACGAGGACGTGCTTCTCAAGGACGCCGGTCTGCCCTCCGGCGCGGACCAGTGAGGCCCGCCGCCATGGATCTGGAGACCTTCCGCAAGCTCGCCGCCGACCGGCGTGTCATCCCGGTCACCCGCAAGCTGCTCGCCGACGGCGACACCCCGGTGGCCCTCTACCGCAAGCTGGCCGGCGAACGCCCCGGGACCTTCCTGCTGGAGTCCGCGGAGAACGGCCGCTCCTGGTCGCGCTACTCCTTCGTGGGCGTGCGCAGCGCCGCCACCCTCACCGCCCGCGACGGCGCGGCCCACTGGCTCGGCACCCCGCCGGTCGGCGTCCCCGTCGACGGCGACCCCCTCAAGGCCCTGCGCGCCACCCTCCAGGCCCTGCACACCCCGCACACCGAGGGCCTGCCCCCCTTCACCGGCGGCATGGTCGGCTACCTCGGCTACGACATCGTGCGCCGCCTGGAGAAGATCGGCCCCGGGGAGCGCGACGATCTCAAGCTGCCCGAGCTGACCATGCTCCTGACCAGCGACCTCGCCGTCATGGACCACTGGGAGGGCTCGGTCCTGCTGATCGCCAACGCGATCAACCACAACGACCTGGACACCGGCGTGGACGAGGCGTACCACGACGCGGTGGCCCGCCTCGACGCCATGGAGGCCGACCTCAGCCGCGCCGTGGCCCAGCCCCCGGCCGTGCTGCCGCCCTCCGAGCTGCCCGAGTACACCGCGCTGTGGGGCGGCCCCGACTTCCGGCGCGCCGTGGAGGACGTCAAGGAGCGCATCCGCGCGGGCGAGGCCTTCCAGGTCGTCCCCTCCCAGCGCTTCGAGACCCCGTGCACGGCGAGCGCCCTGGACGTCTACCGGGTGCTGCGGGCCACCAACCCCTCGCCGTACATGTACCTGTTCCGCTTCGACGGGTTCGATGTCGTCGGCTCGTCCCCCGAGGCCCTGGTCAAGGTCGAGGACGGCCGGGCCATGGTCCACCCCATCGCCGGCACCCGGCACCGCGGCGCCACCCCGCAGGAGGACCAGGCGCTGGCCGAGGAGCTGCTCGCCGACCCCAAGGAGCGGGCCGAGCACCTCATGCTGGTCGACCTCGGGCGCAATGACCTCGGGCGGGTCTGCGAGCCGGGCTCGGTCGAGGTGGTCGACTTCATGTCCGTGGAGCGCTACTCGCACGTGATGCACATCGTCTCCACCGTCACCGGACGGGTCGCCGGCGGCCGCACCGCCTTCGACGTGCTCACCGCCTGCTTCCCGGCCGGCACCCTCTCCGGCGCCCCCAAGCCGCGCGCGATGCAGATCATCGACGAACTCGAACCGTCCCGGCGCGGTCTGTACGGCGGCTGCGTCGGCTATCTCGACTTCGCGGGCGACTCCGACACCGCGATCGCCATCCGTACCGCCCTGCTGCGCGACGGCACGGCATATGTGCAGGCCGGAGCGGGCATCGTCGCCGACTCCGACCCGGTCGCCGAGGACCAGGAGTGCCGCAACAAGGCCGCGGCGGTGCTGCGGGCGGTGCACACGGCCAACCGGCTCGGCGAATAGGGCGCGTCTCACGGAACCCCGGGTGACGCTTCGCCCGGGGTTCAGGCGATAGTGGAGTACGTGACTGCCGTTCCTCACCCCCGTTCCGAAGCCGCCGCGCCCGCACGGTCCGGCCGCCGGAGCCTCGCCGTGGCCCTCCTGTTCGGCGCGCTCGGCGCGGCCGTGGCGCTGCTCGCCAGCCGGCAGCGCTGGGCGGAGGGCACCGCGTCGGTGGCCGGCGGCGCGTTCCCGCTCACCGCGAAGGGCAGCGATGTCACGGGCGTGCCCGCGGCCCTCGCCATAGTGGGCCTCGCCGCGCTCGTCGCCGTCTTCGCCGTCCGCCGGGCCGGCCGCTTCCTCGTCTCCGGGCTGCTCGCGCTGTCCGGCGCGGGCATCATGGCCGCCGCCCTGGTCTCCGCCTCCGACAGCACCGCGCTGGACGAGAAGGCCGCCCAGGCCAGCGGCGACACCACCGCCACGGTCGCGGCGCTGAGCCACACCGGCTGGCCCTACGTGGCGGCCGTCGGCGGCCTGCTGATCCTGCTCGCGGGGCTGCTCGCGCTGCGCTTCGGCAGCGGCTGGCCCGCCATGTCCGGACGCTACGAGCGCGGCACCGACCGCCCCCGCAAGACGGCCAGGCCGGTCGATCCGGAGCGCCCCGAGGAGATCTGGAAGGCCCTGGACCGGGGCGAGGACCCCACCGGCGCCTGACCCCCGCGCGGATGTGGCGAACCAGACGCCACCCCCGCGTCCGGCGCGCGTGCGCGTACGGGACAATGGACGGCGAGCGTCCGGCTTGACGGGCGGGCTCGGAGCCGTACGACACGTACGTCGCTCTTCTGGGACACGTACACAGCAACGAGGAGCACAGACATGGCGGGCAGCAGCCACGGCCACGGTCACACCCCGGCCGCCTGGACCGGCGTCATCATTTCCTTCGTCGGCTTCCTGGTCGCCGGCGCCTTCATGGTGATGGCCGACACCATCGGCTTCTGGGTCGGCATGGCCCTCATCATCGGCGGCGCGATCGTCGGCGGGATCATGAAGGCCATGGGCCTCGGCGACCACCAGAAGCCCCTCGCGATGGTCGGCGGTGCGCCCATCGCCGCGCGCGAGCCCGTCGCGGTGGAGAGCTGAGCGGCCGAGCACGGCACCTCTTCGCGGAGGGCGGCCCGGTGGTCCCTGACGGACCCGGGCCGCCCTTTCGCATCCGCCGGGGCCCCGCCGCCCAGGTGCTCTCCCGCGCGTACGGCGGCCGCGCGGGCGGGAGTGCGCCGCCGCGCGAAAGACGCTCTCTCCCGCGCGCGGCCGTCGCCCCCCTCGGGGGCGAGCCGCTCCCAGCCGTGCTCGACGCTCTCCCGCGCGCACGGCCGCCGCGCGCTGCCGGGCAAGCTGCCCGCGCCGTCGGAGAAGACGCTCCCCCGCGCGCACGGCCGCCGCGTCGGCGAGAATGCCTGACGTGACCGCCGCCGACCGACCGGCCCCGCCCGCCGCGTCCTTCCCCGCCGCCCGGACCGACCTCCGCCCGGCCGTCCAGGCCCAGCCTTCACCGCCGGACGCCCGGATCCAGCTCTCGGTGCCGGACGCCCACCTCTGGTCCGGAGGTGCCGGTGCCGCGCCGCCGGCCCCCCGGTGGCGGCGCCTCGCCACCCCCGCCGGTGTGCTCGCGGCCGTCGCCGGAGCCTTCGCCTATGTCGGCGTCGTCGATCCGAACCATCCCGGCCACTACCCGGTCTGCCCCCTCTACCGGTTCACCGGCCTGTACTGCCCCGGCTGCGGTGGACTGCGCAGCGCGCACGCGTTCGTGCACGGGGACCTGACGGCCGCGCTGCACGACAACGCGCCCGCCGTGGCCGGCTACTTCCTCTTCGCGGTGCTGTGGGTGCTCTGGGTCGTACGGGCGTGGCGCGGCCGGCCCGCACGGCTCGCACTCGGCAATGCCCAGATGTGGGTCATCGGCGCGCTGCTGCTGGCGTTCACCGTGGTCCGCAATCTGCCGTTCGGCGCCTGGCTGCACCCCTGACCTGCGGCGCCGATGTCCAAGGAGTGAAACCGGCGTCCACCGGATGCGGAGCCGGGGCCCTGCTCCGGATACCATCGAGTGACCAAGGGTTTTCACAACCTGAAGGAACCTGAAGGAACCAACCGTCTGAAAGGGGGCCGCTCGCGTGAGTGTGCTCGACGAGATCATCGACGGAGTCCGTGCCGACCTCGCGGAGCGGCAGGCACGCGTCAGCCTCGACGAGCTCAAGGAGCGCGCGGCCAAAGCACCCGCCGCCAAGGACGGGGTCGCCGCGCTCCGGGGCGACGGCGTCAAGGTGATCTGCGAGGTCAAGCGCTCCAGCCCCTCCAAGGGCGCGCTGGCCGCGATCGCCGACCCGGCCGGGCTCGCCGCGGACTACGAGGCGGGCGGTGCGGCCGTCATCTCCGTCCTCACCGAACAGCGCCGCTTCGGCGGCTCCCTCGCCGACCTGGAGGCCGTCCGCGCCCGCGTGGACATCCCGGTGCTGCGCAAGGACTTCATCGTCACCTCGTACCAGCTGTGGGAGGCCCGCGCGTACGGCGCCGACCTCGCCCTGCTGATCGTGGCCGCCCTGGAGCAGCCCGCCCTGGAGTCCCTCATCGAGCGCGCCGTCTCCATCGGCCTCACCCCGCTGGTCGAGGTGCACGACGAGGACGAGGTCGAGCGCGCCGTGGCCGCGGGCGCCCGGATCATCGGCATCAACGCGCGCAACCTCAAGACCCTCCAGGTCGACCGCGGCACCTTCGAGCGGGTCGCCCCGGAGGTCCCCGAGGGCATCGTCAAGGTCGCCGAGTCCGGCGTGCGCGGTCCGCACGACCTGATCGCCTACGCCAACGCCGGCGCCGACGCCGTCCTGGTGGGCGAGTCCCTGGTCACCGGCCGCGACCCGAGGACCGCCGTCTCCGACATGGTCGCCGCGGGCGAGCACCCCGCGCTGCGACACGGCCGCGACTGAGCTCCCGCTAGGCTGACCCCGATGACTGCGACCATGACGACCGCGGACCGCTACGCGCGCCTCGCCCGTGGCTGCCGTCCGCGCGGCTGCCGCGCGCCCGCGCGCCGCGTCCACGGCCGCCGGGTCCGCTACGTCATCGGCGACGAACCGGGGCAGGTCAACGGCATGCGATGGCACCGGCCGAACTTCAGGGGCGCGGGGCAGGGCTGATTCTGTGGCTCCGTCGCGTGAGCGCGACGAGCCGCTGACGGCCCGCAGTCGACAGACGACCTCCCGCCCCACGGCGAACAGTGTCTTTTCACCGCACTCACCGTGAGGTTTCCGCATGCCCAGCAACTACTTCTTCCCCGACCCGGAGGGTCAGGTCCCCAGTTCCGAGGGCTACTTCGGAGCGTTCGGCGGCAAGTTCATCCCGGAGGCCCTCGTCGCCGCCGTGGACGAGGTCGCCGTCGAGTACGACAAGGCCAAGCAGGACCCCGAGTTCGCCCGCGAACTGGACGACCTGATGGTCAACTACACCGGCCGCCCCTCGGCGCTCACCGAGGTGCCCCGGTTCGCCGAACACGCCGGTGGCGCACGGGTGTTCCTCAAGCGCGAGGACCTGAACCACACCGGCTCGCACAAGATCAACAACGTGCTCGGCCAGGCGCTGCTCACCAAGCGCATGGGCAAGACCCGGGTCATCGCCGAGACCGGCGCGGGCCAGCACGGCGTCGCCACCGCCACCGCCTGCGCCCTGTTCGGCCTCGACTGCACCATCTACATGGGCGAGATCGACACCGAGCGCCAGGCCCTGAACGTGGCCCGGATGCGGATGCTCGGCGCCGAGGTGGTCGCCGTGAAGTCCGGCAGCCGCACCCTCAAGGACGCCATCAACGAGGCGTTCCGGGACTGGGTCGCCAACGTCGACCGCACCCACTACCTGTTCGGCACCGTCGCGGGTCCCCACCCCTTCCCGGCCATGGTCCGCGACTTCCACCGGGTCATCGGTGTCGAGGCCCGCCGCCAGATCCTGGAGCGCGCCGGACGCCTGCCCGACGCGGCCGTCGCCTGCGTCGGCGGCGGCTCCAACGCCATCGGCCTCTTCCACGCCTTCGTGCCCGACGAAGGCGTCCGCCTCATCGGCTGCGAGCCGGCGGGCCACGGCCTCGACACCGGCGAGCACGCGGCCACCCTGACCGCGGGCGAGCCCGGCATCCTGCACGGCTCCCGCTCCTACGTCCTCCAGGACGAGGAGGGCCAGATCACCGAGCCGTACTCGATCTCGGCCGGTCTGGACTACCCCGGCATCGGACCCGAGCACGCCTACCTCAAGGACTCGGGCCGCGGCGAGTACCGCGCGGTCACCGACGACGCCGCGATGCAGGCGCTGCGCCTGCTGTCGCGCACCGAGGGCATCATCCCGGCCATCGAGAGCGCCCACGCCCTCGCGGGCGCCCTGGACGTCGGCAAGGAGCTGGGCCCGGACGGGCTGATCGTCGTCAACCTCTCCGGTCGCGGCGACAAGGACATGGACACCGCGGCCCGCTACTTCGGGCTGTACGACACCGACGCCGAGGTGGCCGCGGACGCCGCCGCCACCGCCGAGATCGAGGGGGATGCCAAGTGAGCGGAAACATTCAGCTGTTGACGGACACCCTCGCCGCCGCCAAGGCCGAGGGCCGGGCCGCGCTCATCGCCTACCTCCCGGCCGGGTTCCCGACCGTGGACGGTGGCATCGAGGCGATCAAGGCCGTGTTCGACGGCGGTGCCGACGTGGTCGAGGTGGGCCTGCCGCACAGCGACCCGGTCCTGGACGGCCCGGTCATCCAGACCGCCGACGACATCGCCCTGCGCGGCGGCGTCAAGATCGCGGACGTGCTGCGCACGGTACGGGAGGCCCACGCGGCCACCGGCAAGCCCGTGCTCGTGATGACGTACTGGAACCCCATCGACCGCTACGGTGTCGAGCGGTTCACCGCCGAGCTGGCCGAGGCGGGCGGCGCGGGCTGCATCCTGCCCGACCTGCCGGTGCAGGAGTCCGCGCTGTGGCGGGAGCACGCCGACAAGCACGGCCTCGCCACGGTCTTCGTGGTGGCGCCGAGCAGCAGGGACGCGCGGCTCGCCGAGATCACCGCGGTGGGCAGCGGCTTCGTCTACGCCGCCTCGCTCATGGGCGTCACCGGCACCCGTGAGTCCGTCGGCACGCAGGCCCAGGACCTGGTGCAGCGCACCCGGGTCACCCGCGCCGAGCTGCCCGTCTGCGTCGGCCTCGGCGTCTCCGACGCGGTCCAGGCCGCCGAGGTCGCCACCTTCGCCGACGGTGTGATCGTCGGATCGGCCTTCGTCAAGCGGATGCTGGACGCCCCGGACCACGCGTCCGGCCTCGCGGCGGTGCGCGAACTGGCCGGGGACCTGGCGAAGGGCGTACGCGGCCAGGCGTGACCCGCGGATCGTCGCGGAGCGGCCGGCGCCCGCCGGTCGTCATGTACCGGGCATTCCGGTCACTCGAACGGGTGGACCTCGGGCCGGGGAGGCGCGCTGCGCCTCCCCGGTTCGTTCTGGGGGTGTGAGCGAGAAGAACGGTGACGGAAAGCGGACCGCCCGCCAGCGGCTGGCGGCCGAACGCGAGAAGCAGAAGTCCGCGGAGAAGCGGCGGCGGTCGCTGATCGTGGGCGCCAGCGTCGTCTGCGTCCTGGCCCTTGCGGCGGTGATCGGCGTGATCGCCGCGAACGCGGGCAAGAACAAGGCGAGCAGCGACGCGGGCCCGGTCGTGGCGCCCTCCGGCGCGCAGGGCAAGGACGGTCTCGCGATCCCGGTCGGCAAGGACGCGGCGAAGTCGACGCTCACCATCTGGGAGGACTTCCGCTGCCCCGCCTGCCAGGCCTTCGAGGCGGCGTACCGGCCCACCCTCCATGAGCTGGTCGACGCGGGCAAGCTGCGCATCGAGTACCACCTGGTCCGGCTGATCGACGGCAATCTCGGCGGCATCGGCTCGCTGCGCGCGGCCAACGCGGCGGCGTGCGCCCAGGACGCCGGGAAGTTCCGTGACTACCACGACACGCTGTACTCCAACCAGCCCAAGGAGACCGACGACGCCTTCGCGAGCAACGCCAAGCTGATCACGCTGGCGGGCAAGGTCGGCGGCCTGGACACCCCGGCGTTCCAGAAGTGTGTGAAGGCGGGGACGCACGACAGCTGGGTGAACCGCTCGCAGAAGGCGTTCCAGGGCGGCGGCTTCAGTGGCACGCCCACGGTCCTGCTCGGCGGCAAGAACATCTACCAGGACCAGACGATGTCCCCGGCCAAGCTGAAGCAGATGGTGGAGTCGGCGGACCAGGGGTAGGGGGCCGCCGGTAAGCGAATCTCATGTCCCTGTTATGGACCCGTAGCCAGGCGGCTTGGTGTCCCCGGGGCCCGGCACGGTAGCGTCGGACTTGCCATGGAACTTGCCTACATTCCCAGTCCGTCCCGCGGGGTGCTGTACCTCGGCCCCATTCCGCTGCGCGGCTACGCCTTCTGCATCATCATCGGCGTCTTCATCGCCGTCTGGCTCGGCAACCGGCGCTGGGTCGCCCGCGGCGGGCAGTCCGGCACGGTCGCCGACATCGCGGTGTGGGCCGTGCCGTTCGGCCTGGTCGGCGGTCGGCTCTACCACGTGATCACGGACTACGAGCTGTACTTCAGCCCCGGCCGTGACTGGGTGGACGCCTTCAAGGTGTGGCAGGGCGGTCTGGGCATCTGGGGCGCGATCGCGCTCGGGGCGCTGGGCGCGTGGATCGGGGCGCGGCGCCGGGGCATCCCGATGCCGGCGTACGCCGACGCGGTGGCGCCCGGTATCGCCCTCGCGCAGGCCATGGGGCGCTGGGGCAACTGGTTCAACCAGGAGCTGTACGGCAGGGAGACCCATCTGCCCTGGGCGCTGCACATCACGTCCTCCGAGGGCGGCCGGGTGCCGGGGTACTACCACCCGACCTTCCTCTACGAGTCCCTGTGGTGCATCGGCGTCGCCTTCCTGGTGATGTGGGCCGACCGCCGCTTCAAGCTGGGCCATGGCCGGGCGTTCGCCCTGTACGTCGCCGCGTACTGCGTGGGCCGCGGCTGGATCGAGTACATGCGGGTGGACGACGCCCACCACATCCTCGGCCTGCGCCTCAACGACTGGACGGCGCTGATCGTCTTCCTCCTGGCGGTCACCTACATGATCCTCTCGGCCCGCCTCCGCCCGGGCCGCGAGGAGGTCGTGGAACCCCTCGCCGCAGGCGGGGTCGCCTCCGGCGGTTCGGCGGAGGATACGGAGACGGACACCGGGGCCGGAAAGCCCGCCGCGTCGGAGCCGAAGGCCGAACCGGCCGACGAGCCGGAGCCGAAGGCACCCGCCGAGGAACCCGAGTCGGCGACGAAGAAGAGCTGACGACCGCCTACCTGTACGACACCGAGGGCGCCCGGATCACCCCGGGCGCCCTCGGCGTTTGTGACACCGGGCGCGGCCGGGCCGGGCATGGGCGGGCGAGCGGCGGAGGGCCGGTCGTGGGTGGTGCACTAGGCGTGGGCGGCGGGCCGCGGCGGAGGCCGGGAGACAGCGGAGGCCGGGAGATACGGGACGCATTCTCGGCTCGCCCGCCCGTTGCCCCGTTACCCGATCGCCCCGTTCACGGCGGTAGGCGGTCAGCGGACGGGGACTGCGCGGCGGCGAAAAGCGGGTGCCGAGCGCCGGACGCCCGGCCGGACGCCCCCTTGCCGCCGCGCCCTCTTTCCGGCGCAGCGCCATCTTCTCCGCGCCGATCCGCTGACCTCCCTGCGCGGGTCCCCTCTTCCCGCAGCCACCTCACCTCTCGGCGCAGGCCACTTCTCCCGGCGCCGCCCCTTCATCCGCCGCGACGGCGCCCCACGCGGCGACGGCGACCGGGTGGTGTCCGATCGGCTGCAGCTGCAGCTGCAGCTGCAGCCCGAGCCCTGGCCCTGGCCCGAGCCCCCACCCTCACCCCCCGGGCCACCGTCGGAGCCCAGGGCCCCGCCCCCGCTCTCACCGCCTCCGAGCCAGTGATCTCACCGCCTCCGGGCCAGTGACAGGGTGCGGTGGGCCATGGCCACCACCGCTGCGTCGATGAAGCGGCCGTCGGGGAGGGCCTGGGCGCCGGGGGTGGTGGTGGCGGCCTTGAGGATGGTCTCGGCGTGATCCAGTTCGGCGGGGGTGGGCAGATAGGCGCGCTCGATGACCGGGAGCTGGCGGGGGTGGATCGCGGCGCGGCCGAGGAAGCCGAGGGCGCGGCCGTGGGCGCAGGAGGCGGCCAGGCCGTCGAGGTCGCGGATGTCGGGGTGCACGGTCTGCGCCGGCGGGGGCAGCCCCGCGGCGCGCGCGGCGACGATCACCCGGGAGCGCGGCCAGTCAAGGCCCGAGTCGGCCCGTACCCCGAGGTCAGCCCGCAGATCCGCCTCCCCGAGGGAGATGCCCCGCAGCGAAGGATGCGCGCCCGCGATGGCGTACGCGTGCTCGACGGCCAGCGCCGACTCCAGCAGCGCGTACAGCGGGAACGGAACGGCGGCGGCGACCCGGCGCACCTCCGAGGGACCGGTCACCTTCGGCAGCCGTAGCCCCGAAAGACCCCGCAACCCCCGCAGCGCCGCCAGGTCGGCGCTCGCCCACGGCGTGTCCAGGGCGTTCATCCGCACATGCACCGGCACCGGATGTGTCGCCGTCAGCAGGTCCGCCGTGGCGGCGCGCGCGTACTCCTTGCGGTCCGGCGCCACCGCGTCCTCCAGGTCGATCACCACCACGTCCGCGCCCGCCACCAGCGCCTTGGTGACCACCTGGGGCCGGTCCCCGGGGACGTACAGCCAGGTCAGCGGCGTCACAGGGCGCCCTCCGCGCGCAGGGCGGCGATCTCGGCCGGGGCGAGGCCCAGCTCGGCGAGGACCGTGTCGGTGTCCGCGCCGTGCGGCCGACCGGCCCAGCGGATCGCGCCGGGCGTGGCGGACAGCCGGAACAGCACGTTCTGCAGGCGCAGCGGACCCAGCTCCGGGTCCGGCACGGTCGTCACCGTGTTCAGCGCCTGGTACTGGGGATCCTCGAACACGTCCCGCACATCCTGCACCGGCGCCACCGCCGCCTCCGCCTTCTCGAACGCCGCGAGGACCTCCGTACGGGTGCGGGCGGCGATCCAGGAGCCGACCGCCGCGTCCAGCACCTCCGCGTGCGCGGCCCGCTGCGCGCCGGTCGCGAACCAGGGCTCCTCGATCAGCTCCGGCCGCCCCACCAGCCGCATCACCCGCTCCGCCACCGACTGCGCGGAGGTGGAGACGGCCACCCAGGTGCCGTCGGCGGTGCGATACGTGTTGCGCGGGGCGTTGTTCGCGGACCGGTTGCCGGTGCGTTCCTGGACGTACCCGAGCTGGTCGTACCAGGTGGGGTGCGGCCCGAGCACGGACAGGATCGGCTCGATGATCGCCATGTCCACGACCTGCCCGGTGCCGGTGCGCTCCCGCGCGGCCAGCGCCGTGAGCACGGCGTACGCGGTGGTGAGGCCCGCGACCGAGTCGGCGAGCCCGAAGGGCGGCAGCACCGGCGGCGCGTCCGGCTCCCCGGTGAGCGCGGCGAAGCCGCTCATCGCCTCCGCGAGGGTGCCGAACCCGGGCCGGTGCGCATACGGCCCGAACTGCCCGAACGCGGTGACCCGGGCGAGCACCAGGCGCGGGTTGGCCGCGGACAGCTCCGCCCAGCCCAGGTCCCATTTCTCCAGCGTCCCGGGGCGGAAGTTCTCGATCACGACATCGGCGGTGGCGGCGAGCCGCAGCAGGGTCGCCCGGCCGCCCGGCCGGGACAGGTCCAGGGTGATCGCCCGCTTGTTGCGGCCGAGCACCTTCCACCACAGGCCGACCCCGTCCTTCGCCGGGCCGTGCCCCCGCGATGGATCGGGGCGCCCCGGATGCTCGACCTTGATCACCTCGGCGCCGAAGTCACCGAGCAGCGTCGCGGCCATGGGCCCGGCGAAGAGCGTCGCCAGGTCCAGCACCCGCACCCCGTCCAGCGCCCCGGCGCGCGCCGTCGTACCCCCGCTCGCCCCTTCACCCCTGGCCCCGTTCACGCGGTGAACCGGGCGTCGATCTCCGGGCGGTACGGCATCGACGCCGACGCCCTGGCCCGCTCGACCGAGAGGGACGCCGCGGCGGCCGCCCAGGACAGGGCCTCCCGTACGGGTTTCTCCTCGGCCAGGGCCACCGCGAGCGCCCCGGTGAAGGTGTCGCCCGCGCCCGTGCTGTCCACCGCCTCGACCCGGGGCGCGGGCACCACCAGCGGCTCGGCGTCCCGGGAGACGTACAGACAGCCGGTGGCGCCCAGGGTGACCACCGCGCGCGGCACCAGTTCGAGCAGTGCGGTGGCGGCCTCGCGCGGGTCGGTGCGGCCGGTGAGGGTGATGGCCTCGTACTGGTTGGGCACCAGCAGATCGGTGGCGGCGAGGAGTTCGGGCGGCAGCGGCTGGACGGGGGAGGGGGTGAGGATCGTCCGGACCCCGTGCCGGTGCGCGGCGGCGGCGCCCGCGACCACCGCGGCCAGCGGGATCTCCAGCTGGAGCAGCAGGGTGTCGGCGGAGGCGATCAGCCCCTCGTCGCCGGGCGAGAGATGGTCGACGGTGCCATTGGCGCCCGGGATGACGACGATGGAGTTGCCGCCCTCGTCGTCCACCACGATGTGCGCGGTGCCGGAGGGGCCCTCGACCGTGCGCAGGAAGTCGGTGTCCACGCCGGAGTGTTCGAGGGTCTCCCGCAGCCGGGTCCCGGCCGCGTCGTTGCCCACCGCGCCGATCATCGAGACGGTGGCGCCGGCCCGGGCGGCGGCGATCGCCTGGTTGGCGCCCTTGCCGCCGGGGATCGTACGGAACTCCCGGCCGGTCACCGTCTCGCCGCGCCCCGGGGCCTTGGCGACGAAGGCGACGAGATCCATGTTCGTGCTGCCGAGGACGGCGATATGGGTCATGGGCGGTTCGCCTCCAGATGGGTGAGGTGGGCGAGGGTGTCGAAGCCGGTGCCGTCGAAGTCGGCGACGGTGGTGGCGAGCCGGTTCTTCAGCGGGGCCCGCCAGTGCTCGGGGAGCGCGGCGGGGGAGCCCGCGAGGAGCCCGGCGATGCTGCCCGCGCTCGCGCCGACCGAGTCGGTGTCCAGGCCGCCCGCCACCGCCCGCCCGATCGAGCCGGTGAAGTCGCCGTCCGCGTGGGTGAGCGCGGCGGCCAGCAGGGCGGTGTTGGGCAGGGCGTGCACCCAGTGGTGGGTGGGGGAGTAGCGGGCGTGGAGTTCGTCCACCACGGTGTCGAAGTCCTCGTGCCGGGCGGCCAGTCGGACGGCGTGGTCGATGGCCCCGGCGAGCCGGGAGCGGTCCGGGACGACCGAACGGCCGATCCGCAGACAGGCGTGGACGTCATGGTCGCCGGTGGCGGCCGCGGCGAGGGTGGCGGCGGTGAACATGGCGGCGTAGACACCGTTGCCCGTATGGGTCAACACGGCGTCCCTGTAAGCCTGTTCGGCGGCGGCGCCCGGGTCGCCCGGGTTGGTCCAGCCGTGGACGTCGGCGCGGATCAGGGCGCCGATCCACTCCCGGAAGGGGTTGCGGTGGCGGGCGGTGTGCGGGGGTTCCACACCGCAAAGGAGGTTGCGGTAGGCGAGGCGCTCCGCGGTGAACGTCCGCCCCGGGGGCAGCTCGTCGAGCCACAGCCGGGCGACGTCCGCGGTGCTGAAGCCCTTGCCGTGCCGCTGGAGCAACAGGAGGTTGAGCAGCGGGTAGTCGAGGTCGTCGTCCTCGGGCATGCCGTCGATGTTCTCGGCGAGCGAGGTGGCGGCCGAGCGGCGGTTCCACGGATGCGCGTCGAGCAGTTCGGCGGGCACGCCCCGGGCGGTGAAGTAGCCGGTCAGCGGCCAGTTGCCGCTCGCCCGTGCGAGGGCGCGCACGGCGTCCGGGGGCAGCTTCTCGACCGGCTTGCCCAGCAGGCAGCCGGCGGCCCGGCCCAGCCAGGACGCCTCGAACGCGAGCGGTCCCGGCGCCCCGGCGAGCCGCGCGGTGGGCCAGTCGGGGCAGGCGGCCCGGATCGCGGCCGGATCGGTCGGCTCGTCGTCGGCCAACCGGCTGGGCAGATCGGCCAGTTCGTCCAGCAGATCCTCGGCGAGCAGCCGCAGATAGCGGGAGACGCGGTGCGGGGAGGCGCCCGCCCGGTCCGGGGCGTCCGGGCCGCCCGCCGCCCGCCAGCGCTCCTCGATCCGGGACGGCTCACGGCCGTCGAGGCGGGCCTGGCGCAGCTCGTGCCCGAGCAGGTCCTCGGGCTGGACCCAGGTCAGCCGGAGCACGGCACACCTCCCCGGTCGGAGCGGGGTGGGTCGTCCGGGTCGGGGGTGGCTGTCTGGTCGGAGCGGGGTGGGTCGTCCGGGTCGGGGGTGGCTGTCTGGTCGGAGCGGGGTGGGTCGTCCGGGTCGGGGGTGCCTGTCCGGTCTGAGCGGGGCGCGTCATCCGTGTCCGGGACTCCTCCCAGGGCCGCGAAGGCCAGCTCATGGGCGCGGCGCCGGGCGCGGTCGAGGGCGAACACCTCGCGCGTGACCTGGGCGAGCGTTCGGGCCGGCTGCCACAGGTCCAGTCGGCTGGCCTCCGCGACCGTCTTCGCCCACTCCTCGGGCACCGGCGAGCCGAGCGCGCCCGCGAGGGCACCGGCCATGGTGGCGATCGAGTCGCAGTCGCGCCCGTAGTTGACCGAACCGAGCACCGCGTGCCGGTAGTCGCCGCCGGAGATCACCAACATGCCGAGGGCGACGGGGAGTTCCTCGATGGAGTGCAGCCGCGAGGGGCGGCGGGCACCGAGCGAGGGGGCCCGGTAGTCCGGGCCGACGGTGTCGTACGGCTCGACCGCCGCGCGCAGCGGACCGAGCGCCGAGGCGAAGTCGCTGTGCCGGCAGGCCACTTCGCAGACCTTCTCGATCGCCTCCCGGGTGCCGTCCTTGGCCAGCGCGAGACAGGCGGTCACCACCGAGTCCGCCGTCGCGTCCGGCGCGCTGGCGGCGGCGACGGCCGCGGCGAAGACACCGGCCGCCTCCCGGCCGTACGACGACTGGTGGGCACCGGCGATGTCCAGCGCCTCGGCGTAAGCGGCCCGCGGATCGGCCGCGTTGACCAGGCCGACGGGCGCCATGTACATCGCCGCACCGCAGTTGACGATGTTGCCGGTGCCCGCCTCCCGGGGGTCCGCGTGGCCGTAGGCGAGCCGGGCCACCAGCCACTTCTCGGCGAGGAAGAGACGGTGCAGCGGCAGCGCCTCCGCCTCCAGCTCGGGGATCCAGCGGGGGTTGGTCATCAGGTCGGGCACCAGGTGCTCGGCGAGCGCGTAGGCGTCGAGGTGGTCGCGGACGCGGTCGTAGACCCGGACCAGGGCGTGCGTCATCAAGGTGTCGTCGGTGACGTGTCCGTCGCCCTTGTGGTACGGCGCGAGCGGGCGGGCGGTGCGCCAGGCGTCGCCGTGCCAGGGGCCGACGATGCCGTGCACCAGGCCGCCGTGGCGCTCGGTGATCTGGTCGGGGGAGTAGCCCTCCACCGGTCCGCCGAGGGCGTCGCCGACGGCGGCTCCGACGAGGGCGCCGGTGATCCGTTCGTCCAGATCGGGCTGTCCGGTGCCTTTGGGTTGCTTGGGCGTCATGCCCGAATCATCCTCCCGGGCGGGCCGGTTGCGCGGCTTCCAGAAGTCCGGCGAGTTCCACCAGATCGGTGCCGGTGAGGCGGGGCAGGGCGCAGCCGGGCAGCACCCGGCAGGCGTCCCGCCAGGTCTCCGGGATCGCGGCGGCGCCACCGAGCGCGCCGGTGAGGGCGCCCACGAGGGCGGGGGCCGAGTCGGCGACCCGGGACAGGCAGGCGGCCGCGGGCACGGCCGCGGCGATACGGCCGTCGGTGGCGGTGGTCAGCGCGAGCGCGACAGGGACGGTCTCGGCGGCGGCCACGCCATAGCTGTAGACGTGGTCCACGATCTGGTGTTCGAGGAGCGGTACGAGGGCGAAGGCGGACGCGCCGTCCGCGGCGAGGGCGAGCGCGTGCCGGGCGTTGCGGCCGATCTCCGTGTCGGGCGGGAGTTCGGCGAGGGCGGCGGTGACACAGGTGCGGGTGTCCGCGCCGGTGAGGGCGAGCGAGACGGCCGCCGCCATGGCGCGGGCGCCGTGCACACCGTCACCGTCCTGGGTGTAGCGGGCGTCGAACTCGGCGAGGGCGGCGGCGCGTTCGGGGTCCCCGGGGTGCGCCACGGCGAGGGCGCAGGCGCGTACGCAGGCGGCGTCGTCGAAGTAGTGCGGGTTGTCGTGGCCGCTGGCGGGCGGGCGCAGACCGGTGGCGAGGTTGCCGAGTCCGGCCCGGACCGAGATGCGGGCGCGCAGCGGCAGTACGGCGGACTCGATCTCCGGCGCGCGGTCCGCGGCGGCGGCGACCTCGCAGGCGACGGCGGACCAGGTGAGGTCGATGGCGGCGCGCATACGACGGTCACGGCTGAGGTCGCCGAGGGCGTCGTCGGGCCCGGCCCGCAGCACCGCCTCCGCGGCGAAGGCCGCCCATTCGGCGTCGTCGGAGGGCCCGAGGCGGAGGGGTTCGGGGGGTTGGTTGAGGGCGATCGGCACCGGGAGGGTGGTGGTCGCGTTCTGCTCCGCGAAGGTGTCCAGCTCGCGGGTGAGCCGACGGGTCCACTCGGGCATCCGCGCGGCGCGGTGCCGGGCAGCGGGCCAGCCGGCGGCGTCCCCGGCCGCCAGCCCCAGCAGCATCCCTTCGACGCGCCCGGCCATCAGGCGGTCCCTTCGGTGCCGACCCCGGCATCGGCCCCGACCGCGTCCATGACACCGTCCACCGCGCTGCCCGCCTCGATGGTGAGGACGGGGACGGGGCTAGGGACGGGTGCAGGTGCGGCGGTCGGCCGACGGGTCGCGAGAGCGGGCAGGGGTGGGGCCGCCGGTCGGGGCGCGGCTGGTGCCGGCTGAGGTGGGGCCGTCGTATCAAGGGCGGTCGGTGTCGGCCGGGGCGGCTCCGTGGGTGGGAGGAGGAGGTCCGCCACCTCCAGCACATGCCGTCCGCCCATCGACGGCAGGCACCTTCCCCGCGCCGGGCCGATCGCGTCCGCCCAGGCCGCCGGGATCGCGGACAGACCCTGGCTCGCGCCCGAGAGCGCGCCCGCCACCGCCGCCGTCGTGTCCGCGTCGCGGCCCATGTTGACGGCGGTCAGGACCGCCTCGCGGAAGTCGCCGTCGGCCGTGGCGTAGGCGCCGAAGGCCAGCGCGACGGCCTCCGGGGCGAGGTCGGTCCAGGGATAGCCGCCGATGACGACCGCGGAGCGGACCGCACGTTCGCCGCGGTGGGCGACGGCCACCGCGCGGCGCAGCGAACGCGCGGTCCAGGAGTCGTCCGGGATCACCGCGAGGGCCGCGGCGATCACCACCGGGACCGGGGCGCCCGCCATCGCCGCGGCCACCCCCGCCGCGACGGCCTGGCCGCCGTAGATTCCCTCGCCCTCGTGGCTGACGGAGCCGTCGATCGCGACCAGCCGGGCCGCCTCCCCGGGGCGGCCCGCCGCGAACACCCCGAAGGGCGCCGCGCGCATCGCGAGTCCGTCGCTCCAGGCGTGCCGGTGCTGCGCGGAGATCGGCGCCGCGAGCCCCCGGCGCAGATTCTCCAGCGTGCCCCGCTCGCTGAAGCCCGCGCCGCGGAACGTGGCCCGCTCGGTGATCCACTCGTGCCAGGCCGCCTCCGCGTGCGCCGGGGTGAGCGCGGAGCCGTGCCGGGCGAGCAGCAGTCCGGAGAAGAGCGCGTACTCGGTGTCGTCCGTACCCTGCGGCCGGTCCGCGACGAACCCGGTGATACGGCCCCAGCGGGCCCGGATCTCGGAGGGCTTCAGATTCTCCGCGGGGGCGCCGAGCGCGTCGCCGACGGCCAGGCCGAGCAGTGCGCCCCGGGCCCGGGAGCGCACTCCGGTGAGCTCATCGGATGCCGGGAGCGGGGGAGTGCAGGCGGTCGATGCCATGGGCGGCCTCCTTCGGCGGGACCCGTCCGGGCCCGCGGACCCTTTGCGGATGTGTCCCACGACGGGCCGCCGTACGTGCCTGGGAAGGGGTCCTGTCACCCGCTCGGCAACCTGAGCGGTTGGGGGCGCGGATGAGCGTAAAAACCGTAAAGCCGCAGGTTAGCCCAGCCTTTCCTTGCTGGCGGCGTGATCGGGAACGGCGTAGATTCTGTGGTGTCGAAAAATAGAACTCGTCCAAAGTTAGCTTTGGCTAAGCTAAATCGGGGAAGAAGATCATGGCCCTCATCGAGACCACGGCGGCGCTGCACGAAGCGCACCGCGACAACCACACGCACCGCGACGTCAACGGCGGCTGGCTGCGCCCCGCCGTGTTCGGCGCGATGGACGGCCTGGTCTCCAACCTCGCCTTGATGACCGGCGTGGCCGGCGGCGCCGTCGGCCATCAGACCATCGTCATCACCGGACTCGCGGGCCTCGCCGCCGGTGCCTTCTCCATGGCCGCGGGCGAGTACACCTCCGTCGCCTCCCAGCGCGACCTGGTCGAGGCCGAGCTGGACGTCGAGCGCCGTGAACTGCGCCGCCACCCCCAGGACGAGGAGGACGAGCTCGCGGCACTCTACGCGGCCCGGGGCGTGGCGCCCGAGCTGGCCCGCGAGGTCGCCCGGCAGCTGTCCAAGGACCCCGAGCAGGCCCTGGAGATACACGCCCGCGAGGAACTGGGCATCGACCCGAGTGACCTGCCCTCCCCGCTGGTCGCGGCCGTCTCCTCGTTCGGCTCCTTCGCCCTCGGCGCGCTGCTGCCCCTGCTGCCGTACCTGCTCGGCGCGACCGTCCTGTGGCCCGCCCTGCTGCTCGCGCTGATCGGGCTCTTCGGCTGTGGCGCCGTCGTGGCCAAGGTGACCGCGCGCAGCTGGTGGTTCAGCGGTCTGCGGCAGCTCGCGCTGGGCGGTGCGGCCGCCGGTGTGACGTACGCCCTCGGCGCGCTGTTCGGAACGGCCGTAGGATGACGCGCGCCGGTACTTATACGTGGTGACGAATAAGTACCCGTTACCCGTTGGTTTCGGATGCATGACCACGGGGCATGAGCCGTAAGCGCTGTGGGCAATGACGCCTGCCGCACCCCTGTGGGGTGGGCCGACGAAGACCCTCCCTGCTCCCTCTGGACCGATGGTCACCGATCCGACCGATGGTGTCGCAGCGGTCCACCCCCCCACGCGTTCGCCGCCACCGCGGCGGCCAGGTCGCCCCGTGCGGCACCCGGTCGTCGCGCCATGCGGCACCGGCCGCTTCGTGCGGTGACAGGCCGCCCCGCGCGGCCTCCGGGCACCCGCCGAGAACCCCTGCGGTGTCCGCATGATGAAACGGAGTATCCGCTTCCCGAGAACCGGGTCATCATGTAACCTGCACGAAATTTCGCCATCTCCGCAGAGGGCCAACGTCGTCCCTCGGCACACGCCACATGCCATATGACGACGACGGGAGAGCCGATGCGTACGCCGCGCCAGCCGTCCCAGCATTCCGAGAACGGCCAGAACTGGTCGTTCATGGATGCTCGCCCTGCTGCGCAGGGTATGTACGACCCCCGCAACGAACACGACGCCTGTGGCGTCGGTTTCGTCGCCACTCTCACCGGCGAGGCCTCCCACACCCTGGTCGAGCAGGCGCTCACCGTGCTGCGCAATCTGGAGCACCGCGGCGCCACCGGCTCCGAGCCGGACTCGGGCGACGGCGCGGGCCTGCTCTCGCAGGTGCCGGACGCCTTCTTCCGCGAGGTGGCCGGATTTGAACTGCCCGCCGCCGGTTCGTACGCCGTCGGCATCGCCTTCCTGCCCGGCGAGGGCACCGAGGGCGCCGTCTCGGCGATCGAGACGATCGCCGCCGAGGAGGACCTGACCGTCCTCGGCTGGCGCGAGGTCCCGGTCGCGCCCGAGCTGCTGGGCGCCACCGCCCGCGCCACCATGCCGGTCTTCCGGCAGATCTTCGTGAGCGACGGTTCGAGCGAGGGCATCGCCCTGGACCGCAAGGCGTTCGTGCTGCGCAAGCGCGCCGAGCGCGAGGCGGGCGTCTACTTCCCCTCGCTGTCCGCGCGCACCGTCGTCTACAAGGGCATGCTGACCACCGGCCAGCTGGAGCCCTTCTTCCCGGATCTCTCGGACCGCCGCTTCGCCTCCGCGATCGCGCTGGTGCACTCCCGGTTCTCCACGAACACCTTCCCGTCGTGGCCGCTCGCCCACCCGTACCGCTTCATCGCCCACAACGGCGAGATCAACACGGTCAAGGGCAACCGCAACTGGATGCGCGCCCGCGAGTCCCGGCTGGCCTCCGACCTGTTCGGCCCCGCGGAGAAGCTGGACCGGATCTTCCCGGTCTGCACCCCGGACGCCTCCGACTCCGCCTCCTTCGACGAGGTCCTGGAGCTGCTGCACCTCGGCGGCCGCTCGCTGCCGCACTCCGTGCTGATGATGATCCCGGAGGCCTGGGAGAACCACGCCTCCATGGACGCGGCCCGGCGCGCCTTCTACGGCTTCCACGCCACGATGATGGAGCCGTGGGACGGCCCCGCCTGCGTCACCTTCACCGACGGTACCCAGGTCGGCGCCGTGCTCGACCGCAACGGTCTGCGCCCCGGCCGCTACTGGGTCACCGACGAGGGCCTGGTCGTCCTCGGCTCCGAGGTCGGCGTCCTCGACATCGACCCCGCCCGGGTGGTCCGCAAGGGCCGCCTCCAGCCCGGCCGGATGTTCCTCGTGGACACCGCCGAGCACCGCATCGTCGAGGACGACGAGATCAAGGCCTCGCTCACCGGCGCACAGCCGTACGCCGAATGGCTGGAGGCCGGCGAGATCGAGCTGGGCGACCTGCCCGAGCGCGAGCACATCGTGCACACCCACGCCTCGGTCACCCGCCGCCAGCAGACCTTCGGCTACACCGAGGAGGAGCTGCGCGTCATCCTCGCCCCGATGGCCCGCACCGGCGCCGAGCCGATCGGCTCCATGGGCACCGACTCCCCGATCGCGGCCCTGTCCGAGCGCCCCCGGCTGCTCTTCGACTACTTCACCCAGCTGTTCGCCCAGGTCACCAACCCGCCGCTGGACGCCATCCGCGAGGAACTGGTCACCTCCCTGCGCAGCGCGCTCGGCCCGCAGGGCAATCTGCTCGACCCGACTGCCGCCTCCTGCAGGTCCGTCCTGCTGCCCTTCCCGGTGATCGACAACGACGAGCTGGCCAAGCTCATCCACATCAACGCCGACGGCGACATGCCCGGCTTCAAGGCCGCGACCCTCTCCGGACTGTTCCGGGTGAGCGGCGGCGGCGAGTCGCTGGCCGCCCGCATCGAGGAGATCTGCGCCGAGGCCGACGCGGCCATCGAGAACGGCGCCCGGCTGATCGTCCTCTCCGACCGGCACTCCGACGCCGAGCACGCGCCGATCCCCTCGCTGCTGCTCACCGCGGCCGTCCACCACCACCTCATCCGCACCAAGCAGCGCACCCATGTGGGCCTGCTGGTCGAGGCCGGCGACGTCCGCGAGGTCCACCATGTGGCCCTGCTGATCGGCTTCGGCGCCGCCGCCGTCAACCCGTACCTGGCGATGGAATCGGTGGAGGACCTGGTCCGCGCGGGCACCTTCCTCGACGGCGCCGACCCCGAGAAGGCCATCAAGAACCTGATCTACGCCCTCGGCAAGGGCGTCCTGAAGGTCATGTCCAAGATGGGCATCTCCACCGTCGCCTCCTACCGCGGCGCCCAGGTCTTCGAGGCCGTCGGCCTGGACGAGACCTTCGTGGAGAAGTACTTCAACGGCACCGCCACCAAGATCGGCGGCGTCGGCATCGACGTCATCGCCGGCGAGGTCGCCGCCCGGCACGCCAAGGCGTACCCCGCCTCCGGCATCGCCCCGGCGCACCGCGCCCTGGACATCGGCGGCGAGTACCAGTGGCGCCGCGAGGGCGAGCCGCATCTGTTCGACCCGGAGACGGTCTTCCGCCTCCAGCACTCCACGCGCACCGCGAGCTACGACATCTTCAAGAAGTACACCTCGCGCGTGAACGAGCAGTCCGAGCGCCTGATGACGCTGCGCGGCCTGTTCGGCTTCGACTCTGGCCGGGCGCCGATCCCGGTCGAGGAGGTCGAGCCGGTCAGCGAGATCGTCAAGCGGTTCTCGACCGGCGCGATGTCGTACGGCTCCATCTCCAAGGAGGCGCACGAGACCCTCGCCATCGCCATGAACCAGCTGGGCGGCAAGTCCAACACCGGTGAGGGCGGCGAGGACCCGGACCGCCTGTACGACCCCGCGCGCCGCTCGGCGATCAAGCAGGTCGCCTCCGGCCGTTTCGGCGTCACCTCCGAGTACCTGGTCAACGCGGACGACATCCAGATCAAGATGGCCCAGGGCGCCAAGCCCGGCGAGGGCGGCCAGCTGCCCGGCCACAAGGTCTACCCCTGGGTCGCCAAGACGCGGCACTCGACGCCCGGCGTGGGCCTGATCTCCCCGCCGCCGCACCACGACATCTACTCCATCGAGGATCTCGCCCAGCTGATCCACGACCTCAAGAACGCCAACCCCCGGGCGCGGATCCACGTCAAGCTGGTCTCCGAGGTCGGCGTCGGCACGGTCGCGGCCGGTGTGTCCAAGGCACACGCGGACGTCGTGCTGATCTCCGGCCATGACGGCGGCACCGGCGCCTCCCCGCTGACCTCCCTCAAGCACGCGGGCGGCCCCTGGGAGCTGGGCCTGGCCGAGACCCAGCAGACGCTGCTGCTCAACGGGCTGCGCGACCGGATCGTCGTACAGACCGACGGTCAGCTCAAGACCGGCCGCGATGTGGTCATCGCCGCGCTGCTCGGCGCCGAGGAGTTCGGTTTCGCGACCGCGCCGCTCGTCGTCTCCGGCTGCGTCATGATGCGCGTCTGCCACCTGGACACCTGTCCGGTCGGCATCGCCACCCAGAACCCGGTGCTGCGCGAGCGCTTCGCCGGCAAGGCCGAGCACATCGTGAACTTCTTCCGGTTCATCGCCGAGGAGGTCCGCGAGCTGCTCGCCGAGCTGGGCTTCCGCTCCATCGAGGAGGCCGTCGGCCACGCCGAGGTGCTGGACGTGCGGCGCGCCGTCGACCACTGGAAGGCGCAGGGCCTGGAGCTGGCGCCGCTGTTCCATGTGCCGGAGCTGCCCGCGGGCGCCGTCCGCCACCGGCAGATCGCCCAGGACCACGGCCTGCAGAAGGCCCTGGACAACGAGCTGATCAAGCTCGCCGCCGACGCCCTGGCCGCGAACGACGCGACCGAGGCCCAGCCGGTGCGCGCCCAGGTCGCCATCCGCAACATCAACCGCACGGTCGGCACCATGCTCGGCCACGAGGTGACCCGGAAGTTCGGCGGCGCGGGCCTGCCCGAGGACACCATCGACATCACCTTCACCGGTTCCGCGGGCCAGTCCTTCGGCGCCTTCCTGCCGCGCGGCATCACGCTGCGCCTGGAGGGCGACGCCAACGACTACGTCGGCAAGGGCCTCTCGGGCGGCCGGATCATCGTCCGCCCGGACCGCGCCGCCGACCACCTCGCCGAGTACTCGACGATCGCGGGCAACACCATCGGCTACGGCGCCACCGGCGGCGAGCTGTTCCTGCGCGGTCGTACCGGTGAGCGGTTCTGCGTGCGCAACTCCGGCGCGCTGGTCGTCTCCGAGGGCGTGGGCGACCACGGCTGCGAGTACATGACCGGTGGTCACGCGGTCGTCCTCGGCCCGACCGGCCGCAACTTCGCGGCGGGCATGTCCGGTGGCATCGCCTATGTCATCGACCTCGACCCCGACAACGTCAACGCGGGCAACGCGGACGCGGTCCAGGAGCTCACCGACGCGGACAAGGCGTGGCTGCACGACGTGGTGCGCCGGCACGCCGAGGAGACCGGTTCGACCGTCGCCGCGAAGCTGCTCGCCGACTGGGACGCGGCCGCGGTCCGGTTCAGCAAGATCATCCCCAGCACGTACCAGGCAGTGCTCGCCGCCAAGGACGCCGCCGAGCGAGCCGGTCTCTCCGAGACCGAGATCACCGAGAAGATGATGGAGGCGGCGACCAATGGCTGATCCGAAGGGCTTCCTCAACCACGGCCGCGAGGTCGCCAGGACCCGTCCCGTCGGTGAGCGTGTCCAGGACTGGAACGAGGTCTACGTCCCCGGCTCCCTGCTGCCGATCATCGGCAAGCAGGCCAGCCGGTGCATGGACTGCGGCATCCCGTTCTGCCACAACGGCTGTCCGCTCGGGAACCTGATCCCGGAGTGGAACGACTACGCCTACCGCGAGGACTGGGGCGCCGCCTACGAGCGGCTGCACGCCACCAACAACTTCCCGGAGTTCACCGGGCGGCTGTGCCCCGCGCCGTGCGAGTCGGCCTGTGTGCTCGGCATCAACCAGCAGCCGGTCACCATCAAGAACGTCGAGGTCTCCATCATCGACAAGGCGTGGGAGGGCGGGCACGTCGCCCCGCGCATCCCCGAGCGCCTGTCCGGCAAGACGGTCGCGGTCATCGGCTCGGGCCCCTCCGGGCTGGCCGCCGCCCAGCAGCTGACCCGGGCCGGCCACACGGTCGCCGTCTACGAGCGCGCGGACCGCATCGGGGGCCTGCTGCGCTACGGCATCCCCGAGTTCAAGATGGAGAAGCGGCACATCAACCGCCGTATCGAGCAGATGCGCGCGGAGGGCACCCGCTTCCGTACCGGCGTGGAGGTCGGCCGCGACCTCAACGCCCGCGACCTGAAGAAGCGCTACGACGCGATCGTGATCGCCGCGGGTTCCACCACCGCCCGTGATCTGCCCGTCCCCGGGCGGCAGTTGAAGGGCGTCTACCAGGCGATGGAGTACCTGCCGCTGGCCAACAAGGTCCAGGAGGGCGACTATGTGTCCGCGCCCGTCTCGGCCGAGGGCAAGCACGTGGTCGTGATCGGCGGCGGTGACACCGGCGCGGACTGCGTGGGCACCGCCCACCGCCAGGGCGCGGCCTCGGTCACCCAGCTGGAGATCATGCCCCGCCCGAACGACGAGCGGCACCCGACCGGGCAGCCCTGGCCCACCTTCCCGATCCTCTACAAGGTCACCTCGGCCCATGAGGAGGGCGGCGAGCGGATCTACTCCGCCTCCACCACCCACTTCGAGGGCGACGAGGACGGCAATGTGCAGTGGCTGCACATCGCCGAGGTCGAGTTCGTGGACGGCAGGCTGACCCAGAAGCCGGGCACCGAGCGTCGCATCCCGGCCCAGCTGGTCACCCTGGCGATGGGCTTCACCGGCACCGACCGGGAGAACGGCCTGGTGGAGCAGTTTGGTCTAGACCTCGACGAGCGCGGTAACATCGCCCGCGACGCCGATTTCCAGACCAATGTGCCGGGAGTGTTCGTCGCCGGTGACGCCGGCCGCGGGCAGTCCCTCATCGTCTGGGCGATCGCGGAGGGCCGCTCGGCCGCCCGCGGCGTCGACCGCTACCTGACCGGGGCCAGCGACCTGCCGGCCCCGATCCGCCCGACCGACCGCGCGCTCGCGGTCTGACGGCACCCCTGGAACGTCCCGCACAAAGGCGTGCGGAACACCAATGGCGTCTGCCCACCTGTCCCCGACCGGACGACCGGGCAGACGCCGTTGACTTTTCCGGGGCACCGCGCGGTGCCCCGGCTCAGGCGGTCAGCGAGGCCGCCTTCAGCCAGGCGAGCGCGACCAGCAGGGCGAGCAGGGCCACGCACACCCCCGCCTGCACCAGGGCGCGCCGCCGGTCGCGGGGCGCGTAGGCGTACGCCAGCGTCACCACGGCGCCCGCGAGCAGCCCGCCGAGATGGCCCTGCCAGGAGGTCAGCCCCGCGGAGATCACCAGCCACAGCAGCAGGCCCGCCATGTACCGGTTGACCTCGCGCATGTCATGGCCGAGGCGGCGCCCCATGACCCAGTAGGCGGCGCCCAGTCCGAAGATCGCACCGGAGGCGCCGACGGTGTACGACTCCGGGATCAGCAGCAGCTCCAGCACCGAGCCGCCGAGCGCCGACAGCAGATACAGGGCGAGGTAGCGCACCCGGCCCAGCTGGGTCTCCACGACCCGGCCGATGTTCCACAGCGCCACCATGTTGAACAGGATGTGCGTGATCCCGAACGTCCCCTCACCGGGCGTCAGATGCAGGAACGCGCCGGTCAGCAGCCGGTACCAGTCCCCGTGCGCGACCCCCTGAGGGACATAGCCGGCGGGCGTGGCACCGAGCATCGCGAAGCGGTACTCGAACGACGGCCTGGCCAGCTCCACCAGATACGCCACCACGTTCAGCCCGACCAGTACGTAGGTCACCAGCGGCACCGCGGCGATCCGGCCCCCGAACACGGTCCGCGCCCCCCGGATCGAACGGGCGCCCTCCTTCACACAGTCGACGCACTGATGGCCGACGGAGGCCGCCCGCATGCAGGACGGGCAGATGAAGCGGTCGCAGCGGGTGCAGCGGACATACGACTCCACCCGCGGATGACGGAAACAGGTGGTCACGACGGACTCGGCGGCCACGGGCCGGCTCCTCGAAAAGGGAAATACGACAAGGAAAGGGGAGGGGCGGGGGGAAGCACAGCGAGCCGGTGGGGCGGCAGCGAACAAAATAGCGAACCTGTGGGAGGGCCGTGACGCCCGGTGCGCGTGATCACGTAGGCTCGGCCCCTCGGAACAGCCGGAGGGGGCGGGCCATGGCCGCGATCAGTCTGCGCAAGGTGGAGGAGAGCGCGCCCGCGCTCGTCGGCGCCTACCGCTCGGCCGGGATCAGCCTGCGCAAACACGGCCTGGACGGGCTGCGGGCCGCCGTCTACCTGGTCCTCGACCACTCCGGCTCCATGCGGCCCTACTACCAGGACGGCAGCGTCCAGGCGCTCGCCGACCGGGTGCTGGGGCTGTCCGCGCACCTGGACGACGACGGCCGGGTGCCGGTGGTGTTCTTCTCCACCGACATCGACGCCGTCACCGACATACCCCTCGCCGGTCACGAGGGCAGCGTCGAGCGGATCGTCGCCGGGCTCGGCCACATGGGCAAGACCAGCTACCACCTGGCGATGGACGCCGTCATCGACCACTACCTGGACAGCGGCGCCACCGACCCCGCCCTGGTCGTCTTCCAGACCGACGGCGGCCCGATCAACAAGCTCGCCGCGGAACGCTATCTCTGCAAGTCCGCCAAGCTCCCCCTGTTCTGGCAGTTCATCGGCTTCGGCGACCCGCACAGCAAGCAGTTCGACTTCCTGCGGAGACTGGACGAACTCCCGGTGCCCGGCAAACGGATCGTGGACAACGCCGGCTTCTTCCACGCGGGCGAGGACCCCCGACGCGTCCCCGACACCGAGCTGTACGACCGTCTCGTCGCCGAGTTCCCCTCCTGGCTGTCGGCCGCGCGCGCCGCGGGCATCCTCCGCTCCTCCTGAACCGGGCCGCTCAGCCGGTCACCTCCCCGAGGGCGTCCGCCAGGACCAGCTCCCGGCACTCCTCGGGCGCCCCCCACGCGGTGCGCAGCGCACGGGCCTTGGTGAGCCACAGGGAGAGGTCGTACTCCGCGGTGTAGCCGATCGCGCCGTGCAGATGCAGCGCCGTCCGCGCCGTGGTGTACGCCGCCTCGCACGCCCTGAGCTTGGCCGCGGCCACATCCGCCGGGCGCATCGACACCGCCGCGCCGAGCACGAGGGGCCGGGCGAACTCCAGGGCCGTCTTCGCGTCGGCCAGCCGGTGCTTGACCGCCTGGAAGGAGCCGACGGGCACCCCGAACTGGGTGCGCTGCCCGACATAGCGCACCGTGCGGTCCAGCAGGGCAAGACCCACCCCGAGCGCCTGGGCGGCGACGGCCAACCGGGCCCAGAGGAGGGCCCGTTCGTACGCGGGAGCGGTGAGCAGCGGCGCGCCGTCCGGGGTGAGCGGGGTCAGCCGGCGGGCGGGGTCGAGCGACGCGCGCACTGGTCCCGGGGTCGCCAGGTACAGCCCGTCGGGGGTGAGCGCGAGCCGGAGCGCGGCCGAGTCCCCATCCAGGGCGAGGCCACCGGGCGGTGCCACGGTGGCCGTCTCCGCGCCTGCCGCGAGCCCCGGCAGAAAGCGCCCGGCGTGCGGCGGCGCGTCCAGGAGCACGGCCGCCACCACCGTCTCCACCAGCGGCCCGGGCACCGCGTGCCGCCCCAACTCCACGAAGGCCAGAGCCAGTTCCACCGGGCGTCGCCCCGCCCCGCCGTACTCCTCCGGCACCGCGAGCCCGAACACCCCCGCCGCCCCGAGCCGCGCCCACAGCGCCCGCCCGCGCGCATGCTCGCCACGGCTCCACTCCCGGACCACCGCCGGGGTGTCCGCCGCCGCCAGCAGGGCGCCCAACGAGTCGGTGAAGGCCCGCTGTTCGGCATCGGGCAGGAAGCGCATCAGCGGCGTCCCCTCGGCAGGCCGAGCAGCCGCTCGGCGATGATGTCGCGCTGGATCTCGTTGGTGCCCGCGTAGACCGGACCGGCCAGCGCGAAGACGTATCCCCCCGACCAGGCGCCGTCGGCCGCCTCGCCCTCCGGGCCCAGCAGATCGAGCGCCGTCTCGTGCAGTGCGAGGTCCAGTTCGGACCAGAACACCTTGTTCATGCTGGTCTCCGGGCCGAGCCGGTCGCCGGCCAGGAACCGGGAGGCGGCCGCGTAGGTGAACAGCCGGTAGGCGCGGGCGCCGATCACCGCGTCCGCCACCCGCTCCCGCGCATGCTCCGGGCAGCCGCGCGCCCGCCACAACTCGACCAGCCGGTGCGCCGCCGCGAGGAAGCGGCCCGGCGAACGCAGCGTCAGCCCCCGCTCGTTGCCCGCCGCCGACATCGCGATCCGCCAGCCCTGCCCCGGCTCGCCGATCACGTCCTCGTCCGGCACGAACACCTCGTCCAGGAACAGCTCCGCGAACGCGGGCCTGCCGTCCAGCCGGCCGATCGGACGCACCGTCACCCCGGGGGCCCGCAGGTCGAACATCAGATAGGTGAGCCCCTGATGCGGCCGCGCCGCCCCCGGATCGCTGCGGAACAGTCCGAAGGCCCGGTCGGCGAAGGCCGCCCGCGAGGACCAGGTCTTCTGCCCGCTGAGCAGCCAGCCGCCGTCCGCGCGCACCGCCCGGGAGGTGAGCGAGGCCAGATCCGAGCCCGCCCCCGGCTCCGACCACGCCTGCGCCCACACCACCTCGCCCGAGGCCATCGGCGGCAGCACCCGCGCGCACTGCTCCCGCGTCCCGTGCTCCAGCAGGGTCGGCGCCAGCAGATCGACCCCGTTCTGCCCGACCCGGCCCGGCGCGCCCGCCGCCCAGTACTCCTCCTCGAACAGCAGCCACCCCAGCAGCCCCGCGTCCCGCCCGCCGTACCGCCGCGGCCAGGACACCACCGACCAGCGGTCCGCGGCCAGTTCGGCCTCCCAGGCCCGATGGGCGGCGAACCCGGCCGCCGTCTCCAGCGAGGGCAGCGGCACCCGCGGCACATGCGCCGCAAGCCAACCGCGGGCCTCGGCGCGGAACTCCTCGTCGGCCGGGGAGAAGGTCAGGTCCATGGCCGCCGTCACCATCCTTCCCTAACAAGTGTTTGGTAGGTTAGCTTGGCCCTATGACAGGCGTCGAGAGCCCGGCCTACGTCCCCGGGCACGGACTGCTCAAGGGCCGCACCGCCGTCGTCACCGCGGCGGCCGGCACCGGCATCGGCGGGGCCACCGCGCGCCGCTTCCTGGAAGAGGGCGCCCGCGTCCTGCTCAGCGACGCACACCCCCGGCGCCTCAAGGAGCACGAGGCCGAACTGACCCGGCGGTTCCCGGGCGCGGTGACCGCCCTGCCCTGCGACGTCACCGACGAGCGGCAGGTCCAGGCCCTGTTCGAGACGGCCGCCGCCGCGCACGGCCGACTGGACATCGTCGTCAACAACGCGGGCCTCGGCGGCACTTCGCCCCTCACCGACATGACCGACGACCAGTGGACCCGCGTCCTGGACGTCACCCTGAACGGCACCTTCCGCTGCACCCGCGCCGCCCTGCGCGCCCTGCGGACCACCGGCGGCGGAGTGATCGTCAACAACGCCTCCGTCGTCGGCTGGCGCGCCCAGGCCGGACAGGCCCACTACGCCGCCGCCAAGGCCGGGGTGATGGCCCTGACCCGCTGCGCCGCCATCGAGGCCGCCCCCTACGGGGTGCGGGTCAACGCGGTCGCGCCCAGCCTCGCCCACCACCCCCACCTGGCGAAGGTCACCACCCCCGAACTCCTGGCGGACCTGGCCGGACGCGAGGCCTTCGGACGCGCCGCCGAGCCCTGGGAAGTGGCCAATGTGATCGTGTTCCTCGCCTCTGGCTACTCCTCGTACATGACCGGCGAGACCGTAGCCGTCAGCAGCCAGCGCGCCTAGGACCGAAGGGGGAGCGTCCAGAATGGGTGCGTGCCGACCAAGAAGAAGCCCCAGGTGACCGCCGCCGCGGTCCGGCGCGGCGAACTCCTCAACACCGCCGCCGAAGTGTTCGCCGAACACGGCTACAACGCCACCACCGTCCGCCGCATCGCCGACCACGCCGGCATGCTCGCGGGCAGCCTCTACTACCACTTCGACTCCAAGGAGTCGATGCTCGAAGAGATCCTGCGCACCTTCCTCGACGAGCTGTGGGGCGGCTACGACACCGTCCTCGCCGCCGGACTCGGGCCCCGCGAGACGCTGGAGGCCCTGGTCACCGAGTCCTTCCGGGAGATCGACCGGCACCGCGCCGCCGTCGCCATCTACCAGAAGGAGAGCCGGCAGCTGGTCGCCCAGGACCGGTTCGCCTTCCTCGCCGAGTCCCAGCGCCGGTTCGAACGGGCCTGGCTCTCCACCCTGGAACGCGGGGTCGCCGAACACGTCTTCCGCTCCGACCTGGACGTCCGGCTCACCTACCGGTTCGTCCGCGACACCGTGTGGGTCGCCGCCTCCTGGTACCGGCCCGGCGGACAGCACAGCCCCGAGGAGATCGCCCGCCAGTACCTGTCGATGGTGCTGGACGGCATCGCCGTACGCGCGACACAGCACGAAGAGCACAGCGAGAAGAGCGAGCACAGCGGATAACACCCCTTTCCTGGCGAGGGAGTCGAGTCGCATGGCCGAGGCCTACATCGTCGAAGCGGTCCGCACGCCCGTCGGGCGGCGCGGGGGAGGACTCAGCGGCGTCCACCCGGCCGACCTGGGCGCCCATGTCCTTCGAGCCCTCGTGGAGCGGGCCGGTATCGACCCGGCCGCCGTCGAGGACGTCGTGTTCGGTTGTCTGGACGCGGTGGGGCCCCAGGCCGGGGACATCGCCCGCACCAGCTGGCTGGCCGCCGGACTGCCCGAGGAGGTGCCGGGCGTGACCGTGGACCGGCAGTGCGGCTCCTCGCAGCAGGCCGTGCACTTCGCCGCGCAGGCCGTGCTCTCCGGCACCCAGGACCTGGTGGTCGCGGGCGGTGTGCAGAACATGTCCCAGATCCCCATCGCCTTCGCCTCCCGCCAAGCGGCCGACCCGCTCGGCCTGACCGAGGGCCCCTTCCTCGGCAGCACCGGCTGGCGCGCCCGCTACGGCAACCGGCCCGTCAACCAGTTCGCCGGCGCCGAGGCCATCGCCGCCCAGTGGCGCATCGGCCGCGCCGAGCAGGAGGAGTTCGCCCTGCGCTCGCACCGCCGGGCGGTGTGGGCCATCGACACCGGCCGCTTCGCCCGCGAGACCGTCCCCTACGGCCCGGTCGCCGTGGACGAGGGCCCCCGCCGTGACACCTCCCTGGAGAAGATGGCCGCCCTGAAGCCGGTCCTGGACGGCGGCACCATCAGCGCCGCCTGCTCCTCCCAGACCTCCGACGGTGCCGCCGCCCTCCTTCTCGCCTCCGAACGCGCGGTCCGCGACCACGGACTGCGTCCGCGCGCCCGCGTCCACCACCTCTCCGCACGCGGCGAGGACCCCATCCGCATGCTCTCCGCCCCCATCCCGGCCACCGCGCACGCCCTGAAGAAGACCGGCCTGAGCATCGACGCCCTCGACCTCGTGGAGATCAACGAGGCCTTCGCCCCGGTCGTCCTCGCCTGGCTGAAGGAGACCGGCGCCGACCCCGAGAGGGTCAACGTCAACGGCGGCGCGATCGCCCTCGGCCACCCCCTCGGCGCGACCGGCGCCCGCCTGATGACCACCCTGCTCCACGAACTGGAGCGCACCGGCGGCCGCTACGGCCTCCAGACCATGTGCGAGGGCGGCGGCCAGGCCAACGTGACCATCATCGAACGCCTCTGAGCGACGGCGGGGGCCTCGGCTGCGGCCGCCCCCCAGGCCCCGGCTACCCCCGGACCCTGGCCGTCTTCGGGCCGCAGCCGTCTCTGGGCTCTGGCCGTCTTCGGGCCGCAGCCGTCCTCAGGGCCCTGGCCGTCTTCGGGGGCTGACCCTCTCCGGGGGCCAGCTGTCTTCGGGGGGCAGCCGTGCCCAGGGGCCGTCGGACTCTCGACTTCCGGGCCCGGCGCCGACGGGGCTCGCCGCCGATGGGCCTCGCCGCGGACAGGGGCCGGCGCCGAGCGGGCTCGCCGTTGACCGGGCCTGGCGCCGACCGAGCCCGTCTCCGACCGGGCCCGTCTCCGACCGGGCCCGCCGCCGTCCGGGGTCGCCCGCTGTCCGGGCCCGACAGCTGTTCGGGCTCGCCGTCCGGGCCCGCTGCCCGGGTCCGTCCGGTGTCCGGGTCCGGCGCCCAGGTTCGCTGGCCGTCTGGGGCTGCTGTCGGGGTCGGCCCGCAGTCTGGGGTTGTCATCCGGGTCCGTCCGGTGTCCGGGTCCGGCGCCCAGGTTCGCTGGCCGTCTGGGGCTGCTGTCGGGGTCGGCCCGCAGTCTGGGGTTGTCATCCGGGTC
>NZ_JBFBFF010000003.1:449934-685067 GCF_040684035.1 Streptomyces sp. NPDC093018
GGTCCGTCCGGTGTCCGGGTCCGGCGCCCAGGTCCGCTGGCCGTCTGGGGCTGCCGTCCGAGCCGGTCCGTCGGTCCGGTCCGCCGCCCAAGTCCGTCAGCCGTCCGGGGCTGCTGTACGGGTCTGTCCGGCGTCCAGGTCCGCCGTCCGAGTTCGCCCGCCGTCCGGAGCTCCGTCCGAGTCCGCCCCCTGTCCCGGTCCGCCAGCCTTCGGCCCCCGGGGGGCGTGGGTTCGGTGGTCTCCGAAGGACTGTCAGTCCCATGTGCCTTCCGGCAGTGTGGCCAGCCCCTGCATCACCTCCTCCGCCTCCTTCATGATCCGTTCCACCAGTTCCGCGCACGAGGGCAGGTCCTCGATCACCCCGGCGACCTGCCCGGCCGCCATCACCCCCAGGTCCGTACGGCCTTCCACCATCGCCGACTTGAGCAGCATCGGCGTGTTCGCCGCGAGCAGGAGCCGGCTCCAGGACAGCTCCTTTCCGTGCCGCAGGGCGAGGCCGTCGCGGACCAGCTGCCGCCAGGTCAGTCCCGACAGCCGCCGGAAGCCGGCCGCCCGCCGCAGCGCGTGCCCGAGGGTCCGTATGCGGCCCGCACGCTCCAGCGCCGTCACCATGTCCGTGCGCAGCATGCGGTGCGGCAGGCCGTCCACCGCGCGGGTCACGGTGACATCCCGGACCGTGGCCGCCAGATATCTGGCCTTCACCGGCTCCGGCACCGTGGAGTCCGAGGTGAGCAGGAAGCGGGTGCCCATCGCCACCCCCGCCGCCCCGTACGCCAGCGCCGCCACCAGGCCCCGCCCGTCGAAGAACCCGCCCGCCGCCACCACCGGTATCCGCACCGCGTCCACCACCTGCGGCAACAGCACGCTCGTGGCCACCTCACCGGTGTGCCCGCCGCCCTCGCCGCCCTGCACGATCACCGCGTCCGCACCCCACGCCGCCACCTTCTCCGCGTGCCGCCGCGCCCCGACGGACGGGACGACCACCACCCCCGCCTCCTTGAGCCGGATGATCAGCTCGGGGGAGGGTGCCAGCGCGAAGGAGGCCACCCGGACACCCTCCGCCAGCAGGATCTCCACCCGCTCGGCCGCGTCCTGGGCGTCCGCGCGCAGATTCACCCCGAACGGCGCCCCCGTACGCGCCCGCACCTCCCTTATCGCCGCGCGCAGTTGAGCGGGCGTCATCGTGGCCGAGCCCAGGATGCCCAGTGCGCCCGCGTTCGCCGCCGCCGACACCAGCCGGGGTCCGGCCACCCAGCCCATCCCGGTCTGCACCACCGGATGACGGACGCCGGTCAGCCGGGTGAGCGCGGTCTCCATCAGCCCCGCACCCCCTCGGGCACCGCACGCTCACGGGCCCCGTCCGGGTCCAGCACCTCGCGGATCAGCCGCAGTTCCCCGGGCTCGGGCTCCCGGGTGCCCGGCACCCCGTCCGGCACCACGAGGTCAAAGCCCGTGGCCTCCCGCACCTCGGCCACGCTCACCCCGGGGTGCAGCGAGGCCAGCCGCATCGAGTGGTCCGGCGTCTGGAAGTCGAGGACCCCGAGATCGGAGACGACCCGCCCGAGGCGATGGAAGCGGGCCGTCCGGCCGAGCGCGGCCGCCCGGTCGTACCCCACCCCGCACACCATGTCCACCCGCTCCACGAACGCCCGCCGGGAGTGCCGGGGGATCCAGTAACTCGTCGGATTGTTCAGCGTGTTGAGCGAGGCCCCGCGCACCCCGAGCAGCTGGCGGCGGGGGCGGGCCCAGTCGCCGACGCAGGAGATGTTCTGGTTGCCGTACCGGTCGATCTGGCTCGCGCCCATCATCACGTGCCGGCGGCCGCCCGCCACCAGCGTCAGATGCTCCCGGAAGGTCAGCCGGCCCTCCGGGGTGCCGTCCGGGCGGACCAGCAGGGCTTCCCCGTCGGTCAGCAGCAGATCCGGCGCGAAGGTGAGCCGGGCCAGCCGGGCACCCAGCGAGGGGATCAGGCCCATCGGGCTCGCCAGTATCTCCCCGGCGTCGCGCCATGCCTCGGCGCAGGCGATCACGCAGTACTCGGCCAGGGTCGCCCTCATCGCCCCTCCTCCTTGCGCCACTCGGCCACCGCCGCCCGGTACCCGTCCTCGTCGGCGCCGAGGAACCGCCCGGTGAACTCCGGCCACGGCGTCTTCGCGTACAACCGCTGGAACTCCTCGTCCCGTTCGTAGTCCGGAGCGCAGGACGTGAAGTGCGCGCCGCTCGGCGCCTCCACCACGCCCGTCACCGTGAGCCGCCGCAGCAGCAGCGACTCCGGCGGTGCCTCCTCGGTCAGCTCGGCCGTGTCCACGATCCGCTCGCAGGAGACGTAGGCCGCGTCCGCCGCCGCGCAGAACAGATCGTCGAAATACGGGTCCGGGCCCAGGCACTGGCCGGTGCCCAGCCGGTCGGCACGGTGCACATGCACCAGGGCCGCGTCCAGCCGTAGCGCGGGCATCGCCACCAGCGTCTCCCCGTCCTCGTACGGCGAAGTGACCGTCCGCAGGCCGGGGTTGACCCGCATGACGTCCGAGCCGACGCCCGCCCGCACCGGCAGGAAGGGCAGCCGGTGCGCCGCCGCCTCCAGACCGCGCAGCAGCATCCCCTCGTCCACCTCCGTCAGTTCGAGCCCGCCGCGCTCGCGGACCGCCCGGTAGTGCGGTTCGAGCGGGATCGAGTCGAGGGTGACGAAGGCCGTGACCAGTCTCCGCACCCGCCCGGCCGCGGCCAGCATCCCGACGTCCGGGCCGCCGCAGGAGACGACCGTGAGATCGCGTAACCCGGACCGCAGCAGCGCCCGCACCAGGGCCATCGGCTTGCGGCGCGCCCCCCAGCCGCCGATGCCCAGGGTCATCCCGCTCTCCAGCCGCCCGACGACATCCTCGGCGGTCATCGTCTTGTCGCCCATCTACACCCCCTCCTCCCTTTCCTTGCCCCTGTCCTTGCCGAATGTGTCGCGCACCCGGTCGGCCAGGCCGCTGAGGCCCGCCTCGAAGGTGAAGCCCTGCTCGAATCGGTAGCTGCGGCGCACATCGACCGGATCGATGCCGTTGATCGCGGCCTTGGCCAGGCGCAGCAGCCGGCCGTCCTTGGCGGCGATCTCCCGGGCCAGCTCCAGCGCCGCCGCCCGCAACTCCGCGCCCGGCACCACGCGCCACACCGAGCCGTGCCGGTGCAGCTCCGCCGCGCTCGCCGTCCGCCCCGTGTAGTACAGGGCGCGCATCAGATGCTGTGGGACCAGCCGGGCCAGATGGGTCGCGGCGCCCAGCGCGCCCCGGTCCAGCTCGGGCAGCCCGAAGACGGCGTCCTCGCTCGCCACGATCGCGTCCGCATTGCCCACCAGGCCTATCCCGCCGCCCAGACAGAACCCCTGTACCGCCGCGACCACGGGTGTCTCGCACTCGTACACCGCGGCGAAGGCGTCGGCGCAGCCCTGGTTCGCGCCGATCAGCGCCCGCTGTCCGTGTGCCTGTATCTCCTTGATGTCCACGCCCGCGTTGAACCCCCGGCCCTCGGCGGCCAGCACCACACAGCGGACCTCGGGGTCGCGGCCCGCCGCGCGCACGGTCTCGGCCAGCGCGGACCAGCCGGTCACCGGGAGCGCGTTGACCGGCGGGAAGTCGACGGTGACGACGGAAATCCCTTTTTCCGGAGACGAACGGGAGACACCCATGGGCGCATCAGCTACCTTTCCACCAAACATTTGTTAGGTGCGATGGCTTCGAAATTAGCAGCCGCCACGGACCAGCGGGAGGCCCTGTGGAAAACTCGACCGCGCGCCCTGTGGACAACTCCTGGCACGACCCGGCCGGCTCCCTGCGCGGCCGCACCGTCCTCGTCACCGGCGGCACCCGCGGGGTCGGCGCCGGCATCGCGCGCGCCTTCGCGGACGCGGGCGCCCACGTCCTGACCTGCGCCCGCAGACCCCCCGAACAGCAATTGGACGGCGTCGAGTTCACCCCGCTCGACCTGCGGGACCCGCCCGCCGTCCGAGCCTTCTTCGGCGCGCTGCCCCGGCTCGACGTACTCGTCAACAACGCGGGCGGGACGCCGTACCGGCGACTGCTCGACGCGGACGCCGAACGGCACGCCAAGGTCCTGGAGCTGAACCTGACCGCCCCGCTGACCGCGTCCCTCGCCGCGTACGAGCAGCTGCGGCGCAGCCGGGGTTCCGTCGTGATGATCGGCAGCGTCAGCGGGAGCCGTCCTTCGCCCGGCTCCGCCGCATACGGCGCGGCCAAGGCGGGGCTCGCCCATCTCGCCGCGTCCATGGCGATCGAGTGGGCGCCGCATGTGCGGGTCAACACGCTGGTGGTGGGCATGGTGCGCACCGAACAGTCCGCCGCGCACTACGGCGGCCCCGACGGCATCGCCGCCGTCGCCCGCACCGTCCCGCTCGGCCGCCTGGCCGCTCCCGCGGACGTCGGCGCCGCCGCCGTCTTCCTCGCCTCCGACGCAGCGGCGTACATCAGCGGGGCGAGCCTCCAGGTGCATGGAGGCGGGGAGTGGCCGGCGTTCCTGGGGGCGGTGGGGCGAGGGCCGACCGGGGACCCGGCCTCTTCCGAGAGGCCGGCCGACGGCCCGGCGTCTTCCGGGAAGGGGTCCGGCGGTCCGGCGTCTTGCGGGGAGAGGTGGGGGCCGTCCGGAGGTCCGGCAGCTGCCGGGGCGGGTTCCGGCGGTACGGCGGCTTGTGGGGAGAGGCGGCCCGGTGGCCCGGGTTCTTCCCGGGAGATCCGAGGAGAGCGGAGAGGGGAGCGGGGATGAGCGGTATCTGTTCGGGCCGGGTGGTCGTCGTCACCGGTGCGGGGCGGGGGCTGGGACGGGCGCACGCCCTCGCCTTCGCGGCCGAGGGGGCGCGGGTCGTCGTCAATGATCTCGGGGTACGACTGGACGGCGAGCCCGGCGGTGAGAACCCCGCGGAGGCCGTCGCCGCGGAGATCCGCGCGGCGGGCGGCGAGGCGGTGGCGCACGGTGGGGACATCGCGACGAGCGAGGGCGCGGCATCGCTGGTGCGGGCCGCGGTGGAGGCGTACGGGCGGCTCGACACGCTCGTCAACAACGCGGGGTTCCTGCGCGACCGGATGCTCGTCAATCTCGACGAGGACGACTGGGACGCCGTGCTCCGGGTCCATCTCAAGGGGCACTTCCTGCCGCTGAAGCACGCCGCCGCGTACTGGAGGGCCGAGGCGAAGGGCGGGCGGGGGCCGGTCGGGCGGGTCGTCAGCACCAGCAGCGGGGCCGGTCTGCTGGGCTCGCTCGGGCAGGGGAACTACAGCGCGGCCAAGGCCGGGATCGTGGCGCTCACCCTGGTCGCGGCGGCCGAACTCGGCCGGTACGGCGTCCAGGTCAACGCCATCGCCCCCGCGGCCCGCACCCGGATGACCGAGCGCACCTTCGCCGAGACGATGTCCGCCCCGGCGACCGGCTTCGACGCCATGGCGCCGGAAAACGTCTCGCCGCTGGTGGTGTGGCTGGGCTCGGCCGCGAGCGCGGGCGTGAGCGGACGGGTGTTCGAGATCGAGGGCGGTCGGCTCAGCGTGATGGAGGGCTGGCACCGCGGCCCCACGGCGGACAAGGGGGCCCGGTGGGGGGTGGAGGAGGTGGGCAAGGAAGCGCTACGACTGCTGGGGGAGGCGGAGCGGCCGGGCGCGGTGTACGGGACGGGGACCGGCTGACCGCGCCGCAGCCGCCAGCCGCCAGCCGCCAGCCGCCAGCCGCCAGCCGCCAGCCGCCAGGCCCCGGCTCCCAGGCCCAGGCCCCGGATCCCAGGCCCCAGATCCCAGGCCCAGGCCCCAGATCCCACGCCCCAGACCCCAGCCTCCAGGCACCAGCCCCCAGACCTCAGCCCCCAGACCTCAGCCCCCAGACCTCAGGCTCCAGGTCAGGCCACGGAACAACCCCGCAGGCCCCTGCCGACCTGCCCCCGTCGGCCGAGGCCCCCCGCTCACGTGTCGCACTCCAACACCACCCCACACAACCCGCACCGCGCCCGCACTCGTCCCCGCACCGGAACCCTGATCCGTTGATGGCAGGTCGGGCACGGGAAGGTGACGTGGAGGCCGCCGGAGGGATCGGAGCCGAAGGAGTAGGGGGCGCCCGGGGGAGCCGGCGCCGCGTGGCGGCGGTCGTGGGCGTAGCGGCGGCGGCCCGTCCAGCCGGCGCCGGTCAGCGGGGGCTGCCGGCTGTCGTGGCGGGCGCGCGCCAGCCCCTTGGTGTACGCGGTGTACGCCTGCGGGCTGGTGAACCGGATCGAGGGGTCCTCGTCGAAGAGCAGGGCCCGCTTGGCCAGCACGTACCCGAACTCCTCCGGGGTGAGATAGCCCAGCTTCTGCGAGGAGAGCGAGTCCTCCCGGTAGGCGTCCAGCAGCAGCCAGCCCGCGCCCAGGTACGTCGTCACCGTGTCCGTGAGGATCTCGTTCTCCGCCGTCGTGGGGAAGGCGAGGTCAAGGCGGTGCAGATAGACGTGCGCCACCTCGTGCGCGAGCGCCGCGCCGATGTCCTCGCGGTGGGTGCGGAAGCGGTCGTTCAGCTCCACGAAGTACTCGGGTCCCGCCGTCAGTTCGACGTTCGCGGCATGGGTCATCTCCCGGAAGCCGACGATCAGCCGCGCGTCCGGCAACCGGAAGTGCCGCACCATCTCCCGGGCCACCCGCTGCGCCCCCAGATGCAGGTCGTCGGTGTCGCAGAACGCCACGTCCGCGGGGGCCACGCTGGTCGCGAAGGTCCGCACGGTCGTCGGCGACAGCCGCCGGTACAGCGCGGTGATCGCCGCCCGTACCGTCTCCAGATGCGGGAACCCGTGCTCCACCGGTCCGCCGTTCGCCATGTCGGCACCCCCAAACCCCGGACAGCCCGCACCGGTCCCCGACGAGCCTCGACAACCGCCCCTCCAGGGTAGGCGCCGCACCGCCCCCTCACACGGGCAGCAACCGCGGCACCGGCGCCGGCACCGCCCCATCACCCTCCGCGCCCTCCAGCTCCAGCACCCACACCTCGTTCTCCCCCTCCCGCAGCACCGGCCCGGGGACGTACAGCGACCGCTGGGGTCCCACCGACCAGTAGCGGCCGAGGCAGAAGCCGTTGACCCACACGAATCCGCGCGTCAGGCCGGGCAGTTCAAGGCGCGCGTCCCCGGCCGCCCCGAGGACGGTGGCCGTGCCCCGGTACAGCCCAGGTCCCCCCGCCGGGGGCGGCGCGGTGAACGGCACCGCCGACACGCCGTCCTCGAACGCGTCCAGATCCAGTCCCCGGGCCCGCACCCCGTGCAGGTACTGCCGCTCGTGCAGCACACCCCCGGTGATCCCCTTCGCCTCGCCCAGGCGCGGACCGTAGTTCACCCGGCCGAGGGACTCCACCCACAGCTCCACCCGCGCCGGACCCGCGACGGGCTCCTTGAGCCGCGGTTCCGCCTCGGTGAGCACCCCGGCCCGCACCCCGTCGACGTACACCACGGCCAGATCCCGCAGCCCCCGCACGGACAGCGGATACGGCTCGCGCGGTCCTGGCACGTCCACCTCGTAGCGCACCAGGCCCCGTGTGACGCCCAGTTCCTCGAACGTGGGCGCCTGGGGGCGTGTCGTCTCCTCGCCGCCCAGGACGGTCAGCACGGCGTCCATAGGTGCCCATTCGGCGAGCGAAACCTCGATGGGGGAGGACAATCGCGCGGGTTCCGGGGGGAGCTCCGGCAACGGGCCCTCCTGGTAGCGCGCCAGTACCTCCCGGAAGCGCCGGAACTTCTCCGTGGGGCGGCCGTATTCGTCCACCGGGGCGTCGTAGTCGTACGACGTGACATCCGGCTGGAGCTCACCCTCGTGCAGCTCGCCGCCCCGGTTCGCGCCCGCCCAGCCGCCGAAGCTCGTGCCGCCGTGCGCCATGTAGAGGTTCACCGAGGCACCGCACTCCAGGATCTCCCGCAGCGCCTCGGCGGCCTCCCCGGGATCGCGTACGGCGGGCGTGCCGGACCAGTGGTCGAACCAGCCGCACCAGAACTCCATGCACATCAGCGGGCCCTCGGGGCGATGGCGGCGCAGCGCGGCGAAGGACTCGCGCGCGCGGGAGCCGAAGTTCGCCGCGGCGAGCACCCCGGGCACCGATCCGCCGGTCAGCATGTGGTCCTCGGGGCCGTCGGAGGTGAACAGCGGCACGGTGACACCCTCGGCGCGCAACAGGGCGGCCAGTTCGGCGAGATAGCCCGCGTCGGAGCCGTAGCTGCCGTACTCGTTCTCCACCTGGACCAGGACCACCGGGCCGCCGCGGTCGGCCTGCCGGGACACGATCTCGGGCAGCAGCCGGCCGAACCAGTCGCGGACATGGCACAGATACCGCTCGTCCCGGGTGCGCGGGCGCCCGCCCGGTTCGCCCGTCAGCCAGGCCGGCAGACCGCCGTTCTCCCACTCGGCGCAGATGTAGGGGCCGGGCCGCACGATCGCCCACAGACCCGCCGCGCGCGCCGCGTCCAGGAACCGGCCGACCGCCGCCACGTCCCGGTGGCGCCCCGGAGCGGGCTGGTGCAGATTCCACGGCACGTACGTCTCCACGCAGTTGAGGCCCATCGCCCGCAGCATCGCGAGCCGGTGCCCCCACTGCTCCTCGTGCACCCGGAAGTAGTGCAGCGCGCCGGACAGCAGCCGCACCGGCCGCCCGTCCAGCAGGAAGTCCGACTCGCCCACGGTGAACTCGCTCATACCGCCAAGGCTCACCCCTTCCGGTGCCCGGCGCCATGGACGAAGATCGGCATCACTTGGACAAAAATCGGCCGCCGCCGACGCCGGGAGGAGCAGCGATGTACCAGACCTGGATGCGGTTCTTCAGCCCCGGCCCCGCCCATCACCGCCTCGGCCTGGTCTGCCTCGGGGTCGGACTCCAGCACGGTGCGCTGCCCACGGTCGGCCCGCGCACCCTGGACCACCATGTGGCCGTCGTGATCAGCTCCGGCGGCGGCTGGTACGCCGGGGCGGACGGCCGCCGTACGGCCGTCACCGCGCCCGCGCTGCTCTGGCTCACCCCCGGCGTGCCCCACCACTACGCCCCCGATCCGGAAACCGGCTGGGACGAGGGCTTCGTGGACTTCTCCGGGCCCGCCGCGGCCACCTACACGGAACTGGGCTACATCGAGCCCGAACGGCCCGTGGTGGCCCTCTCCGACGCCGCGGGACCGCGCGCGGTCGTCGCCCGCATCGCCCGCGCCGCCCGCCGCGGCAACCCCCTCCTGGAAGTGGAGACCGGCGCCGCCGTGCACGAACTCCTCGTCGCCCTGCGCCGCGCCCGCGCCGACCTCGCCCCCGACGGTGACCAGGTGCTCGAAGCCCTCGCCCGGGACGCCTGCGCCCCGCTCAGCGTCGCCGACCACGCCGCCCGGCACGGCATGACCACCGCCGAACTGCGCGGCGCGGTCCGCCGGGCGGCGGGCTGCACCCCCAAGGACTATCTGCTCGGCATCCGGCTCGGCCGCGCCAAGGAGCTCCTCGCCGCCACCGAACTGCCCGTCGCCGCCGTCGCCCGCCGTGTCGGCTACGACGATCCCGCCTACTTCTCCCGCCTGTTCACCCGGCGCGTCGGCCTCGCCCCGGCCCGTTTCCGCGCCCAGCAGGGCCGCAGCGTCCCGGGCGGCTGGAGCGACCGGGTCCCGGACCCGGACGATCCCCCACTGATCCGTCCGGCGATCCATCCACCGGACACCATATGAATCCCACCCCGCCGACCACATAGGGTTGGCGTCCATGACCACCAGCAACACGGGTACGGGTGACGTGGACCCCGCGGTCCGCCAGGAACTGGAGCGGCTGCGCGACAGCATCGACAACATCGACGCGGCCGTCGTCCATATGCTCGCGGAACGCTTCAAGGCCACCCAGCAGGTCGGCCGGCTCAAGGCCGTGCACCAGCTGCCGCCCGCCGACCCGGCCCGTGAGGCCCGCCAGATCGACCGGCTGCGCCGGCTCGCCGAGAACGCCAAGCTCGATCCCGCGTTCGCCGAGAAGTTCCTGAACTTCATCATCGCCGAGGTGATCAGGCACCACGAACGCATCGCCGAGGACACCAACGGGGGCTGAATCCGGAACCCGGATTCCCGGCACCGATTTCCGAACAAGGTGAAGGAAAGGGGCAGGTCGGATAATAACCGTGTAACGCTCCTCCTCTGTGCGCTGTCAGTCCCATCAGGCAGCATGGCGTGTATGTCCGTACTCACGCGCGATGAAGCGCAGCTCCGAGCTCAGCTCCTCGACGTCCACCGCTACACGGTCGAACTGGACCTCACCACCGGGGACGAGACCTTCGACTCCCGTACCGTGATCCGGTTCACCGCGCGGTCCGACGGGGACACGTTCCTCGAGGTGAAGCCCGCCGAGCTGCGCTCCGTCACCCTCGACGGACAGCCCCTGGACCCGGATTCGCTGTATGAGGACCGGCTGCCGCTGAAGAACCTCACCGCGGGCGAGCACGAGCTGCGCGCCGAGGCGGCCATGCGCTACTCGCGCACCGGCGAGGGCATGCACCGCTTCACCGACCCGGTCGACGGCGAGACCTACCTGTACACGCAGCTGGCCATGGACGACGTGCAGCGCGTCTTCCCCGCCTTCGACCAGCCCGACCTGAAGGCCGTCTTCGAGGTTTCGGTCAAGGCGCCCGGCGAATGGACCGTGCTCGCCAACGGCGTCACCGAGCGCGGCGCCGACGGCATCTGGCGGGCCGCGCCCACCCCGCCGATCTCCACCTACCTGGTCGCCGTCGCCGCCGGTCCCTGGCACTCGGTGCGCACCGAGCACCGCGGGCTGCCCTTCGGCATCCACTGCCGCCGCTCGCTCGCGCCCTACCTCGACGTCGACACCGAGGAGATCTTCGAGATCACGCGCGCGTGCTACGACCGCTACCACGAGAAGTTCGAGGAGCCGTACCCCTTCGACTCCTACGACCAGGCGTTCGTGCCCGAGTTCAACGCGGGCGCCATGGAGAACCCGGGCCTGGTCACCTTCCGCGACGAGTTCGTCTACCGCTCCGCCGTCACCGACACCGAGCGCCAGCTGCGCGCCATGGTCATCTCGCACGAGATGGCCCACATGTGGTTCGGCGACCTGGTCACCCTCAAGTGGTGGGACGACATCTGGCTGAACGAGTCCTTCGCCGAGTACATGGGCTACCAGACCACCGCCGAGGCCACCCGCTTCAGCGACCCCTGGACCGAGTTCGGCGTCACCCGCAAGGCGTGGGGCTACGAGGCGGACCAGCGCCCCACCACCCACCCGGTCGCCCCCGAGGGCGTGGACGACGCCGCCACCGCCCTGCTCAACTTCGACGGCATCTCGTACGCCAAGGGCGCCTCCGCGCTGCGCCAACTCGCCGCCTGGCTGGGCGAGAAGGACTTCCTGGCGGGCATCAACACCCACTTCGCCCGGCACAAGTTCGGCAACGCGACCCTCGCCGACTTCCTCGACTCCCTCGCCTCGGTCACCGAACGCGATGTGCGCGCCTGGGCCGACAGCTGGCTGCGCACCACCGGTGTCGACACCCTCACGCCCGTGATCGAGACCGCCGACGGCGCCTGCACCCTGGCCGTCGACCACCAGGGCAACCGCCCGCACCGCATCGTCGCCGGTCTCTACGACCACGACGTCGCCGACGAGGGCCGGCTGATCCTGCGCGAGCGCCTCGAACTCGACGTCCCGCAGGACGCCCCGCGCCCCATCGGCAAGCGCCCCGCGCTGCTCCTGCTGAACGACGGCGACCTCACCTACGCCAAGGTCCGCTTCGACGCCGAGTCCTTCGCATCGGTCCGCAGCAGCCTGTCCGGGCTGCCCGACCCGCTCACCCGCGCGATCGTCTGGAACTCCCTGCGGGACGCGGTGCGCGACGGCGAACTCGCGCCCGCCGCCTACCTGGAGATCGCCCGCGCCCATCTGCCGCGCGAGACCGACCTCGCCATCGTGCAGGGCGTGCTCGTCTTCGCGAGCGGCCAGATCGCCGACCAGTACCTGCCGGCCGCGGAGCGCCCGGCCGCGCTCGCCACCCTCACCGCCCTCTGCCGCGACCTGCTGCGCCGCACCGAGGACGGCGACCACCCCGGCCTGCGGCTGATCGCCGTCCGCCACCTGATCAACGTGTCCGCGCACCCGGACGCCATCGCCGCCTGGCTCGCCGACGGCACCGTGCCCGGCGGCCCCGAGCTCGACCCCGACCTGCGCTGGCGCATCCTCGCCCGGCTCGCCGCGCTCGGCGCCACCGACGAGGCCGCCATCGCCGCCGAACTGGCCCGCGACCCGAGCGCCACCGGCCAGGAGGGCGCGGCCCGCTGCCGCGCCGCCCTGCCCGACCCGGAGGCCAAGCGTGCGGCCTGGGCCGCGATGTTCGAGGGCGACGACCTGTCCAACTACCTGTTCACGGCCACCGCCCACGGCTTCTGGCAGCCCGAACAGGCCGAGCTGGTACGGGAGTACGTGCCGCGCTTCTACGAGGAGTCGGTGCCCCTCGCCGCCCGCCGCGGCCCCGCCATCGCCGCCTCCGTCGGCCGCTGGTGCTTCCCGGCCCACGCCGTCGACGCCGAGCACGTGGGCCTGGGCGAGGCATGCCTGGACCGCGACGACCTCACCCCGTCCCTGCGCCGCGCTCTGGCCGACCGCCTGGACGACCTGGGCCGCGCCCTGCGGGCCCGCGAGGGGGAGGCACGGCAGTAGGACCGATGGCCTAGGCGCCGCTGGTCCTTAATGACGATGCGGCGCCCGGACCGCCCTCCTAGGCTCGGTGGACCGACAAGATCGACCGAGCCGGGAGGCAACATCGTGATCGCAGTGATCGGCGCGACCGGAAACGTGGGCCGCGCCCTGGTGGACCGACTCCTCGCCGCGGGCCGGCCGGTACGCGCGCTGACCCGCGACCCGGAGCGGGCCGCGCTGCCCGAGCGGGCCGAGGTGGTGCGGTTCCGGCCCGAGGAGCCCACCGCCCTGTTCGACGGGGTGACCGGAGTCTTCCTCTACGCGCAGGCCGTCACCGAGCCCCTGCTGGCGGCGGCCCGCGCGGCCGGGGTCCGCCACGCCGTCCTGCTCTCCAGCGGCATCGTCCAGGAGGGCGCCGACGAGACCCACCCCATCCATGTCCTGCACGCCACCGCCGAGCGGCTGATCCGCGACAGCGGCCTGGAGTGGACGTTCCTGCGGCCCAACGGGTTCGCCACCAACGCCCTCCAGTGGGCGTCCCAGATCCGCGCCGGGAACACCGTCCGGGGCGTCTACGCGGACGCGGTCGCCGCGCCGATCCACGAGGACGACATCGCCGCCGTCGCCGAGCGCGTGTTCCTGGACGACGGCCACGAAGGCGCCGTGCACCGCCTGACCGGACCGGCGGCGGCCACCAACGCCGAGCAGGTCGCGGCGATCGGCGCGGCCGTCGGCAGGGAACTGACCTTCGTCGAGATCGACCCCGCCGCGGCCGGACCCGAACTGTTCCCCTACCTGGACGCGCACATGCTCGACCGCCTCCTGAAGACCTTCGAGGCCACCATCGGCGTACCCCCGGAGATCACCGACACGGTCGAGCGGATCACGGGCACCCCGGCCCGCACCTTCGCCCGGTGGGCGCGGGACCACGCGGCGGACTTCGGCGCCGATTCCGCCGCCTAGAAGGCGCATCGCGGCGCCTGGCGCTGAGCGGCACCCGAGACCGCTGGGCGGCGGCACCCGAGACCGCTGGGCGGCGGCGCCGGAGACCGCTGGGCGGCGGCGCCGGAGACCGCTGGGCGGCGGCGCCGGAGAGCGCCGGGCAGGGGTGCCGGAGACCGCCGCTCAGCGGCGCCCGAGATCGCCGATCGCCGGGCAGCCTTACCGGCACCGCGGCTCACAAACCCCCGCCCCGCCGCAGCACCGCCCGCCGCACCGCCCCCTCCCGCGGCCCCGACCCGCGGTCGGCGCCGCTCGGTCCGGACTCCGGGTCCAGGCCGAAGCCGAGCCGCTCCAGAAAGCGTTCCCCGGGGCGCCAGCCGGCCGGGACCGTCGCCGTCACCAGGGGCGGATCCCCGGCCCGCTCCAGCAGGGAGCGGGCCAGGCGGTGGCCGAGGCCGCGGCCCCGGCACCAGGGGGCCAGCAGGAACAGGCCGACGGCCACCGCGCCCGGCTCGGGGTGGTCGCGCACCGCGTCCACGACGCCCGCGACCACCCCGTCCCGCTCCAGCACCAGCAGCACCTTGTCAGCGGGGTGCGCGCCCGCGGGCAGGCCGTAATAGAGGCTCTGCACATCGCCCGGCGCCGACGGCAGCCCGGTGGCCGCCAGGAACCAGTCCTCGCACTCCTCGAACAGCCGGAGCAGCGGTGCCTCGTCCGCCGGGGCGAGTTCCCGCACCAGCACCCGTTCGCCGGGCACCTCAAGCATCCATGTCTCCACCATCCGGCCGACGGTAGTGGCAGATCCCCGCGCTCCGGTCCCCGTGCTCCGACAAATTTTCCCCGTACGGCAGTACCCATGTGCGGGTTCGGCTCGTTGGACATACGGGACACCCGCCCCTCTTCCCGTACCACCCGGAGCCCACGCGGCGCGCCCCCGAGCAGCCCCGAGAGCGGAGGCCAGCCCATGCCCACCCAGCCCCTCGCCTCGGGCCCGCACGGTCCCGACGCCCTCCGCCCGCTCCTGGACACGGTGCTGGACGCGCTGGCGGAAGGCCGGAAGGCGCGCGGCGGCCCCCTCCCCGCGGGCGGACCCGAGGCCACCGCCCGGCGGGTCGCCGACGCGCTCGGGGACGTACTGCCGGACGAGGGCGACCCGGACGGCCTGCGCGCTCTCGTACGGCTCCTCGCCGAGGGCGCCGCCGACCCCGCCGACCCGCTGTGCGCCGGCCATCTGCACTGCCCGCCCCTCGCCGTGGCCACCGCCGCCGACCTCGCGGTCAGCGCCCTCAACCCCTCCCTCGACTCCTGGGACCAGGCCCCCGGCGCCAGCGCCCTGGAAGCCGTCGTCGCCCAGGCCCTCGCGCGAGCGGCCGGACTGGCCGACGCCCTGGTCACCACCGGCGGCACCGAGTCCAACCAACTCGCCCTGCTGCTCGCCCGCGAGGCCGGCCACGGCAGCGTCCAGCTCGTCTGCGGCGCCGCCGCCCACCACTCGCTGGCCCGCGCCGCCTGGCTGCTCGGACTGCCCGATCCGGTGCTCGTCCCGGCCCCCGGCGGCACCCTCGACCCGGCCGCCCTGGACGCCGCCCTCACCGCGCTCCCCGGCCCCCTGCTGGTCGCCGCCACCGCCGGCACCACCGACGCCGGCCTCATCGACCCGCTGCCCGAGATCGCCGCCCTGTGCGCGGCCCACGGCGCCCGGCTGCACATCGACGCCGCCTACGGGGGCGGACTGCTCTTCAGCGACCGGCACCGCGCCAGACTCGCCGGACTCGACGCCGCCCACACCGTGACCCTCGACCTGCACAAACTCGGCTGGCAACCGGTCGCCGCCGGCCTGCTCGCCGTCGCCGACCCGGCCGAACTCGCCGTACTCCACCACCGGGCCGACTATCTGAACGCGGACGACGACACCGAGGCCGGCCACCCCGACCTGCTCGGCCGCTCCCTGCGCACCACCCGCCGCCCCGACATCCTCAAGGCCGCGGTCGCCCTGCGAACCCTCGGCCGTCGCGGACTCGGCGCCCTGGTCGACCAAGTCTGCGACCTGGCAGGCGAGTTCGCCGCGCTCATCGAGGCACACCCCGGCTTCGAGCTGTACGACACGCCCGTCATCAGCACGGTCCTGTTCCGCCCCGCCGAGGCAACCGACGCCGCCGTGGCCGACGCCCGCCGCGAACTGCTGCACGAGGGCCGGGCCGTCCTCGGCCGCGCCCGGCTCGACGGCCGGCTCTGGCTCAAGGCCACCCTCCTCAACCCCCGCACCCGGCCGGACGACCTGGCCCACCTGTTGAAACTCGTCGAAGGAAGCACCCCCAGATGACCCCCCACCCGGCTCCCCGGACCACCCTGCTGCCGCGCCGCGACCCCGACGCCCCCCACGACCTGGTCGGCATCGGCATCGGCCCCTGCAACCTCTCCCTCGCCGCCCTCGCCCAGCCGCTGCCCGAGATCGACGCCGTCTTCTACGAACAGCGGCCCGGCTTCAGCTGGCATCCCGGCCTGCTCATCGAGGGCTCCACCATCCAGGTACCCTTCCTCGCCGACCTGGTGAGCCTCGCCGACCCCACCAGCCCCTGGAGCTTCCTCAACTACCTCAGAACCCGCGAACGACTCTTCCCCTTCTACTTCGCCGAGCGCTTCCACATCGAACGCGCCGAGTACGACGCCTACTGCCGCTGGGCCGCCCGGAACCTGCCGGGACTGCGCTTCGGTCACCAGGTCGACGCCGTCCGCTGGAACCCCGAACGGTCCCTGTTCGAGGTCGACTTCACCCAGCTCGACGCCGACGGCGAGGCCGACGCCCTCGGCCGCGCCTACACCCGCAACCTGGTCCTCGGCGTCGGTACCGTCCCCCATGTGCCGGCCCCGCTCAAGCCCATGGTCGACGCCGAGGGCCTGCCCGTCGTGCACGCCGCCGACTACCTCGACCACCGCGAGGAACTGCTGGCCGCCGGACACATCACCGTGGTGGGCTCCGGGCAGTCCGGCGCCGAGATCTTCCTCGACCTGCTGCGCCGCCGCCCCGCCGGCGAGGAGCGGCTGCACTGGATCGGCCGCAGCCCCGCGTTCTCCCCGATGGAGTACTCCAAGCTCGGCCTGGAGCACTTCACCCCCGACTACACGCGCTACTTCCACGCCCTCGCCGAACCCGTCCGCGACCGGCTGGTCGGCGCCCAGTGGCAGCTGCACAAGGCCGTCGACGCCGGCACCCTCGCCGCCATCCACGACGAGCTGTACCGGCGCACCCTGAACGGCGGCTGGCCCGACGCCGTCCTCACCCCGGGCGTGCGGGTACGCACCGCGGGCCGGATCGCCAGCAACAAGATCGAGCTGCATCTGGAGCATCTGGACGAGAGCAGCCGCTCCCGGCTCGCCACCGACGCCGTCGTCCTCGCCACCGGCTACCAGCAGCGGCCCCTCGACCGCCTGCTCGCCGGGCTCGACCCCTATATGCGCCGGGACGCCGGCGAACGGCCATGCATCGACGCGGACTTCCGCCTGGTCCTCGACCCCTCGGTCAAGGGCTCCGTCTACGTCCAGAACGCCGAACTGCACACCCATGGCGTCGGCGCCCCCGACCTGGGCCTCGCCGCCTGGCGCGGCGCCACCATCCTCAACTCGCTCACCGGAAAGGACCCGTACCCCCTTCCGGCCCGTACGGCCTTCACCACCTTCGGACTGCGCGAGCCGCATTCCGCCGTCCCCCAGGCCCGGCACTCCACCCAGCGACTCACCCCGCTCGTCGAAGAGAAGTGAGCGGAATTCGCTCATAGGAGCGGCCGTCCGCACAATTCAACACTTGTCAATAAGGCTTCATGTAAAGGTTGTTGAGTGGTCATGCGGCCCGGAATCTCTACCGACGGGTAAGCCCTAGGCTCGAACCATGCGCCGAGCAAAGATCGTTTGTACATTGGGGCCCGCCACCGACTCGTACGACCAGATCAAGGCACTGGTCCAGGCCGGAATGGACGTCGCCCGCTTCAACCTCAGCCACGGCACCCGCGCCGAACACGAGGAGCGTTACCAGCGCGTGCGCAAGGCTGCCGACGAAACCGGCCGCAGTGTCGGAATCCTCGCCGACCTTCAAGGTCCGAAGATCCGCCTCGGCCGTTTCGCCGAAGGTCCGGTACTCCTTGAACGCGGCGACGAGTTCACCATCACCGTCGAGGACGGCGTGGAGGGCGACCGCCACCGCTGCGGCACCACCTACGCGGGGCTCGCCGGGGACGTCGCCCCCGGCGAACGCGTCCTGGTGGACGACGGCCGGGTCTGCCTGGAGGTCACCGCCGTCGACGGCCCCCGGGTGCGCACCCGGGTGGTCGAGGGCGGCATGGTCTCCGACCACAAGGGCCTCAATCTGCCCGGTGTCGCCGTCTCCGTGCCCGCCCTGTCCGAGAAGGACGAGGAGGACCTGCGCTGGGCGCTGCACATCGGGGTCGACATCATCGCCCTCTCCTTCGTGCGCAGCGGCGACGACGCCCGGGTGGTGCACCGCATCATGGCCGAGGAGGGCCGTCGCCTCCCGGTGATCGCCAAGGTCGAGAAGCCGCAGGCGGTGGCCAACCTGGACGACATCGTGGCCGCCTTCGACGGGTTGATGGTCGCGCGCGGCGACCTCGGGGTGGAGATGCCCCTGGAGCAGGTGCCGATCGTCCAGAAGCGCGCCATCAAGCTCGCCCGGCGCAACGCCAAGCCGGTCATCGTCGCCACCCAGATGCTCGACTCCATGATCGACAACGCCCGGCCCACCCGCGCCGAGGCCTCCGACGTGGCCAACGCGGTCCTCGACGGCACGGACGCGGTGATGCTCTCCGGGGAGACCAGCGTCGGCAAGTACCCGGTCGAGACCGTGCGCACCATGGCGAAGATCGTCATGGCGGCCGAGGAGGACATGCTGGCCAAGGGGCTGCCGCCGCTGACCGAGCGGAACAAGCCGCGCACCCAGGGCGGCGCGGTCGCCCGCGCGGCCGCCGAGATGGGCGACTTCCTCGGCGCCAAGTTCCTGGTGGCCTTCACCCAGTCCGGGGACACCGCCCGCCGGCTCTCCCGCTACCGCCCGCCGATCCCGCTGCTCGCCTTCACCCCCGAACCGGCCACCCGCTCCCAGCTCAGCCTCACCTGGGGCGCCGAGACCTTCCTCGGCCCGCACGTCGACTCCACCGACGCCATGGTCGACCAGGTGGACGAACTGCTGCTGCGGTACGGCCGCTGCGAGAAGGGCGACGTCGTGGTGATCACGGCCGGCTCCCCGCCCGGGGTCTCCGGCTCCACCAACATGGTCCGCGTCCACCACATCGGCGAGGACGACGGACCGGAGGCGTAGGCGGCGGTCGGATACGAAAAAGGGCCCCTTTGCCGAAGGGGCCCGCACAAACCTGCGATTCAAGAAATCCGGTGACCTTGGAAAACAAGGAAAAAGTGCCCCGGGTCGGACTCGAACCGACACTGTACGGGTTTTGAATCCGTTGCCTGCTGCCAATTGGGCTACCGGGGCTCGCAGAATCAAAGGTTTCCCCCGACCCTCCGCGCGTCCACCATACCGTAGCTAGGTAGGCTCTTGTCAGCAGTACCCCTGCACCGAACGAGGAGCCCCCGTGACCGCCGAGTCGCCCCAGCCCGTAGACGCGCCCGACGACGACAAGTCGCACGTGCCTCCGCTGACGACCCGTGTCGTCATCGCCGAGGACGAGGCACTGATCCGCCTCGACCTCAAGGAGATGCTGGAGGAGGAGGGGTACACCGTCGTCGGTGAGGCCGGCGACGGCGAGCAGGCGATCGAGCTGGCCCGCGAGCACCGGCCGGACCTGGTCATCCTGGACGTGAAGATGCCCAAGCTGGACGGCATCTCCGCGGCCGAGAAGATCGCCGAGGAGTCCATCGCCCCGGTCCTGATGCTCACCGCCTTCTCCCAGCGCGACCTGGTCGAGCGCGCCCGGGACGCCGGCGCGATGGCGTACCTGGTCAAGCCGTTCAGCAAGAGCGACGTGGTGCCGGCGATCGAGATGGCCGTCTCCCGCTTCACCGAGCTGAAGCAGCTGGAGCAGGAGGTCGCCGACCTCACCCTGCGCCTGGAGACCCGCAAGCTGGTCGACCGCGCCAAGTCCATCCTCCAGACCGAGTACGGCCTGACCGAGCCGGCCGCCTTCCGCTGGATCCAGAAGACCTCCATGGACCGCCGCATGTCGATGCAGCAGGTCGCCGAGGCCGTGATCACGGACAACGAGGAGAAGAAGGCCGCCAAGAACGGCTGAGCCCGCTCCCGCGTACGACGATGCCCGCGCCCCCTTTCCGCAGGGGGTGCGGGCATCGTCGTACCGAAGAGGCGTCAGTCCTCGCCCAGATACGCCTTGCGGACCGACTCGTCGTGCAGCAGATCCTGTCCGCTGCCGGAGAGCACGATCGAGCCGACCTCCATCACATGGCCCTGGTCGGCGAGCGAGAGCGCCGCCTGGGCGTTCTGCTCGACCAGCAGGATGGTGGTGCCCTGGGACTTCAGCTCCGCGATGGTCGCCAGGATCTTCTGCATCATGATCGGCGACAGACCCATGGACGGCTCGTCCAGCATCAGCAGCTTGGGCCGGGACATCAGCGCCCTGCCCATGGCCAGCATCTGCTGCTCGCCGCCCGAGAGGGTGCCCGCGGCCTGCTTGCGCCGCTCGCCCAGGATCGGGAAGAGGTCGTAGGCACGCTGGATGTCCTGCTCGATGCCGTCCTTGTCCTTGCGCAGGAAGGCGCCGAGCTGGAGGTTCTCCGCGATGCTCAGCCGCGGGAAGATGTGCCGGCCCTCGGGGGAGTGGGCCAGGCCCAGGGCGACGATCTTGTGCGCCGGGACGCCGGTGAGCGGCTTGCCGTCGAACAGGATCTTGCCACCGACCGGCTTGAGCAGCCCGGACAGGGTGCGCAGGGTGGTCGTCTTGCCGGCGCCGTTGGTGCCGATGAGGGTCACGACCTGGCCGGCCTCGACGCTGAACGAGATGCCCTTGACGGCCTCGATCTTGCCGTAGGCGACCCTGAGGTCCTCGACCTCCAGCAGTGCGGTCACTGGGTCTCTCCCTCTGTGCTGTCGGCGGAACCAGCCGCCTCGACCTCGGCCGCCCCGGCCTCCGTCGCCTCGCCCTCGGCATCCCGCGCGGTGTCGGCCTCGGCCGTACCGGCCGCGGTCGCCGCGGCCTTCGCCGTGTCCACCGCCTCGGCCGTGTCCGCCGCGGCCGCTCCGGCCTCCGCCGCCTCGACCTCCGCGGCCTCCGCGGCGCCCGGCTCGCCCTCGAAGGGCTCGCCCAGGTAGGCGGCGATGACCCGCTCGTCGGCCTGGACGACCTCGGAGGTGCCCTCGATCAGCTTCTCGCCCTGCACGAGCACGGCGACGCGGTCGCACAGATTGAAGATGAACCGCATGTCGTGCTCGATGACGAGGACGGCGATGCCCATGTCCCGGATGGCGAAGACCAGTTCCTCGGTGGTCCGGGTCTCCTGCGGGTTCATGCCCGCCGTCGGCTCGTCCAGGAGCAGCAGGCCGGGCTCGCTGGCCAGCGCCCGCGCGATCTCCAGCTTGCGCTGCTCGCCGTAGGGCAGATTGCGCGCCAGGTGCTCGCGCTTGCCGGCGAGGCCGACGAACTCCAGGAGTTCCAGGGCCCGCGCCTCGGACTCGCGCTCGGCCTTGCGGAAGCCGGGGCCGCGCAGCAGCGCCGACCACAGGCCCTCCTTGGTCCGCGTGTGGCGGCCCACCAGCACGTTCTCCAGAACGGTCATGTTGGCGAAGAGCCGGATGTTCTGGAAGGTACGGGCGATACCCGCCTGCGTCACCAGGTGCGGCTTGGGCGGCAGCACCTTGCCCTGGTAGGCGACGGTGCCCTCGGTGGGGACGTACAGGCCGGTGAGGCAGTTGAAGAAGGTGGTCTTGCCGGCGCCGTTCGGCCCGATCAGGCCGACGATCTCGCCGCTGTTCACCGTGAAGTCCACGGACCGTACGGCGGTCAGACCGCCGAACCGCATGGTGACGTCACGGGCTTTGAGTACAGGTGTCGTCATGGTTCCTTACGCCCCTGCCTTGGTGACGGCCGTGTCCTCGGACAGCGTCGTCTGTGCCGGTACGTCGAGCTGGCCGGTCTCGTGGAACTCCAGCTTGCGGCGGCGGTTGGCGATGATGCCCTCCGGCCGGAACCGCATGAGCAGGATCAGCGCCACACCGAAGGCGAGCAGCTCGTAGTTCTGCATGAACTGGAGCTTCTCCGGGATGAGGTAGAGCAGGCTGGCGCCGAGCAGCGGGCCGCTGACGGTGCCCATGCCGCCGAGGACGACGGCGGCCAGCAGGAAGGCCGAGTTGGGCGGGGCGGCGCCGGCGAACTGGTACGGCTGCGGGTTGACGCTGTAGTTCACATGCGCCATCACGGTGCCGGCCAGGCCGGCCAGGGAGGCGCCGAGCGCGAACGCGATCAGCTTGACCCTGAAGCCGTTGATGCCCATGGCGGTCGCGGCGGTCTCGTCCTCGCGGATGGCGATCCAGGAGCGGCCGATACGGGAGTCGGCGGCGCGGGTGAAGACGAGCACCACGATGGCCGTGATGATCAGCATCAGGAACAGGTAGTTGGCGAACCGGCCGAGGGTGAACGAGCCGAGGGTGTGGGCGTCGCCCAGGTTGAACCCGAAGAGCTGGATGTCGGGGATCTGGGTGATGCCGTTGGGCCCGCGGGTGATGTTCGGACCGGAGTCGCCGTCCAGGTTGTTGACGGTGATGCGGAAGATCTCTCCGAAGCCGAGCGTCACGATGGCCAGGTAGTCACCGCGCAGCCGCAGCGTCGGACCGCCGATCAGGACGCCGAAGACCAGCGAGGCGGCCATGCCGGTGAGCGCGGCGGCCCAGAAGGGGAAGTGGACCTGGAAGGGCGAGTACTCGGAGCCGGAGACCAGGGCGGCCGCGTAGGCGCCGACGCCGAGGAAGGCGACGTAGCCGAGGTCGAGCAGACCGGTGAGGCCGACGACGATGTTCAGGCCGAGCGCGACGGTGGCGAAGATGAGGATGTTCACGCCGATGTTGGCGTTGTGGTCGTTGCTCTGCGTGAACGGGAAGATCACGGCGGCCACGAACGCCAGGCAGGCCGCGAAGCCCTTGTGGCGGGTGGACATGGTCGTGTACCGGTCGAGGAGCCCGGCGTGCACCAGGCCCCAGGCGGCGAAGACGCAGATCAGCAGGAAGCCGATGAAGGTCTCGCTGTCGTCGTCGTCGATACCGATGCCGTAGGTGAAGACCACCAGGCCGAGGGCGGTGCCGACGGTGACGACGGCGCGTTCCACGAGCGGCGACAGGGTGCCGGGGCGGGGCTGGTCGGGCTTGGTGAGATAGCCCTTGAGACCGGTGCCCGGGGCCGGGTGCGGCAGGGCGAGGGCGCCGAGCACCGGAAGCAGGGAGGCCACCATCGCGACGTACGCGCCCGGGTCGAGGTTGACCAGTCCGCCGAGGTCGACGGCGATGGCGATACCGGTGAACCAGCAGACGGCGAACGCCGACAGGGCGGTCAGGAACACCGGGCTGGTGGCGCCCGCCGGGTTCAGCCAGCCGAGGCCCTTCACCCGCCACAGGGCGAGCGCGTACAGCAGGGTGAGCGCGCCGGCGACCAGGGCCAGGATCTGGAGTCCGGCCGGGTAGCCGTAGATGGTCAGATTGCCGGGGAAGTCGGGCGTCCAGGTCCAGCTCATGAAGGCGCTGGCGATGGTGCCGACCGCGCCGACGGCGATGAGCGGCCGGGCCACGGCGGCCGGGAGCGGCAGGGGGCCGCGCTCCGCCGGGGTCTGGAGGGTGGTGTCGGTCATGGTGCTCACGCCCTGTCCGCGACGCGTTCGCCGAGCAGACCTTGTGGTCTGAAGAGGAGTACGAGGATGAGGAGGACGAAGGCCCAGACCGGCGCCCAGCCCTGGCCGCCGAGCTGGTGCATGCCGGGGATGTCCGCGATGTAGGCGGTGGCCATGGCCTCGGCGATGCCGAGGACGAGTCCGCCGAGCATGGCGCCGTAGATGTTGCCGATGCCGCCGAGGACGGCCGCGGTGAAGGCCTTGAGGCCGGCGAGGAAGCCCATGTCGTAGGAGACCGAGCCGTACTTGAGGCCGTACGCGGTGCCCGCGACCGCCGCGAACAGGCCGCCGATGGCGAACGCGACCACGATGATGCGGTTGGTGTCGATGCCCATCAGCTGGGCGGTGTCCGGGTCCTGCGCGGTGGCCTGCATGGCGCGGCCGGTGCGCGAGAGCCGTACGAAGAAGGCGAGGATCGCCATGCACACCGGGGCGGCGATGATCAGGAAGAGGTCGCCGCTCTGCACGGTGACCGAGCCCAGGTGGTAGGGCCCGAAGGGCAGCTGCGGGAAGACCCGGGCGGCCTTGGCGTTCGGGTACAGGTTGAAGACGAGCTGCTGGAGCGCGAGCGAGAGACCGATGGCCGTGATGAGCGGCGCCAGGCGTGGCGCGCCGCGTAGCGGCCGGTAGGCGAAGCGTTCGGCGCCGACGGCGATGAGTACGGCGACCAGGGCGCCGCCGACGAGCATCGCCGGCAGGGCTATCCACATGGATATGCCGTCCGGCAGGACGAGATACACCGTGAGGGCGCCGAAGCCTCCCGTCATGAAGATCTCGCCGTGAGCGAAGTTGATGAGCTGGACGATGCCGTACACCATCGTGTATCCGATGGCGATCAGACCGTACATCGAGCCGAGGAACAGCCCGTTGGCCAGCTGCTGCGGCAGGGTGTTCACCGCATGGCCTCCATGTGGTGGGGAGAGTCAAGGGGGCGGTAGAGGGCGGGCCGCGCGGTGACGGTGGTCGGTGCCGCGCGGCCCTGGAGTCGCGATGGGTGCCGCGGGCTACTTGGGGTTGGCGACGCCGCTCTTGACGGACTTCCACGCACCGTTGACGACCTGGTAGACGGTCAGCTGCTTGTTCGTGGTGTCACCGAACTCGTCGAACGAGATCTTGCCGGAGATGCCGTCGAAGGAGTTGTGCTGCACGGCGTCGACGACCTGGGCGCGGGCGTCGTCGGGGAGCTTGCCGTCCTTGATGACCTGGCCGACGGCCTTGATGATCGCGGTGGTGGCGTCGTAGGAGTACGAGCCGTAGGTGCCGTAGTCACCGGGGTACTTCTTGGCCTTGTAGGTGGCCACGAAGTCCTTGGCGGCGGGCAGGGTGTCGACCGGGACGCCGATGGAGGTCGCGAGGTCGCCCTCGGCGGCCTTGCCGGCGGTCTTGATGTAGGTCGGGGTGAACATGCCGTCGCCGCCGAACAGCGGGATGTTGGCGCCGGCGTCCTTGAGCTGCTTGGTCAGCACCTGGGACTCGTCGTACTGGCCGCCGTAGTACAGGATGTCGGCGCCCGAGTTCTTGATCTTGGTGACGAGGGTGGAGAAGTCGCGGTCGCCCACGCTGACGTGGTCGGTGCCGATGACCTTGCCGCCCTGCTTGGCGAACTGCTCCTTGAAGATCTTGGAGAGGCCGGCGCCGTAGGTCTGCTTGTCGTCGACGACGAACGCCTTCTTCTTGTGCAGACCGTTGTAGGCGTAGTCCGCCGCGAAGGCGCCCTGGAGGGCGTCCGTGGTCGCGGTGCGGAAGTAGTTCTTGAACGGGCGGACCTTCTTGGTCTGCCAGTCCTTGCCCTGGGTCAGCTCCGGGGCGGTGTTCGACGGGGAGATCTCCACCAGGTTGGCGGTGTTCAGGACCTGCTGCATCTGGGTAGCCACGCCCGAGTTGAGCGGGCCGACCACACCGAGGACGTCCTTCTCGGCGACCAGCTGGGTGGCGTTCTGCTGGCCGGTGGCCGGGATCGCCTTGTCGTCCAGCGCCTTGACCTTGAAGGTCACGCCCGGGACCGTCTTGTTCTTGTTCGCGTCGTCGACCGCTATCTGCGCGCCGTACTGGATGCCGAGGCCGGTCGCGGAGTTCTGGCCGGTCAGCGGCGCGTCCACGCCGATGGTGACCGTCACGTTGCCGCTGTCGCCGCCCTTGCTGTCATTGTTGCGGGAGCCGCAGGCGGTGAGAGTCAGAGCTCCGGTCGTCAGAACGGAGGTAAGAATCACCAGAGAACGCTGTCGCACAATCGATCCTTTCCGCAGGCATGAGCGGTCCCTGGAACGGGACGGCGTAGAGCCGCGTTGGTACCGAACTCCCGTTGGAGCGGTGACTGGCCGTGACTCTAAGCCCGCTATGGAGACCTGGGCAGCGCCGTAGGCGTCCTTGTGACTTTCTTGTTATGACGGCGTGGACGGGAAAGTTCCGCCAGGGATACTCTCGGCCGATTTGGCGGAATTTCCTCACGGTCCACATTTTGAGAATGCGCACTTCCGGTTGGCCCTCGGGCCGAGGTCGCGGGCCGGTGCGCCTGGTGCCCCCGGGGCGCCCGGGGAAGATCACCCAGGGGCGCGCCCCCGCGGGGGAGCCAAGGGGTGCTTATTGCGCGCACGTTACGCAGCGTTACGCCGAAAAAGAAAGGTGCGGTATGCAGCAATTTCGGGCGGCCGGATGCCGATATCCGCACCCCGGCCCCGGTGGGCGTCAAGGGGTCGTTCCGGCCGGACGAGGGAATTCCACTTCGCCATATGCGGGATGACGCCGCATCGGTGACAAAAAGGCCCGGTCGCACCCCTTTTGGGGAGTGGACCGGGCCTTTTGGTGAGGGAACGTCAGACGGCTGCGGGCGCCTGCTCGCCGTTCCGTGCGCCGAGGTCACGGAGCATGCAGGTCAGCCGCGCGCTGCACACCCGGCGGCCCTGCTCGTCGCTGATGACGACCTCGTACGTCGCCGTCGAACGGCCCCGGTGCACGGGCGTGGCCACACCGGTCACCAGACCCGAGCGGATCCCGCGGTGATGCGTGCAGTTGAGGTCCACGCCGACCGCGACCTTGGTGCTGCCGCCGTGCAGCATCGCGCCGATCGAGCCCAGCGTCTCCGCGAGCACCGCCGAGGCGCCGCCGTGCAGCAGTCCGTACGGCTGGGTGTTGCCCTCCACCGGCATCGTGCCGACGACCTTCTCGGCGGACGCCTCCAGGATCTGCACGCCCATCCGCATGCCGAGGTCACCGGCCGAGAAGAGTGCGGGCAGGTCCACGCCGAGCGCCGCGTACTCCTCGATGACCTCCTGCGGGAACTGCACCTGCTGCTGCTCGCCCATGAGCCGGCTCCGTTCGTCGTACACCTGTCTTAACCTGAGCGAACGCTCAGTCGGTCGCCGATTGTTCCAGACGGCCTTCCACGTGCGCCTCCAGGCGTACGACCACCGACTTGCTGGCCGGGGTGTTGCTGGTGTCGGCGGTCGCGTCCAGCGGCACCAGCACATTGGTCTCCGGGTAGTACGCCGCCGCGCAGCCCCGGGCCGTCGGGTAGAGCACCACCCGGAAGCCGGGCGCCCGCCGCTCCACGCCGTCCCGCCACTCGCTCACCAGATCCACGTACGTCCCCTCGGCGAACCCGAGCGAACGCGCGTCCTCGGCGTTCACCAGCACCACCCGGCGGCCGCCCGTGATGCCCCGGTAGCGGTCGTCCAGGCCGTAGATCGTGGTGTTGTACTGGTCGTGAGAGCGCAGCGTCTGCAACAGCAGCCGGCCCTCGGGCAGTTCGGGGTACTCCACCGGTGCCGCGGTGAAGTTCGCCTTGCCGGTGGCGGTCGGGAAGCGGCGCTCGTCGCGCGGCGCGTGCGGCAGCGCGAAACCGCCGGGCCGGGAGACCCGCGCGTTGAAGTCCTCGAACCCCGGGACCACCCGCGCGATCCGGTCGCGCACGGCCGCGTAGTCCTTCTCGAATTCCTCCCACGGCACCACGCTGCGCTCCCCGAGCACGGCGCGCGCCATCCGGCACACGATCGCAGGCTCGGACAGCAGCCGCGCGCTCGCGGGCGCCAGCCGGCCGCGCGAGGCGTGCACCATGCCCATGGAGTCCTCGACGGTCACGAACTGCTCGCCGCTCGCCTGCTCGTCGCGCTCGGTACGGCCCAGGGTGGGCAGGATCAGCGCCCGCGCGCCGGTGACCGTGTGCGAGCGGTTCAGTTTGGTCGACACATGCACCGTCAGCCGCGCCCGCCGCATCGCCGCCTCGGTCACCTCGGTGTCCGGGGACGCGGAGACGAAGTTGCCGCCCATGGCGAAGAACACCTTCGCCTCGCCGTCGCGCAGCGCGCGGATCGCCCGTACGACGTCGAAGCCGTGCTCCCGGGGCGGCGCGAACCCGAACTCCCGCTCCAGGGCGTCCAGGAAGGCGGGCGCGGGCCGCTCGAAGATGCCCATCGTGCGGTCGCCCTGCACGTTCGAATGACCGCGCACCGGGCACACGCCCGCACCCGGCCGGCCGATGTTGCCGCGTAGCAGCAGGAAGTTGACGACCTCGCGGATCGTCGGCACGGAGTGCTTGTGCTGGGTCAGACCCATCGCCCAGCACACGATGGTCCGCTCGGAGGCGAGCACCAGTTCCAGCGCCTGCTCGATCTCCGCGCGGCTCAGACCGGTCGCGGCCAGCGTCTCGTCCCAGTCGGCGGACTCCGCCGCCTTGGCGAACTCCTCGAATCCATGCGTGTGTTCGCGCACGAACTCCTCGTCGACCGCGCCGTCCGCCTTCAGGATCAGCTTGTTGAGGAGCCGGAAGAGCGCCTGGTCGCCGCCGATGCGGATCTGGAGGAACAGATCGGTGAGCGCGGCGCCCTTGAGCATGCCCTGCGGGGTCTGCGGGTTCTTGAACCGCTCCAGGCCCGCCTCGGGCAGCGGGTTGACGCTGATCACCTTCGCGCCGTTCGCCTTGGCCTTCTCCAGCGCGGACAGCATCCGGGGGTGGTTGGTGCCCGGGTTCTGGCCCGCCACGATGATCAGATCGGCCTGGTACAGGTCCTCCAGGAGAACGCTGCCCTTGCCGATGCCGATGGTCTCCGTGAGCGCCGAGCCCGACGACTCGTGGCACATGTTCGAGCAGTCTGGCAGGTTGTTCGTGCCCAGCTCGCGCGCGAAGAGCTGGTACAGGAACGCCGCCTCGTTGCTGGTGCGGCCCGAGGTGTAGAAGACGGCCTCGTCCGGGGAGGCGAGGGCGGCGATCTCCTCGGCGATGATGCCGAAGGCGCGCTCCCAGGTGACCGGCTCGTAGTGCGCCGCCCCTTCGGGGAGGTACATGGGGTGGGTGAGCCGCCCCTGCTGGCCCAGCCAGTACCCGCTCCTGGTCGCCAGGTCGGCGACGGGGTGCGCGGCGAAGAACTCCGGAGTGACCCGGCGCAGGGTGGCCTCCTCGGCCACCGCCTTCGCGCCGTTCTCGCAGAACTCCGCGGTGTGCCGGTGCTCCGGCTCCGGCCAGGCGCAGCCCGGGCAGTCGAAGCCGTCCTTCTGGTTCACCCGCAGCAGCGTCAGCGCGGTGCGCCTGACCCCCATCTGCTGCTGGGCGATCCGCAAGGTGTGCCCGATGGCCGGCAGCCCCGCCGCCGCGTGCTTCGGCTCCGCGACCTGCGGCGCGTCCTGCACCGGATCACCCTTGGGCGGCTTCGTCGCCATCGCACGCTCCTCTTCGACTGCGTGTACCACGTACGGGGCCGATCCTCCCATGGGGCACTGACAGGGGGAATGGGCGGCTCCAGGGGGCGAGGAAGGGGCGAGGCGGGGGCGACAGGGCGCGACGAGGGGGCGACGAGAGGGCTGGGGCGCGTCTGCGAGGCCGGGCGTGTCCCCGAGCGCCGGCGCCGCTTACCGCCCCCTCCCGTTACCGCCCTCCCGGCGATACGGGACCGCCCCGAGGCGCCCGGTTCGGTCGCCGGGCGGCCGCCGTCGTCGTACGCGATCGCCTCGCGGTGCCGCCCCGTGAGCCGCCCCGGGGTCCGTGGCGGCTCGCCCCGCCGCAGGCCCCCTCGGGCCTGGCCCGGTGGCGCCGAACCGGGTCCGCCCTGCGCCGTCCGCCCGGCCGCCGGAGGCACACGCGGTCCGGAGTGTCAGTGGGGCGTGGCAGGATCGGTGGCGTGGCAGAGACAGCATCGAAGAAGACCGACAAGACCCCCGGCGGCTCCCGTCCCCGGCTGATGCTCATGGACGGGCACTCGCTGGCCTACCGCGCGTTCTTCGCGCTGCCCGCGGAGAACTTCACCACCGCGACGGGCCAGCCGACGAACGCGATCTACGGTTTCGCGTCGATGCTGGCCAACACCCTGCGTGACGAGGCGCCCACCCACTTCGCCGTGGCCTTCGACGTCTCCCGCAAGACCTGGCGCTCCGAGCGCTTCACCGAGTACAAGGCGAACCGCTCCAAGAGCCCCGACGAGTTCAAGGGCCAGGTCGAGCTGATCGGCGAGCTCCTGGACGCGATGCACGCGCCGCGCTTCGCCGTCGACGGCTTCGAGGCCGACGACATCATCGCCACCCTCGCCACCCAGGCCGAGGCCGAGGGTTTCGACGTACTGATCGTCACCGGCGACCGCGACTCCTTCCAGCTGGTCAGCGAGCACACCACCGTGCTCTACCCGACCAAGGGCGTCTCCGAGCTGACCCGGTTCACCCCGGAGAAGGTTCTGGAGAAGTACGGCTTGACGCCCGCCCAGTACCCGGACTTCGCCGCCCTGCGCGGCGACCCGTCCGACAACCTCCCCGGCATCCCCGGCGTCGGCGAGAAGACCGCCGCGAAGTGGATCAACCAGTTCGGCTCCTTCGCCGAGCTGGTCGAGCGCGTCGAGGAGGTCAAGGGCAAGGCGGGCCAGAACCTCCGCGACCACCTGGAGTCGGTCAAGCTCAACCGCGTCCTCACCGAGCTGGAGCGCCAGGTCGAGCTGCCGAAGGCGGTCACCGACCTGGAGCGCGCGCCGTACGACCGCAAGGGCGTCGCGCTGGTCCTGGACACCCTGGAGATCCGCAACCCGTCCCTGCGCGAGCGCCTTTTCGCCGTCGACCCCGGATCCGAGGAGGCCGACACCACCCCGGTCGCCACCGAGGGCGTCGAGGTCGACGGCACCGTCCTGCGCACCGGCGAGCTGACCCCCTGGCTCGCCGAGCACGGCACCCAGCCCCTGGGCGTCGCCACCGTCGACACCTGGGCGCTGGGCGCCGGCTCGGTCGCCGAGGTCGCGCTGGCGGCGGCCGGGGGAGCGGCCGCCTGGTTCGACCCCGCGGAGCTGGACGAGGCCGACGAGAACGCGTTCGCGGCCTGGCTGGCGGACGCCGAGCGCCCCAAGGTGTTCCACAACGCCAAGGGCGCCATGCGCGTCTTCGCCGAGCACGGCTGGAGCATCGAGGGCGTGCGCATGGACACCGCGCTCGCCGCCTACCTGGTCAAGCCCGGCCGGCGCTCCTTCGACCTGGACGCGCTGTCCCTGGAGTACCTGCACCGCGAGCTGGCCCCCGCCGCCGCGGCCGACGGCCAGCTGGCCTTCGGCACGGACGAGGCCGCCGAGGCCGAGGCCCTGATGGTCCAGGCCCGTGCCGTCCTGGACCTCGGCGAGGCGTTCGAGGGCCGCCTGGAGGAGGTCGGCGCCGCCGATCTGCTGCGCGACATGGAGCTGCCCACCTCCGCCCTGCTCGCCCGCATGGAGCGGCACGGCATCGCCGCGGACCGCGCGCACCTCGACGCGATGGAGCAGATGTTCGCGGGCGCCGTGCAGCAGGCCGTGAAGGAGGCGCACGCGGCCGCGGGCCACGAGTTCAACCTGGGCTCGCCCAAGCAGCTCCAGGAGGTCCTCTTCAACGAGCTGGCCCTGCCCAGGACCAAGAAGACCAAGACCGGCTACACCACGGACGCCGACGCCCTGGCCTGGCTCGCCACCCAGACGGACAACGAGCTGCCGGTGATCATGCTCCGCCACCGCGAGCAGGCCAAGCTCCGGGTCACCGTCGAGGGCCTGATCAAGACCATCGCGGGCGACGGCCGTATCCACACCACCTTCAACCAGACGGTGGCCGCGACCGGCCGGCTGTCCTCCACGGACCCGAACCTCCAGAACATCCCGGTCCGCACCGACGAGGGCCGGGCGATCCGCCGCGGCTTCGTCGTCGGCGAGGGCTTCGAGTCCCTGATGACCGCCGACTACAGCCAGATCGAGCTGCGCGTGATGGCCCACCTCTCCGAGGACGAGGGCCTGATCAGGGCGTTCACCTCCGGCGAGGACCTGCACACCACGGCCGCCTCCCAGGTCTTCGGCGTCGAGCCGGCCGCGGTGGACGCGGAGATGCGCCGCAAGATCAAGGCGATGTCGTACGGCCTGGCGTACGGCCTGTCCGCGTTCGGCCTCTCCCAGCAGCTGAACATCGAGGCGGGGGAGTCCCGTGCCCTGATGGACGCGTACTTCGAGCGCTTCGGCGGAGTCCGCGACTACCTGCGCCGCGCCGTGGACGAGGCCCGGGCCACGGGCTACACGGCGACCGTCTTCGGGCGCCGCCGCTATCTGCCCGACCTCAACAGCGACAACCGCCAGCGCCGCGAGGCCGCCGAGCGGATGGCCCTGAACGCGCCGATCCAGGGCACGGCGGCGGACATCGTCAAGATCGCCATGCTCAAGGTGGACACCGCCCTGCGGGGCGCGGACCTGAAGTCCCGGATGCTGCTCCAGGTCCACGACGAAATCGTCCTGGAGATCGCCCCCGGCGAACGCGCCCGCGTCGAGGAGCTCGTCCGCCAGGAGATGTCCGGCGCCGTGACCCTCCGGGCTCCCCTGGACGTCTCGGTCGGCGTCGGTCCGGACTGGGAGTCGGCCGCGCACTAGCCCGCGCCGCAGCGCCGTGGGAGCCGCCGCATCCGGGCGGCACCCGGGCCGTACCGGTGAGGGGGTGCCGTATTCCGTCGGAGTACGGCACCCCGCGGCCCGCGCAAGCCGGAATCCCCCATTCCGATCGGGTACCACAAAGACGGCTCAACCCCCGGCGGGACCGTCACTCACGTGGCCCCCGTCAAAACGCCCCGCACCCTCCGCAGCCGCAACACTGCGGGCATGGGTATACGCATGCTTCACCGCCGGACGCCCGAGGCAGTGACCCGGGTCTGGGCGGACACCGCCTCGGCGCAGGCACTGCCCGCCTCGCCGGTCCCGGCCCTCGCGGCCGACGCAAGCACCGCCCGCATCCCCGCCGACCCGGCCACGACCGTCCGCAGGGCCGCCAGGAACGTCCGGCGCAGCCTCAAGGACCGCACCGCCCGGACCGGGGCCGCCGCCCGCGCGGGCCGTGCCCCCGACTGGCGCCAGTGGGCCGATCTGGCCCGCGGCTATCTCGCGCTCACGCTCACCCTGATCCCGAGATCCCGCCCCCGCCCCACCCTCACGGTCTTCGTCGCCCCCCTCGCCGAACGCCCGGCCCGCCACGATCCCCGCGACCCCGGACCGCGCACCGCCTTCTAGGGCCGGGCCTCCCCCCTCCCTCCAACTCAAGAGCGGGCCATTGTCACCGCCCTGGCGGACCGTCGGGCGCGCCCACCTCAACGACAGGTGGCCAACCGGTGAAAATCGGGCATGAACGGGTGCCCCGGCAAAGCAAGTTGTCGTAGGGTCGCCTGCGGCGCCGTGCCGGGCGCACGGGCCGGACGACGTCACACAGGTGAAAGGGCGGCACAGGGGCAACCGGAACGCCGGGTCGTACGTCAGACCAGGGCGGGACACACATACGTGGATACGGACGCACGACGTCCTTGGGAGGGGTTCACTCTATGGCGGCGCATTTCGGCAGGCGGCTGCGCAAGGGGGCGGCGACCACCGCCGTGGCCGCGGCAGCGGTCGCGGCTCTCTCCGCGTCCCAGGCTCCGGGAGCGACCGGCGACGACCACGGCAGACAGGCGACCGCCGGTGCGTCCGCTCCCGTACCGGACCCCACCGGCGACGACGCCACGGGCAACTCGCCGTACTACACGGACCTGCCGCCCCTGAACAGTCCCAACCCGAGCCCCTCGCCGAGCGCCGGCACCCCCGTCGCCCAGGGCGCCGCCGAGGCCGGCATACCGGCCACGGTCCTCGACGCCTACAAGAAGGCCGAGGCGGAGCTGCGCACCTCCAAGCCCGGCTGCAACCTGCCCTGGCAACTCCTCGCCGCCATCGGCAAGGTGGAGTCCGGCCAGGCCCGCGGCGGCGAGGTCGACGCCTCCGGCACCACCCTGCGGCCGATCCTCGGCCCGGTCCTCGACGGCAACGGCTTCGCGCTCATCAAGGACACCGACCACGGCGCGTACGACGGCAACGCCCAGTACGACCAGGCCGTCGGGCCCATGCAGTTCATCCCGTCCACCTGGGCCTGGGCCGGCCGCGACGGCAACGGCGACGGCAAGAAGGACCCCAACAACATCTACGACGCCGCCCTCGCCGCCGGCCACTACCTGTGCCGCGGCGACCGGGACCTGTCCCAGGCGGCCGACCTGCACGGCGCGATCCTCGGCTACAACAACTCGCAGGACTACCTGAACACCGTCCTGTCCTGGATGGAGTACTACAGCAAGGGCACCTACTCCGTGCCCGACGGCACCGGCGCGGCGCCCGGCCACCGCAGCGACGACGGCACCCCGCGCACGACGCCGTCCACCCCCGCCGAGCCCGCGAACCCGCACCAGGGCAAGCCGGGTTCGAAGGACCAGGGCGGCGACCCGAGCCCCTCGCCGACGCCGTCGAAGCCCGGCGGCGGCCAGGACGGCGGCGACCCGGCCCCGCGGCCGCCCGGAACGCCCGACCCGACCACGCCCACCCCCACCGACACGGTGGACCACCTGGAGAACGCGGGCACCGCCACCGCCGAGCTCACCGCGACCGCCGGGGACGCCTTCACCGGGACGATCAGCACCCGCGCCGAGACCAAGGCGGGCGCAGCCGTGGCCAAGGTCAGGATCCGGTTCACCATCTCCGGGGACACCGACGCCACCTTCACCGGCGGCGAGGACGTGGCCACGGTCGCCACCGACAGCAAGGGCGTCGCGAAGGCCCCCGCGCTCCAGGCGGGCGAGAAGACCGGCGACTTCAAGGTCACCGCCACCGTCGTGGGCCGCTCGCTCAAGGGCGTCGACTACCAGGCGACCGTCACCGAACGCCCCGCCGACACCCTGACCGCCACCACCGACGGCGACACCCCGCTGACCTGCACCCCCGGCGGCGCGTTCGCCGACCAGGTCCAGCTGAAGGCGACGTACAAGGGCGCCGTCGCGGACAAGGTCGCGGCCACCGCCACCCTGATCAAGTCCGCCACCGACGCCACCGAGAACGACAAGGGCCCCTACTTCAAGGACGCCACCACCGGCAAGGCCGTACGCACCCTCACCGGTCTGAAGACGGACGCCAAGGGCCTGTTGACGCTGCCGAAGCTGTACGCGGACGACACCACCGGCACGTTCCTGCTGCGCGTCACCACCCCCGGCGGCGGCACCCTCACCGTCCAGCTGACGGTGGCCGCCGACGGCACCGCCACGGCGAGCCCGTCCCCGTCCCCGAGCGCGTCGGCGACCTCCTGAGCCGACCGGACCGCCACGGCGCCCTCCCCGCTTCCGGCCGGGAGGGCGCCGCCGTTCGTGGGCGCACCGCTGTTCTCATCTCGCCCGCCCGTTGCTACGGTGCCCGGACCTGACGACGCATCAGGAACCGCCAGGACACCGACCGGCCACCGGGAGGCCCCGCATGCGCGCCCTGATCGCCGCCGCGACCGGCCTCGCCCTCGCCTTCGCCCTGGTCCTCACGATCGCCGCCCTCGGCGCGCCGTCCGGCCGCACCTCACCGAAACCGCTGCTGACCACGGTCCCCGCACATCCGTAACCCGCCCGGGAGGGAGGCCGCGATGCGCCGCAAGGCAAGCCTGATCCTGCTCGCCTGTGCCGTCTTCTGCGCGGCACTGTCGCCACTGACACGCTGGTATGCCTTTCCGCGCCTCGCCCGGATCCCCGCGAACCAGTACCAGGACGTCGTCCTGGAGGCCAAGAACGCCACCCTCCTCGACTACGGCACCATGCGCGCGAAAAAGGTCCCCCAGGTCACCATCGTGCAGACCCTCAAGGGCGATGTGACGGCCGCCGAGAAGATCGAGAAGAGCGCACACCGGCCGGTCGTCGTCTGGAACGCCCTGTCCTACGTCCAGGGCCCCGACGGCAAGATGGTCTCCGAGGTCCCCGAGCGCTACATCTTCGACGCCCACAGCCAGGCCCCCGTCCACGCCACCGGCGAGATGGTCGACGGCGACCCGGTCCAGCGGACCGGCATCGAGTTCAAGTGGCCCTTCCTGACCCAGAAACGCGACTACGAGTACTTCGACGCGCAGACCCGCACCACCAGCCCCATCCACTACAAGGGCACCCGCGAGTTCCACGGCCTGAAGGTCTACTACTTCGAACAGACCGTCCCCTGGACCAAGGTCCCCCTGCCGAAGTCCATGCCGGTCAAGGGCATCACCCCGCAGACCGTCGCCAAGACCGGCACCACCCGCTGGTACACCACCGTGCGCCGCTTCTGGGTCGAACCGGTCACCGGCGCACCGGTTTACGGCGAGGAGATCCACCAAGAGGAACTGCGCGGCGGCACCCTGCTCGGCGGACGCGCCAAGGTCACCGCGTTCGCCGGGGACGTGAAGATGCGCGAGGACTACGTCGAGCACACGGTCGCCCTCGTCAAGCACAACCGCACCCTCGTCCTCGCACTCACCTCCTACGTCCCCTGGGGCTCCCTGGCCCTCGGCCTGCTCCTGCTCGCCCTCTCCCTCGTCCTGGAGGCCCGCGCCCGCCGCCCCGGGGACCCAACGCCCGCCCGGGCGGCGGAACCGCGGCCGGTCAGCGCCTGAGCCGTGCGTTGGTGTGCCGGGTGGGCTCGGCCGCCGCCGGGTCCTCCGGCCACGGGTGCTTCGGATAACGGCCGCGCAGCTCGGCCCGCACGGCCCGGTAGCCGTCCCGCCAGAACGACGCCAGATCGGCCGTCACCGCGGCGGGCCGCCCGGCGGGGGAAAGCAGATGCACGAGCAGCGGCACACCCGCCACCGACGGCGTCTCGCGCAGCCCGAACATCTCCTGGAGCTTCACCGCGAGCACCGGCCGCTCCGGATCCCGGTAGTCGATCCGGATCCTGGACCCGCTCGGCACGGTCATCCGCTCGGGCGCCAGCTCGTCCAGGCGCACGGCCTCCCCGCTCGCCCAGGGCAACAGCCGCGCCAGCGCCTGCCCGGCGTCGATCCGGGCGAGATCCGCCCGCCGCCGGGCCCGGCCCAGCTCCGGCTCCAGCCACCGCTCCGCACCCGCGTGCAGCGCCTCGTCCGACACATCCGGCCACGGCTCCCCGAGCCGGGCACGCAGAAACGCCAGCCGCAGCCGCAGCACCTGAGCGTCCGGCGTCCATCGCAGCAGCGCGGGCCCCTCCTGCCGCAACCCTTCGAGCAGCGCCGCGCGCACCAGCTCAGGCGCGGCGTCCTTCAAGGGCCGCACCGCCAGCTCGACGGCCCCGAGCCGCTCGATGTGCCGGGCCACGACATCGCCGTCCGCCCAGCGCACCTCGTCCCGCTCGTCCAGCGCCGCGCCCGCCGCCGCCCGCGCCACCTCCTCCGACACCGCGGCCCCGAGCCGCACCCGGGCATGCCCCTTCCCGCCCGGCCGGTCGGCCACGGCCACGACGACCCACGGCGCCCCCCGCAACGCCGACCCCTCCACCACCTCGGCCCGCGTCCCGGACACCATGAGGTACGACCCGCCGTCCGACTTCCCGACCCGCTCGGGGAAAGCGAGCGCGGCGACCAGCCCGACGAGGCCGTCCGCACCGGCACCGGCCGGCGGGATCGGCTGCGCGGGGCCCCGGATCCCGGTGCCCGGCCCAGGGCTCACCCGGGGCCCGCTCTCCCGGCCGGGCGGACCGGAGAACTCCGCCGCGACGGACCGCAGCCGCCGTACCTCCGCCGCCCACCGCCCCGCGTAGCCGTCACCCCCGCGCCGGGCGGAGCGCAAAGCGCCGGCGAGATCGTCGCCGTACTCCCACGGCACCTCCTCCGAGAGCAGCGCGACCACCTCCGCCCCCGCCCCGGACGTGTCCAGCAGGGCCCGCCCCAGCCGCGGGTGCAGCCCGAGCCGGGAGAGCCGTACGCCGCGTTCCGTCGCCCGCCCCGCGGAGTCCACCGCGCCCACCGCCACCAGCGCGGCACGCGCCGCCGCCATCGCACCGCCCGGCGGCGGATCCAGCAGCGCAAGACCCGAGGCGTCCGGATCGCCCCAGCAGGCCGTCTGGAGCGCGAACGACGTCAGGTCGGCCACCTTGATCTCCGGCGCCGGGAACGCCGGCAGACGGCCGTCCTCGGCCTCCGCCCAGCACCGGTACACCGCACCAGGCGCCTCCCGCCCGGCCCGCCCCGCCCGCTGCCGCCCCGCCGCCCGCGACGCCCGTACAGTCGTCAGCCCGCTGAGCCCCCGCGCATGATCCACCCGGGGCTCCCGGGCCAGCCCCGAGTCCACCACCACCCGCACCCCGGGCACCGTCAGCGAGGACTCCGCGACCGATGTCGTCAGCACCACCCGCCGCCGCTCCCCGACAGACAGCACCGCCTCCTGCACGGCCGCGGGCGCCCGCCCGTGCACCTGGAGCACCTCGATTCCGGCCGGCGCATCCAACTGCGCGGCCACCCGCGCGATCTCGCCGACCCCGGGCAGAAAACACAGCACGTCACCGTCCCGCTCGGCCAGCGCCCGCCGCACCACCGACGCCACATGCGCCAGCAGTACGGGGTCCACCCGCATCCCGTGCGGCGGCCGCACCGGACGCGCCGGAGGCGCCCACACCACCTCCACGGGATGCGCGGTCCCCGCCGCCTCGACCACCGGCGCCCCGCCCAGCAGCCGCGCCCACCCCTGCGCGTCCGTGGTCGCCGACGCGGCCACCAGCCGCAGCTCCGGCCGCAGCGCCTGCCGCACGTCCCACAGGAAGGCCGCCACCGTGTCGGCGTCCAGATGCCGCTCGTGGCACTCGTCGAGCACCACGACGTCCACTCCGGCCAGCTCCTGATCGCGCTGGAGCCGCTGGAGCAGCACACCCGTGGTCACGACCTCCACCCGCGTACGCCGCCCCACGGCCCGCTCGCCGCGCACCGTGAAGCCCACGCTCTCGCCGGGCCGCTCGCCCAGCAGCCACGCCATCCGGCGCGCCGCCGCACGCGCCGCGATCCGCCGCGGCTCGGCCACCACGACCCGCCGCGCGGGCCCGTCCCCGACCAGCCCCGCCAGCACCAGCGGCACCAGGGTCGTCTTGCCGGTACCGGGCGGCGCCACCAGGACGGCGGCGCCGTCGGCCGCGAGCGCGTCGGTCAGGGCGGGCAGGGCGGCGCGCACGGGCAGCGCGTCCAGGGCGTCGTAACGGATCACGTCTCAAGTGTCGTACGACGGCCGAACCCGCCCCCGCGTCCCCGATCGGGGAGGTTTCAGTCCCGCTCGCACACGAAGACGGCGGTACCCGGGATCAGACCGCCCCGCAGCGGGGACCAGCCGCCCCACTCCGAGCTGTTCCAGACCGGCCACTCCGGCTCCACCAGGTCCACCAGGCGGAACCCGGTGGCCACGATGTCGCGGACCCGGTCGCCCAGCGTCCTGTGGTGCTCCACGTAGACCGCCCCGCCCCGCTCGTCCTGCTCCACATAGGGCGTGCGGTCGAAGTACGAGGCGGACACCGACAGGCCCTCGGGACCCGGCTCGTCCGGGAACGCCCAGCGGATCGGATGGGTCACCGAGAAGACGAACCGGCCGCCGGGCCGCAGCACCCGCCGCACCTCGCTCAGCACCAGGCGCGGATCCGCGACGAACGGCAGCGCGCCGTACGCCGAGCAGGCCAGGTCGAAGGAGCCGTCCGCGAAGGGCAGCGCGCCCGCGTCCGCGCACACCAGCGGAAACGATCCGCCGATGCGCAGCGCGTGCTGGAGCTGGCGGTGCGAGAGATCCAGGGCCACCGGACGGGCGCCCTGGGCGGCCAGCCAGCGCGCGCACTGCGCCGCGCCCGCGCCGATCTCCAGGACCTCCTTGCCCTTCAGCTCCTCCGGCGGGCCGAGCAGCTCGGCCTCCACCTCGTCCAGACCCTCCGGGCCCCACACGAAGCGGTCGTCGCCGAGGAACGTGCCGTGCTCGACCTGGTACTCGTCCGCGTTGCGGTCCCACCAGCCCCGGTTGGCCCGGCTGCTCTCCGTGACATCGGCGGCACGGCGGGTGGCTTCGGGCTCGAACCCCTCGGGCTCGGGCCGTTCGGACTCTTGGATGATCGGCTCCCTCGTCGTAATCTTCCGTCCCGACCCACCGGACGGCGGTACGCCGTGGACGGGGTCGCACGGCCCTGCCGCGCGGTCTTGTGGGACATTTTGTGCCGGGTATACGGCGATCCGCCCCGGGTGTGCGCCTTCGCGCATTGACCCTTTCCGGCTGCCCCCGTATGCTACAAGTTGCGCTGCGGGCCTGCGCGCCTCAGACGTAGCAGGCTGCGCTCGCATCTGTATGTATGTCCCCTCGGTTTTCGAGGCGCCACCGGGCACCCGGTGTCCTGAAAAGGTGGCGCTTCCTTGGCTGTCCGGCTTCTGCAGAGCGAAACAGGCTCCCGGCGTAAGCAGTACCTACGACTTCAATGTCCGTACCGGAGCCCTTTCCCACATGACGAGCAGCACCGAGACCACCGCCACCACCCCGCAGGTAGCGGTCAACGACATCGGTAACGAGGAAGCCTTCCTCGCCGCGATCGACGAGACGATCAAGTACTTCAACGACGGCGACATCGTCGACGGCGTCATCGTGAAGGTCGACCGGGACGAGGTCCTGCTCGACATCGGTTACAAGACCGAAGGTGTCATCCCGAGCCGCGAGCTCTCGATCAAGCACGACGTCGACCCGAACGAGGTCGTGGCCGTCGGCGACGAGATCGAGGCCCTTGTCCTCCAGAAGGAGGACAAGGAAGGCCGCCTGATCCTCTCGAAGAAGCGCGCCCAGTACGAGCGTGCCTGGGGCACCATCGAGAAGATCAAGGAAGAGGACGGCATCGTCACCGGTACCGTCATCGAGGTCGTCAAGGGTGGTCTCATCCTCGACATCGGCCTCCGTGGCTTCCTGCCGGCCTCCCTGGTCGAGATGCGCCGTGTCCGCGACCTCCAGCCGTACGTCGGCAAGGAGCTCGAGGCCAAGATCATCGAGCTGGACAAGAACCGCAACAACGTGGTCCTGTCCCGCCGTGCCTGGCTGGAGCAGACCCAGTCCGAGGTCCGCCAGACGTTCCTCACGACCCTCCAGAAGGGTCAGGTCCGCTCCGGCGTGGTCTCCTCGATCGTCAACTTCGGTGCCTTCGTGGACCTGGGTGGCGTCGACGGTCTGGTCCACGTCTCCGAGCTGTCCTGGAAGCACATCGACCACCCCTCCGAGGTTGTCGAGGTCGGCCAGGAAGTCACCGTCGAGGTCCTCGACGTGGACATGGACCGCGAGCGCGTCTCCCTGTCGCTGAAGGCGACCCAGGAAGACCCGTGGCAGCAGTTCGCCCGCACCCACCAGATCGGCCAGGTCGTGCCCGGCAAGGTCACGAAGCTGGTTCCGTTCGGTGCGTTCGTCCGCGTGGACGAGGGCATCGAGGGTCTGGTCCACATCTCCGAGCTGGCCGAGCGCCACGTGGAGATCCCGGAGCAGGTCGTCCAGGTCAACGACGAGATCTTCGTCAAGGTCATCGACATCGACCTTGAGCGTCGTCGCATCAGCCTCTCGCTGAAGCAGGCCAACGAGTCCTTCGGCGCCGACCCGTCGGCCGTCGAGTTCGACCCGACCCTGTACGGCATGGCCGCGTCCTACGACGACCAGGGCAACTACATCTACCCCGAGGGCTTCGACCCCGAGACCAACGACTGGCTCGAGGGCTACGAGAAGCAGCGCGAGGAGTGGGAGCGCCAGTACGCCGAGGCGCAGTCCCGCTTCGAGCAGCACCAGCAGCAGGTCATCAAGTCCCGCGAGGCCGACGCCGCTGCCGCGGCCGAGGGCGGCGAGGCTGCGGCTCCGGCCGCGACCGGCGGTGGCTCGTACTCCTCCGAGGGTGCGGACACCTCTGGCGCCCTGGCGTCGGACGAGGCCCTGGCTGCGCTGCGCGAGAAGCTGGCCGGCGGCCAGAGCTGATCGCAGGCCGCTGAGGCTTGGCAGGTAGCTGCTGAGGGGCTCCACCTTTCGGGGTGGGGCCCCTCAGGGTTTTTCGGGCGTTCTTGCGGTCGTATCTCGGGTGCGGGTCCGTCGTGGCTGGTCGCGCAGTTCCCCGCGCCCCTTCAGCCGGCCACCTGGATGTTGGTGAGGCCCTTGCCGCCCGTCACCGTGTTCGAGGTGTAGACCGTCGTCTTGCAGTCAGCGCTGTAGTTGGTGACGTTGATGGCCAGCTGGGTGGGGCCCGTGGCGCCGGTCAGGGTCGAGTGGTTGTCCTTGAAGACCGTGCCGCAGCCCCAGCCGGGTTGCTGGCTGTGGGTCTGGTAGCCGTCGTTGCTGGTGCGGGTGCCGGTGTTGTTCTGGACCAGGACGTCATCGCCCTTCACATCGACCCAGGAGTCGTCGTAGTTCGCGCCGGTCAGGCCGCTGCCGTCGAAGGTGTTGCCGATGATCCGGGTGCCGGTCGTGCCCTCCTTGACGTCGACGTTCTCGCCGCCCACGTCAGGGCCGATGGTGTTGTCGAGGATCTGGACGCGGTCGCTGTTGTCGGACAGCGTGTTGGCCGTGCCGACGTAGACGCCCTCGCCCATGCCGCCGCCGTCGTTCCCGGTGTCGTAGATCCTCGAGTTCCTGATCACGCCGTCCGTGCTGGAGTCGCGGAAGTGCACGCCCTCCATGGCCAGGCCGTGCACCGTGACGCCGTCCACGATCACGCCCTGGGACGCGTCGATCATGATGCCCTTCTGGCCCCCGGTCACGGTCAGCCCGCTGACCGTCCAGTAGGAGGCGCCGTTCAGATGGAGCCCGTAGCCGCCGCTCGTGGTGAGGACGGCCCCGGCGGAGCCGGTGAGGGTGATCCGGGCGGACGCCATGGCCGGCGCGGTCGCGTTGAAGTTGCCCTTGTAGGTGCCGTCCGCCAGATGGATCGTGGCGCCGGGCCGGGCGTTCGCGAGCGCGGTCTTCAGCTGGGCCGCGGTCGTCACCTCGACCGTCGAGGCGGCCATGGCCGGAGCCGGGCCGGTGAGCAGCAGACCACCGGTGACGGCGGCCGCGGCGAGCAGGGAGGTGAGCGGCATGGATATGCGCATGGGGGTGCCTTCCTGTCCCAGGGGCGAGCTCTTACGTGAAACCGGGCGATCTCATACGTGAATCGCGGCCGTCATGGTGAACAGTGCACCGTGAAGGTACGGACCAGGTGACGGAGCGTCAAGACGGCCTGCGAGAGATCGCTGATCAGCGGCGTGTCGCGGGAATGCCCCCGTTCCAGGGCGCGTTGTAGCGGAGGAACAGGAGGAGGAGCGGTCACAGTGCTTGATCCGCAGGGTTTGTACGCATGGGAGCCGAAGGGCCTCGCCGTGGTCGACATGGCGCTCGCCCAGGAATCGGCCGGCCTTGTCATGCTCTACCACTTCGACGGATACATCGACGCGGGCGAGACCGGTGACCTCATCGTCGACCGGATGCTCGACTCGCTGCCCCACCAGGTCGTCGCCCGGTTCGACCACGACCGGCTCGTGGACTACCGGGCCCGCCGGCCTCTGCTCACCTTCAAGCGCGACCGCTGGACCGACTACGAGACCCCGGCCATCGAGGTCCACCTCGTCCAGGACACCACCGGCGCCCCCTTCCTGCTGCTGTCCGGGCCCGAGCCGGACGTGGAGTGGGAGCGCTTCTCGACGGCGGTACGACAGATCGCCGACCGGCTCGGCGTCCGCCTGGCCGTGAACTTCAGCGGCCTGCCCATGGGCGTCCCGCACACCCGCCCCGTGGGCCTCACCCCGCACGGCAACCGCACCGACCTGGTCCCCGGCCACACCAGCCCCTTCGAGGAGGCCCAGGTGCCCGGCAGCGTGGAGCAGCTGGTGGAGTACCGGCTGATGCAGGCCGGTCACGACGTCCTGGGCGTCGCCGCGCATGTCCCGCACTACGTCGCCCGCTCCCCGTACCCGGACGCCGCGCTGACCGTCCTGGAGGCCATCACCGCCGCCACCGGCCTGGTCCTGCCCGGCATCGCGCACTCCCTGCGCACGGACGCGCGGCGCACCCAGACCGAGATCGACCGGCAGATCCAGGAGGGCGACGAGGAGCTGACCGCCCTCGTCCAGGGTCTTGAGCACCAGTACGACGCGGCGGCCGGCGCCGAGACCCGGGGCAACATGCTCGCCGAACCGGTGGAGATCCCGTCCGCCGACGAGATCGGGCGCGAGTTCGAGAGATTCCTCGCGGAACGCGAGGGAGAGGCCTGAGCGCCCGAGCCCGCCTGGGCTTCCGCCGCTGTCCGGCCTCCGGTCCTGCCACTGTCGGTGGCAGGGCCTAAGCTTCCGCTCATGCTGAAAGTTGGCCTGACCGGCGGGATCGGCGCCGGCAAGAGCGAGGTGTCCCGGCTGCTCGTGGAGCATGGAGCCGTGCTGATCGATGCGGACCGCATCGCACGGGAGGTGGTGGCCCCCGGCACGCCCGGCCTCGCCGCCGTGGTCGAGGCGTTCGGCCCGGACGTCCTCACCGAGGACGGCAGCCTGGACCGGCCCCGCCTCGGCTCGATCGTCTTCGCAGACCAGGACAGACTCGCGGTCCTCAACTCGATCGTGCATCCCCTGGTCGGCGCCCGCTCCCGTGAGCTGGAGGAGGCCGCGGCCCCCGACGCCGTGGTGATCCACGACGTACCCCTGCTCACCGAGAACGCCCTGGCGCCGTTCTACGACCTCGTGATCGTCGTGGACGCGAGCCCCGAGACCCAGCTCGACCGGTTGATACGGCTGCGCGGAATGACCGAGGAGGACGCCCGCGCCCGCATGGCCGCCCAGGCCACCCGCGAGCAGCGGCACGCGATCGCGGACATCGTGATCGACAACGACGTGCCCCTGGACGCGCTGCGCAAGCGGGTCGACGCGGTCTGGGACGACCTGGTGCACCGGGCCCACGCACGCTCCACCGGGGACCGGCCCGCGGAATAGCGGACCGGGCAGGGGCGTTGAACCTCGGGAACAAGGGAAGGACTCTGCCGTGCCCGAGACCAGCGGTTCCCCCGGACCCACTCCGGAGACGCATGTCATCGATTTCCGTGCCGCCGAGCAGCTGCTCCGCGCGCGGGATCCGCGGGGCGCGGTGAAGCTGCTCGACGGAGTCATCGCCGCGCATCCCGAGAACACCGCGGCCCGGCTGCTGCGCGCGCGTGCCTTCTTCGCCGCCGCGCAACTGCGGCCCGCCGAGCTGGAGTTCACCATCGTCCTGGAGCGTGAGCCGGACAACGCGTTCGCGCACTTCGCGCTGGCCCGCACCTATGAGCGCCAGGGCCGCGCCGACCAGGCCAAGCGCCACTTCCGGCTGGCCGCGGCGCTGGACCCGAACCCGGAGTACCTGAAGGCGGCCCGTTTCGACGGCTGATGCCGTGCTGGTGACGGCGGACGTCCGTCAGGGGTGCCGGTGGCGCGGCGGCCTGGGGTAGGAGGGGCCGCGCTGCGGCATCCGCGGGTAGCGGGGCCCATCGTCGTCCGGCGGCCGGTACGGCGGCACATCCCGGCCCGGCTGGTAGTGCGGACCCTGCCGGAGATGCCGGACGATCACGGCGAGGTCGACGGTGACGATCAGCAGCAGCACCCCGCAGGCGGCCGCCCAGCCGGGGCGTCCGACGAGCGCGAACACCGCCGTGCCGAAGACCGCCCAGACCAGCCCCCACACGCTCAGCCACAACCGCGCCCGCAGAGCACTGCGCGCGGTCGCCGGTTCACTGCCCGTACGCATCGGATCACCACTCCTTCTTGCAACGTACTCTCCGGGGCGGTGGGGTGCACCCAGCGGTGAGCGGGCGGCGGCCGGAGGCGGCGGGGAGGGCGCGCCTCGGCGCCTCGGCCGGGTTTCCGCGCCGCCGGGTCTCGCGCCGCTGGTTCTCGCGCTGCCGGTTCCCGCGCCGCCCGGGTCTCGCTCGGTCGGCTTCCTTTCCGCCATTCCGCTCGTTCCCGGTTCCGCGAGTTCCCGTTCCGCGGCGAATCGCTCGAACGGATGAACCGTGGTCGAACGGGAACGGGAGGGCGGCGACGGGCCGTTCTTCGGGCATGACGGTCGAGATGCGTGAGGGATACGAGGGCACAGGCACGGGTGCGATCACCCCGGACGGCTGCGCGGTGGAGGTCTACACGCGGCTGCCGATCGGACCGGAGCCGGACATCATCGCCGCGGCGGTACCGGCCGGGACGCACATCCTGGAACTGGGCAGCGGAGTGGGCCGGATGACCCACCCGCTGCTGGAACGCGGCTTCGCGGTCACCGCGGTGGACGAGTCCGCGGACATGCTCGCCCGGATCCACGGGGCACGCACCATATGCGCCCCGATCGAGGAACTGGACCTGGACGGCGAGAAGTTCGACGTGGTGCTGCTCGCCTCGTTCCTGGTCCACGCCGGTGACGAGGAGGTGCGCCGGGGCCTGCTGCACACCTGCGCCCGCCATGTGGCCGACGGCGGCTGCGTGCTCATCCAGCGAGAGGGCGCGGGCTACCACACCGATGTACCGAGAGAACGGATCGACCCGGCCGGCTTCACGGTCCGCGTCGCCTCGGTGACCCCTGTCGGCGACGGAGTGGACTCCGTCCATGTCGAGTACGACTTTCCGGACGGCACCTGGACCCAGACCTTCGTCTCCAGGCCCCTGACGAAGGAACAGTTCGAATCGGCACTGGCGGAGGCGGGACTGGAGGTGGACAAGTACCTGACGACGGACGGGATGTGGGTACGGGCCGTGCGGCTTGCGCGGTAGGTGCCGAGCGGGCGCGGTGGGCGCCCAAGGGGGGCACGACGGGCGTCAGGGAGACGCGGTGGGTGTGACGTGGACGCTGTGGCCGGATGCGATGCGGCGGACGCTGTGGACCGGTGCGGTGCGGACGCCCTAGGCGGGTGCGGTGCGCCCGGCGTTGCCCGTCACCGTCCCCTGGGCCGGCCCTCCGGACCGCTCATGCCGCCGCTGAATCCCGGCGGTGTGAGGCCACGCAGGCGTTCCATGTCCCGGCGGTCGCGCTTGGTGGGGCGGCCGGTGCCCCGGTCACGGATCCCGGCGGGGGCGACGGTCTCGCGGGGCGGCGGGGGAGGGGAGTTGTCGATGTAGCACTGCACGGCCACGGGCGCACCGACCCGCTTGCGGATGAGGCGCTTGACGATCACGATCCGCTCCCGGCCCTCGTTCCGCAGGCGGACCTCGTCGCCGACCCGTAGCGAGTAGGCCGGCTTCACCCGCTCACCGTTCACATGCACATGCCCGCCACGGCAGGCGGTGGCGCCCTGGGAACGTGTCTTGATCAGCCGTACGGCCCAGATCCAGCTGTCGATCCGGACCGTCTCACCATTGCCGGGCCCCGCTGCCCGGGCGGCGGCGACCGCGGCGGCGACCTCGGGGTCCACCGCCGGGTTCACCGTGGGTTCCGCCTCGGGGTCCACCGGGCCGTCGGCCGAGGCACCGGCGCTCTCGGCACCCTGGGCGGGCCCCGTCCCGGCCGGCCCTTCGGTGCCCCGGTTCACGTTCTCGTCCGCATCCTCGGAAGCCATGTCCCGACCCTAACGCCAGGGGCCGGATGACCTGGACAGGTTTTCCGGAGACGGGCCGAAGGCCGCAGGAGGAGGGGGTGCCGGTCCGGAGGGAGGGCGCGGTGGGGCTGACTCGCGGAGGGCCGGTGTGCGGAGGGATCGGTGTGGGGAGGGCCGGTGTGCGGAGGGATCGGTGTGGGGACGGTCGGTGTCGGAGGGATCGGTGTGGGGACGGTCGGTGTCGGAGGGATCGGTGTGGGGACGGTCGGTGTCGGAGGGATCGGTGTGGGAGGCCGGTGCGGGGAGGCCAGGTTGTGGACATGGGGGGCGGCGACCTGGGCATACGGTGACACCATGGACGACAGCAGCTCCCTTGCCCGGTTGGACCGGCGGGTCACGGGCTGCCGGGCCTGCCCCCGGCTGGTGGAGTGGCGCGAGGAGGTGGCGCGGACCAAGCGCGCCGCCTTCGCGGACTGGACGTACTGGGGCCGCCCGGTACCCGGCTTCGGTCCCGCCGACGCCCGGCTGCTGATCATCGGCCTGGCCCCGGCCGCGCACGGCGGCAACCGCACCGGACGCATGTTCACCGGCGACCGCTCCGGCGATGTGCTGTACCAGACGCTGTACGACCTCGGGCTCGCCAACCGGCCCACCTCGGTCCACATCGACGACGGCCTGGAACTGTACGGGGTCCGGGTCACCTCCCCGGTGCACTGCGCGCCGCCCGCCAACAAGCCGACCCCCGGTGAGCGCGACACCTGCCGTCCCTGGCTGGTCCAGGAGCTGGGGCTGCTGCGCCCGACACTGCGGGCCGCCGTGGTCCTCGGTGCCTTCGGCTGGCAGGCCGCACTGCCCGCGTTCACCGAGGCGGGCTGGACGGTGCCCCGCCCCCGTCCGGCCTTCGGCCACGGCACCCGCGTCACCCTCGACGGCCTGGACCTCTTCGGCTGCTTCCATGTCAGCCAGCGCAACACCTTCACCGGCAAGCTCACGCCGGAGATGCTGCGCGAGGTACTGGGCACGGCGGCGCGAACGGCCGGGCTGCCGGTGTCCTGAACCGCCCCGGCACCGGGCGCCGCGGTGCGCCGTGACCCGTCGGTACCCGTCGGTGCCCGGCGTTCAGGGCCGCCAGACGTACCGCACATCCGGCTCCCGCTCCTCGTTGCCGCCGCCGTCGGTGGACTCGGCGACGAGGAAGCCGTGGCGTTCGTAGAAGCGGTGCGCGGGCCTGTTGACCTGGAAGGTCCACAGGGTCAGCCCGTCGGGGCTGCGTTCCTTGGCCAACGCGACGAACCGGTCCCCGAGGCCCTGCCCCCGCCGGTCCGGTTCCAGGTAGAGCTGGGACAGCAGTTCGCCGTCGAGCACCATCACCCCGATGATCCGCCCGCCGTCCTCCTCCGCCACCCAGGTCTCCCGCAACGGCACGACGACGTCCCGGAAGTAGTCGCGGACGTCGTCGTCGGTGCGCGGCCGGACGACCGTGGGCAGGGCGGCGGCGAAGGAACGCAGCCAGACATCGGCGGCGGCCCGCGCGTCGGCGGCCCGCGCCCGCCGGAGGAGGACGCCGGTCATCGTCGTACCCCCGCGTCCTTCCGGTCCTCGCCCGCGGCCGTCCCGGCGTCCGGTACCTCCGCCGTCGCCGTGATCTCCACCAGCTGACCGGTGTATCCGAGGCAGGCGACCCCGAGCAGGGTGGAGGAATGCGGGCCCTTGCTCAGCCCCGAGTCCTCCACGACCTCCCAGACCGCGGACAGCGTCGCGGGTTCGGCGCTCACGACGTACACCTCCGTGCTGAGCACATGCGCCAGGTCGCTGCCCACGGCGCGCAGTTGCTCCCGCAGGTTGGCGATCACCTGCCGGGCCTGACGGACCGGATCGCCCGGTCCGACGATCTCACCGCGCTCATCGAGGGGCACCGATCCGGCGAGGAACGCCAGCTTCGTGCCCGCCTCCACGACGGAGGCATGGGAGTAGGTGGGCGGCGGGAAAAGAGTCGGAACGGTGACACGCTGGATCATGGAGCTGCTCCTACGACGGTCAGCGGACAATCTCCCGATCATCGGCCCCCGCCGGACGCGCGCGCACCCCAATTTCCGGGCGCGGCAAGGGACACGGACAAGGGACACGCGGACAAGGGGTACGGACAGGGGGTACGGACAAGGGGCGCGGAGGAAAACCCGCGAGCGAACCCGGCGGACCATGACGCAGGCTGGCCCCATGCCTCATCCCGACCCGGACGCCCGCCCCGGCCCCGACCGCCTCCCCGACGCCGACTTCCTCTCCGCCACCGCCGACCGGCTGGCCGCGCTTCCCGCCGTCCACGCGGTGGCCCTCGGCGGCTCCCGCGCCCAGGGCACCCACCGCCCGGACAGCGACTGGGACCTGGCGGTCTACTACCGCGGCCCCTTCGACCCCGCCGACCTGCGTGCCCTCGGCTGGCCCGGCGAGGTGAGCGAGGTCGGCGGCTGGGGCGGCGGCGTCTTCAACGGCGGCGCCTGGCTGACCGTCGACGGGCGCCGCGTCGATGTGCACTACCGCGATCTGGACGTCGTGGAACACGAGTTGACCGAGGCGGAGCAGGGGCGGTTCCGGGTGGAGCCGCTGCTGTTCCATCTCGCCGGCATCCCCACCTATCTGATCGTCGCCGAGCTCGCCCTCAACCAGGTGCTCCGCGGCGAACTGCCCCGCCCGGCCGGCTATCCGGAGCCGCTGCGCCGTACCGCCGCCGAGCACTGGGGCGGCACCGCCCGCGCCACCCTCGGCTACGCCAAGGCCAACCACGCCAGCAAGGGCCGCCTCACCGAGACCGCCGGTGCCCTCGCCACCGCCGCGGCCCAGGCGGCCCACGCGGTCCTCGCGGCTCGCGGCGAGTGGGTCACCAATGAGAAGCGGCTGCTGGAGCGGGCCGGACTGCGGGAGTTCGACGAGGTGACGGGCCGACTGCGGGCCACCCCCGACGCCCTGGTCGAGGCCGTCACCAGGGCCGAGGAGATCATCGACGGGGCCCTGCCGCCGACTTGGTGAACGGCGCCGTCGTAAACCCACCGGAGAAATTCCGCGCCTGGGCGATGAATTCCGTGTCCGCCGCCGGTCACCACCCCGAACCGACCGTCGCACAGGAGGACCCATGTCGCTACCGGAGATCGTCTCGCGCGAGCAATGGCGCGCCGCGCGCGAGGAGTTGCGCCGCCGGGAGGAGTCGGTCAGGCGGGAGCGCGAGGCACTGGGCGCCGAGCGGCGGCGGCTGCCCATGGTCGAGGTCGACCCCGGATACCTCTTCGAGGGCGGCGACGGCAAGGCCACCCTGCTCGACCTCTTCGAGGGGCGTTCCCAACTCGTCGTCCACCACTTCATGTTCGCCCCCGAACGGGTGAGCGGCTGCCCGTGCTGCGCCGCTTTCCTGGACCAGGTCGGCCACCTCGCCCATCTGCGCGCCCGGGACACCTCGTTCGCCGCGGTCTCCCGGGCGCCGTTCACCCGCATCCTGCCGTTCAAGGCGCGGATGGGCTGGACGGTGCCCTGGTACTCCTCGGCGCCGGGCGACTTCAAGACGAACTGGGAGCCACCGCCGCCCTCCTCGACCTGACCGCCCTCGGCCGCCGCCCCGCCGGCAGCGAGGCGCTCCGCCTGCACGACGAGTACGACTTCTGGCCCATACGGCACATTTCGCGCCGATCGATGACCGAATCATCACGATCTGTGCCGGAATCGTGTCAGGTATGTCTCAGTCGGGTCACCGGGCGAGGCGTTCGACCCCTCCAGCGCGTTAACTCCAGGCAGGACGACGCTTTGTGGAGGTGCGCGATGGTGAACGGGCGAACGGTGCTCGAACGCTTTCCCGCCGGTGGCCCGCGCGGATCGTGGCCCGCGGAGGAGTTCGCGCACGCGCGACGTCTGGAGGGCCTGCCCGCGGAGGTCGTCATGGACCTCGCGACGGACACGTTCCTGGTGATCGTGCGGGGGCGCGAGACGATCGAATGAGGCCCGCGCGGCGCGACGACGGGCCTTACCGGGTCTTGCCCGAGGGCAGGGGCCCTACGCGGTGATGGTGCGCGACCAGTCCGGAGTTGTGCCGGTCGCCCGGCACAGCGCCAGGTAGAGGGGGATCGGCGGGGTGTACGGCGCCGTGCCCCCGGGCCGGTGGATCAGCCGCGCGGTACCCCTGACCAGGGCGCCCGGAGCGTACTGGGCGGGCGCCGGCCACGGCAGGGCGTAGTCGGAGTCCGACGGGACGATCCACCACCAGTAGGCGTCGTCGGCGTACACACAACCCAGTCGCGGCAGCCGCGACACGACGAGCGGCCCGAGCCGGTCGGGTACGCCCACGGCGTCACAGCCCAGCGGCACCGTCATGCCCTCCGGCACCTGGAGCCGGTGCAGCGGCTGCGCGGCCGGGCGGCGGCGCTGGAGCCGTACCAGCGTGTCCATCCCCATCCCCATCGCCCGCTCGGACCCGGCGGCCTCGGAACGGACGTCGAGACGCCTGCCGGAACCCCGGGCGTCGTGCCGCCCCCGGCCCGTCGCGCCGGTCACGGCCGCTCCCAGAGCCGCGGCTCCGGCGCTCTGTGCGAACGGCGGTCCGGTGCGCCGTACCGCTCCTGCGCCCCGTGCCACCGGTGCTCCGGGGCCCGCAGCGGGGGCCGGCCGGACGCCTCGTGCGGAGGATGCTGCGCCGGCACCCGGTGCACGGGCTGTTCGAGAGTGCCCCAGAGTCGGTCGGTACCCATGTCACCGTCCATACCGTGGTCCGGGCCGTGGCCCTTGTCGTGATCCGAACCGAGACCTGAACCGAGCCCCGGACCGAGACCTGAACCGAGACCCAGGCCGAGGCCCGGACCACGGCCCGAGCCGTGTCCCATGCTGGGACCCTCGGCCGGTTCGTCGCCGTCGGAGCCGTCCGGCCGGTCCGGCTTGGGACGGGCGGCACCCCAGCCCAGATCGTCGCGCGGCTCGGCACATCCCGGAGGCACCTCGCCCCGGCGAGCCAGCTCCGCCCAGACCAGCAGCCCGGAACCGTGCTCCTGCGCGCCCCAGGACCGGCACAGCGCCTCGACGAGGAGCAACCCCCTCCCGTGCTCCTCGTCGGGGCGCTGTGGGGACGGGTGGGGCTCGCCGGGGGCGCAGCCCTCGTCACGCACGGCGATGCGCACCAGGTCGTCGCGGTCGTGCAGCTCGCACACGACCCGTGTGCTCGCGGTGTGCACGATCGCGTTGGTGACCAGCTCCGATATCACCAGAGCCGCGCTGTCACAGGTGTCCGCGCACACCGACCAGCCGGTCAGCCGGGCATGCGCCAGGCGCCGCGCCCGGGCCACGGAACCCGGATGCGCGGCCAGCTCGAAGCGGAACCGGCGCTCGACGGCGGCGACACCCCGAAGGGCCGTCGCCGCTGTGGCGCCGCGACCGGCACGGTCTGCGGCGGCGTCTGTTCCTAAAGGCGCGGACGGAATCACGCCTGCCACTATCGCCCCGCCGCGGACACTTGGCAAGAGTCACTCTGAAAATTGCAGAGTGCAGTGTGACTCGGTCAGGCGCCGTGGCACACTGCTCGCAACAGCACGTCGAGCGGCGCCAATTGGGTCCATCGGAGGTCCGCCCCGATCTCCGAGTGAGTCTTCGAACGGCGCCGCACGGCTGTCAGGGTTCCTTTGGGAGAAGGCTTTCGGTGGAGGTGGGAGCGTGAGCGAACCGCGGTCCGCGCCGACGGTGGGTCAGGTGGTCCTCGGACGGCGCCTGCTGGACCTGCGGGAACGCGTCGGACTGAAGCGCGAGGACGCCGCCCGGGTACTGCGCGTCGCCCCCGCGACCGTCCGCCGCATGGAGATGGCCGAGGTCGCCCTCAAGATTCCGTACCTCCAGCTGCTGCTGAAGGCGTACGGCGTCCCCGACGAGGAGGCCGAAGCCTTCGTCCAGCTGGCCGAGGAGGCCAACCGCCCCGGATGGTGGCAGCGTTTCCACGACATCCTGCCGGGCTGGTTCTCCATGTACGTCAGCCTGGAGGGCGCCGCGAGCCTCATCCGCTCCTACGAGCCGCACTTCGTCCCCGGCCTCCTCCAGACCGAGGACTACGCGCGCGGAGTGCTCAGGTCCGGGGCGATCGGCGAGACCAGCCCGGACGACATCGAGCGCCATGTCGCGCTGCGCATGCGGCGCCAGGAACTCCTCCACCGCCCCGACGCACCCCGGTTCTGGGCCGTGATGGACGAGACCGCCCTGCGCCGCCCCGTCGGCGGCCCCGAGGTGATGCACGCCCAGCTCGAACGGCTCATCGAGGCCGCGAGCCTGCCGAACGTGACGCTCCAGGTCGCCCCGTTCGAGAACGGCCCGCACCCGGGGACGTACGGGCCCTTCGTGCTGTTCCGATTCGCCATGTCAGAACTGCCGGACATGGTCTACAGCGAGTACCTGACCGGCGCCGTCTATCTCGACGCGCGCTCAGAGGTGGCGACCCACCTCGAGGTCATGGACCGCATGGCGGCGCAGGCCGCCACGGCACAACGCACGAAAGAGATCCTCCGGGATCTCTGCAAGGAGCTGTGAATGAAACACATCAAGCCGCGCGCCCGCGTCTACAACGGCATGCCCGCACGGGAACTGGGCAGCGAGGGCTGGCACAAGCCCTGGAGCGGCGGCAACGGCGGCAACTGCCTGGAAGCGATGAAACTGGCCGACGGCCGAATCGCCGTACGCCAGTCCACCGACCCCGACGGACCGGCCCTGATCTACACCACGGACGAGATGACCGCCTTCATAGAAGGAGCCAAAGCGGGGGAGGCCGACTTCCTGCTCTCCTGACACGTGTCGCTTGTGTTGCTACTTGCTCGACTTCTCTTATTGACAACAGACTTGACTACCCATCACCACAGACGTTTACGGAGTGCCGCATGAGCGGGCAGGACCCGACGGCCGTAGAGATCGACACCAGCAAACCGCATCCCGCACGGATGTACGACTGGTACCTCGGCGGCAAGGACAACTACCCCGTCGACGAGGAAATGGGCCGCCAGATGCTGGCGCTCGAACCCCGCGTCCCGGTCATGGCCCGGGTCAACCGCGCCTTCATGCACCGCGCCACGAGGTGGCTGGCCCAGCAGGGCGTACGGCAGTTCCTGGACATCGGGACCGGCATACCGACCGAACCGAACCTCCACCAGGTCGCCCAGGAGGTCGCGCCCGACGCCCGGGTCGTCTACTGCGACAACGACCCGATCGTCCTCGCCCACGCGGCCGCCCTGCTGCGCAGCACGCCCCAGGGAGCCACCGAGTACCTCCAGGCCGATGTGCGCGACCCGGACGCGATCATCGCCGGCGCCCGCGAGGTCCTCGCCCTGAAGCAGCCGGTCGCCCTCTCCATGATCGCCCTGCTGCACTTCATCACGGACGCGGACGGCGCCCATGAGCTCGTCGGCCGACTGCTGTCCGAACTGCCCTCCGGCAGCTATCTGGTGATGACCCACGCCACCTCGGACTTCACCCCCGAGGACTCCGTCACCGCCACCGACAAGCTCAAGGGCGCCGGCATCACCATCGCCCTGCGCTCCCGCGAGGAGTTCACCCACTTCTTCGACGGCCTCGAACTCGTCGACCCCGGCGTCGAGATCGTCCACAAGTGGCACCCGGAACTCGGCGAACCGGTGCCGGGCCAGGACGACGGGGTGATCCCCGGGTACGGCGCGGTGGCCCGCAAGCGGTAGGCGGTAAGGGGTAAGAGGTAGGCGGCAGGTCATGAGCACGTAGGCCGCAACGGCGGTGGGGGTGGCGTACGTCCACGGGCGCGACGCCACCCCCGCTCACCTCCGCGTCGGCCCACTCACACTCACACCCGCATCGGCTTGTCCCCGGGCGAGATCGGCGCGGGCAGCTGCGAACTGCCCGTCAGATACCGGTCGACGGCCGCCGCCACCGCCCGCCCCTCCGCGATCGCCCAGACGATCAACGACTGCCCGCGCGCCGCGTCCCCAGCCGCGAACACCCCCGGAACATTGGTCGCGAAACCGACGTCCCGGGCGATCGTGCCCCGCGCGTCAAGCGTCAGCCCCAACTGCTCGACCAGCCCGTCCTCCCGGTCCGGCCCCGAGAACCCCAGCGCGAGCAGCACCATGTCGGCCGGGATCGTCTGCTCGGTCCCCCGCATCGGCTGCCGCCGCTCGTCCACCGCCACCAGTTCGAGCGCCCGCACATGGCCGCCCTCGTCACCGGAGAAACGCAGCGTCGACGCCGCGAACACCCGCGCGTCCGCGTGCGCCGCCGGCGCCGTCCGCAGCTCACCCGCCTCCTCGTGCGCGGGCGACAACCGGTAGATCTTCGGATACGTCGGCCACGGCTCCGCGTACTCGTCGCGCACCGCCTCCGGCTGCGCGTAGATGTCCAGCTGGGTCACCGACGCGGCGCCCTCCCGCACCGCCGTCCCCAGACAGTCCGCCCCCGTGTCCCCGCCACCGACGATCACCACATGCCGGCCCGCCGCCGACAACGGCGACACCGCCAGATCCCCCTCGCCCACCCGGTTGGAGAGCGGCAGATACCGCATCGCCTGATGTATCCCCTCCAACTCCCGGCCCGGCACCGGAAGTTCCCGCCACGCCGTGGCACCCGTGGCGAGCACCACCGCGTCGAACCGCGTCCGCAACTCCGCCGCGTCGACATCCCGGCCCACCGACGTCGAGGTACGAAACCTCGTCCCCTCGGCCCGCATCTGCCCCAGCCGCCGCTCCAGATGCCGCCTCTCCATCTTGAACGAGGGGATCCCGTACCGCATCAACCCGCCGATCCGGTCGTCCTTCTCGTACACCGCGACCGTGTGCCCGGCCCGCGTCAACTGCTGCGCGGCCGCGAGACCCGTCGGACCCGAGCCGATCACCGCGACCGTCCTCCCCGACAACCGCTCCGGCGGCCGCGCCGGCACGAACCCCTCCTCCCAGGCCCGGTCGGCGATCGCACACTCGACGTTCTTGATGGTGACGGCCGGCTGATTGATCGCCAGCACACACCCCGCCTCACAGGGCGCAGGACACAACCGGCCGGTGAACTCCGGGAAGTTGTTCGTCGCGTGCAACCGGTCGCTGGCCGCCCGCCAGTCCTCCCGGGCCACCAGGTCGTTCCACTCCGGAATGAGATTGCCCAGCGGACAGGCCTCATGGCAGAACGGGACCCCGCAGTCCATGCACCGGTCCGCCTGCTTGCTGATGATCGGCAGCAGCGCCCCCGGCACATACACCTCGTCCCAGTCCCGCACCCGCTCCTCGACGGGCCGCCGCGCCCACTCCTGACGCGGAGTGGTCATGAACCCCTTGGGATCGGCCATGATCATCTTCCTCGCCTACGGGCACCCGGCACCGGCCACCCGACCGGCCATACGCCACCGGACGGCACGTATCGGCATCCTTCCGGCCACGATACGTCCGCACGGGGGGTGGCGCAGGGCGGGCGAGGGGGGTGGGGGAGCAGGGGGCGAGGAGGGGAGGAGGGGGAGGTAGGGAAGGCGGGGGATCACGGTCTGTAGTCGAGGGCGCCGGCCCTCCGCCCGTGTCCCCGGTCCGCTGGTCCTCAGCCCGTTTCCTCTTCCCCGGCCCCCTGCCACGCCCACAGCACACCCTCCACGGCAGGGGCGATCCGGCGCCGGGCCTCGTACCGTGACACCCCGCTCATCAGTAGCGGGTCGTACGGCGTGTCCGTATGCCGTACGCCCGCTACGACAGCCGAGATCACCGCACCCTCGGACAATGCCCGCCCCGCCGCACTGCGGCCCACCCGCCCGCTGCCCCGCACGGAGGCATGCGCCGCGATCGCCCGCGCCCGCTCCGCCGGGCACCCCGGGAACAACCTGAGGATCTCCGCCGCGAACGCCGCCGCGAACCGCTCGTCCTCCACCCCCCTGCGCCGCGCGTCCCGCGACCGTCGCCGACGCCGAGCCTCCGCATCCGCCAGACACCGCCCCTCGGCACGGACCAGCGCCGCCTCCTCCACGAGCACACCCTGCCGCTCGTACCGGCCCTTACGCCGGTTGAACCGCACCACCACCGCCGACAACACGCTCTCCTCCCGCGACCTGCGGGTCAGCGCCGTGTCCCCGCGCGGCAGGAGGACCAGGTGACCGAGATCCGCGCAGTCCAGGCAGCGAGGGGCGCCGTTCTCCATGACCAGGAGTGACAGCGGCCCGCGACGGCAGGCGGCGCAGCGCTGGTGCTTCAGGGGCTGGATGACGACAAGGCCGTGGGTGGGATGGGGAGTTGAGGGAATTCCCATGGTTCCTTTCTTCCCCGCCGGTGGCGCAGGCTCCCGTTTGGGAGGGTCGTAATCGCCTTCCGGGTCCATCGGCACCGACTCGCCCAACTGATGTCCGGCATCTCGGAGATCGGTCACCCTGTCGCGGTGCCCGGTTCGCCGACTCGCGGCACCCCGGTTCTCCTTGGTCTAAGGCATGGGGCCCTCCCCCCTCCTCCCCCTCCCTCCTCCCCCCTCCCCCGAACCCACCCGGCATCATGGCTCTGTGCGACTCGAAGCGATCACCTGGGACCGGCTCGCCGAACTGCTCGCCGACCGGCTGGCCGGGCTGGAACCGGCCGACGATGGCGCGTGGCTGCGCGTCGCCTTCGACGGAGCCCCGGCCGCCCGTCCCGGTGACCTGGCCGAACGGGTCGGTGAGGCGCTCCGGGTGCGCGGCCGGCCCTCGCTGGCCGTCGGGGCGGAAGGTTTTCTCCGCCCCGCCTCACTGCGCCTGGAGCGCGGGCGACGCGACGCGGAGTCGTACTACGGCGGCTGGCTCGACACCGGCGCCCTGTGGCGGGAGGTGTTCGGCCCGCTCGACCCCGGCGGCAGCGGGCGCGTCCTGCCCGACCTGTGGGACCCGGCCACCGACCGCGCCACCCGCAGCCCCTATGTCCAACTCCCGCCCGGCGGCGTTCTGTTGCTCCATGGCCCCCTTCTGCTGCGCCACTGGTTCCCGTTCGATCTGACCGTCCACGTCCTCCTGTCCCCGGCCGCCCTGCGCCGCCGTACTCCCGAAACCGACCACTGGACGCTCCCCGCCTTCGAGCGCTACGAGTCGGAGACCGACCCAGCGGCCACGGCGGACGTCCTCGTCCGCGCCGATGATCCACGCCATCCCGCCTGGCGCGGCTGACCCTCGACGGGTGTCGCACGGACCTCCTCCGCCGCCCGTGCCGCTCGCCCCGCCCGCGCCGGACCACCGGCACCCGCCCGTAGCCCGGCACCCGCTCTTCGCCCTGCATGCCCGCCGGTTCGGGGCCGGCCGTCGCGGCTCAGAGCCAGCCGTTGCGGCGGAAGCCCCGGTACAGCGCCAGGCAGGCCGCCGCCATCACGGCCATGGCCAGCGGATAGCCGAACCGCCAGTGCAGCTCGGGCATGTGGTCGAAGTTCATGCCGTACACCCCGCACACCATGGTCGGTACGGCGATCACGGCCGCCCATGCCGTGATCTTCCGCATGTCCTCGTTCTGCGCGACCGTCACCTGTGCGAGGTGCGCCTGGAGGATGGAGTTGAGCAGTTCGTCGAAGGCGGCTATCTGCTCCTTGGCCCGGGTCAGATGGTCGAGGACATCCCGGAAGTACGCCTGTATGTCGGGGGCGACGACCCGCAGGGGCCGGGTGGCCAAGTCCTCCACGGGGCGGGCCAGCGGCATCACCGCCCGCTTCAGCTCCAGCAGTTCACGCTTCATCTGGTAGATCCGCCCCGGGTCGAGCCGCGCACCCCCTTCCGAGAACACCTCCGTCTCCACCTGGTCGATATCGGCCTGCACCGCGTCCGTCACGCTGAGATAGCCGTCGACCACATGGTCCGCGAGTGCGTGCAGCACCGCGGCCGGGCCCTTGGAAAGCTGGTGCGGGTGTGCTTCCAACTCCTCGCGCAGCGGCCCGAGCGAGCCGTGCCGGCCGTGTCGCACCGTGATGACGAAGTCCTCGCCGACGAAGGCCATGATCTCGCCGGTGTTCACCACCTCGCTGGTCGCCGTCAGCCGTTCGTGCTCGACGTAGCAGACGGTCTTGAACACCGCGAACAGGGTGTTGCCGTAGTGCTCCAGCTTCGGCCGCTGATGGGCCTCGACCGCGTCCTCCACCGCGAGCGGATGCAGGTCGAACAACTCGGCGACGCCCGCGAACTCGCGGTCCGTCGGCTCGTGCAGCCCCAGCCAGACGAAGCCCTCACCGGTCTTGCGGACCATCCGCACCGATTCCAGCAGATCGGTGCACTGCGGTACCCGTATGCCGTCCTGGTACGTCACGCAGTTGACCACGGAGGAGCCCAGGGGCGAGCGGGCGGGATGGCTCAGATCCACGCGCGGCCGCCGCCGGGCCAGCTGTGCGACCTTGCGCAGGCCGCCGGCCGTGCCCAGCTTCGTGACCTTCCGCAGATTCCCTGCCATGGACATCCGGATCTCCTCGCGTGGATCCTCCCCGTGCGACGCTTTCGCGCCCTGGCCCGAAAGTGTGCCAGTCCTGAGCAAAGAGCGGGCAAGCCTGTGGGAACACGGAGTTCCGCTTTGTTCCCGCCTGTGGAAAACCTCCGCCCGCACGCGAGGAATCGGTCGGCCGCCCCTGCCGAACCGATCACCCGCGCCCGCGGAGCCGACCACCCGTACCCGCCCGCCACCTGGGATGATGCGCGGCATGACAGCATCCGACGGGTATCTCCTGGACAACCGGCAGCGCGAGGCGGGGGAGCGCTTCGACGCATTCGCCACCCTGTTCGATCCCACGACGTTCCGGCACATCGAGGCCCTCGGTATCGAGCCGGGCTGGCGCTGCTGGGAGGTCGGGGCGGGCGGCACCTCCGTGGTGTCCTGGCTCGCGCGGAAGGTGGGGCCGGACGGCACGGTCGTCGCCACCGACATCGACACCTCGCGGCTGGCCCCCATGGACCACCCACCGGTGGAGATCCGCACCCACGACGTGGGCGCCGAGGAACCCCCGGGGGAGGGCTTCGACCTGGTCCACGCCCGGCTCGTCCTCGTCCATGTCCCGGACCGCGCCCGCGCGTTGAGGTCCATGGTCAAGGCGCTGAAGCCCGGCGGCCGACTGCTGATCGAGGACGCCGACCCCGCCCTCCAGCCGCTGACCTGCCCCGATGAGCACGGCCCCGAACAGCGCCTCGCCAACCGGCTCCGCCAGGGCTTCCGCAGCCTGCTCGCCGAACGGGGCGCCGACCTCTCCTACGGCCGCCGACTGCCGCGCCTGCTCCGCGAGGCGGGACTGCACGAGGTCGAGGCCGACGGCTTCTTCCCCATGACCTCGCCCGCCTGCACCGCCCTGGAAGCCGCGACGGTCCGCCAGATCCGCGGCCGGCTCCTCGACGCGGGCCTGGCCACCGACGAGGAGATCGACCAGCACCTCGCCAACGTCGAGACCGGCGACATGGACCTGACCACGGCACCGATGATCTCGGCGTGGGGGCGCAAGGCGTAACCCGGGCCACCGGGCGCGAGTCGGGCCGCAAGCCGAATCCCCCGGTCCCGAGCCGCAGCACCTCCGGCGCGGCGACCGGCCCGACCTCTGACACGGCGGCCCTGCCCGCGCCCCGCCCCGACCGACGCCGGCTCAACCCCTCTGCTCGACGGCTCTCCCGGTCGTCCCGTCCGACTCCCTCAGCCGTCCCCCGCGCCACTCTCCTCGGTCACGCGGCCCCGGTGCGGTGGTCTGCCGCCGACCCGGCTCACCGCCCGCGCGCCCGCCCGGCACCCCCGTGCCGCCGCCTCCCGCGGGTCCGCGCCCGCGAGGAGGGCGGCGAGGAAAGCTCCGGTGAAGGCGTCACCGGCGCCCGTGGTGTCCCGCGCGCTCGCCGGTACGGCCGGAACCCGCGCCGGCGTACCTCCGGCAAGGGACACCAGCGCCCCGTCCGCCCCCGCCTTGACCACCACCAGCGGGACGAGGCGACTCAACTCGGCCGCCGCGTCGGCCGGTTCCGGCAGCCCCGTCAGCAGACATGCCTCGTCACGGCTGGGCAGCAGCGCGTCCAGCCCCTTGGCGAAGGCGAGGAACCGGTCGACCCCCAGCTCCGCCAGAAAGCCGGCCGACGCCGGATCCATACTGACCGGCACGCCCCGCGCCCGGGCGGCATCGAGCGCGGTACCCGCGAGCGCACGGCTCGACTCCGTGAAGAGCAGATAACCCGACAGATGCAGCCAAGCGATCCCGTCGAGCAAGGCGTCCGACCAGTCCGCGGGCTCCAGCCGTAGCGACGCCCCGCTGTCCGTGAGGAACGTGCGTTCAGCCGCCGCGCCCGCGTCGACCAGGCACACCACCGTCCCGGTCGCCGACTGCGGATCGGTCACCAGGAGCGGCCGTACCCCGGACGCGACCAGCTCCCGCTCGTGCCACGCCGCCGCGTCCGCGCCGACCCGGCCGAGCAGCCGTACGTCCGCACAGCCCGAATGGGCCGCCCAGCAGGCCACGTTGGCGCCGGCGCCGCCCGGCAGCGTCCGGATCACCGCGGCCGTGTCCGTGCCGGTCGCGAGCGGCCCCCGATGCCGGGCGACCACATCGGTGACGACGTCGCCCACGACCAGCAGCGCACCCGTGCGGCTCCCGGTCACCTCCGTGCCCACGCCGCGGCGATCCGCGCCCCCAGCCGCACATTGCCGCGCACCGCGGCCAGGTTGGCGCGCAGCGACGCGCCGTCCGTGTGCCGCACCAGGTAGTCGAGGAGGAACGGGGTCACCGCCTGACCGGTGATGCCCCGCTCCGCACAGGCGGCGAGCGCCTCGTCGAGTACACGCGCGTGCAGTTCGGGGTCGAGCTGTTCCGCCTCCGGCACCGGATTGGCGATGATCAGCGCCGACTCCGCCACGCCCAGCGCGTCCTGGGCACGCATCACCTCCGCGACCTCCTCGGGGGCGTTCAGCGTCCAGTCGACCGGATGTCCCGAGTCGGAGAGATAGAAGCCGGGAAACCGGTCCGTGCCGTACCCGGCGACGGCCACGCCCAGCGTCTCCAGCCGTTGCAGGGTCGCGGGCACGTCCAGGATCGACTTCACGCCCGCGCACACCACCGTGATCCCGGTCCGTGCCAGCAGCCCCAGGTCGGCCGACTCGTCCTGGGTCACCGTCCACTCCCGGTGCACCCCGCCCAGTCCGCCGGTGGCGAAGACCCGGATGCCCGCCAGCGCGGCCAGCCGCGCGGTAGCCGACACCGTGGTCGCCCCGTTCGCCCGCGCCGCCACGGCGAACGGCAGATCGCGATGGCCCAGCTTGCGGATGCCGTCGTCATGGGCGACCCGCTCCAGCTGGGCCTTGTCCAGGCCGATCAGTGGCCGACCGTCGAGCACGGCGACGGTCGCCGGTACCGCGCCCTCGCCGCGTACCGCGTCCTCCAGCTCCAGGGCCACCCGCAGATTGCGCGGGCGGGGCAGACCATGGGCGATGATCGTGGACTCCAGGGCCACCACCGGCCGCCGCGCCTCGATCGCCTCCCGGACCTCTTCCGACACCACCAGCACCATGTGCCCGCCTCCTGTCCGCCGGTCCCTGCCGGTATCTCTGGCGGGCACCGGCCACGGCTAAACGCCCGGGGCCGGCGCCGCGCGCGAAGCGGCCGTACCTGGCCGAACGGCGACCGGCCCTGGCCGGATACGGCGGGGCCGTGCAGAGCCGGATACGGCGGGGCCGTGCAGAGCCGGATAGGGCGGGGCCGCTCAGAACAGCGGCTCGGGAAGCACCCCCTCCAGGGCGAGCAACTGCCGCTTGGTCTCCAGACCGCCCCCGAAACCCCCGATGCCGCCGTCACGCTCGACCACCCGGTGGCACGGCACGACCACCGGCAGCGGATTGGCGCCCATCGCCACGCCGACCGCCTGTGCCCCGCCGGGCTGCCCGACCCGGCCGGCGAGGTCGCCGTACCCCACCACACTGCCGTACGGCACCCCGGACGCCAGCTCCCGCAGTACCTGCCGGTTGAACCCGGAGATCAGCGACCAGTCCAGCGGCAGCTCGAAGTCCTGCCGCGCACCGGCGAAGTAAGCCCGCAACTGCTGTATCGCCTGGACCAGCACCGGTGCCCGCGGATCCGCCACGGGCGTGCTGCCGAACCGGGTCGCCAGTCGCTCCAGCGCCCGCTCGCGCACCGCGTCGGTGGCGTGGAAGACCACGTTGACCAGTCCGTTCCTGGTCGCCGCCAGCATCAGCGGGCCGATGTCGGTCTCGACGACGGCCCACACCACCCGCTGCTCGTCCTGCCCATGGCTGTCCATGCGCCCACAGTACGACCCACCACTGACAACGCCCGCCGGTCCGCTGCCGCCCGCCCTCGGCACGCCCGCCCACTCGCCCGGTCGGGGCCGGGGTCACTTCGTGTCCAGCGCCGCCCGCACCACGTCCGCCTTGCTGCTGATGATCCCGTCGACGCCGTACCCGGCGACCTTGCGGGCGGTGGCCTTGTCGTCCACCGTCCAGGCGTACACCCCGAGCGGACGGCCGTGCGGCCCGCGGACACCGTGCACCGCCGACACATACGACTTGCTGAGCGATCCGTACGACGGGTTGACCAGGTCGACGAAACGCGCGTACCGCTTCAGCTGGGAGACCGGGGGCGCCCCGAGACAGGCCGTGGTCAGCGCGGGCTTCAGCTCATGGACGGTCCGCACGCTGTCCGCGCTGAAACTCTGCACGACCAGCCGCTTCAGATGACCGCGGTCCAGCCAGCCCTCGTTGCCGAGGACCTTCAGGATCTGCTGTTCGATGCCCGGATACAGCTCCGGGTTCTTGACCTCCAGGAGCAGGCTCTCGTGGTTGTGCTCGACCCGGCGCATGTACTGCTCCAGGGTCGGCACGCGCGTGCCCGCGAAGGCGGGGGAGAACCAGCTGCCCGCGTCCAGCCGGGCGATCTCGGCGGCGGTGAAGTCCTTCACCTTCCACGGCGCCCGGCCGGGGAAGACCTTCTCGGCGTTCGTGGTGCGCTTCAGGGTGTCGTCGTGGATGACCACCAGTTCGCCGTCCTTGGTGCGCTGGACGTCGTTCTCGACCCAGGTGGAGCCCAGTCGCGCCGCCTCGTCGATCGAGGGCAGCGTGTTCTCGGGAGCGTGGGCGGGGGCACCCCGGTGGGCGATCACCAGGGGCGGCCGGACGCCCGCCTTGGCGTCGGAGGTGAGACTCACCAGGGCCACCGCGGACAACACGGCCAGGACCACGGCGGCCAGAACGGCGACCAGGCGCGCGCGCATGCATACTCCTCGCGTCGAACGGATACCCACGCCGGACCGGCGACCGACAGCACCAGAGTGACAGCAGAGAGCCAACGTTACGCGACCGCACGAAGGGCACATATCGCGGTAAGACGCCTCCAGGTGCTCACCGGTGCCCCACAACTGGGGCAAGGCCGTGTTTCTTTGTCGGAAAGTCGTTCGACCATTCCGGTGGCAGTCATACTCTCTGCGACACCCCCGGCCGCCCGCGCGGTCCTGGTACGGCGCGGATTTTCAGGGTTTCCGGGACATACGAGGGCGAAGGGCAGCCGCGGATGCAGGGCACGGTCGACGGTTTCGGCTACGGGGCCGTCACCCCGTTGGTGGCCTATCTGATGGCGTGCCTCGGTGGCGCCCTGGGGCTGCGCTGCATCACCCGGTCCCTGCTGGTCACACACGCGCGGCGGCCGGCCTGGCTGGCCCTCGGTGCCGCCGCGCTCGGCTGCGGCACCTGGACCATGCACTTCGTCGCCATGATGGGCTTCAGCATCGAGCAGGTACCGGTCCACTACGACGAGCCGGTCACCTACGCGAGCCTCGGACTCGCCGTCCTCATGGTCGGTGTAGGAGTCTTCATCGTCGGCTACCGGGGCGCCACCGGCGCACCGCTCTTCACCGGCGGCACCGTCACCGGACTGGGCGTCGCCTCGATGCACTACCTCGGCATGGCCGGGATGCGCTTCCACGGAAGCTTCGCCTACAGCACGCCCAAAGTCGTCGCCTCCGTCGCCATAGCGGTCGCCGCCGCCACCGCCGCCCTGTGGGCCGCCGGACGCGCCCGCGGCCTGCTGCCGACCGTGGCGGCGAGCCTCGTGATGGGCCTCGCCGTCAGCGGCATGCACTACATGGCCATGGCCGCCCTCAGCGTCCGCCTCGACGGCACCGCCGAGACCACCGCCGACACGCCGGACGCGTCCGCGCTCGTACCCATGCTGCTCGGCCCCCTCGTCCTCCTGGTCCTCGCCGGGGTCGTCGTGATCCTCGACCCGATGCTGGTCCTGCGCCACCCCGACCGGGCGCCCGCCCTGCCCGCCCCGGGCGTCCCGGCCGCCGCCCTCGCCCCCCGCACCGGCCCCCGACCCGCCCCCCACCAGCACCGACACCCCGACCGCAGGCCCGTACGGCAGCGCGCCCGCACCCCGCAGAACCGCTGACCGGGACCCGTTGTCAGTGGGGGGTCGTACGGTTGATGGCATGCGGCCCGTTTCCCACATCGAACGCACGGTGGCGCCCATCGAGGTCGTCAGTCCCTACCAGCCCAGCGGTGACCAGCCGACGGCCATCGCCGACCTGGCCAAGCGCATCAAGGCCGGCGAGAAGGACGTCGTCCTGCTGGGCGCGACCGGCACCGGCAAGTCCGCCACCACCGCGTGGATGATCGAGAAGCTCCAGCGCCCCACCCTGGTGATGGCGCCGAACAAGACGCTGGCCGCCCAGCTGGCCAACGAGTTCCGCGAGCTCCTCCCGAACAACGCGGTCGAGTACTTCGTCTCGTACTACGACTACTACCAGCCCGAGGCGTACGTCCCGCAGTCGGACACCTACATCGAGAAGGACTCCTCGATCAACGAGGAGGTCGAGCGGCTGCGCCACTCGGCGACCAACTCGCTGCTCACCCGCCGTGACGTCGTCGTGGTCGCCTCGGTGTCCTGCATCTACGGCCTGGGCACCCCGCAGGAGTACGTGGACCGCATGGTCCCCCTCCGCGTCGGCGACGAGATCGACCGGGACGAGCTGCTGCGCCGCTTCGTCGACATCCAGTACACGCGCAACGACCTGGCCTTCACCCGCGGCACCTTCCGCGTCCGCGGCGACACCATCGAGATCTTCCCGGTCTACGAGGAGCTCGCCGTCCGCATCGAGATGTTCGGCGACGAGATCGAGGCGCTGTCCACGCTCCACCCGCTCACCGGCGAGATCATCAGCGACGACCAGCAGCTGTACGTCTTCCCCGCCTCCCACTACATCGCCGGGCCCGAGCGCATGGAGCGGGCCGTCAACGACATCGAGAAGGAGCTGGCCGAGCGCCTGGCCGAGATGGAGAAGCAGGGCAAGCTCCTGGAGGCCCAGCGGCTGCGGATGCGCACCACGTACGACATCGAGATGCTCCGCCAGATCGGCACCTGCTCCGGCGTGGAGAACTACTCGATGCACTTCGACGGCCGCCTGCCCGGCTCCCCGCCCAACACCCTGCTCGACTACTTCCCGGACGACTTCCTGCTCGTCATCGACGAGTCGCATGTCACCGTCCCGCAGATCGGCGCGATGTACGAGGGCGACGCCTCCCGTAAGCGCACCCTCGTGGAGCACGGCTTCCGCCTGCCCTCCGCCCTGGACAACCGGCCCCTGAAGTGGGAGGAGTTCCAGAAGCGCGTCGGGCAGACCGTCTATCTGTCGGCCACCCCGGGAAACTACGAACTGTCGCGCTCCGACGGCGTCGTCGAGCAGATCATCCGTCCGACCGGCCTGGTCGACCCCGAGGTCGTGGTCAAGCCCACCGAGGGCCAGATCGACGACCTGGTGCACGAGATCCGCAAGCGCACCGACAAGGACGAGCGCGTCCTGGTCACCACGCTCACCAAGAAGATGGCCGAGGACCTCACCGACTACTTCCTGGAACTGGGCATCCAGGTGCGCTATCTGCACAGCGACGTCGACACCCTGCGCCGTGTGGAACTGCTGCGCGAACTGCGCGCCGGTGAGTACGACGTCCTGGTCGGCATCAACCTGCTGCGTGAGGGCCTCGACCTGCCCGAGGTCTCCCTGGTGGCGATCCTCGACGCCGACAAGGAGGGCTTCCTGCGCTCCGGTACGTCGCTGATCCAGACCATCGGCCGCGCGGCGCGCAACGTCTCCGGTCAGGTCCATATGTACGCCGACAAGATCACCCCGGCGATGGACCGCGCCATCGACGAGACCAACCGCCGCCGCGAGAAGCAGATCGCCTACAACAAGGCCAACGGCATCGACCCGCAGCCGCTGCGCAAGAAGATCAATGACATCGTCGCGCAGATCGCCCGCGAGGAGGTCGACACCGAGCAGCTTCTCGGCAGCGGCTACCGCAAGTCGAAGGACGGCAAGAGCGCCAAGGCTCCCGTGCCCGCGCTGAGCGACAAGGCGGTCAACGGCGGCAAGGCGGCCAAGGGCGCGAAGGGCAAGGCCGCGGCCACGGTTCCGACGGACCGTCCGGCGGCCGAACTCGCCGAACAGATCGAGGAGATGACCGAGCGCATGCGGGCCGCCGCCGCGGAGCTCCAGTTCGAGATCGCGGCCCGGCTGCGCGACGAGGTCTCGGAGATGAAGAAGGAGCTGCGCCAGATGCGGGAAGCCGGCATCGCCTGATCCACGAGACGCCGCCGGACCTCGGCATACGCGCCGAGTGTTGCAACACCGACACAAAGCGCGGACCGGGGTGCGGCGGTGTCGGTGCCCCTGCGTAGGGTTCTGATCAGCCGCGCTGTCTGCGGCAACAGGGGACCTTCGAGAGGGGATTCAGCCGTGTCCGTCAACTTGAGCAAGGGTCAGGCCATCAGCCTGGAGAAGAACGACGGGGGCACCCTCACCGCGGTCCGTATGGGGCTGGGCTGGCAGGCGGCCAAGCGCCGCGGTTTGTTCGGCTCGCGCACCAAGGAGATCGACCTGGACGCCTCCGCGGTGCTCTTCGCCGAGAAGCAGCCGGTCGACGTCGTCTTCTTCCGGCACCTGGTGAGCGACGACGGATCGGTGCGCCACACCGGCGACAACCTTGTGGGCGGCGTCGGCCAGGGCGGCGACGACGAGGCGATCCTCGTGGACCTCCAGCGCGTCCCGGTCCACATCGACCAGATCGTCTTCACCGTGAACTCCTTCACCGGCCAGACCTTCCAAGAGGTGGAGAACGCGTTCTGCCGTCTGGTGGACGAGTCCAACGGCCAGGAACTCGCCCGCTACACGCTGGCCGGCGGCGGCGAGTACACCGCCCAGATCATGGCCAAGGTGCACCGTGCGGGTGCGGGCTGGACGATGACCGCCCTCGGCACCGCCGCCAACGGGCGCACCTTCCAGGACCTGATGCCGGCGATCCTGCCGCACCTGTAGCCGCGGATCCGGCGGGCGGGGCTTCACCACAACACGACACGGGGGCGACGGGGATGACGGTCGAGCTGGTGCGGGGACAGAATCATCCGTTGCCCCAGGTCCGGCTGGAGATCCGGATCTCGGCCGGGGTCCCGGTCCTGGCCGGGGCCACGCTCGGCGACGAGAACGGCACGCTGCACGGCCCTCAGCGGGTCGCCCACGCCGGCGCCCCCATGCTCCCCGGGGTCGAGGTCCCCCGGCAGGCAGCCGCCGAACACCGCCTGGCCGTGGACCTGTCGGCCGTGCCCGAGGCCGTCCACCGGGTCGGTGTCTTCCTCGCCCTGCCCACTGGGACCACGGGCCCGCTCCGGTTCGGCGCCGTCCCCGCCCCGCACCTCACGGTGCACGGCCCCGACGGCACCGAGATCGCCCGCTACACCGTCGGCGGCCTGGACACCGAGGCGGCCCTGATCGCCCTGGAGCTGTACCGCAGACAGGGCGCCTGGAAGATCCGCGCGATGGGCCAGGGCTACGCCGACGGCCTCCCCGCCCTCCTCGCCGACCAGGGTCTGCCCGAGGCCGACACGCTCGCCGCCGCCGTACAAGCGACCACGAACCCTGGCCCCACGGCCGCGTACGACCACGACACGCATCGCGCGAACGACGTGAACCGCGCGGACGACGGGGGCCGCAACCCGTACGACACCCCGGCCCCAGCGGAGGGGCCCACCCTCGGCGGGCCGATCGACTACTCCCATCCCCGCCGACCGCGGCACAACGCGCCGCCGCCCACGCCCGCGGTTTCCCCGGCCTCTGAAGGACAACCTGCCCCGCCGGTCGCGGGCGACGCCGTGGGCTGGTCGATGGAGGAGCGGCTGTACAACCAGGTCTGGGGCATGTTCGAGGACCTGACGCGCACCACGGCCGCATACCGCAGCGCCCTCGACTTCGCTGACTCCCGCATGGAGAAGGAGATCGACCAGGCCCTCGCCGACCCGCGCGCCCGCCTCGGCGACGGGAACGCGGCGGAGCGCGAGGCGGCCCGGACCCGCCGTGACCAGCTGGCCGGTCAGGCGCGCGCCGTCCTCGACCGCGACCTCGCCCAGCTCATCGCGGAGTCCGAGGTGGTCGAACCGGCGCTCCCGCCCGCCTGTGCCCGCTGGGACAGCCCCGTCTGGCACGGCTACCGCGTGCCCACCGAGCCGCCGATGGCGCTTAGGCTCGGCGATCTGCATCTGCCCGAGAGTCTGCCGTTGCGCATCCCGCTGCTGGTCAGGCTGCCGCTGGAGCAGGGTCTGTGGATCGACAGCGGCGCCACGGCCATGCCCGAGGGATTCTTCGCGGACGTGGCCGCGCTGCGGCAGGCGGCCCTGGAGACGGCGGTGGCACTCGCGGCCCGGCTGCTCGCTGTGCATCCGGCGGGGGAGCTGGCCGTGCGGATCATCGACCCGGCCGGTGCGGGGACCCGCGCGCTGTGGCCGCTGACCGGCGCCGGAGTCCTCGCGGCACCGCCCGCGACCGGGGCGGCGGGCGTCACGGAGGCGCTGGAACGGCTCACCCGGCGGGTCGACCTGGTGCAGATGGCGGTGCGGGGCGGCGCGGCCGGGTCACTTCCGGACGATGTGGACACCGCGCGGCAGCTGCTGATCGTCAACGACTTCCCGCACGGCTTCGACGACCGGGCCATCACACGGCTGCGCTACCTCGCGGACGAGGGCCCGGCGGTCGGTGTGCACCTGGTGCTGGTGGCGGACCGTGCGGACGCCGCCGCCTACGGCCCCCTGCTGGACCCGCTGTGGCGCTCGCTGATGCGCCTCACCCCGGTCCCCGACGAGCACCTCGCCGACCCCTGGGTGGGTCATGCCTGGACCTACGAGCCCGCGCTCGTGCCGGTCGGCAGCCGGATCGTGGAACAGGTGCTGGGCGAGGTCGCCGCCGCCTTGATCAAGAACAAGTAAAGCCACCTTGACCTGGGGCTTTGAACTTTTCTTTGCTTTTTACTTTACCAATGCTTGGTGATTGGGGTACTGTCTTCCAAGCGGAGGGGAGTACTCCCTGACTGCGGCGCACCCGTCAATACGGACCGGTTCCGGTCCCGGGGCGTCGGCCCCCGTGCGGGTGGAAGAGACCTCCGGCAGTGACAACGCATATGTGCTTGCCATCTCGAAATGCCGGAGGTTGCCGTGGAAGTTTCCATGACCCTGTGGGTCCTGACCATCGTGGGCCTGGCCGCCCTGATCGGAATCGATTTCCTCATAGGGCGCAAGCCCCATGAGGTGTCGATCAAAGAAGCCGGCATCTGGACGGTCGTCTGGATCGTCCTGGCCGGCCTCTTCGGCCTCGGACTGTTCCTCTTCGGTGGCGGACAGCCGGCCGGCGAGTTCTTCGCGGGCTTCATCACCGAGAAGTCGCTGAGCGTCGACAACCTCTTCATCTTCGTCCTGATCATGACGAAGTTCGCGGTCCCCGCGCTCTACCAACGGCGCGTCCTGCTCATCGGCGTTCTCATAGCCCTGGTGCTGCGAGCGGTGTTCATCGCCGCCGGAGCCGCGATCGTCACCAGTTTCTCCTGGGTGTTCTACCTCTTCGGCGCCTTCCTGATATGGACCGCCTGGAAGCTCGTCCAGGAGGCCCGCGCCGACGACGAGGGCGAGGAGGAGTTCGAGGAGAACCGGCTGCTGAAGGCCGCGGAACGCAGGTTCGGCGTGGCCGACCGGTACCACGGCACCAAGCTGTGGATCCGGCAGAACGGCAAGCGGATCATGACCCCGATGCTGGTCGTGATGCTCGCCATCGGCACGACCGACATCCTGTTCGCCCTGGACTCGATCCCCGCGATCTTCGGCCTGACCCAGGACCCGTACATCGTCTTCACCGCCAACGCCTTCGCCCTGATGGGCCTGCGTCAGCTGTACTTCCTCCTCGGCGGCCTGCTGAAGAAGCTGGTCCACCTCTCGTACGGCCTGTCGGTCATCCTCGGCTTCATCGGCGTGAAGCTGGTGCTGCACGCCCTGCACGAGTCGGGCGTCCCGGTGCCCGAGATCAGCATCCCGGTCTCGCTCGGCGTGATCTGCACCGTCCTGGTCGTCACCACGGTCACCAGCCTCATGGCCTCCAGGAAGCAGGCGGCCGTCGCGGCGGGCGCCGACTCCGAAGACACCGAGAAAAAGGCGTCCGTGGACGTCTGACCCCACGGCTCGCACGGCGGCGCGTAAGGGCCGCCGCCCACGGAGGGTCCGCCGCTTGCGGAGGACCCTCCTTCGGACACGATCGGACGCGCGGAGCCCGGCCCGAACCGGCCCGGGGCGCCGCAGGGAAGGGACGGAAGCATCCGGAACGAACAGAATGCGAACCATGTGGCACTCTGCGACGATCGCGGCATGATCACTTGGCTGCGATCGCTCGCCCGGCGATGGACGATCCCCGTGCCGGTGCTCGCGGTCGTCCTGCTGATCCTCACCTGGCACCGTGCCATGCCGGGCCCGGTCATCGCCCTGGTGACGGTGGTGCTCGCCGGGGCCGTCCTCGCGGCGGTGCACCATGCCGAGGTGATCGCCCACCGCATCGGCGAACCCCTCGGCTCCCTGGTGCTGGCCGTCGCCGTCACGGTCATCGAGGTCGCGCTGATCGTCACACTGATGGCCGACGGCGGTGACAAGAGCTCCACCCTGGCCAGGGACACCGTCTTCGCCGCCGTGATGATCACCTGCAACGGCATCGTCGGCATCTGTCTGCTGGTCGCCTCGCTGCGGCACGGCACCGCCGTCTTCAACCCCGAGGGCTCCGGCGCCGCGCTCGCGACGGTCGCGACCCTCGCCACGCTGAGCCTGGTGCTGCCGACCTTCACCACCAGCAAGCCGGGACCGGAGTTCTCCACGCTCCAGTTGACCTTCGCCGCACTGTCGTCACTGATCCTCTACGGCCTGTTCGTGACCACGCAGACGGTGCGGCACCGGGACTACTTCCTGCCCATCACCCGGCAGGGCGAGGTCATCAACAGCGAGGACCACGCCAGCCCCCCGTCCAAGCACACGGCCCTGATCAGCCTGGGTCTGCTCGCTCTGGCGCTGGTCGGCGTGGTCGGCCTGGCCAAGGGCGTGTCACCCGCCATCGAGGCGGGCGTGGCGGCGGCCGGTCTGCGCCAGGCCGTCGTCGGTGTGATCATCGCCCTGCTCGTGCTGCTCCCGGAGACCATCGCCGCGCTGCGGGCCGCGCGCCGGGACCGTGTGCAGACCAGCCTCAACCTCGCGCTCGGCTCGGCGATGGCCAGTATCGGACTGACCATCCCGGCCGTGGCACTGGCCTCCCTCTGGCTGCCGGGACCGCTCGTCCTCGGCCTCGATCCCGTCCATATGCTGATGCTCGCCCTGACGGTGGTGGTCGCCTCCCTGACCGTGGTGCCGGGCCGGGCGACCCCCTTGCAGGGCGGTGTCCATCTGGTGCTGTTCGCCGCCTACCTGGAGCTGGCGATCAACCCCTGACCGAGCCGGCCACCGTCTCCACCGCCGGTACCGGCGCCGGGTGCGTCTCTGGCAGCAGCGCGAAGCATCCCAGGCTGAGCAGCGCCATGCCGGTCAGATAGCCGCCCACGCCCCAGGGGACGCGCCCGCCGCCCTGTGCGAGCGCCGTGGCCACGATCGGGGTGAGCGCGCCGCCGAGCACTCCGCCGAGGTTGTAGCCCACCGCGGCGCCCGTGCAGCGCACCCGGGCGTCGAACAGCTCCGGCAGATAGGCGGAGACCACCGAGAACACGGTGACGAAGGCGAGCAGCGCGCCCAGCATCCCGAGGAACATCAGCAGCGGTTCGCCGGTCGCCAGCAGCGAGACCATGGGCAGCATCCACAGCGCGCAGGCCGCGCAGCCGGTCACGCACAGCGGCCGGCGCCCGTAGCGGTCGCCGAGCAGCGCCGCGGCGGGAATGAGCGGGGCCTGCACGAGCACCGCTGCCATGACGCAGGTCAGCATGACGCTCCGGCTCACATCGAGCCGTTCCGTGGCGTACGACAGCGACCAGGTCGTCACCGCGTAGAACACCGCGTACCCGGCGGACAGTGCCCCCGCGGCCAGCAGCACCAGCCGTCTGTGGTGCCGTACGACCTCCATGAAGGGCACGCGCGCGTGGTCGTCGATCTCCAGGAACCGGGGGCTCTCGGCGAGCGACGAACGCAGCCACAGACCCGCCAGCGCGGGCACCGCGGCCGCCCAGAACGGCACCCGCCAGCCCCACTGCGCGAACTGCGCGTCGGAGAGCCCGGTGGACAGCGCCAGCATCACCCCGTTGGCGAGTACGAAACCGATCGCGGGCCCCAGCTGCGGAATGCTCGACCACAGGGCGCGCCGTCCGGCCGGCGCGTGCTCGACGGTGAGCAGTACGGCACCGCCCCACTCGCCGCCGAGGCCGAGCCCTTGCAGAAACCGCAGCAGCAGGAGCAGCACGGGCGCGGCCACGCCGATCGAGGCGTACGAGGGCACACAGCCCACCGCGATCGTCGAGGCGCTGGTGAGCAGCAGCGAGGCGATGAGCACCGGCCGCCGTCCGCGCCGGTCCCCGAGGTGCCCGAACAGCACCGAGCCCATCGGCCTGGCCACGAAACCCACGCCGAACGTCGCGAACGCGGCCAGCGTCCCGGTGGCCGGTGAGAAGGAAGGGAAGAACAGCGGCCCGAGGACCAGCGCGGCCGCGGTCCCGTAGGCGTAGAAGTCGTAGAACTCGACCGCGGTACCGGCGAGGGATGCGGCGGCCAGGCGCGGCAGAGAGGCTGTGGTGACAGCGCGTACGTCGTGCATGGTGCGTCAACTACCCACCGTGATCACGAGTTACGGGGGCGTACAGGGGTGACCGAGGGGCCGAAGCGCGCGCCCGGGGCGAGTGGGGCACGGGGCCGGAGCGCACGCCGGAGCCGTGATAGACCGGGGTCGAGCGGCGGTCGCGGACGCACCGCCCTGAACGACCGGAGGAACCGTGCCCCGCACCCTGGCCAACGCCCCGATCATGATCCTCAACGGGCCCAACCTGAACCTGCTGGGCCAGCGCCAGCCGGAGATCTACGGCAGGGAGACCCTGGCCGACGTCGAGGCGCTGTGCGCCGAGGCGGCGGCCGCGCACGGTGGCACGATCGACTTCCGGCAGTCCAACCACGAGGGCGAACTGGTCGACTGGATCCACGAGGCGCGCCTGGGCCACTGCGGCATCGTCATCAACCCCGGCGCCTACTCGCACACTTCGGTGGCGATCCTGGACGCGCTCAACGCCTGCGACGGCATGCCCGTCCTCGAGGTGCACATCTCCAACATCCACCGGCGCGAGACGTTCCGGCACCACTCGTACGTCTCCCTGCGTGCCGACGGCGTGATCGCGGGCTGCGGCGTGCAGGGCTACGCGTTCGGCGTCGAGCGTGTCGTGGCACTCCTGGGTGCGGCGCGGGCCGACGCGTAGCCCCGCGCCGCGCGGGGCCCGCGGCGGTTCTACAGGCGGCCCGCCTCGACGATCCGCCGCAGGAAACGCCGGGTGCGTTCCTGCTGCGGATCCCCGAACACCTGCTCGGCGGTGCCACGTTCGAGGACGACCCCGCCGTCCAGGAAGCACACCTGGTCGGCGACGTCCCGCGCGAAGCCCATCTCATGGGTGGCCAGCACCATGGTCATGCCCTCGTCCTTCAGCCCCCGGACCACCTCCAGCACCTCGCCCACCAGTTCGGGGTCGAGCGCGGCCGTGATCTCGTCCAGCAGCAACAGCCGGGGCCGCACGGCGAGGGCCCGTACGATCGCCACCCGCTGCTGCTGGCCGCCGCTGAGCCGGTCCGGGTAGGCGTCCGCCTTGCCGGCCAGCCCGAGGCGCTCCAGCAGCCCTCTGGCCCGCTCCTCGGCCTCGGCGCGGGAGACGCCGTGCACTCGGCGCGGAGCGAGCGTGATGTTGTCCAGCACGGTCATGTGCGGAAAGAGGTTGTACGCCTGGAAGACCACGCCGATCCGGCGCCGCACCGCGTCCTGGTCGGCCCGGGGATCGGTGATCTCCTCGCCGTCCAGCCAGATCGCGCCGTCGTCGATCTCCTCCAGGAGGTTGGCGCACCGCAGCAGCGTCGACTTCCCGGACCCGGAGGCGCCGATCAGCGCGGTCACCGTGTGCGGGGCGACCTCCAGGTCCACGTCCCGCAGGACCACCGACTCGCCGAAGGTCTTGCGGACCGACTCCATGCGCAGCACAGGCGCGTCGCTCATAGGGATCCCCCCTGCTCCCGCCGCCGGTCAAGGCGGGCCGTCACCCAGTCCGTGAAGCGGGTCATCGGAATGGTCAGCGCCACGAACACGAGGCCCGCCACGATGTACGGCGTGTAGTTCAGGCTGCGGCCCACGATGATGTCGGCCGCCCGTACGGCGTCCACCGCGCCGCCGATCGACACCAGGCCGGTGTCCTTCTGGAGCGACACCAGGTCGTTGAGCAGCGGCGGCACCTGCCGGCGCACCGCCTGGGGCAGCACCACGTAGCGCAGGGCCTGGCGGTTGGTCAGACCCAGCGAGCGGGCCGCCGCGCGCTGGGAGGGATGGATCGACTCGATGCCGGCCCGGAACACCTCGGCGACGTACGCCGAGTACGTCAGCGTCAGCGCCGTACCGCCGAGCAGTACCGGATCGACCGTCACGCCCTGGAGCCGCAGCGCCGGCACGCCCAGCACCACGATCATCAGATTGATGATCAGCGGCAGTCCGCGGAAGAAGTCGGTGTACGCCGCCGCCAGCACCCGCAGCGGGAAGAACACCGGGCCGCGCAGGGTGCGCGCGATCGCGATCAGCATGCCGAGGACCAGGACGGCGATACCGCAGATCAGCAGCAGGCGGACGTTCAGCCACAGCCCTTCGAGGACCTTGGGGAGCGCCTCGCGCGCGTACTGGGCGCTGAAGAACGTCTCCTTGGTGCGCGGCCAGCCGGGCGCGTCGACCACGACCAGGTAGAGCACGGCGGCGGTGACCAGGGTGGACAGCGCCGCGACGGCCGTCGCGCGGCGGGCCCGTGCCCGCTTGTGGCGCTCGCGCTCCAGCCGCCGCGCGGAGGGGACGTAGTCGTCGCCGGGCATGTCGTCCTCGTCGTCGGCCCCCTCCCGCGCCGACTCGCCCTTGGTGAAGGTCACTTGAGCACCGGGGCGCCGACTGCGTCGGACAGCCACTGCTGGTCGAGCCGCGCCAGCGTGCCGTCCTTGCGCAGGGCGTCGACGGCGCCGCTCACGCACGGGGTCAGCGCGCTGCCCTTGTCGAGCACCAGGCCGAACTGCTCGGGCGTGCCGCCCTGGTTCTCGAACTGGCCGACGATCCTGGCGTTCGTCACCTCGGCCGAGGTGATGTAGAACGCGGTCGGCAGGTCGGTGACGACGGCGTCGACCTGACCGTTCTTCAGGGCGGACTTGGCCTGGTCGTTCTTGGCGTAGACGGCGGGACCCTGCTTCGGCTTCACCACGTCGGTGATGTAGTCGAGGCTGGTCGTGCCCACCTGGGCGCCCAGTTTGAGACCGCGCAGGTCCGCGATGCTCTTCGCCTTCGCGGCCTTGCCGCCCTTGAGCGCGATGACGGCCTGGCGCACGTCGTAGTAGCCGGAGGAGAAGTCGACGGCCTTTTTGCGTTCGGCGCTGATCGAAACCTGGTTGATGTCGAAGTCGAAGGTCTTCACGCCGGGCGCGAACGCCTTGTTGAAGGGCACGCTCTGCCAGACCACCTTGTCCTTGCCGTACCCGAGCTGCTTGGCCACGGCGTAGGCGACCGCGGATTCGAAGCCCTTGCCGTTGGCGGGCTTGTCGTCCTTGAACCACGGCTCGTAGGCGGGTTCGTCCGTCGCGATGGTCAGTTTCCCGGATGTCTTGGTGGCCTGCTTGCCCTTGGCGCAGCTCGCGGCGGCCGAACCGGGCGCGGTGGCCGACGACTTCGCCTCGGGCTGCGGGGCGCAGCCTACGGCGGTGGCGAGCAGGGCGAGGGTGGCGGCCGCTACCGCGCGGCGCACTGTGCGAGGGGCGAGGTGCATGGCGGGAGAGTGGCAGTGAACTCGGCGTTTGTCGAGGTCACGACCATTTTTGTCCGCATAGTGGGAGCGGGTGTTGCGGCTGTGTGAACGCGGGCCGGGGCGGCGGTACATGGGCTCCGGCCCGGGCCGCCGGCCCAGGGCAGGGTGGGCGGACCGGCGGCCCTGCCGCTCGGGAGCCGTCATCCCGGGCGGGGCCGCGACCAGTTGACCGCATGCCACCGGTTCGGGGGAGTGTGCGCGTGCACCGGGCGCGTGCGAAGCGTTCACACGGGGCGCGCGGAACGGCATTCGCGCCGGGCGCACGTGCGGGTCGTACGGCATGCCCCTTACAGGCGGCCGGGGTTCACCACCCGCGCGCGTGCCACTCCGGCAGATGCGGGCGCTCGGCACCGAGCGTGGTGTCGTCGCCGTGCCCCGGGTAGACCCAGGTCTCGTCCGGCAGCGCGTCGAAGATCTTCGTCTCCACGTCGTGGATCAGACTGGCGAACGCCTTCGGGTCCTTGCGCGTGTTGCCGACGCCGCCCGGGAAAAGGCAGTCGCCGGTGAAGACGTGCGGATGGCCGTGCGGGTCGTCGTAGACCAGCGCGATGGAGCCCGGCGTGTGCCCGACGAGGTGGCGCGCGGTGAGCTGCACCTGGCCCACCCGGATGACGTCGCCGTCGTCCACGAGTACGTCGGTGGCCACCGGGATGCCGGGCGCGTCCTCGCGGCCGGCGTGCGTGCGCGCGCCCGTCGCGGCCACGACCTCGGCGAGCGCCTGCCAGTGGTCGCCGTGCTGGTGGGTGGTGACGACGGACGCGATGCCGTCGTCACCGATCATCCCCAGGAGCGTCCGCGGCTCGTTCGCGGCGTCGATCAGGAGCTGCTCGTCGGTGGCCCGGCAGCGCAGCAGATAGGCGTTGTTGTCCATCGGCCCGACCGCGATCTTCGTGATCATCAGGTCCTTGAGCTCATGCACATCCGCCGGCCCGCCGACCCTGACCTCGCCCGTGTACGTCATGGTGATCAGCCTATGCCGTTCGCGACGGCGGCGACGCCTCACTGACACAAGCGGCCCGAAACGCGAACGTCCTCACCGGATGACGCGGATTTCCGGCAGCACGGAGGCGTCGACACCCTCCCGCGCGAGCACCCGCCGGGCCAGCTCCCGCGCCCGGCCCCACCCGGCGTCCTCGAACTGGGCCGCCGTGGACCACCGGCCCGGGGAGGGGCCGCGGGTCATCTCGCCGGAGACGCGGGCGCGGCGGCGACGGCGGGCGCCTCTGTCAGGAGGCGGCGGCGAAACGCGGCATCGGCAGTCCTCACGCCTTGATCGTCACACGCCTCCGAACCGGAGCGCCCACCTTCTCGCCCGGCATCTTTCGTACGGCGCCTTCGTCCGGCGCCGGTATCCGCTCTGCCGTGCCGCGGGTTCAAAACCTAGAGCGGCGGGAGCTTCGGCAGGGCCTCGCTGTCCGTCGTCAGGGCGGAGCCGTCGCGGCGGCCGGCGAGCCAGCCCAACAGGTCGGCCGGGGTGCCCGTGACGGTGACCTCGGGCTTGTCCGCGGACCTTCCCGTGGTCCACTCGTGCGTGCCGTCCGTCACACGGGTCGCGGGGACGTCGGGGTTGCCGGAGAAGCGACGGGTCAGGAAGTCGGTCTCGCGCTCCAGGAACTCGGCCGGGAGGTCCTCCAGGTCGTACCCGATCCCGAGGTCCACATGGTGCAGCTCCACCTCGCCCCACCGGCGGAACGGCACCCGGGCCGCGTCGTCGGTGACCCCGTTGCGCAGCTCCACCGTGCGCGTCCAGTCCGCGGGCGCGTCCCCCGCCGCCCGGAACCGCTCGGCGGTCTCGCGCAGGTCGGCGAGCTGGGTCTCCAGGGGGCGCGCGGCGCCGTTGTCGATGTCGGCGTCCCGCGCCTCGGCGCTCGCGTACATGGGACGGCCCTCGAGAACGTTCACGAGCGCGTCCGCGTTGCGGGCGAGGTGGGCGAGGACATGGCCGCGGCTCCAGCCGGGAAGCCGTGACGACTCGGCGAGTGAGGCGTTGTCCAGTTGTGCGACCGCGTTGAGCAGCCGCTCGGTCGCGTCACGTACACATGCCAGGTCATGAGCGTGATCAATCATGGGCTCGACCCTAGCCCCGCCACACGTTCGGGTGAAGCTGGTGAAGCTCGTCCGTAATTCGAATGCGCGTGCTATATGGTCGAAGACGGCGTCGGGCATGCTGGAAGGCCGGGGGTTGTTATGCAACCGAGCAATCCGACCGGCGTTGTCAGTGGCTCCCCCTAGTGTGAAGAGGCACGGGGGCTTCGCCCCTGTCACTTCTCCCAAGAAAGGTGCGGACCGGCGTGGCCGACCGTCTCATCGTCCGTGGCGCGCGCGAGCACAACCTGAAGAATGTCTCGCTCGACCTGCCTCGCGACTCGCTCATCGTCTTCACGGGCCTGTCCGGGTCGGGCAAGTCCTCCCTGGCCTTCGACACGATCTTCGCCGAGGGCCAGCGGCGCTACGTGGAGTCGCTTTCCTCGTACGCACGGCAGTTCCTCGGACAGATGGACAAGCCGGACGTCGACTTCATCGAGGGCCTGTCCCCGGCCGTCTCCATCGACCAGAAGTCGACCTCGCGCAACCCCCGATCGACCGTCGGCACCATCACCGAGGTCTACGACTACCTCCGGCTGCTCTTCGCGCGCATCGGCAAGCCGCACTGCCCCGAGTGCGGCCGCCCGATCTCGCGCCAGTCGCCGCAGGCCATCGTGGACAAGGTCCTGGAGCTGCCGGAGGGGAGCCGCTTCCAGGTGCTCTCGCCGCTGGTGCGCGAGCGCAAGGGCGAGTTCGTCGATCTCTTCTCCGACCTCCAGACCAAGGGCTACTCCCGCGCGCGTGTGGACGGCCAGACCGTCCAGCTGTCCGAACCGCCGACCCTGAAGAAGCAGGAGAAGCACACCATCGAGGTGGTCGTGGACCGCCTCACGGTGAAGGACTCCGCCAAGCGCCGCCTCACCGACTCCGTGGAGACCGCCCTCGGTCTGTCCGGCGGCATGGTCGTGCTCGACTTCGTGGACCTCCCCGAGGACGACCCCGAGCGCGAGCGCATGTACTCGGAGCACCTTTACTGCCCGTACGACGACCTGTCCTTCGAGGAGCTGGAGCCGCGCTCCTTCTCCTTCAACTCGCCCTTCGGCGCGTGCCCCGAGTGCACCGGCATCGGCACCCGCATGGAGGTCGACGCCGAACTGATCGTCCCGGACCCCGACAAGTCCCTGGACGAAGGCGCCATCCACCCCTGGTCGCACGGACACACCAAGGACTACTTCGGCCGCCTGATCGGCGCCCTCGCGGACGCGCTCGGCTTCCGTACGGACATCCCGTTCGCGGGCCTGCCGCAGCGCGCCAAGAAGGCCCTGCTGTACGGGCACAAGACCCAGATCGAGGTGCGCTACCGCAACCGGTACGGCCGCGAGCGGGTCTACACCACGCCCTTCGAGGGCGCGGTGCCCTTCGTCAAGCGCCGGCACAGCGAGGCCGAGAGCGACGCCAGCCGCGAGCGCTTCGAGGGCTATATGCGCGAGGTGCCCTGCCCCTCCTGCGAGGGCACCCGCCTGAAGCCGATCGTCCTCGCCGTCAGCGTCATGGGGAAGTCGATCGCCGAGGTCTCGGCGATGTCCATCAGTGACTGCGCGGAGTTCCTGGGCGAGCTGAAGCTCAGTGCCCGCGACAAGAAGATCGCCGAACGCGTGCTGAAGGAGGTCAATGAGCGACTGCGCTTCCTGGTCGACGTCGGCCTGGACTACCTCTCGCTCAACCGCGCGGCCGGCACCCTCTCCGGTGGCGAGGCCCAGCGCATCCGCCTGGCCACCCAGATCGGTTCCGGCCTGGTCGGCGTGCTGTACGTGCTGGACGAACCCTCCATCGGTCTGCACCAGCGCGACAACCACCGGCTGATCGAGACCCTGGTCCGGCTGCGCGACATGGGCAACACGCTCATCGTCGTGGAGCACGACGAGGACACCATCAAGGTCGCCGACTGGGTGGTGGACATCGGTCCCGGCGCCGGTGAGCACGGCGGCAAGGTGGTGCACAGCGGCTCCCTGAAGGAGTTGCTCGCCAACACCGAGTCGCAGACCGGCGCCTACCTCGCCGGTCGCAAGGCCATCCCGCTCCCGGACGTCCGGCGCCCCCGCGACCCCTCGCGCCGGCTCACCGTGCACGGCGCCCGTGAGAACAACCTCCAGGACATCGACGTGTCCTTCCCGCTGGGTGTGTTCACGGCCGTCACGGGCGTCTCGGGATCCGGCAAGTCCACCCTGGTCAACGACATCCTGTACACCCACCTGGCGCGCGAGCTGAACGGCGCGCGCACCGTCCCCGGCCGCCACACGCGCGTGGCGGGCGACGACCTGGTGGACAAGGTCGTCCATGTCGACCAGTCGCCGATCGGCCGCACCCCGCGGTCCAACCCGGCGACCTACACCGGCGTCTTCGACCACGTCCGCCGCCTGTTCGCCGAGACCACCGAGGCCAAGGTCCGCGGCTACCAGCCCGGGCGCTTCTCCTTCAACGTCAAGGGCGGCCGCTGCGAGAACTGCGCGGGCGACGGCACCATCAAGATCGAGATGAACTTCCTCCCGGACGTCTACGTCCCGTGCGAGGTCTGCCACGGCGCCCGGTACAACCGGGAGACCCTGGAGGTCCACTACAAGGGCAAGTCCATCGCCGAGGTGCTGAACATGCCGATCGAGGAGGCCATGCACTTCTTCGAGGCGGTCCCGGCGATCTCCCGCCACCTGAAGACGCTGCACGACGTCGGCCTCGGCTACGTCCGCCTCGGCCAGTCCGCCACCACGCTCTCCGGCGGCGAGGCCCAGCGCGTCAAGCTCGCCAGCGAACTCCAGAAGCGCTCCACCGGGCGCACGGTCTATGTGCTGGACGAGCCGACCACCGGTCTGCACTTCGAGGACATCAGCAAGCTGCTGAAGGTGCTCGGCGGCCTGGTCGACAAGGGCAACACGGTCATCGTCATCGAGCACAACCTGGACGTGATCAAGACCGCCGACTGGCTCGTGGACATGGGCCCGGAGGGCGGCGCCGGCGGTGGCCTGGTGGTCGCCGAGGGCACGCCCGAGGAGGTCGCCGGGGTCCCGGCCAGCCACACCGGCAAGTTCCTGCGCGAGGTCCTCGGCGCCGACCGGGTCAGCGACGCGGAGCCCGTGAAGGCGCCGCGCGCCACCAGGAAGACGGCCGCGGCCAGGACACCGGCCAAGAAGACGGTGACGGCCAAGGCCAACAACACGGCGACCAAGAAGGCCGCAGCGGCCACGAAGAAGACGGCTGCGAAGAAGACGGCCACGAAGAAGGCGACGCCCGCGAAGAAGACGACGCGGGCGAGCAAAGCCTGACATCGGGTCAGAAAACCGGCGCCCCGCGGGAACTCCCTGCGGGGCGCCGTTCGTTCCACCATCAGCCGCACGAACCGGCGGCCGCTCCTTGACAAGAGCAGACAGAGAGCGGACGGCTCACACGTCACCCAGCTCGTCCGCGTAGGGCGGCTCCGCCCCCGCCCGGGAACAGGTGATCGCCGCCGCCCGCGCCGCGAAGCGCAGCAGCCGCGTCCAGCCCTCCGTCCCGAGGGCGGCCAGTGCCTCCCGTGACAGCGCGTCCAGGGCGGACAGACCGTGCAGCAGCGCCGCGTTCACCGTGTCACCGGCACCGATGGTGTCCACGACGTCGACCTTCTCACCGGGCACGGAGCACTCCCCGCCGTCCCGGGTGTACACGGTCAGACCCTCGCCGCCCCGGGTCACCACCACGGCCGACGGTCCCTCGGCCAGCCACTCGCGCGGCGTCCCACCCAGCCATGCCGCGTCCTCCGCGGACACCTTCAGGAGCGTCACCGAGGGCAGCCAGCCCGCGAAACGCGCCCGGTAGGCGTCCGCGTCCGGGATCAGTCCCGCCCGGATGTTCGGATCGAGCGCGGTGAACAGCCCCTGCCCGGCCGCCCGGCGCATCAGCTCCTCATAGGCGCTCGCCCCCGGTTCCAGGACGAGCGACAGGGTGCCGAAGGACACCGCGCGGGTCTCCGCGGGGAGCGAGAGGGGCGCGGTGAAGAGACGGTCGGCGGTGCCGTCGACATGGAAGGAGTACGAGGCCGAGCCACCGCCGTCGATCGTGGCCACCGCGAGAGTCGTCGGCTCCGGCCCGCGTTGGACGCCCGCCACCTCGACCCCGGCCCGCCGCAGCCCGTCGAGCAGGGCCTCGCCGAAGGCGTCGTACGACGTCCGGGAACAGAAGGCGGTGGGGGAGCCGAGCCGGCCGAGAGCCAGGGCGGTGTTGTACGGGCCGCCGCCGGGCACCGGTCTCAGGGCCGCGAGGGCGCCGGGGCCCTGCGGTACCAGGTCGATCAGTGCCTCACCGGCGACGACGATCACGAGGTGGTTCCCTTCTCGGACGGGGGCTCGGGCGGGATCTCGGACAGGGCAGCCGACGCGGGGTGCGCGGCTGCCTCGGGCGGCCCGGGTTCCTCCGGGCAGCCGCAGGACGTGCGGTGGACGAACGCGCAGGGCAGCCGCACGGTCCGGGACGGCCGGTCCGGCTCGGCCAGGCGATCCAGCAGCAGTCGTACGGCCCGGGCGCCCAGCTCCCTGCTGGGCTGGGCGATGGCGGTGAGCCGGGGCGAGAAGAGGTCGGCCCAGGGGAAGTCGTCGAAACAGCACAGGGCGATGCCGCCGGGCACGGACCGGCCGTGTCGGCGCAGGGCGCGCAGGGCGCCGAGGGTCATCGCGTTGTTGGCGGTGACCAGCGCGGTGGGCGGATCGGGGAGGGCGAGCAGGGCGGTGGTGGCGTGCTCGGCACCGGCGGACTCGGAGTTGCCGGACACCAGGAGACGGTCGTCGCCCGCGAGGCCCGCGGCGGCCAGGCCGTCCAGATAGCCCGTGACGCGCTCACGGGTCGTGCTGAGTCCCGGCAGCCCGGCGATCAGGCCGACCCTGCGGTGCCCCAGCCCGGCGAGATGGGCGACGAGGCGGGCCGTCGGCTCGGCACCTTCCGCACAGATCTGATCGAAGAACGGGGCGCCCGTGGCCGCGGCGGTGGCCGTCCCGTCGCCGGATCCGGGTGGGTCGATCAGCCGGTCCAGGAACACGGTCGGTACGGCATGACGGCCGAGGTAGTCGACCAGCTCGCCCGGCTGCGCGGACGCGGCGACGATCATGCCGTCAACCCGGCGCTCATGGAGGAGTTGCGCGACCTTGCGCTCCTGCACGGGGTCGTCGTGCGGATCGGCCAGGAGCAGCCCGTAACCGGCCTCCAGGGCCGCGGCCTCGACGCCCTGGAGGATCTCGGTGAAGTATGGATTGCTGATCGCCGACACCGCGAGCCCGATGGAGCGGGTGCGGGCCGTGACCAAGGAGCGGGCCAGGGTGTTGGGGGTGTAGCCGAGGACGTCCACGGCGTTCAGGACCGCCCGGCGGGTGCCGGGGGAGACCGGGCGGGTGCCGTTGAGGACATGGGAGACGGTCGCCACGGAGACTCCGGCGCTCCGCGCGACGTCCGCCATGGTGGCCATCGTGCTCCCCTCCCCGCGGCCCGCCGTACGGGCGCTCGGCCGGGAACGTACCCCATTGACCGATCCCGCGTAAACGCTTGCGCAAGCGTTTACGTGCTCGATCCCGCCGTACGGGACACGCCTTTCCGCACGCTGTCGGCCCTCTCCCGTCGCGCACCGCACCCCGCCCCAGGGCCGGATTCCCGCCCCGGTATCGTCGCCGTGTACACCCCTTGACCAGTGGAGTTCGAGATGCCTACGCGTCCTTCCGCGAGCCGTCGTACCGTCCTTCGAGGGGCCGCCGTGGTCCCGGTCGCCGGGCTCGGCCTGGCCGCGTGCTCCGGGCCGGGGGGCAGCGGATCGGCCGCCACCCCGACCGCGCCGGTGGACCTCGGCGCCGAGAGCGACGTCGCCAAGGGCGGCGCCAAGCTCTACAAGGACCACAATGTGGTGGTCAGCCGGGACAAGAGCGGCACGCTGAAGGCGTACAGCACGGTCTGCACGCACGCCGGCTGTCCGATCAACAGGCTTCAGGGCACGACTCTGATCTGCCCCTGCCACGGCAGCGAGTTCGACGCCGTGACCGGCAAGGTGGTCCAGTCCCCGGCCACCGAGCCCCTGACGGAGCTGTCGGTGAAGACGCAGAACGGCAGGATCGTCGCCGGTCCGGCCGCCTGATTCCCCCCTGCGCCGCCCGGCCTCAGGGTCGGATCGGCCGATGGGCGGCGCGGCCCTGTGCCACCGGGGCCGGTCCCAGGTTCAGCGGTCCCAGGTTCAGCGGGGCCAGTCCCAGGCGATGCCCACGATGCCCGGCCGGATGCGCGGCTCGACCACATGAGCACAGTGGTGCGGCCCGGTGACGGGGAGTTCCTGCCGGGCGCTGCGCGGGGCCTCCGGAGAGTGCTGGGTGAAGCGCCGGCAGCGCGCGGGCAGCGCGGCCGCGTCGAAGCGCACCTGGAGCGCGTACTGACCGCCGGGCGCGTCGAAATGGTGCAGATACTCGTGGGCTGCCTGGGCCGTGCCGTCCTCGACGGCGTACCGGAAGAGGAAGGTGTCGCCGGCCCGTAGCCGGGTGTCGAAGAGCAGCTCGGCCACCAGTACCCCGGCGTCCTGGTCCCGGCGGACACGGCCCGTGCGGCAGTTCTCCAGGGCCCGCACCCCCGTCTCGTGCGGGGCGCAGCCGGGATCGCCCCGGTGGACGACCAGGAAGCGGTCGACGCCGTCGCGGTGGGCGCGCACGATGTGATGGGCCTCGCGGGCCACCAGCTCCCGCCCGGCGCCGATCCGGACGCATTCGTGGTGGCCCAGGGTGTGCAGCCCGCTGTCGGCCGGCCGGTCCAGCTCGGCCCGGAGCCGGTCCAGCACCCCCGCGGCCTCGACCAGCGAACGGTACGAGCGGCCCGCCGGGGTGTCGGCCTCCCCGCTCCGGTCGGACTCGGCGAGCAGCCGGATCAGGGACTCGTCCGGCAGCTGGAGGATCTCCTCCAGGGCGCGGACGGCGCGCAGCGACTCCGGGCGCTGGGGGCGGCGGGCGCCCTGCTGCCAGTAACTCAGGCTGGTCACACCCACTTTGACGCCATGGCGGGAGAGATGGTGCTGGACGCGCTGGAGCGGCAGCCCGCGCGCGGCGATCGCGGCGCGCAGCGCCACGTGGAAAGGGCCGCCCCGCAGGGCCGTGTCCAGTTCCCCGGTGGGGAGGTCCGCGTGCTCTAGGGCATGCCGCATGCCGTGGGGCCTTTCTGTCGGTATCACTACGGCTGGTCAGACCGTCTGCGCGGGTGTGCGGGGCCACCCCCGTGGCGTCGTGGACGCCTGTGGCTGCGCGCGCCGCGCCCCTTCCTGCGCGTGCCGGCCCCGAGTTCCCCCGCATTGAAGCGTGTTGACCAGAACCCGACAACACCTTGGAGTCGTACGCCCCGTACTACTGGCCGGACCGTGTCCCTCGGCGGCCCGTCGGCACCGGCGGGCGGGATCTCCGGCGGTCCGCGCGGAGGCCTCCGGACGGGCCGCGCGGCCGGGGTTATCCACAGGCCCGACGCGGTGTCGGCGCTCGCCAGTAGGGTGTGAGACATGGCCGATCCCTCCAGCTACCGCCCCAGGCCGGGTGAGATCCCGGACACCCCCGGGGTGTACAGGTTCCGTGACGAGCACCGCCGGGTGATCTACGTCGGAAAGGCGAAAAGCCTGCGCCAACGCCTGGCGAACTACTTCCAGGACCTGGCGAACCTGCACCCGCGCACCCGGACGATGGTGACCACCGCCGCGTCCGTGGAATGGACCGTGGTCTCCACCGAGGTCGAGGCGCTGCAGCTGGAGTACTCCTGGATCAAGGAGTACGACCCCCGGTTCAACGTCAAGTACCGCGACGACAAGAGCTACCCGTACCTCGCGGTGACGATGAACGAGGAGTTCCCGCGCGTCCAGGTGATGCGCGGTCACAAGAAGAAGGGCGTGCGGTACTTCGGGCCGTACGGACACGCGTGGGCCATCCGGGACACCGTCGACCTGCTGCTGCGGGTCTTCCCGGTGCGCACCTGCTCGGCGGGCGTGTTCAAGAACGCCGCCCGCACCGGCCGCCCCTGTCTGCTCGGCTACATCGGCAAGTGCTCCGCCCCCTGCGTCGGCCGGATCAGCCCCGAGGACCACCGGGACCTGGCCGACGAGTTCTGCGACTTCATGGCCGGCCGCACCGGTACCTACCTCCGCCGCCTGGAGAAGCAGATGATGGAGGCGGCCGAGGACATGGAGTACGAGCGGGCCGCCCGGCTGCGCGACGACATCGGGGCCCTGAAGAAGGCCATGGAGAAGAGCGCGGTCGTGCTCGCCGACGCGACCGACGCCGACCTCATCGCGGTCGCCGAGGACGAACTGGAGGCGGCCGTGCAGATCTTCCATGTGCGCGGCGGCCGGGTGCGCGGTCAGCGCGGCTGGGTGACCGACAAGGTAGAGGAGATCACCACCAGCGCCCTGGTCGAGCACGCCCTCCAGCAGCTGTACGGCGAGGAGACCGGGGACGCCGTGCCCAAGGAGGTGCTGGTCCCGGCGCTGCCCGAGCCGGTCGAGCCGGTCCAGGAATGGCTGACCGGCCGCCGCGGGTCGAACGTGTCGTTGCGCATCCCGCAGCGCGGCGACAAGAAGGCGCTCATGGAGACCGTGCAGCGCAACGCCCAGCAGGCGCTCGCCCTGCACAAGACCAAGCGCGCCTCCGACCTCACGACCCGTTCGCGCGCCCTGGAGGAGATCGCCGACGCCCTCGACCTGGACAGTGCCCCGCTGCGCATCGAGTGCTACGACATCTCGCACCTCCAGGGGGACGACGTGGTCGCCTCCATGGTCGTCTTCGAGGACGGCCTTCAGCGCAAGGGCGAGTACCGCCGCTTCCAGATCAAGGGATTCGCCGGCCAGGACGACGTCCGCTCCATGCACGAGGTGATCACCCGCCGCTTCAAGCGCTACCTCGCGGAGAAGGAGCGGACGGGGGAGTGGGCCGACGGCGAGGCCGTCCGCATGGATGACGGGACCGCGCCCGCCGAGACCGGCGTCACCCTGACGGACGAGGGAGCCGCCCCCGCGAACGCCGGGACCCCGCTCACGGACGAGGGGACCACTCCGATCGGCGTCGGGGCCACGCCCGCCGACGCCGGTACCGCGCCGGAAGACGCCCCGACCAAGCCCACCGGCATCGCACCCCCGCTGACCCCCGTCGGCAGGGACACGGAGGCCCCCGCCGACACGGTGCCCGGCGCCCCCGCGGTGCCGGGCGTCCCCGCCGACGCGGGATCCGGCGTCCCCGCCGACACGGCGCCCCGCGCCCCCGCCACCCCGGAAGCCGCCCCGCAGTCCACCCCCCTCACTACCCCCCTCACCACCGCCACGCCCGACCCTCTCGACGACCCCCTCGCCACTCCCCTCAACGGCTCTCTCAAGGACGACGACGGTCGGCCCCGGAAGTTCGCCTATCCGCCCCAGCTGGTCGTGGTCGACGGCGGTCAGCCGCAGGTCGCGGCGGCCCGGCGGGCGCTGGACGAACTGGGGATCGACGACATCGCGGTGTGCGGCCTGGCCAAGCGGCTGGAGGAGGTCTGGCTGCCCGGCGAGGACGATCCCGTGGTGCTGCCCCGCACCAGCGAGGGCCTGTATCTGCTCCAGCGCGTCCGGGACGAGGCGCACCGGTTCGCGATCACCTACCAGCGCACCAAGCGCGCCAAGCGTTTCCGTGCCGGCCCCCTGGACGACGTCCCCGGCCTCGGCGAGACGAGGAAACAGGCGCTCATCAAGCATTTCGGCTCGGTGAAGCGGCTGCGGTCCGCCACAATCGAACAGATCCAGGAAGTGCCCGGGATAGGCCGCAAGACGGCCGAGACCATCGCCGCGGCCCTCGCCCAGGCGGCCCCGGCCGCACCCGCCGTGAACACGGCGACCGGAGAGATCATGGAAGACGAGGAACCCGGGACGACGGCGGGTTCCTCGGGGGAGCCCGTGACCGCGGGCCCCCCGGACGAACGACGGGGGCAGGAGACATGAGCGAGAACGACGCACAGCCCACACAGCGCCGAGATCAGGCGCACGCGGACCCGGGCGGGGAGACCGCCCCACCGCCCACCGGCCAGGAGAGCGGCCAGGACACGGGCGACGACAACGGAGCACAGATGAGTACGGGCGGCGAGGCACCCGGGGTCCCCGAAGCGGCGATCCCCGAGCTGGTGATCATCTCCGGCATGTCCGGAGCGGGCCGCTCGACGGCCGCCAAGTGCCTGGAGGACCTCGGCTGGTTCGTCGTGGACAACCTGCCGCCCGCCCTCATCCCCACCATGGTCGAACTGGGCGCCCGCTCCCAGGGGAACGTGGCGCGGATCGCGGTCGTGGTGGACGTCCGCGGCCGGCGCTTCTTCGACAATCTGCGCGAGTCCCTGGCGGACCTGGAGGCCAAGCACGTCACCCGGCGGATCGTCTTCCTGGAGTCCTCCGACGACGCCCTGGTGCGCCGCTTCGAGTCGGTGCGCCGCCCGCACCCCCTCCAGGGTGACGGCCGCATCGTGGACGGCATCGCCGCCGAGCGGGAGCTGCTGCGCGAACTGCGCGGCGACGCCGACCTGGTGATCGACACCTCCAGCCTCAACGTGCACGAGCTGCGGGCCAAGATGGACGCCCAGTTCGCGGGCGAGGAGGAGCCCGAACTGCGGGCCACCGTGATGTCCTTCGGGTTCAAGTACGGCCTCCCGGTCGACGCCGACCTCGTCGCGGACATGCGGTTCCTGCCCAACCCGCACTGGGTCCCGGAACTGCGCCCCTTCACGGGCCTCAACGAGGAGGTCGCCGCCTATGTCTTCAACCAGCCCGGCGCCAAGGAGTTCCTGGACCGCTACGCCGAGCTGTTGCGGCTGATCGCGGCCGGCTACCGACGCGAGGGCAAGCGCTATGTGACCATCGCGATCGGCTGTACCGGGGGCAAGCACCGCTCGGTCGCGATGTCGGAGAAACTCGCCGCGCGCCTCGCGGCCGAGGGTGTGGAAACGGTGGTCGTACACCGGGACATGGGACGGGAATGACGGAACGTACACCGCGGCTGGGCCGGCTGCGCCGGATGGTGCCCGAGGCGCGCTCCGGCCGCGCGGGCGAGACCCGCGCCGGCCGCCCGGTCGAGGCCCGCGGGGGCCGGCCCCGCCGCCGGGGCGCACAGCCCAAGGTCGTCGCGCTCGGCGGCGGCATGGGCCTGTCGGCCTCGCTGGCCGCGCTGCGCCGGATCACCGGCGATCTCACCGCCGTCGTCACCGTGGCCGACGACGGCGGCTCCAGCGGACGGCTGCGCGACGAGCTGGGCGTGCTGCCGCCCGGCGATCTGCGCAAGGCGCTGGCCGCGCTGTGCGGGGACGACGACTGGGGCCAGACCTGGTCCCGCGTCATCCAGCACCGCTTCCAGTCCCAGGGCGATCTGCACGACCACGCGGTGGGCAATCTGCTGATCGTCGCCCTGTGGGAGCAGCTCGGCGACCACGTCCAGGCGCTGGACCTGGTCGGCAAGCTGCTCGGCGCGCACGGGCGGGTGCTGCCCATGTCCGCCGTGCCGCTGGAACTCCAGGCCCTGGTCAAGGGGCACGATCCGGAGCACCCGGAGGCCGTGGACACCGTGCGCGGGCAGGCCACCGTGGCACTGACGCCCGGCGAGGTGCAGTCCGTGCACCTGGTGCCGAACGACCCGCCGGCCGTACCGGAGGCCCTCGCGGCGGTCCTGGACGCGGACTGGGTGGTGCTCGGCCCCGGGTCCTGGTTCTCCTCGGTGATCCCGCATCTGCTGGTGCCCGAACTGCTGGACGCCCTGACCGAGACCAAGGCCCGCAAGGTCCTGTCCCTGAACCTCGTTCCGCAGCCGGGGGAAACCGAGGGCTTCTCCCCGCAGCGTCATTTGGAGGTTTTGGGGCGACACGCCCCTAAACTCGCCCTGGACGTGGTGCTGGCCGACGAGGCCGCCGTGCCCGACCGCGACTCGCTCACCGAAGCCGCCAAGCGGCTGGGAGCCGCGGTCGAGCTGGCCCCGGTGGCCCGGACCGACGGAACACCCCGGCATGACCCGGAGCTGTTGGCCGCCGCGTACGACCGTATTTTTCGGATGCATGGAAGGATCGGCCCATGGCGATGACGGCAGCGGTGAAGGACGAGATCTCCCGGCTCCCCGTCACCCGGACCTGCTGCAGGAAGGCGGAGGTCTCCGCCATTCTGCGGTTCGCCGGCGGCCTGCACCTGGTGAGCGGGCGCATCGTGATCGAGGCGGAGCTGGACACGGCGATGGCGGCCCGCCGCCTCAAGCGGGACATCCTGGAGATCTTCGGCCACAGCTCGGAACTGATCGTGATGGCGCCCGGCGGACTGCGCCGGGGCTCGCGCTATGTCGTCCGGGTCGTCGCCGGCGGGGACCAGCTCGCCCGGCAGACCGGCCTGGTCGACGGCCGCGGCCGGCCGATCCGCGGGCTGCCCCCGCAGGTGGTCTCGGGGGCCACCTGTGACGCGGAGGCGGCCTGGCGCGGGGCGTTCCTCGCACATGGCTCGCTGACCGAGCCCGGCCGCTCCTCCTCCCTGGAGGTGACCTGCCCGGGTCCGGAGGCCGCGCTGGCGCTGGTCGGCGCCGCCCGCAGGCTGTCGATCGCCGCCAAGGCCCGGGAGGTGCGCGGGGTGGACCGCGTGGTCGTCCGGGACGGTGATGCGATCGGCGCGCTGTTGACGCGGCTCGGTGCGCACGAGTCGGTGCTGGCCTGGGAGGAGCGCCGGATGCGCCGCGAGGTGCGGGCCACGGCCAACCGGCTCGCCAACTTCGACGACGCGAACCTGCGGCGTTCGGCGCGTGCGGCGGTGGCCGCGGGGGCGCGGGTGCAGCGCGCGCTGGAGATCCTCGGCGAGGAGGTGCCCGAGCACCTCGCGGCGGCGGGGCGGCTACGCATGGAGCACAAGCAGGCCTCGCTGGAGGAACTGGGCGCCCTCGCCGACCCGCCGCTGACGAAGGACGCGGTCGCGGGCCGGATCCGGCGACTGCTGGCCATGGCCGACAAGCGCGCCTCGGATCTGGGCGTCCCGGGCACGGAGGCCAATCTGGCGGACGAGCTGGCGGACAACCTGGTCGGCTGACCCGACCCACGCCGACACGCCGGTGCCGGCCCCCGTCCGAGGGGGGGCCGGCACCGGCGTTCGTATGTCCGCGTCCGGTGAACCGAAGTGCTCATACCACAGGTGAGCGGAGCCCCCATCAACGGTGCGGAATCGGGGTAGTCAACAGGTGAGCCGACCCGCTCACGAACGAGTGACATCGACGTCAACAAGGGGCGACATTCGATAGCAAAAACGGGTGAATCCGCTGCCGATCCGAGAGGGTCCGTACCTCTACTGCCAGGTACGGAAGGCCTGCCCATGTATGCGTCATCTCGATGTCACCGAGGGGGTCGCGGAGAGGTAGGGTCGGTGGTGGTCGGGGACATCCCAAACAGAGCTCGCCGGCTCGCATGCCGGCGTACCACGAGGAGATCGGTTCGTGACGATCCGCGTAGGCATCAACGGCTTCGGCCGCATCGGTCGTAACTACTTCCGCGCACTGCTGGAGCAGGGTGCGGACATCGAGGTTGTGGCTGTCAACGACCTGGGTGACACGGCCACCACGGCCCACCTGCTCAAGTACGACACGATCCTGGGCCGCCTCAAGCAGGAGGTCTCCCACACCGCCGACACGATCACCGTCGACGGCCACACCATCAAGGTGCTGTCCGAGCGCAACCCGGCCGACATCCCCTGGGGCGAGCTGGGCGTCGACATCGTCATCGAGTCGACCGGCATCTTCACCAAGCGCGAGGACGCCGCCAAGCACCTGGCCGGCGGCGCCAAGAAGGTCCTCATCTCGGCTCCGGCCAAGGACGAGGACATCACCATCGTGATGGGTGTCAACCAGGACAAGTACGACGCGGCCAACCACCACGTCATCTCGAACGCGTCCTGCACCACCAACTGTGTGGCCCCGATGGCGAAGGTCCTGGACGAGAACTTCGGCATCGTCAAGGGTCTGATGACCACGGTGCACGCGTACACCAACGACCAGCGCATCCTGGACTTCCCGCACAAGGACCTGCGCCGCGCCCGCGCCGCCGCCGAGAACATCATCCCGACCACCACCGGTGCCGCCAAGGCCACCGCCCTGGTCCTGCCGCAGCTCAAGGGCAAGCTGGACGGCCTGGCCATGCGCGTCCCGGTCCCGACCGGCTCGGTCACCGACCTCGTGGTCGAACTCAGCCGCGAGGTCACCAAGGAAGAGGTCAACGCCGCCTTCCAGAAGGCCGCCGAGGGCGAGCTGAAGGGCCTCCTCGACTACACCGAGGACCCGATCGTCTCCTCGGACATCGTCAACGCCCCGGCGTCCTGCACCTTCGACTCCTCCCTGACCATGGTCCAGGAGGGCAAGAACGTGAAGGTCATCGGCTGGTACGACAACGAGTGGGGCTACTCCAACCGTCTCGTGGACCTCACGGCCTTCGTCGGCAACCAGCTCTGATCGCCGAAGACCGCAGCAGTACGACCGTGACATGAGAGCAGGGCTCGGCCAGCGCACCGTCGCGCTGACCGGGCCCTGTCTCGCGCACGGATCACGTCCTCATACGATCAAGGTGCACCACGAGCCCTCCTCAGGAGTCCACTCAATGAAGACGATCGACGAACTTCTCGCCGACGGCGTAAGCGGCAAGCGGGTCTTCGTCCGCGCCGACCTCAATGTGCCGCTGGCCGACGGGACGATCACCGACGACGGCCGCATCCGCGCCGTGCTGCCCACCGTCAAGGCGCTCGCCGGCGCGGGCGCCAAGGTGATCGTCGCCTCGCACCTGGGCCGCCCCAAGGGCGCCCCGGACCCCGCCTTCTCGCTGCTGCCCGCCGCCGAGCGCCTCGGTGAACTGCTCGGCGCACCGGTCGCCTTCGCCGAGGACACGGTCGGCCCCGCCGCCCACGACGCCGTCGACGGCCTTCAGCCCGGCCAGGTCGCCGTCATCGAGAACCTGCGTTTCAACCCCGGCGAGACCGCCAAGGACGACGCCGAGCGCGGCGAGTTCGCGGACCGGCTGGCCGCCCTCGCCGATGTGTACGTAGGCGACGGCTTCGGCGCCGTGCACCGCAAGCACGCCTCCGTCTACGACCTCCCGGCCCGGCTGCCGCACTACGCCGGCTACCTCATCGCCACCGAGGTCGGCGTCCTGAAGAAGCTCACCGAGGACGTCAAGCGCCCCTACGTCGTCGCGCTCGGCGGTGCCAAGGTCTCCGACAAGCTCGCCGTCATCGACCAGCTGCTCGGCAAGGCCGACCGGCTGCTCATCGGCGGCGGCATGGCCTACACCTTCCTCAAGGCCAAGGGCTACGAGGTCGGCATCTCCCTCCTCCAGGAGGACCAGATCCCGGCCGTCACCGAGTACATGGAGCGTGCCGAGAAGCTCGGCGTGGAACTGCTGCTCCCCGTCGACGTCCTGGTCTCCCGGGAGTTCCCGGATCTGAAGACCAAGGCGCCGAGCCAGTACAACACCGTCGACGCGGACAAGATCCCCGCCGACCAGGAGGGCCTGGACATCGGCCCGAGGACCCGGGAGCTGTACGCCTCGAAGCTCGCCGACGCCCAGACCGTGTTCTGGAACGGGCCCATGGGCGTCTTCGAGCACCCGGACTACGCCGAGGGCACCAAGGCGGTCGCCCAGGCGCTCGTAGACTCGAACGGTTTCACCGTCGTCGGCGGCGGTGACTCCGCCGCGGCCGTGCGCACGCTCGGCTTCGACGAGAACGCATTCGGCCACATCTCGACCGGTGGCGGCGCCTCCCTCGAATACCTCGAGGGCAAGACGCTTCCCGGTCTCGCCGCACTGGAGGACTGACCCCGTATGACCACCCGCACGCCGCTGATGGCGGGCAACTGGAAGATGAACCTCAACCACCTCGAGGCCATCGCCCACGTCCAGAAGCTCGCCTTCGCCCTGGCCGACAAGGACTACGAGGCCGTCGAGGTCGCCGTCCTGCCGCCCTTCACCGACCTGCGCTCCGTACAGACCCTGGTCGACGGCGACAAGCTCAAGATCAAGTACGGCGCCCAGGACATCTCGCAGCACGACTCCGGTGCCTACACCGGCGAGATCTCCGGCCCGATGCTGTCCAAGCTGAAGTGCGCCTATGTGGTCATCGGCCACTCCGAGCGCCGCCAGTACCACGCCGAGACCGACGAGATCGTCAACGCCAAGGTCAAGGCCGCCTACAAGCACGGCCTGACCCCGATCCTGTGCGTCGGCGAGGAACTGGACGTCCGCGAGGCGGGCAACCACGTCGCCCACACCCTCGCCCAGGTCGAGGGCGGGCTCAAGGACCTCCCGGCCGAGCAGGCCGAGACGATCGTGATCGCCTACGAGCCCGTGTGGGCCATCGGTACCGGCAAGGTCTGCGGCGCCGACGACGCCCAGGAGGTCTGCGCCGCCATCCGCGCCAAGCTCGCCGAGCTGTACTCCCAGGATGTGGCCGACCAGGTCCGCATCCAGTACGGCGGCTCCGTGAAGTCGGGCAATGTCGCCGAGATCATGGCCAAGGCCGACATCGACGGCGCCTTGGTCGGCGGCGCCTCGCTGGACACCGACGAGTTCGTCAAGATCGTGCGCTTTCGCGATCAGTGACGGGTCGGCTACGCCATCCATGAGTAGGCGGTAGCCGCGATACGTCGTACTCTTGCGGGGGCACGGCCCAGGTGCTGTGCCCCCGTCGTCCATCCGAATCCGAGGAAGTTGGTCCAGCCGTGGTTTTGGGGTTCTCGATCGCCCTGATCGTCTTCAGCCTGCTGCTGATGCTGCTGGTGCTGATGCACAAGGGAAAGGGCGGCGGCCTCTCCGACATGTTCGGTGGCGGCATGCAGTCCTCCGTCGGCGGCTCCTCGGTCGCCGAGCGCAACCTCGACCGGATCACCGTCGTGATCGGCGTGCTGTGGATCGCGTGCATCGTGGTCCTCGGCATCCTGATGAAGACGAACAGCTGATCCCGGCCTTCCAGGCACACTCATTCCGTACGTTGAGCCCCATGTTCGGTACGCGCTCCCGAGCGCGGCCTATCATGGGGCTTGCGTCTGGGTGCGGGGGCGGTAACTCCCATCACTGGACGCGCGTTGGGCCTTACGTAGACTGAGGCGCTCGCAGCGAAGCGGTACGCCGACTCGCTTCGCGGCACCATCACGCAGGGAGTTACGACCGTGGCAAGTGGCAACGCGATCCGAGGAAGCCGGGTCGGGGCGGGGCCGATGGGCGAGGCCGAGCGCGGCGAGTCCGCACCGCGGCTGCGCATCTCCTTCTGGTGCTCCAACGGGCACGAGACCCAGCCGAGCTTCGCCAGCGACGCACAGGTCCCCGACACCTGGGACTGCCCGCGCTGTGGCTTTCCGGCCGGCCAGGACCGGGACAACCCGCCGGACCCGCCGCGCACCGAGCCGTACAAGACGCACCTCGCGTATGTACGGGAGCGGCGCAGCGACGCGGACGGCGAGGCGATCCTCGCCGAGGCACTCGCCAAACTGCGCGGCGAAATCTAGACGTTGAGGCCCGGCCAGGCACCCGAGGGTGCCTGGCCGGAGCCGTATCCGCCGCTCGCTCCCGATCGATTGTCAGTGGCACCCTCTACGGTTCTCGTGAAGGCGACGACCGCGAGGGGGAGTTGTGACGACGGTGGCGGGGGAAATGCGGGCGCCCGCGTGGCGCGGGGGCTTCGGGCGGCTGTGGAGTGCCGCCGTGCTGTCCCGCTTCGGAGACGCGCTGCGCACCGCCGCCCTGCCGCTGCTCGCCGCCTCGCTGACCGACCGGCCCCTGCTCATCGCCGCCGTGACCGCCTGCGGCTATCTGCCCTGGATCCTCTTCGGGTTGTGCGGCGGGGCGATCGCCGACCGGGTCGACCAGCGGCGCGCCATGTGGACCGTGGACACGGTACGAGGAGTGCTGGTCGCCGCCTTCGCGGTGGCCATCGCCCTCGGACACGCCTCGATCGCGCTGCTCGTCGTGCTGGCCTTCACCCTGACCACGTTCCAGACCCTCTTCGATAACGCCTCCACCGCCCTGCTGCCCGCTCTGGTCGGTCCCGAGGCCCTGGGCAGCGCCAACGCCCGGCTGATGACCGGGCAGAAGATCGCGGGCGGGCTGTTCGGGGCGCCCGTCGTGCCGGTGCTGCTCGCCGCGGGGGCCGCCGCGCCCTTCCTGGCCGACGCGGGCACCTTCCTGCTGGCCGCCGCGCTGGTCGCCTCCCTGCGCACCGGCGCGCCCGAGCGGGCCCCGAGACCGGCGGGCAGCACCCTGCGCCGGGAGATCGCCGCCGGAGTACGCACCCTGTGGCAGGACCGGCCGCTGCGCGGACTGTGCGCCGCCACGGCGCTGTGCAACATCGGCATGGGCGCCCTGATCGCCACCCTGGTCGTGCTCGTGACCGGCTGGCTGCACGCGGGCACCGCCGGCTATGCGGCGGTCACCACCGCGTACACCGTCGGCGGCCTGGCCGGGGGCGCGGTGAACCGGCGGCTTGCGACCGCGCTCGGACCGGTGCGCACCGTCCTGCTCGCCGGTACGGCACAGACCGCGGCGCTCGTCGTCATGGGCTCCGTGCCCAGCCTGACCGCCCTGATGGGGGCCATGGCGGTCTTCGGGTTCATGGGGATGCTGTGGAACGTCAACAGCACCACCCTGATGCAGCAGCGCGCTCCCGCCGGCGCCCTCGGCCGGATCAGCTCCGCCTTCCGCACCCTGGGCGTCGCCGGGGCCCCGCTGGGTGCCCTGCTCGGCGGCGCCGCGGCCACTGCCTGGGGCCGGGGCACACCGGCCCTGCTCGCGGCCGCCTTCTTCGTCCTCGCCGTCCTCGCGCTCATACCGGTCGCCCGGCCGGACGCACCCGTCGCCGCATCGGGGGACGGCGCCACGACGGCTCGCGTCCCCGGGTGATCAATTAGGTTGGAACCTCTGGGACAGGCACGAAAGAAGGCGGAAGTCGGAAATGAACGCAGACGGCCGTACCAGGCTCAACCAGACGCCCGAGTGGACCGCTCTCGCGGGGCACCGGGAGGAGCTGGCCGACACCCATCTGAGGGAGCTGTTCGCCGCCGACCCCGAGCGCGGCACCGGGTACACGCTGCGGGTCGGTGATCTCTACATCGACTACAGCAAGCACCTGGTCACCGGCGAGACGCTGCGGCTGCTGCGCGAGCTGGCCGCGGCGACGGACGTGTTCGGGCTGCGGGACGCCATGTTCCGCGGCGAGAAGATCAACGTCACCGAGGACCGCGCGGTGCTGCACACGGCGCTGCGCGCGCCCCGGGACGCGGTGATCGAGGTCGACGGCGAGAACGTGGTGCCCCAGGTGCACGCCGTCCTCGACAAGATGAGCGACTTCGCGGAGCGGGTGCGCTCCGGCGCCTGGACCGGGCACACCGGCAAGCGGATCCGCAATGTCGTCAACATCGGCATCGGCGGCTCCGACCTCGGTCCCGCGATGGCGTACGAGGTGCTCCGCAGCTTCGCCGACCGCGACCTGACGGTCCGTTTCGTGTCGAACGTGGACGGCGCGGATCTGCATGAGGCCACCCGCGATCTGGACCCGGCCGAGACGCTGTTCATCATCGCCTCCAAGACCTTCACCACCATCGAGACGATCACCAACGCCACCTCCGCGCGCACCTGGCTGCTGCACGCGCTCGGTGACGACGCCGCGGTGGCCAGGCACTTCGTGGCGCTGTCCACCAACGCGGAGAAGGTGACCGAGTTCGGTATCGACCCGGACAACATGTTCGAGTTCTGGGACTGGGTCGGCGGCCGCTACTCGTACGACTCCGCGATCGGCCTCTCCCTGATGATCGCCATCGGCCCGGACCGGTTCCGGGAGATGCTGGACGGCTTCCGGCTGATGGACGAGCACTTCCGCACCGCGCCCGCCGAGGCCAACGCCCCGCTGCTGCTGGGCCTGCTGGGCATCTGGTACGGCAACTTCCACGACGCCCAGTCGCACGCCGTACTGCCGTACAGCCACTACCTGTCCAAGTTCACCGCCTACCTCCAGCAGCTGGACATGGAGTCCAACGGCAAGTACGTGGCGCGGGACGGCAAGCCGGTCGACTGGGGGACCGGGCCGGTCGTCTGGGGCACGCCGGGCACCAACGGGCAGCACGCGTACTACCAGTTGATCCACCAGGGCACCAAGCTGATCCCGGCCGACTTCATCGGCTTCGCCGAGCCGGTGGCCGAGCTGAGCGGCGAACTGAAGGCGCAGCACGATCTGTTGATGGCCAACTTCTTCGCCCAGACCCAGGCGCTGGCCTTCGGCAAGAGCGCCGAGGAGGTCCGCGCGGAGGGCGTGCCCGAGGAACTGGTGCCGCACAAGACCTTCCAGGGCAACCGGCCCACGACCACCGTCCTGGCGAGGGAGCTGACCCCGTCCGTGCTGGGCCAGCTGATCGCCTTGTACGAGCACAAGGTGTTCGTCCAGGGCGCCGTGTGGGACATCGACTCCTTCGACCAGTGGGGCGTGGAGCTCGGCAAGGTCCTCGCCAAGCGCGTCGAACCCGCCCTCACGAAGGGCGCGGACGTCCCTGGCCTCGACGCCTCGACCAAGGCGCTGGTCACCACGTACCGGGAGCTGCGCGGCCGCGGCTGACAAGCGCGGGGAGCGCGGGACATCGGGCGGTCCGCCGACCGGTGTCCCGTAAACTCCTGATGATCATTAAAGACGCTACTCGGGGGAGTGTGCAGTGGCACGGGGGAACCGGGCGCCGGGCGCCCAGGGCGACCGCAACTATCTGAAGGCCCATCACGCGGCCCGGGCGGTGTTCCATCCCGCCTGGATACCGGAACCGCTCGATCCGGGCGTCGAACAGCTCAAGCGGATCCGGGTGGCCGCGGGCACGGTCGCCGCCGTCGGCGTCTACACCTTCGTGGAGGGCGGCTTCGCCGTCACGGAGATGCTGGAGAACCTGCTGGTCGCCTGCGGGGTCCTGCTGGTGATCGCCCCGCTGACGGTCGGGGTGATGCTGTGGATCTGGCGGCGCGGCGGCAGTCTGCGCTCCCTGCGGCCGCCGCTGCTGCGGGCCCTGGGGCTGCTGCTCACCTTCGTGGCCGCGGCCGCCCTGACCCTCTTCCTGCTCCAGAACAGCAGCCGGACGGACATGGGACTGCTGATCCTCCCGGCGGGCCTGCTGACGCTGTGGCTGATCTGGTTCGTCGGCGCCGGGGCCCTGCGGGTCACCGGGAACTTCTTCGGCACGGCCGCCGTGCACCGCGGTCTGCCGCCGCTGCTCGCCATCGTCACCACCTGGCTGATGGCCCTGCCCGACCTGTTCACCGGCGATCTGCACGGCCTCGGGCTCACCCTCGGCATCGTCTTCATCCTCGGCGCCCCGCTGACGGTCACCGGTATCGCGCTGTACGAACTGGCCGTCCTGAAGCGGCGGTTCGGCATACGACTGGCGGACCATCCGTCGCCGCAGCTCGGCCGGACACCGTACGACCCCCGGTACTCGTACGGCCGCTGAGCCCCGAAACGGGAGACGGCGGGGAACATCGGCCCCCGCCGTCTCCTCCGCCTACCCGTCGACCGACGTCAGGGGGACGCCGGCGGATACAGCGAGCGCGGCAGCTGGGAGGCCGCCGCCGAGTCCAGCAGCCACAGGGTGCGACTCCGGCCGCGGGCGCCCGCCGCCGGAGCCTGGATCTCACCCGCGCCGGACAGGGCGATGGCCGCCGCCTCCGCCTTGTCCTCGCCCGCCGCGAGCAGCCAGACCTCACGGGCCGAGCGGATCGCGGGCAGGGTGAGCGAGATCCGGGTCGGCGGCGGCTTGGGCGCGCCGTGCACGCCCACCACCGTGCGCTCGGTCTCCCGTACGGCCGGCAGCTCCGGGAAGAGCGAGGCCACATGGGTGTCCGGACCGACGCCCAGCATCAGCACGTCGAAGGTGGGGACCGGGCCATGGTTCTCCGGCCCGGCCGCCTTCGCCAGCTCCGCCGCGTACGCCTCGGCCGCCGCCTCGACGTCCGTGCCGTACGGCCCGTCGGAGGCGGGCATGGCGTGCACACGCGCCGGGTCCAGCGGGACGGAGTCCAGCAGGGCCGCGCGTGCCTGGGTGATGTTGCGCTCCGGGTCGCCCTCGGGCAGATAGCGCTCGTCGCCCCACCACAGGTCGAGACGGGTCCAGTCCACGGCGTCCCGGGCCGGCGCCTGGGCCAGCGCGGCCAGCAGACCGTTGCCGTTGCGGCCGCCGGTGAGGACCACGGACGCGGTGCCCCGGGAGGCCTGCGCGTCCACGATCTTCGTGATCAGGCGGGCCGCGGCGGCCTGGGCCATCAGTTCCTTGTCGCGGTGGACGACCAGTTGAGGGGTGCTCACTTCGCCGTCGCCTTCCTGGAGGGTGCCTTCTTCGCGGCCCGGGACGACGTCGCCTTCTTCGCGGGCGCCTTGGCCGCCTCGGCGGAGGCCGACTGCGCCCCGTCCGGGGAAGCCGAAGCCGACTCCGGAGCCGAACCCGAACCCGAAGCCGGGGTCGACGCCGAAGCCTCCTGCTCCGGAACCGCGTTCAACCGGTCCACCCCGTACCGCAGCGCCGACGCGTAGGTGTCGTCCGGGTCCAGCCGGCGCAGCTCCTCCGCGATCAGCTCGGCGGTGTCGCGCCGCTTGAGCGCCACCGCACGGGCCGGCTGCCCCTTGATGGACAGCGTGGCCAGCGAGCCGTCCGCGCGGTCCAGGGTGATCGGGCCGCACGTGGTGTCCATGCGGACGCCGGTCAGACCGGGCCCCGCGGACGGAGAGCGCCGTACCGGCACGTCCAGCCGGTCCGCGAGCCACATCGCCAGCAGCTCGCAGCTCGGGTTGAACGCCTCGCCCTCCACCTCGACCGCCTGCACCCGGCAGTCGACCTGGTCCAGGGCGGCCGCCAGCATCGAACGCCAGGGCGTGATCCGGGTCCAGGACAGATCGGTGTCGCCGGGGGTGTAGGCATCGGCGCGGGCCGTGAGTTCCCGCACCGGCTCCTCGGCGGTGTAGGTGTCGGTGACCCGGCGCTGGGCCAGCGCGCCCAGCGGGTCCTTCGCCGGGTCCAGCGGGGCGTTCACCGGCCACCACACGACGACCGGGGCGTCCGGCAGCAGCAGCGGCAGTACGACCGAGTCGGCGTGCTGGGACACCTCGCCGTACAGCCGCAGTATGACCGTCTCGCCGGTGCCCGCTTCCGCGCCCACCCGTACCTCGGCGTCGAGGCGCGAGGTGGTGCGGTCGCGCGGGGTGCGGGAGATCCGCTTGATGACCACCAGCGTGCGCGAGGGGTGCTCGCGCGAGGCGTCGTTGGCGGCCTTCAGGGCGTCGTACGCGTTCTCCTCGTCGGTCACGATGACGAGGGTGAGGACCATGCCGACGGCGGGGGTGCCGATGGCCCGACGTCCCTGCACGAGCGCCTTGTTGATCTCGCCGGCGGTGGTGTCGGTCAGGTCTATCTTCATGGCCTGCGCCAGCTCCGTCCGTCTCGTGCGAGCATCTCGTCCGCCTCGGCGGGGCCCCAGGTGCCCGAGGGGTACTGCGCGGGCCTGCCGTGCTTGTCCCAGTACTGCTCGATCGGGTCGAGGATCTTCCAGGACAGCTCGACCTCCTCCGTGCGCGGGAAGAGGTTGGCGTCGCCGAGCAGCACGTCCAGGATGAGCCGCTCGTACGCCTCCGGGCTGGACTCCGTGAAGGACTCGCCGTAGGCGAAGTCCATGGACACGTCCCGGATCTCCATCGAGGTGCCCGGCACCTTGGAGCCGAAACGGACCGTGATGCCCTCGTCCGGCTGGACGCGGATCACGATCGCGTTCTGGCCCAGCTCCTCCGTCGCCGTGTGGTCGAAGGGGGAGTGCGGGGCCCGCTGGAAGACGACGGCGATCTCCGTCACCCGGCGGCCGAGCCGCTTGCCGGTGCGCAGATAGAAGGGGACGCCCGCCCAGCGGCGGTTGTCGATGCCCACCTTGATCGCCGCGTAGGTGTCGGTCTTCGACTTCGGGTCGATGCCGTCCTCTTCGAGGTAGCCGATGACCTTCTCGCCGCCCTGCCAGCCCGCCGCGTACTGTCCGCGCACGGTGCCCTTGCCCAGGTCCTTCGGCAGCCGTACAGCGCCGAGCACCTTGGTCTTCTCCGCGGCCAGCGCCTGCGCGTCGAAAGAGGCGGGCTCCTCCATCGCGGTCAGCGCGAGCAGCTGGAGCAGATGGTTCTGGATGACGTCACGGGCCGCGCCGATGCCGTCGTAGTAGCCGGCGCGGCCGCCGATGCCGATGTCCTCGGCCATGGTGATCTGGACATGGTCCACGAAGGACCGGTTCCAGATCGGCTCGAACATCGTGTTGGCGAAGCGCAGCGCCAGGATGTTCTGGACGGTCTCCTTGCCGAGGTAGTGGTCGATCCGGAAGACCTGGTCCGGGGCGAACACCTCGTGCACGATGGCGTTCAGTTCCTCGGCCGACTTCAGATCGTGTCCGAACGGCTTCTCGATGACCGCGCGCCGCCAGGAACCGCCGGACTGGTCGGCGAGTCCGTGCTTCTTCAGCTGCTGGATGACCACCGGGAAGGAGCGCGGCGGCACCGACAGGTAGAAGGCGAAGTTGCCGCCCGTGCCCTGTGCCTTGTCCAGCTCCTCGATGGTGGAGCGCAGCCGTTCGAACGCCTCGTCGTCGTCGAAGGTGCCCTGCACGAAGCGCATCCCCTGGATGAGCTGCTGCCAGACCTCCTCGCGGAACGGCGTACGGGCGTGCGCCTTGACGGCGTCGTGGACCTCCTGCGCGAAGTCCTCGTTGGCCCACTCGCGGCGGGCGAAGCCCACCAGCGAGAAGCCCGGCGGCAGCAGACCCCGGTTGGCGAGGTCGTACACCGCGGGCATCAGCTTCTTGCGCGACAGGTCGCCCGTGACCCCGAAGATGACCAGACCCGACGGCCCCGCGATACGCGGGAGCCGTCGGTCGGCCGGGTCACGGAGCGGATTCGCTCCGGATCCCGAAACGGGTGACAAGTCAGCCCTCCGAAGGGGCGAGGCGCTCAAGCTCCGCCTGGGTGGACTTCAGCAGGTCGTTCCAGGACGTCTCGAACTTCTCGACGCCCTCGTCCTCCAGCACCTGGACGACCTCGTCGTACGAGATGCCGATCTTCTCCAGCGCGTCCAGGTCGGCGCGGGCCTCGGCGTAGGTGCCGGTGACCGCGTCGCCGCGGATCTCGCCGTGGTCGTCGGTGGCCTCCAGGGTGGCCTCCGGCATGGTGTTGACCGTGTTCGGCGCGACCAGTTCCTCGACGTACATGGTGTCCTTGTACGCCGGGTCCTTCACACCGGTGGAGGCCCACAGCGGACGCTGCTTGTTGGCGCCCGCGTTCTCCAGCACGTTCCAGCGGTCGGAGGAGAAGACCTCCTCGTACGCCTCGTAGGCGAGGCGCGCGTTGGCCACGCCCGCCTTGCCACGCAGCGCCTTGGCCTCGTCGGTGCCCATCTCGTCGATACGGCGGTCGATCTCGGTGTCCACCCGGGACACGAAGAAGGACGCCACCGAGTGGATCTTCGACAGGTCCAGGCCGCGCTCCTTGGCCTTCTCCAGACCGGAGAGGTAGGCGTCCATGACCGCGCGGTAGCGCTCCAGCGAGAAGATCAGCGTGACGTTGACGCTGATGCCCAGGCCGATGACCTCGGTGATCGCCGGCAGACCGCCCTGGGTGGCCGGGATCTTGATCAGGGTGTTGGGGCGGTCCACCAGCCAGGCCAGCTGCTTGGCCTCGGCGACGGTCGCCCTGGTGTTGTGCGCGAGGCGGGGGTCCACCTCGATGGAGACCCGGCCGTCCTGGCCGTCCGTGGCGTCGAAGACCGGGCGCAGGATGTCGGCGGCGTCGCGGACGTCCGCCGTGGTGATCATGCGGATGGCCTCTTCGACGGTGACCTTGCGGGCGGCGAGGTCCGAGACCTGGAGGTCGTAACCGTCGCCCCCCGAGATCGCCTTCTGGAAGATCGTCGGGTTCGTGGTGACGCCCACGACGTGCTGCTGGTCGATCAGCTCGGCGAGGTTGCCGGACGTGATCCGCTTGCGCGACAGGTCGTCCAGCCAGATCGCGACGCCTTCGTCGGAGAGGCGCTTGAGTGCGTCTGTCATGGAATTACATCTCCTACGTGTCGTATATGAGCGTCAGCGCTGGGCGGCGGCGATGGATTCCCGGGCCTTCGCGGCCACGTTCTCCGCGGTGAAGCCGAACTCCTGGAAGAGCACCTTGCCGTCGGCGGACGCACCGAAGTGCTCCAGGGAGACGATGCGGCCGGCGTCCCCGACGTACTTGTGCCACGTCAGTCCGATGCCCGCCTCCACGGAGACACGGGCCTTCACGGACGGCGGCAGCACGGAGTCCCGGTACCCCTGGTCCTGCTGCTCGAACCACTCGACCGAGAGCATGGAGACGACCCGCGTCGGGACGCCGTCGGCCTGGAGCCGCTCACGCGCCTCGACGGCCACGTGCACCTCGGAACCGGTGGCGATCAGGATGACCTCCGGCGTCGCGTTCTGCCCTTCCGGCCCCTCGGCCTCGAACAGGACGTAACCGCCCTTCGCGGCGTCCTCGTCGGGCTCGTACGTCGGCACGCCCTGACGGGTCAGCGCGAAGCCGTGCGGCTGGCCCTTGCCGAACTCCTTGGTGTAGCGCTTGAGGACCTCGCGCCAGGCGATCGCGGTCTCGTTGGCGTCGGCCGGGCGGACGATGTTCAGGCCCGGGATGGCGCGCAGCGAGGCCAGGTGCTCGACCGGCTGGTGGGTGGGGCCGTCCTCGCCCAGGCCGATGGAGTCGTGCGTCCACACGAACGTCACCGGCAGGTGCATCAGGGCCGACAGGCGCACGGCGTTGCGCATGTAGTCGGAGAAGACGAGGAAGGTGCCGCCGTAGACACGGGTGTTGCCGTGCAGCGTGATGCCGTTCAGCTCGGCGCCCATGGAGTGCTCGCGGATGCCGAAGTGGATCGTACGGCCGTACGGGTCGGCCTCCGGCAGCGGATTGCCCTCGGGCAGGAAGGAGCTGGACTTGTCGATCGTGGTGTTGTTCGAGCCGGCGAGGTCGGCGGAGCCGCCCCACAGCTCGGGGATCACCGGGCCGAGCGCCTGGAGCACCTTGCCGGAGGCGGCACGGGTGGCGACCGACTTGCCGGGCTCGAAGACCGGGATCTTCTCCTCCCAGCCGGTGGGCAGCTCGCCCGCCGCGATGCGGTCGAACTCGGCGGCGCGCTCGGGGTTGTCGTCCCGCCACACCTGAAGGGTCTTCTCCCACTCGGCCTTCGCGCGGGCACCGCGCTCCAGGGCCTTGCGGGTGTGCGTGATCACGTCGTCCTCGACGGCGAAGGACTGCTCCGGGTCGAAGCCGAGGACCCGCTTGGTGGCCGCGACCTCGTCCGCGCCGAGCGCCGAGCCGTGCGCGGCCTCGGTGTTCTGCGCGTTCGGAGCCGGCCAGGCGATGATCGAGCGCATCGCGATGAAGGAGGGCCGGTCGGTGACCTGCTTGGCCGCCTGGATCGCGGCGAAGATCGCCGCCGGGTCCAGGTCGCCGTCCGCCTTCGGCTCCACGCGCTGAACATGCCAGCCGTAGGCCTCGTAGCGCTCGGCGGTGTTCTCGGAGACGGCCGTCTCGGTGTCGCCCTCGATCGAGATGTGGTTGTCGTCCCACAGCAGGATCAGATTGCCGAGCTTCTGGTGGCCGGCCAGCGAGGACGCCTCGGCGGAGATGCCCTCCTGGAGGCAGCCGTCACCGGCGATGCAGTAGATGAAGTGGTCGAACGGCGACTCGCCCTGGGCGGCCTCCGGGTCGAACAGACCGCGCTCGTAGCGGGCGGCCATCGCCATGCCCACCGCGTTGGCCACACCCTGGCCCAGCGGGCCCGTGGTGGTCTCGACGCCCTTGGTGTGTCCGTACTCCGGGTGGCCCGGGGTCTTGGAGCCCCAGGTGCGGAAGGACTCCAGATCCGCCAGCTCCAGGCCGAAGCCGGCCAGGTAGAGCTGGGTGTAGAGGGTCAGGGAGGAGTGGCCGGCGGACAGCACGAAGCGGTCGCGCCCCACCCACTCCGGGTCGGCCGGGTCGTGCCGCATCACCTTCTGGAAGAGGGTGTAGGCGGCGGGGGCCAGGCTCATCGCCGTACCGGGATGGCCGTTGCCGACCTTCTGTACGGCGTCGGCGGCCAGGACTCGGGCGGTGTCCACGGCCCGCTGGTCCAGGTCGGTCCACTCAAGGTCTGTGGTGGTCGGCTTGGTGCTCACCCTGGGTCAGGGCTCCTCTCCACATGTCGGTCGCCGGTCTTCGGGGCACATGCCCACCCGGCCGCCGGCGTGCTTCTGCCCGCCGGACGTTGTCGAGCCTACCCTCGTAAGGACGTGCGTTTTCGCGGGTGTTTCCAGACTGCCGGGCATCGACGGGATCCGCCTCCCGACTGGGCGAGACGGCATTTGGCACATGAATAAAGAGGCGCTCATCTGACCGCTCAAAAGAGTGGTGGGGGCCCTCTTCTGCGATCTCCGATCGGCGGTGTTCCGAGAGGTCCTGGGAGCGCCCCGCGGGGGTCCGTCCGCGTGACCGCCAACACGACCCCACCCCCGCGAAGGCCGGGGTATGGGCAACGTCTAAAGTGGCGTGGTACGCGCGAGCCCTTCATGAAGACCTCATCCGGGGGAGGCTCGCTGGGATGTCTCTGTCAGGGGTGTGCGTGACGGCCGTCGAATCCCGTCCAGCTGCCGTGCTCGGTGGTACGAACCCGAGCCCGGCCCACCGGCCGTTCGGGGCCCGTGCCAAGGCATTCGTGGCGCTGACCAAGCCGCGGATCATCGAGCTGCTGCTCATCACCACCGTGCCGGTGATGTTCTTGGCGCAGCAGGGTGTGCCCGACCTGAGGCTGGTGCTGCTGACCTGCCTCGGCGGCTATCTCTCCGCGGGCGGCGCCAACGCGCTGAACATGTACATCGACCGTGACATCGACGCCGTCATGGACCGCACCGCGCAGCGGCCGCTGGTGACCGGCATGGTCAGCCCGCGCGAGTGCCTGGCCTTCGGCATCGGTCTCGGGGTCGTCTCCACGCTGCTGTTCGGACTGACCGTCAACTGGCTCAGTGCCTGGCTGTCGCTCGGCGCGCTGCTCTTCTATGTCGTCGTCTACACGATGATCCTCAAGCGCCGCACCGCGCAGAACATCGTGTGGGGTGGCATCGCGGGCTGTCTGCCGGTGCTGATCGGCTGGTCCGCGGTCACGGACTCGATGTCCTGGGCGCCGATCATCCTCTTCCTGGTGATGTTCTTCTGGACGCCGCCGCACTACTGGCCGCTGTCCATGAAGGTCAAGGACGACTACGCGCGCGCCGGTGTGCCGATGCTCCCGGTGATCGCCTCCAACAAGGTCGTGGCCCGGCAGATCGTCATCTACAGCTGGGTGATGGTCGTCGTCTCGCTGCTGCTCACCCCGCTGGGGTACACGGGCTGGTTCTACACGGTGGTGGCCCTCGCGTCCGGCGGCTTCTGGCTGTGGGAGGCGCACGGGCTGCAGAACCGGGCGAAGGCCGAGGTCACCGGGGTGAAGCTCAAGGAGATGCGGCTGTTCCACTGGTCGATCACCTATGTGTCGATCCTCTTCGTCGCCGTCGCGGTGGACCCGTTCCTGCGCTGACGCACCTTCTTCCGCAGGCGTTCCGACGGGAGGGGCGCGTGGTCAAGGCCACGCACCCCTCCCGTCGCCGTTCGATCTACTCGTCGGTAGCATCCAGGCATGGCAGACACGCAGCAGGTTGACGCGAAGGCCGAGCGCACGGTGGCCCGGCTCGCCCAGAGGATCAGCGCCTTCTCCAAGGCCCACGGCGGTGCGGAGGGGCAGGTGGCGTACATCGGGGAGCGCGGGGCGCGGATCGTGCTCGTCGGCGAGGACGGCGGCTGGGGCGATGTGGTGGCCCCCTCCTACGCGATCGCCGAGCAGGCGGTGGCGAAGGCCGGGATCACCCGGCACGAGACGTTTGACGGCGAGTTCGCGGCGAAGGTGACGACCGGGCCGTACGAGTGGAAGCGGATGGCGGGGATCCAGCTCGGGGGCTGATCCCCGGGCCGACCACGGGAGCGCCGCGGTGTGCGCCCGCGCGGCGGAGCCGTATGCCTGATACCGAATACCGCCCCGCGCGCCCCGGGGGAGCGCCACACTGGGCGGCATGCGGACGCGGACGGAAGCCCTGCTCGGATGTTTTCTCGACGCCCTCGCGCCGTTGCGCCCCCGTGCCGTCTGGGCGCACGGCTCGCTCGCCGGCGGTGACTACCAGGAGGGCCGCAGCGATCTCGATCTGATCGCGGTGCTTCCGGCACCGCCGGGTCTGAAGACCGTACGAGAGGTCGTGGCCCTGCACCGGCGGCTGCGCCGGGAGCCGCTCGCCACGCAGCTGCACTGCAGCTATCTCGCCCCGGCCCATCTCGACGATCCCGGCCGGGCCCATCTCACCTGGGCGCACGACCATGTGCTGCGCCGCCCGGTCACCCCCGTCACCCGGCGCGAGCTGCACGCCTTCGGCCGGGTGCTGCACGGGGAGGCACCGGCGGGCCTCTTACCGCCCGTTCCGGATCAAAACCTGCGCGCGTTCGTCGTGGCGGACCAGCGGGACTTCTGGCGGCCCGCCGTGGACAAGGCCCGGCTGTGGCGCCAGGACGTTTGGGTCGACCTCGGGCTGCTGACCTTCGCACGGGCGACCGTGACCCTGCGCGAGGGACGGCTGATCTCCAAGCGGGAGGCTCTCGCGGGGCTGCCGGACCTCGGCGCGCCCGCCGAGGTCGTCGAGGACATCACCCGCAGGCGGTACGGGGAACCGGCCCCCGCGGGTGACGACGCCTGGCTCACCCGGCGCGCCGCGCTGACCCGGGCCTACCTGGGCCCGGCGATCGACGCGCTGGTCGCCGGGTACGGGTGAGCGAGGCGCTCGTAGAGCTGCGTCAGGCGTTCGTGGGGACGGTGACCCCGGCCGCGGGCTCGGGCACCCCGAGTTCCGCCTCCGGGCGTTCGCGCAGCGCCAGCAGGACCCGCAGGACGCCGATCCACACCAGGCAGGAGCCGAGCATGTGGAGGCCGACCAGCAGCTCGGGCAGGTGCGTGAAGTACTGCACGTAGCCGATGACGCCCTGGCTCAGCAGGATCAGGAAAAGCTCCCGGGTGCGGGCCAGCGGGCCGTGCGGGGCGTCGACCGCCTTGAGGATGAACCACAGGGCGAACGTCAGCGTCACCACGATCCACGCGAGCACCGCGTGCAGCTTGGCCACGGTCTCCCAGTCGATCGGGATCCGCTGCACATCGCTGGAGTCGCCCGCGTGCGGGCCCGCGCCGGTGACCACGGTGCCGACCGCGATCAGCAGCACGGCCGCGACCACCAGGAACCACACCAGCTGCACCACGGCCTTGCCGACCAGCGGCCGGGGCGCGGCGTCACCCTCGCGGGTGCGCTGCCACATCACCGCGGCGACCGCGATCAGCGCGGACGCCAGCAGGAAGTGCGCGGCGACGGTGTACGGGTTGAGGCCGACCAGCACCACGATGCCGCCGAGCACCGCGTTGCCCATCACCAGCCAGAACTGCGCCCAGCCGAGCCGGGTCAGACTGCGCCGGTACGGCTTCTGGGAGCGGGCGGCGATGATCGCCCAGCCGACCGCCGCGCACAGCACGTAGGTCAGCATGCGATTGCCGAACTCGATGGCGCTGTGATAGCTCAGCGCCTGCGTCGGCGTCAGGGACCCGTCGGTGCACTCGGGCCAGGTCGGGCAGCCGAGGCCCGAGCTGGTCAGTCGTACGGCACCGCCGGTGACGACGATCACCACCGACATCACGAGCGCGATGAGGGCCGCCCGCTGCACGGTCCCCGGCTTCGGGGTCCAGCGGTCGGCGATGAAGGCGAGCGGATTACGCAGGGCCGCTACGGCGTCGGCGCGGTTCAGCTTTGGCACGCCCACCATCGTAGGCCGCCGCTTGTGCACGCTTTCACGAGGGTCCCGTACCGGCGCCGTGTCACCGCTCACCTCCCGGTCGCCCCCGGGGGCGGCGCGCTCACTCCCAGCGGAAGAACTTCCCCGCCGCCGCGAGCCCCACGACCGCCCACACCGCGAGGATCCCCAGATCGCCCCAGGGCATCCCGGCGCCGTGCTGGAGCACGTCCCGCAGGCCGTCGGACAGGGCGGAGATGGGCAGCAGACCGAGGATGTGCTGCCCGGCCGGGCCGAACTTGTCCAGCGGCACGATGACCCCGCCGCCGACCAGCAGCAGCAGGAACACCAGGTTGGCCGCGGCCAGCGTCGCCTCCGCCTTCAGGGTGCCGGCCATCAGCAGGCCGAGCCCGGAGAAGGCGGCGGTGCCGAGGACCAGGAGGAGAAGTACGGCGGCCGGGTTGCCCTGCGGGGACCAGCCGAGCGCGAGGGCGATCACCGCCAGCAGGATCACCTGGAGCACCTCGGTGACCAGCACGGACGCCGTCTTCGCGGTCATCAGGCCCCAGCGCGGCAGCGGCGAGGCGGCGAGCCGCTTGAGCACGCCGTAGCGGCGCTCGAAGCCGGTGGCGATGGCCTGCCCGGTGAACGCGGTCGACATCACGGCGAGGGCGAGGATGCCCGGCGCGAGGAAGTCGACGGCCTTGCCCTTGCCGGTGTCCACGATGTCCACGGAGCTGAACAGCACCAGCAGCAGGGTCGGGATGACGACCGTCAGCAGCAGCTGCTCGCCGTTGCGCAGCAGCATCCTGGCCTCCAGGGCCGCCTGCGCCGCGATCATGCGGGGCAGGGGCGCGGCCCCCGGCCTGGGCGCGTACGTACCCGACGCGGTGGTCATGAGCGCAGCTCCTTGCCGGTCAGCTCCAAAAAGACGTCTTCCAGGGTGTGCCGTTCGACCGAGATGCGGTCCGGCATCACCCCGTGCTGGGCGCACCAGGAGGTCACGGTGGCCAGCAGCTGCGGGTCGACCTGGCCGACGACGCGGTAGGCGCCCGGGGTCAGCTCGGCGGCCGTGCAGCCGTCCGGGAGCGCCTTGAGCAGCGAGCCGACGTCGAGTCCGGGACGGCCGGAGAAGCGCAGGGTGTTCTCGGCGCCGCCCTTGCACAGCTCCTCGGGGGAGCCCTGGGCGATGACCTTGCCGCCGTCGATGATCGCGACGTCGTCGGCGAGTTCCTCGGCCTCGTCCATGTGGTGCGTGGTGAGGATCACCGAGACGCCGTCGGCGCGCAGGTCCCGCACCAGGTCCCAGGTGGCCCGGCGGGCCTGCGGGTCGAGGCCGGCGGTCGGCTCGTCCAGGAAGACCAGCTCCGGGCGGCCGACGACGGCCATGGCGAGCGCGAGGCGCTGCTGCTGGCCGCCGGAGAGCCGGCGGTAGGAGGTACGGCCGCAGCCGCCGAGGCCGAGCCGTTCGATCAGGGCGTCCACGTCCAGCGGGTGGGCGTGCAGCTTGGCGACATGGCGCAGCATCTCGTCCGCGCGGGCGCCGGAGTACACGCCGCCGGACTGGAGCATCACGCCGATCCGGGGCCGCAGCTCGGCCGACTGCCGCACGGGGTCGAGGCCCAGGACGCGCACCGTGCCGGAATCCGGCTTCCGGTACCCCTCGCAGGTCTCGACCGTCGTCGTCTTGCCGGCGCCGTTGGGTCCGAGAACGGCGGTCACACCCGCCCCGGCCTCCAGGTCGAGGCCGTTGACCGCGGTCTTCGTGCCGTACCGCTTCACCAGGGCCTGGACCTGGACGACAGGGTCACTTCGCATGGGACCTGAGTCTAGGGAGAGCGCTCGCCGATCAGTCGCGGGGGTGCGGGAATCCGTCCGTGACGGCCCGGCGCGCCCCGAGCCACTTCTCGGCGTGGGCCACGGCGTCCGCCACCGGGAACAGCCGGGCGTCGGCCGCGCCCACCTTGCCCCGCAGGACGGGGCGCTCCCGCTCGAAGTCGCGGCCCAGCTCCGCGAAGGGCTCGGAGCTGATCGACACCTCGGTCACCGTCTCCCAGCCGCCGCCGGGCGCGGGCCGGCCGACCCGGACGAGCGGGCCGGGCACGCGGTACTCGGCCAGGTGGAAGGCGGTGCAGGCGCCGTAGCCCGCGCCGAGTAGCAGGACCCGGGCGCCCAGTTCCTCCAGGCGGGCCAGGGGGCTTCGCTCGCCGAGCCGGCAGTCGGGGGCGTGGCCACCGGTGATCTCCCGCGCGCGGGGGCCGACGGCCGCGAAGGAGGTCTGGGGATGCGCGCTGCGCAGGGCGCCCGGCCAGGTGCGCACCGTCTCCGGGATCACCCCGACACCGCGGGTGGGGGTGATCAGAGGGTCGTACGGCGGCATGGTGGCCCGGATCCGGTCCCACCACTCCTCGGGCACCGGCGGGTTTCCCCACTCGGCCGGGTCGGAGAGGTCGGAGGACTGAGCCGGGACGACCAGGGTGCCGTGCGGACCGAGGGCGTCGAGGAGTGCCCGGACGACCGCCACGGCCCCACCGTTCACCCACCCGAGGGAACTTAGGGACGAATGTACGAGGAGTGTCTCGCCGCTTTCGACGCCGAGCCGCCGCAGCCCGGCGGCGATGTCGTCCTGAGTGACAAGAGGCCCGGTCGGAGGGGGTGTGGACATGGCCGGGGAGTCTTCAGGAAGGGCGGGTGGGGCGCCACCGGTTTCCCCGCCGACCGGGCTGCGGATGATCGATCAGAGATCATTTCCGCAGGTCAGATTAGGTATACCTAAGTGACGCAGGGCACCGTCGATGATCCCGACGGCGCTTGTCAGGCCCGGATGAATTACGCAACAATGGCGTTGTGAAAAACGTCGACGAGGCTCGGGAGTCCCTCACGAGGGCCCCGCAGGAGGAGCTCGCGACCGGTGAGCGCTCCACGCGCAACCGCGTCGTGCGATCCATCCTGGACCACGGGCCCTCGACCGTCGCCGAACTCGCGGGCCGGCTGGGACTGACCCAGGCGGCCGTCCGGCGCCATCTGGACGCGCTGGCCGCGGACGACGTCGTGGAGGCCCGCGAACAGCGGGTGTACGGCACGCGCACGCGCGGCCGCCCCGCCAAGGTTTTCGCGCTCACCGACTGCGGCCGCGACGCCTTCGACCAGTCGTACGACAAGCTGGCCGCGGACGCGCTGCGCTGGATCGCCGAGCACGAGGGCGGGCCCGGCGCGGTCTCCGCCTTCGCCCGCGCCCGGATCGCCTCCCAGGCGAGGGCGTACCGCCGGGCGATCGAGAGCGTGAGCCCCGACAAGCGCACGGAAGCGCTGGCCAAGGCCTTGAGCGCGGACGGGTACGCTGCTACGGCGCGCAGCGCACCGGTCGGCGAGCAGCTCTGCCAGCACCACTGCCCGGTCGCCCATGTCGCGGAGCAGTACCCGCAGCTGTGCGAGGCGGAGACGGAGATCTTCGCCGAGCTGCTGGGTACCCACGTCCAGCGACTGGCGACCATCGCGCACGGCGACGGCGTCTGCACGACGTTCATTCCCAAGATTTCCACTGACGCACCTGCAAGCACGGCCGGGAGGAACCCCGCATGACTCTCCCCACGGAGACTGCCCACCCTGAGCTCGAGGGCCTGGGCAAGTACGAATACGGCTGGGCCGACTCCGACGTGGCCGGTGCCTCCGCCCGGCGCGGTCTGAACGACGACGTCGTCCGCGACATCTCCGGCAAGAAGTCGGAGCCGGAGTGGATGACCAAGCTGCGCCTCAAGGGCCTGCGGCTCTTCGAGAAGAAGCCCATGCCGAACTGGGGCTCCGACCTCTCGGGCATCGACTTCGACAACATCAAGTACTTCGTGCGGTCCACGGAGAAGCAGGCGGAGTCCTGGGAGGACCTGCCCGAGGACATCAAGAACACCTACGACAAGCTGGGCATCCCCGAGGCCGAGAAGCAGCGCCTGGTCGCCGGCGTGGCCGCCCAGTACGAGTCGGAGGTCGTCTACCACCAGATCCGCGAGGACCTGGAGGAGCAGGGTGTCATCTTCCTGGACACCGACACCGCCCTCAAGGAGCACCCGGAGCTCTTCAAGGAGTACTTCGGCACCGTCATCCCGGCCGGCGACAACAAGTTCGCCGCGCTGAACACGGCCGTGTGGTCCGGCGGCTCCTTCATCTACGTGCCGAAGGGCGTGCACGTGGAGATCCCGCTCCAGGCCTACTTCCGTATCAACACGGAGAACATGGGCCAGTTCGAGCGGACCCTGATCATCGTCGACGAGGGTGCCTATGTGCACTACGTCGAGGGCTGCACCGCGCCGATCTACAAGTCGGACTCGCTGCACAGCGCCGTGGTCGAGATCATCGTCAAGAAGAACGCCCGCTGCCGCTACACGACCATCCAGAACTGGTCGAACAACGTCTACAACCTGGTCACCAAGCGCGCCGTGGCGTACGAGGGCGCGACCATGGAGTGGATCGACGGCAACATCGGCTCCAAGGTGACGATGAAGTACCCGGCCGTCTACCTGATGGGCGAGCACGCCAAGGGCGAGACCCTGTCCATCGCCTTCGCGGGTGAGGGCCAGCACCAGGACGCCGGCTCCAAGATGGTCCACATGGCGCCGAACACGTCGTCCAACATCGTGTCGAAGTCCGTGGCGCGCGGCGGCGGCCGCACCTCGTACCGCGGTCTGGTCGAGATCGGTGAGGGCGCCCACGGCTCCAAGTCGAACGTGCTGTGCGACGCGCTGCTCGTCGACACCATCTCCCGCTCCGACACGTACCCGTACGTCGACGTCCGCGAGGACGATGTGTCCATGGGCCACGAGGCGACCGTCTCCAAGGTCTCCGAGGACCAGCTCTTCTACCTGATGAGCCGCGGTCTGACCGAGTTCGAGGCGATGGCGATGATCGTGCGCGGCTTCGTCGAGCCGATCGCCAAGGAGCTGCCCATGGAGTACGCGCTCGAACTCAACCGGCTGATCGAGCTGCAGATGGAAGGCGCGGTCGGCTGACCGCCCACCGCCCCACCATCACGCCACTGACCTGAGAAAGCGAGCAATACGACAGCCATGGCTGAGGCCCAGAACATCCCGGTGGGCTCCACCACCGCCGGCCAGATCGCGGTGGCCGCGGAGTCGACCGTCGCCACGCGCATGAGCGTGCCCCCGTCCTTCGACGTCGCGGACTTCCCCGTCCCGCACGGCCGCGAGGAGGAGTGGCGGTTCACCCCGCTGGAGCGCCTGCGCGGGCTGCACGACGGCACCGCCGTCGCCACCGGCGACGGAGTGAAGGTCGACGTGCAGGCCCCCGAGGGCGTCGTCGTCGAGACCGTGGGCCGCGAGGACGCGCGCCTCGGCCGGGCCGGCATCCCCGTGGACCGGATCGCCGCCCAGGCGTACTCCGCCTTCGAGCAGGCCTCGGTCGTGACCGTCCCCAAGGAGACCGTGCTCACCGAGCCGGTCCGCATCGCCGTGCACGGCCAGGGCGGCACCGCCTTCGCCCACCAGGTGATCGAGCTGGGCGCCTTCGCCGAGGCCGTCGTCGTCATCGACCACACCGGCGACGCGGTGCTCGCGGCCAACGTCGAGTACGTGCTGGGCGACGGCGCCAAGCTGACCGTCGTCTCCGTCCAGGACTGGGACGACAAGGCCGTCCACACCGCCCAGCACAACGCGCTGATCGGCCGGGACGCGTCCTTCAAGTCGGTCGTCGTCACCTTCGGCGGCGACGTCGTACGGCTGCACCCGCGAGTCGCCTACGCGGGCACCGGCGGCGAGGCCGAGCTGTACGGCCTGTACTTCACCGACGCGGGCCAGCACCAGGAGCACCGTCTCCTGGTCACCCACAACACCCCGCACTGCAAGTCGAACGTCGTCTACAAGGGCGCGCTCCAGGGCGACGACGCGCACGCGGTCTGGATCGGTGACGTGCTCATCGAGGCCAAGGCCGAGGGCACCGACACCTATGAGATGAACCGCAACCTGGTGCTCACCGACGGCGCCCGCGTCGACTCGGTGCCGAACCTGGAGATCGAGACCGGCGAGATCGTGGGCGCCGGCCACGCCTCCGCCACCGGCCGTTTCGACGACGAGCAGCTGTTCTACCTGATGGCCCGCGGCATCCCCGAGCAGGACGCCCGCCGCCTGGTGGTCCGCGGCTTCTTCGCCGAACTCGTCCAGCAGATCGGCGTCGCCGACATCGAGGAGCGCCTGCTCGCCAGGATCGAGCAGGAGCTGGAGGCCTCGGTCGCATGAGTTTCGTACGCGCCTGTGGGCTGAGCGAGCTGGCGGAGGACACCCCCAAGCGGGTGGAACTCGACGGCACGCCGGTCTCGGTCGTCCGTACCGAGGGGGAGGTGTTCGCGATCTACGACATCTGCTCCCACGCGAACGTCTCGCTCTCCGAGGGCGAGGTGGAGGACTGCCAGATCGAGTGCTGGCTGCACGGCTCCGCGTTCGACCTGCGCACCGGCAAGCCGTCCGGCCTCCCCGCGACGCGCCCCGTACCCGTATACCCCGTAAAGATCGAAGGGGACGACGTGCTCGTCTCCCTCACCCAGGAGTCCTGAGGCATCCATGGCAACGCTTGAAATCCGAGACCTGCACGTCACCGTCGAGGCCGACAACGCCACGAAGGAGATCCTCAAGGGCGTCGACCTGACCGTGAAGCAGGGCGAGACGCACGCCATCATGGGCCCCAACGGCTCCGGCAAGTCGACCCTCGCCTACTCGCTCGCGGGTCACCCGAAGTACACGATCACCGAGGGCACCGTGCTGCTCGACGGCGAGGACGTCCTGGAGATGTCCGTCGACGAGCGCGCCCGCGCCGGCCTGTTCCTGGCCATGCAGTACCCGGTCGAGGTCCCCGGCGTCTCGGTCTCCAATTTCCTGCGCACCTCCGCCACCGCCGTGCGCGGCGAGGCCCCGAAGCTGCGCACCTGGGTGAAGGAGGTCAAGGAGGCCATGGAGCGTCTCCACATGGACCCCGCCTTCGCCGAGCGCAATGTCAACGAGGGCTTCTCCGGCGGCGAGAAGAAGCGCCACGAGATCCTCCAGCTCGAACTGCTCAAGCCGAAGATGGCGATCCTGGACGAGACCGACTCGGGCCTGGACGTCGACGCGCTGCGCATCGTCTCCGAGGGCGTCAACCGCGTCCGCGAGACGGGCGAGGTCGGCACCCTGCTGATCACGCACTACACGCGCATCCTGCGCTACATCAAGCCCGACCACGTCCACGTCTTCGCGGCCGGCCGCATCGTCGAGTCCGGCGGCGCGGAGCTCGCGGACAAGCTGGAGAACGAGGGCTACGAGGCATATGTGAAGGGTGGCGCATCCGCGTGACACAGCTGTCGGGCCTCCTCGACACCGAGGCGATCCGCAAGGACTTCCCCGTCCTGGACCGTGTCGTCCATGACGGCAAGAAGCTCGTGTACCTGGACAACGCGGCGACCAGCCAGAAGCCGCGCCAGGTACTGGACGCCCTCAACGAGTACTACGAGCGTTACAACGCCAACGTCCACCGCGGCGTGCACGTCCTCGCGGAGGAGGCCACGGCACTCTACGAGGGCGCTCGCGACAAGGTGGCGGAGTTCGTCAACGCGCCGAGCCGCGACGAGGTGATCTTCACCAAGAACGCCTCCGAATCCCTCAACCTCGTGGCCAACATGCTCGGTTGGGCCGATGAGCCCTACCGGGTCGACCATGAGACCGAGATCGTCATCACGGAGATGGAGCACCACTCCAACATCGTGCCGTGGCAGCTGCTGGCGCAGCGCACCGGCGCGAAGCTGAAGTGGTTCGGCCTGACCGACGACGGCCGTCTGGACCTGTCGAACATCGACGAGATCATCACCGAGAAGACGAAGATCGTCTCCTTCGTGCTGGTCTCCAACATCCTCGGCACCGTCAACCCGGTCGAGGCGATAGTGCGCCGCGCCCAGGAGGTCGGCGCGCTGGTGTGCATCGACGCCTCCCAGGCCGCGCCGCACATGCCGCTGGACGTGCAGGCCCTGGGGGCCGACTTCGTGGCCTTCACCGGCCACAAGATGTGCGCTCCGACCGGCATCGGCGTGCTGTGGGGCCGCCAGGAGCTGCTGGAGGACCTGCCGCCGTTCCTGGGCGGCGGCGAGATGATCGAGACCGTCTCGATGCACTCCTCGACGTACGCCCCGGCGCCGCACAAGTTCGAGGCGGGCACGCCCCCGATCGCGCAGGCGGTCGGCCTGGGCGCGGCGATCGACTACCTCCAGGCGATCGGCATGGAGAAGATCCTCGCGCACGAGCACGCGCTCACGCAGTACGCGGTGGAGCGCCTGGCCCAGGTCCCCGACCTGCGGATCATCGGCCCGACCACGGCCGAGGACCGGGGCGCCGCGATCTCCTTCACCCTGGGCGACATCCACCCGCACGACGTGGGCCAGGTCCTGGACGAACAGGGCATCGCGGTCCGCGTCGGCCACCACTGTGCCCGTCCGGTCTGCCTGCGCTACGGAATTCCCGCGACCACGCGAGCGTCGTTCTATCTGTACTCCACGCCGGCCGAGATCGACGCTCTGGTCGACGGCCTGGAGCACGTACGGAACTTCTTCGGCTGAGAGGCGTGTCGAAAACCGTGAAGCTGGACTCCATGTACCAGGAAGTCATCCTGGACCACTACAAGAACCCGCACGGGCGTGGTCTTCGGGATGGCGACGCCGAGGTGCACCATGTGAACCCGACGTGCGGCGACGAGATCACCCTCCGTGTGAAGTACGACGGCACGAAGATCGCGGACGTCTCGTACGAGGGCCAGGGCTGCTCCATCAGCCAGGCCTCGGCCTCCGTGCTGAACGAACTCCTCGTCGGCAAGGACCTGCCGGACGCGCAGAAGATCCAGGAGACCTTCCTGGAGCTGATGCAGTCCAAGGGCAAGATCGAGCCGGACGACGCGATGGAGGAGGTGCTGGAGGACGCGGTCGCGTTCGCCGGTGTCTCCAAGTACCCCGCGCGGGTCAAGTGCGCCCTCCTGAGCTGGATGGCGTGGAAGGACGCGACGGCCCAGGCGCTGGGTGGCGCCGAAGCCGAAAGGAAGACCGCATGAGCGACACCGTCGAGATGAAGCCGGCCTCGGAGGAAGAACTCCGTGAGGCCCTGATGGACGTGGTCGACCCCGAGCTGGGCATCGACGTCGTCAACCTCGGCCTGATCTACGGCATCCACGTGGACGATTCCAATGTGGCCACCATCGACATGACGCTGACCTCCGCGGCCTGCCCGCTGACGGACGTCATCGAGGACCAGGCCAAGTCCGCCACGGACGGCATCGTCAACGAGCTCCGGATCAACTGGGTCTGGATGCCGCCGTGGGGCCCGGACAAGATCACGGACGAGGGCCGCGAGCAGCTGCGCGCGCTGGGCTTCAACGTCTGAGGACAGTCTGAGGACGGCCTGAGGGCGTCCGACACAGGGCTGATGCGAGGGGCCACGGCAGGAATGCCGTGGCCCCTTTCGTATGCCCGTATGCCCGTATGCCCGCGTGCCCGTCGCTCGCCCCGGCGCCCACTGTTCGCCGACCCGTCGCACAGTCGTTATGTACGGCCGTACGCATCATATGTACGCTCGTACACATGGGATATCTGACGCTCGCCGGTGCCATAGCCGCCGAGGTGACCGCCACGACGGCGATGAAGTACAGCCATGGGTTCAGCAGGCTCGGGCCCTCGCTGGTGACGGCGCTGGGGTATCTGGTGTCCTTCCTGCTGCTGGCGCAGACGCTGAAGACGGTGCAGATCGGTACGGCGTACGCGATCTGGTCCGGGGTGGGGACCGCGGCCATCGCCGTGCTCGGGCTGCTGCTGTTCGGGGAGGGGCTCGATACGGTCAAGGTCGCGGGGATCCTGCTGATCATCGGGGGAGTGGTGGTGCTGAACCTCGGCGGGACGAGTCACTGATGGCCCGGCGCTACGACCCCGACCGGCGCCGGCGGATCATCGACGCGGCGATCCGGGTGGCCGGGCGGGACGGGCTCGCCGGGCTGAGCCATCGCACGGTCGCGGCCGAGGCGGACGTACCGCTCGGCTCCACCACGTATCACTTCGCCACCCTGGACGATCTGCTGGTGGCCGCCCTGTGCCAGTCGAACGAGGGATTCGCCGCGGTCCTCGACGCCAGTGGGGCACTGGCCGACGACGATCTCGCGGCCGGGCTCGCCCGGGTCCTCGGCGACTGGCTGAACGGCGACCGCCCGGGCGCGGAGCTGGAGTACGAGCTGTATCTCGCCGCGCTGCGCCGTCCGGCCCTGCGGCCGGTCGCGGCCCGGTGGACCGAGGAGACGACCGCGCGCCTGTCCGCCCGGGTCGACGCGGTGACGGCGCGGGCGCTGCTCGCGCTGATGGACGGGATCTGCCTCCAGGTGCTGCTGACGGGCGGGTCGTACGACGAGGAGTACGCGCGGGAGGCGTTCGGGCGGGTGATCGGCTGAACGGGAGGCGGCCGGCCGGGGGCGGGCGGACGGGGCCGGGCGAACAGGGCTGAGCGGACGGGGTCGGGCGGATGAGGCCGGGCGGATGGGGTGAAGGTGGATCCCGCGCCCGGCACATGAGACACGGTTCGCCCCCGCACCCCGCGCCACGTTAGGTTTTGTCCCATGACCGACACTGCTTCCCGTACCACCGGCGCCGTCGCCGCCGGCCTCGCCACGATCGCCTCCGACGGCACCGTTCTCGACACCTGGTTCCCCGCGCCCGAGCTGGTCGCCGAGCCGGGCCCGGCCGGCACCGAGCGGCTGACCGCCGAGCGCGCTGCGGAGCTGCTGGGCGGCGGCGCGACCGCGGCGATCGGCCCGGACGCCCGCAGGGGCGTCGAGGTGGTCGCGGTCCGTACGGTCATCGCCTCGCTGGACGAGAAGCCGCTGGACGCGCACGACACCTACCTGCGGCTGCACCTGCTCTCGCACCGCCTGGTCAAGCCGCACGGCCAGAACCTGGACGGCATCTTCGGCCACCTCGCCAACGTCGCCTGGACCTCGCTCGGCCCGGTCGCCGTGGACGACATCGAGAAGGTGCGGCTGAACGCCCGCGCCGAGGGCCTGCACCTCCAGGTCACCTCGATCGACAAGTTCCCCCGCATGACGGACTACGTGGCCCCCAAGGGCGTCCGCATCGCCGACGCCGACCGGGTACGCCTCGGCGCGCACCTGGCCGAGGGCACCACCGTGATGCACGAGGGCTTCGTCAACTTCAACGCCGGCACGCTCGGCACCTCGATGGTCGAGGGCCGGATCTCCGCCGGTGTCGTCATCGGCGACGGCTCGGACATCGGCGGCGGCGCCTCCACCATGGGCACCCTCTCCGGCGGCGGCAATGTGATCATCTCCGTCGGCGAGCGCTGCCTGGTCGGCGCCGAGGCGGGCGTCGGCATCGCCCTCGGCGACGAGTGCGTGGTCGAGGCGGGTCTCTACGTCACCGCCGGTACCCGCGTCACCATGCCCGACGGCCAGATCGTCAAGGCCCGCGACCTGAGCGGCGCCTCCCACATCCTCTTCCGCCGCAACTCGGTCACCGGCACGGTCGAGGCCCGCCCGAACAACGCGGTCTGGGGCGGCCTGAACGACATCCTGCACAGCCACAACTGACCTGTCAGGAAAGCCCGGAGCGCCCCTCGCCCGTCTGGTGAGGGGCGCTCGGTCATGCCGGGGAGAGACCGGCGGCGAACTCCGCCAGGGTGGTGAAGTCGCCCGCGCGCAGGCCGATGCGGGGGTTCACATGGTGCAGGAGGGCCGGGCCGGGGTGGTGGTCGGCCACGAACACCGCGTCCTCGGTGCTCTGTTCGTCATCGACCCAGGCGAACGGGCGGCCCCCGGCGTACGCCACGATCGGCTCCGTCTTCCAGTGCACCCCGTCGGGCCGGTGCGCGAAAAGGCCCGCGCCGAAGTCGACGTAGGGCAGTTCGGGCAGCCCGAGGACGGGGGCGATCCAGTGGTTGGCCTCGGCCATCCAGGTCGTCGCCCAGCACAGCTCGTAGCCGAGGGCCAGCAGCGCGGGGCCATGGGCCGGGTTCAGCCACACCCGCAGGGGGCGGCGCGAGGCCAGCGGCACCCGGATCGTCGTATACCCCTCGGGCCGGCGCTCCCGTTGGGCCGCGTACGGGTTCAGCGGACCGTCGACATCCAGGAAGAGCAGGGGGCGGCTCACGGGGACACCGTACGGCAGGCCGGGGGAGCGCGGATCAGGATTCGGTCAGTTCTTCGAAGCACGCGTGCAGTTCGGCCGTCGCCTGCGGGGAGGCGGGCAGCAGTGGGGCGCGGACCGGGCCCGCGGGCAGGCCGAGCCGGGACAGGAGGGCCTTGGCGGTGACCGTCCCGGGCAGGCCCGCGGCCATCATCGACTCGATCAACGGCATCGCCCGCAGCTGGAGTTGCCGTGCCCGCCCGGTGTCGGCCGCGTCGAAGGCGTCGAGGACGGCGCGGATGTGGCGCGGGGCGGCGTTGGCGACGGTGCTGATACAGCCGGCCGCGCCGACGGCGTAGAGAGCGAGGTTGTGTTCGTCGCAGCCCGCGTAATAGGCCAACTCCGTTCGGGACAGCACCTTCTGGGTGCCAAGGAGGTCGTAGGAGCAGTCCTTGACGCCGACGATCCTGGGGTAACCGGCGAGGCGCAGGATCGTCTCGGGGTCGATACGGGTGCCGGTGCGGCCCGGGATGTCGTAGAGCAGGACCGGCAGTCCGCTCGCGTCGGCGACGGTGCGGAAGTGCGCGGCGACGGCCTCCTGCGGCGGCCTGCTGTAGTAGGGCGCCACGACCAGCACGGCGTCGGCGCCGGCCTTCTCGGCGGCGAGTGCCAGTTCGGTGGTGTGCCGGGTGTCGGCGGTGCCGATGCCCGCGATCAGCGGGATCCGCGCGCCGACCGCCTCCCGTACGGCCGTGATCAGCTCCGCCTTCTCGCCGTCGGTGGTGGTCGGCGACTCGCCCGTGGTGCCGTTGAGGACCAGCCCGTCGCAGCCCTCCGCCACCAGATGGGCGGCCAGTTCCTGGGCGCCGGCCCGGTCCAGCGTCCCCTCCGCGGTGAACGGGGTGATCATCGCGCAGAGGACGCGGCCGAAGGGGGAGGGGCTGTGTGTGATCGTCATACCCGTTAGTGTCGGCAAGTCTTCGATGTAGCTCTACTTAATTCTTCTTCAGAGTATCGGTAAGTTTGCTTACCTGTTCACTTGCCTGTCCAGGTGTGGCGCAAGGTCGTGTGTCCAACTCGGCCGTTCATGGGTCACTATGGGCGAAGGGTCATCACCGACGTCAGCCATGGAGGCACCATGAAGCTCGGCAAGGCACTGGCCACCGGGGTCGCCGAGGAGCGGCCGGACATCCGCGACGAGGAAGAGACGGTCCGGCAGCCCGCCGAGGCCGCCCGCACCGCACCGGCCGAGCCGGCCCGCGAAGAGGTCCCGGCCGGCCGATGAGGCCCCGGCTCCCGGCGGAACGCCCCACGGAGCCGCCGACCGGCTACAAGATCGCCCACCCGGTGCTGTCCCAGGACGGCACCCGGGCGGGGTTCACCGGAGTGTCGCTCGGCGGTGCGCTTCCGTACGGCGTGCTCGACCAGGCGTCCTGCGTCTACGGCCGCAGGCACCGCCCTCCCGCGCGCCTGTGCGACTGCGGTTTCCACTGCGTCCATGAGCGCACCGCCGCCGACGCCCTGCGCTGCACCGCCGAGCACCGCACCGCGCTGCTCCTGGAAGTCTCCGTGCTCGGCGCCTACATCCGCTTCGAACGCGGATTCCGCTACGCCCGCCAGCGGGTGCGCACCGCCATCGCGGGCCCCTGTGCCTGCGGCGCCACCGCGACCCTGCTGGCCGACGCCGGCTGGGGCCGCCCCGGCTGGCGCGCCCTGGCCCCCGGCTGCGCGGGCTGTGCGCGCGGCCGTACGTCCGTCACCCTCGCGGAGTTCGCCCGGCTCGCCGGGGAGGGCCTGCGGGTACGGGCGGACGGCGGCGTCCCGGCCGAGACCGTCACCGAGCTTGTGACGGGCACCGAGATGGGGGTGCCCGAACTGGTCGCCGAGGCAGCCCTGTTGCAGGCGCGGCTCGACTGGTTCCAGTCCCAGCTCGCGCGGCTCGGCGACCGCGGGACCGGGGGAGCGGACAAGGGCTGACGCTCCCCGGCCCGGGTACCCGGATGTTCCCGTACAGAAAGGAGGCGGGACACCGTGACCATGACCTCGCACACGCGACCGCACACGCGCCCCGCACTCGACGGCCACCCCTCCACGGGGGAACTCGTCAATCGCGCCACCGAACAGCTCTCCCTGCTGCTGCGGCAGGAGGTCGCCCTCGCCAAGGCGGAGCTGACCCAGAAGGGCAAGCGCGCCGGAACCGGCGGCGGGCTGCTGGGTGCCGCGGGCGCCCTCGGCTACGTCGGGCTGATCGTGCTGGCCGGCGCGGCCACCGCCGCCCTCGACCTGGTACTGCCCCTGTGGGCGGCGGCGCTGACCGTCGCGGTCGCGCTGTTCCTGGTGGCCGCCGTGCTGGCCGCCACCGGACGCGCCCAGCTGCGCCGCGCCGGATCGCCCATGCCCGAGGAGACCCTCGGCAGTGTCCGGGCCGATGTCGACGTGATCAAGGAAAGGGCACATCGATGACCCACAGGACCCCGCACGGCTCGGGCGCCAAGGGCCCCGACGAGCTGCGCGCGCAGATCGAGCAGACCAGGAACCAACTCGGCGACACCGTGGCCCAGTTGGTGGACCGTGTCGATGTGAAGGGGCGCGCGCGGGCACGGGCCGCCGATCTGAAGGACAAGGCCGGTGCCATGAAGGTGCAGCTGCGCTCCAGCGCCGCCCAGGCCGGGCACGGCGCCCAGGGCCGGGCCACGCACGCGGCGCACGCGATGAAGGGCCGGGCCGCGCGGGCGGGCCACGCGGTGCAGGGGACGGCCGCGCGCACCGGGCACACGCTCCAGAGCCGGGTCGCCCAGCACGGCGGCTCCCAGGACGGGCAACCGCTGCGCGATCGCGCACTGGAGGCCGGGCGCCAGGCGCAGAGCAGGGCGATGGACGCCGGGCACCGCGTGCAGGACCGGGCCGCCATGGCCCAGCGGCAGCTCGCGCCGCCCGCCCGCAAGGCCGCCGAGGGTCTGCGCGGGGTGCCGCGTCCGGTGCTGATGGCGGGCGCGGCCGGGGCGATCGCCCTGATCGCGGCCGGGGTGCTGCGCGGCGGCCGGAGCCGTGGCATGGCCCGCGGCGCATCCCGCGGCATGCGCCGCCGCCCCTGCTCCTGCTGAGCGTCTGAGGGGCTCCCCGGCCCCCGCCCTCATCCCTTTCCAGCCATGGCGTTCCCGCTCTCCCGCCGAAAACTAAGCCCGTCTGGACAAAAAAAGTTTTCGGTGGGAGGGTGAACGCATGCTGGATGTGACCGTCATCGAGGACCCCGAGGCCGCGGCCGTGTCGCTGGACCCCGTCCGGGCCCGGCTGCTCGCCGAGCTGGCCGCCGGACCCGCGTCGGCCGCGATGCTGGCCGGCAAGGTCGGACTGCCCCGCCAGAAGGTGAACTACCACCTCAAGACGCTGGAGCGGCACGGCCTGGTCGAGCTGGCCGGGGAGCGCCGCAAGGGCAATGTCACCGAGCGGCTGATGCGCGCGAGCGCCGCGTCGTACGTCATCTCGCCCGCCGCCCTGCCCGCCGTGCAGCCCGACCCGGACCGCTTCCGGGACCAGCTGTCCGCGCGCTGGCTGCTGGCGCTCGGCGCCCGCCTGGTGCGCGACGTCGGGGCGCTGATCGGCGGCGCGGCCAGGGCCCGCAAGCCGCTCGCGACGTACGCCCTGGACGGCGAGGTGCGGTTCGCCTCCGCCGCCGACCGCGCGGCCTTCGTGCAGGAGCTGACGGCGGGGGTCGGCGCCCTGATCCGCAAGTACGACGCCCCGGACGCCGAGGGCGGCCGGGACCACCGGGTCGTCGTCGCCCTGCATCCCACGGTCAAGGACCGGCCCGCAGCCCTGGAACCCGCACCGGAAGCCGAATAGGAGCCCCGCCATGAGCAAGGAATTCGAGATCGCCCGCGAGTTCGAGGTCGATGTACCGCCGGAGCGGGTGTGGGCGGCGATCACCACCGGGACCGGGGGCTATCTGTGGCCGATGGAGCCGCCCGAGCCGCGGGAGGGCGGGCGGGGACCGTTCGGCTCGACCGTCGTCGTCTGGGAGCCGCCCCACCGCTACGTCAACCGCAGCGAGGACGTGGGCATGCCCACGCAGTCGCTCAACCAGCTCGACCACACCATCGAGCCCCGCGACGAGGGCCGCCACGCCTTCGTGCGCTACGTCCACAGCGGGATCTTCACCGACGACTGGGACACCCAGTACGACGGCGCGAACAAGCACACCGACTTCTATCTGCACACCCTGCGCGAGTATCTGACGCACTTCGCACCGGCCCCGGTCGCCTTCGCGCAGGCGACCGGGCCCGCCTCCTCGGCCGTGCCGGAGGCGCTCGCCGCCGCGGCCCGCGCGCTCGGACTGCCGGACGACGCGGCCGCGGGGACGAAGGTGAGCGTCCGCGGACCCGGCGGGCGGGCCCTGGACGCCGTACTCGACTACCGCGTACCGGAGTTCATCGGACTGCGCACCGAGAGCGCCCTCGTCCGCTTCTTCGGCCGGGGCCGCTGGGGCGCGCCGCTCGGCATCAGCGTGCACGACTTCGCGCCGGGCGCCGCTGCCGAGACGGACGCGGCCGCCTGGCAGGACTGGCTGAACGGGGTGTTCAGCCAGTCCTGAACCCCTGGTGGATCAGGGGCGGAAGCGCAGCACCTGCGGGTCGTGGTCGCTGATCTGGTCGTTGAACTCCGAGTTGATGTGCACGCTGTCGTACTGGAACGAGTCGCGGCGCACCGCCGGGCTGATCAGGATCTGGTCCAGGACCTGCGAGTTGCCCTCGTAGTCGTAGGTGTAACGCTCGCTCCTGGGCAGCGACTTGATCGCCGACCACAGCTCGCCGTGGCCTTCGAGGATCTTCGCGGTGCCGGAGAACTCGAAGTCGTTCATGTCGCCGAGGGCGAGCACGTTCGCGTTCTTCTGCGCCTTCAGGATGTCCTTGACGAACGCGTTGACCTCCTGCGCCTGGGCGTGGCGCTGGGTCTCCGAGCTGCGCGTGACCGGCTGGTACTGCGCGGTCAGGCTCTGGTCGCCGCCCTTGGAGATCAGGTGGTTGGCGATCACGAAGACGGTCTTGCCCTGGAAGACGAACTGGCCGACGAGCGGCTTGCGGCTGTCCTCCCAGGCGGCGCTGGCCGGGTCGATCCGGCCCGGGGACGCGGTCAGCTGGGCCTTGCCGTGCTCCTTGACGACACCCACCGCGGTGGTGGAGTCGCCGCCCGCGCGGTCCACGAAGGACACCCGCTCGGGGTTGAACAGGAACACCTGGCGGATGTTGCCGCCCGGCTCGCCGCCGTCCTTGTCGTTGACCGGGTCGATGGAACGCCAGTCGTACTTCGGGCCGCCCGCCGCGACGATCGCGTCGATCAGCTTGTTCACCGTGACGCTCGCGTCGACCGTGCCGTCGTCCGTGGCACCGTTGTTGTCCTGGATCTCCTCCAGGGACACGATGTCGGGGGACTGGAGGTTGTTCACGATCGCGGCGGCGTGCTGGTCGAACGTCTTGTCCGACGGGTCGAGGTTCTCGACGTTGTACGTCGCGACCGCGAGCTGCTTGCCGGTCTGCTTCTTCGTGGTCTCGCGCTGGAGGCCACCGCTCTTGAGCGTCCCGAGCTGGCCGGCGACCAGGGTGTAGCCGCCGTACTGGTTGAAGTCCATCGGGCCGGTGGTGGTGCCGGTCAGCGTGTCGCCGACGTTCGCCTTCGGGAAGTCGGCGGTGGCGCCCAGCGACTGGATCTGGAGGCGGCCGGTGTTCTGCGAGTCGTAGGACCCGTAGACCGTGCCGCCGCGGCTGTCGCGGTGCTCGTGCGGCTTCACCGTGACCCACAGCTCGGCGTACGGGTCGGTGGCGGTGACCACGTGGGCGTTCTTGACCTGGACGTTCATGCCCTCAAGGGACTCGTAGTAGTCCAGGGCGTACTTCTTGGGCTGGAGCGGCAGGTTGTTGATCGAACCGCCGTTCGCGGTGTCGCCCTGCGGCGTGTACCGGCTCGGCACCGACTTCGCGTCGATGACGACCGGCGCCGGGACGGCGTTGCCGGTGGAGACGGTGGTGATCGTGGGCTTGGTGATCTCCGTGACGGACTGCTCACCGGAGGCGACGCCGCCCGGGACGTACTCGGAGACCGTGCCGGTCACCGTCACCGAGTCGCCGACCGCGACCTTCGGCGTGGAGCTGGTGTAGACGAATATGCCCTCGCTGGTGGCGGGGTTGTCGTCGGGCGTCGTGTCCTGGAGCCAGAAGCCCTTGGACGAGCCGTAGGTGCGCGTGGCGGTGACGATGCCCGGCACGTCCGTCACCTTCTGCCCGGCGTACGGCGACAGGCGGGTGGTGCCCTGGATGTCGTGGATGCGCACCGCGTCGGCGTGCGCGGGGGAGGTGAGGACGACGGCCGACGCGGCGGAGCAAACAGCGGCGACGGTGAGCGCGGCGAGACGCGCGGTGGACCTGCTCGGCAAGGGATCCCTCCGGGGATGTTACGGGGCGCCGGGACGAGGTGGATCGGGAGCGTGTGGGGGCCGTTGCCCTCCGTGACACGCATAGAGCCGAGTGAACGGTCGTTCCCCGACTTCTACGCGCGTCAATCTCCAGCCTGCGCCCGGGACTTGTCAAGGTTTCGGCCATGTACTGGGGTTGACGAGGAGATGAACCGGGCGGCATGGGCCCAAATCCGTCTAGGCTGAGGGGCTGAGCACGTTTCACGGTCCGAGGAGATCCAGCCGATGTCAGACAGCTCCCCCCTGCCGCCCGTACGGCTGCACTCCGAAGCGGAGCTGGCGCGCGCCGCACTGTCCACGCCCCTGCTCGCGCGAGCGGCCCGGCTCGCCCGCTGGGCCGGCCCCGACACCCGGGTGGACGCGGGCGGGAGCCTGGTCGAGGAGCAGCTGCCCGGCGCCGCCGACCAGCTCGGACTGACCGGCGACGACGCGGCCGCCTACGCCGCCGAGGCCTGGCGGGTCGCGCTGGACTCCGGACTGGTCGAGATCGCCGACGAGGACCGCGGGACGGTCCGCACCGGCGAGGCGCTGGCCCTGCTCACCGGTTCCCCGCAGGAGGTGCTCACGGTGTGGCTCGCCGCGCTGGAGACCGTGCTGGCGGACGCGAGCGTGCCCGATCTGGACGATCTGGTGGACGCGCTGGACGAGGGCGGGGAGATCGATTTCGCGTCACTCGACTGGGACCCCGAGGCCGAGGCCGATTTCCTCGACGGTGTGCTCGGCAACCTGTACCTCCTGACGGTGAGTGAGGACGGCGCCGGGGACGGGCCGGTCCCGCTGCCGGCCCTCGCCGCGTCGATGATCGTGCCGGACGACATGGGCGAGCCCACCGACGACGTCCTGGAGCAGGTGTCCGACGCGATGATGCGCCTGGACGACCAGTTCCGGACGCTGGAGCCGGTCGGCCTGGTCGAGTACCGGCCGGTGGACGAGGCGTTGATGGCCGACGCCGACGAGGAACTCGCCGCGCCGGTGGACGAGGCCGATGTCTCCCGCTACGGCATGGTGCGGTTGACCCCGCTCGGCGCGTACGGGCTGCGGGCGCGGCTGGTGGAGGCCGGTTTCGAGGCGCCGGTGGTCGGCGAACTCGCCGACAAGGGGGCGGACGTACTGCTCGACGGCACCGCCGCGTTCGGCCCCTCGGCCGCTCTCGCGGAGACCGAGCTGTGGCTGAACCGGCACGAACCGCTCTCCGGCGCACGGGAGTTGCTGGCCGCGGCCCGGGGCGCCGACGCCGGGGGGCCGCTGCGCCGGCTGCGCTGCCAGCAGGCGCTGTCCCTGGTCGGCGGGGAGGCCGAGCCCGCGCTGCGGGAGGTCCTGGACGACCCCGAACTCGGCGGTCTCGCCCGGGTGTGGCTCAGTGAGCATGGCGCCGCCGAGGTGCCCGCGCCCTCCCAGGACCTGGTGTTCTGGCTGACCATCGACACCGTCGCCGCCCAACTGGCCGCCGAGGGCAACAGCGAGGAGCTCCAGGCCCTGGTGGAGGGGCTCGCGGAGCAGCACAGCGGGTTCTTCGCGGCCGCGTGGCGGGTGGAGCACCCGGCGACGGCCGATGTGCTGGAGGCGATGGGCCGGCTGCACCCGGACAAGAAGGTGGCCAAGGAGGCCCGCAAGGCCGCGTTCAAGGCGCGGTCGCAGCAAGGGGGTTGAGCGGTCCGGCGGGGGGTGTCGGAGTGGCACCGGCCCGCCGTGACGCTTGGTCCGCTCTTGGGGTGGCGCATACGGTTTCTTGAACAAGGGTGTCCCTGGTGGCCCCTTGTTCAACTCCCGTTCAGGCGCCGCCGGGAGCGTGTGCGCCGAACGAGGACCGCCGCCCTCCACGGCACACCCATCCGTCACAGGAGACACCATGTCGCTCACTCGCAGGGACTTCGCCAGAACCTCCGCGATCACCGGTGCCGGGATCGCCCTGGCGGGCAGCGCCGGCGTGCTCGCCACCGCGCCGAACGCCCTCGCGTCCACGGAGACCGACACCGCGCACGGGGACGCCGCGGCGGCCCACGGTCAGGGGCACGGCCAGGGGCACGGTCACGGCCACGGCCTGCCCGGCGTCGGCTACGGCCCCCTGAAGTCCGACCCCAAGGGCATCCTCGCCCTGCCCGCGGGCTTCAGCTACCAGATCATCACCTACAGCGGCAGGACCCGCCTGGAGTCGGGCGAGTTCACGCCGTCCAACCACGACGGGACCTCCACCTTCGAGGGCCCCCGGGGCACCACCCTGCTCGTCAACAACCACGAGCTGGCGGGCCCGCGCGCCAACTGGACGTATCCGGTGCCGCTCACCGAGGGACTGGTGTACGACCCCGCCGCGGCCGGTGGCTGCACCGTGGTCGAGGTGCGCCGCGACAAGGTCGCCGAGTGGGTCGGCATCGCCGGCACCGCCACCAACTGCGCGGGCGGCAGCACCCCGTGGGGCACCTGGCTGACCTGCGAGGAGACCGAGGACAAGGCCGGTCAGAACGGCATGACCAAGGACCACGGCTACGTCTTCGAGGTGGACCCGGTCGACCACCGGGCCAACCGCGCCCCCAAGCCGATCAAGGCGCTGGGCCGGTACGCCCACGAGGCCGTCGTGGTCGACCCCAAGCGCGGTCACCTCTTCCTCACCGAGGACGCCGCGGGCCCCAACGGCCTGCTCTACCGCTGGACCCCGCCGGCCGGTTTCCGCCACGGCCGCGGCAGGCTGCGCACCCTCGCCGCCGACGCGGGCGTCCTCCAGGCCTTCAAGTGCTTCGACTCCGGCGGCCGGTTCGTGGACGACCTCTCCCGCGCCACCGGGACCGGCACGGTCTACGGCGTCGACTGGGTGGACGTGCCCGACCGCGACGCCCGGCAGGTCTCCACGCGCAAGCAGTTCGGCGAGGGCCAGGTCACCCGCGCCCGCAAGCTGGAGGGCATGTGGTGGGGTGACGGCGGCGTCTACATCGTCTCCTCCTTCGCCCGCGCGGAGAGCCCGGTCCAGCACGACGGCCAGGTCTGGTTCTACGACCCCCGGCGCCGGACCCTCACCCTCAAGGTGCTGCTCGGCGTGAACCCGGACCCGGGCAAGGACGGCGCGTTCGACGGCCCGGACAACATCACCGTCTCGCCGTACGGCGGTCTGGTCATCGCCGAGGACGGCGAGGGCGTCCAGCATCTGTTCGGGGCCACCGACAGCGGCCGCACCTACCCGATCGCGCGCAACGAACTGAACATCGGCACCGCGGCGAAGCCGGAGTACAGCGAGTTCACCGGCGTCACCTTCTCGCCCGACGGGCGGACCCTGTACGCCAACATCCAGACCCCGGGCATCATGGTCGCCATCACCGGACCCTGGAAGCGGCAGAAGAAGTAACGGCCACCGAAGGGGGGCGCGGTCCCCGCGCCCCCCTTCGCTCAGAGAGCCTTCGCCGCCGGATCCACCATGTTGCGGACCGTCCGCGCCTTCACGAAGTCGCCGATCGCGGTCATCTCCCACTCGCCGGAGAACTGGCGGATCAGCTTGGCCATCAGCACACCGGTCTGGGGTTCGGCCTGGGTGAGGTCGAAGCGGACCAGTTCCTCGTCCGTCGCGGCGTCCACGAGGCGGCAGTACGCCTTGGCGACATCCGTGAACTTCTGGCCGGAGAAGGAGTTGACGGTGAAGACGAGACCGGTGACCTCCTGGGGGATGCGGCCGAGGTCGACCACGATCACCTCGTCGTCGCCCGCGCCCTCGCCCGTGAGGTTGTCGCCGGAGTGCTTGACCGCGCCCTTGAGGATCGTGAGCTTGCCGAAGTAGCAGCTGTCGACGTGGTTGCGCTGCGGGCCGTAGGCGATGACGGAGGCGTCGAGGTCGATGTCGGCGCCCCGGAACGCCGGTTCCCAGCCGAGGCCCATCCGCACCTGGGAGAGCAGCGGCCGGCCGCCCTTGACCAGCGACACCGTCTGGTTCTTCTGGAGGCTGACCCGGCCCTTGTCCAGGTTGATCTTCCCCGCGCCCGGGGCCGGGGCCGGGGGAGCGGCCGGCGGGGCGGCGGGCATCGGCGGCGCCACCGAGGGCGCCGCCGGGGGTGCCGTCGGCTGAGGGGGAGCCGCCGGAGCCGCCGCCGGTTCCTCCACCGTCACACCGAAGTCCGTCGCGATGCCCGCGAGTCCGTTCGCATACCCCTGGCCGACCGCGCGGACCTTCCACTGACCGCCGCGGCGGTAGATCTCCACCACCACGAGCGCGGTCTCGGTGCCCAGCTGCGGCGGTGTGAACGTGGCCAGCACCGCACCGCCGTCCGCGTCCCGGACGGTGGCGGTCGGCTCGATGCCCTGGAAGGTCTGCCCGGCCGCGTCCGGGCTGGCCGTGACCACGATCTTCTCGATGTCCGGCGGCACCGCCGCGGTGTCGACCGTGATCGCGTCGGGCGCGGCACCGCCGCCGGACCGGTAGGCCACCCCCGGTCCGGACGGCTGGTTGTAGAAGATGAAGTCGTCGTCCGAGCGCACCTTGCCGTCGCCCGTGAGCAGCAGGCCCGAGACGTCCAGCCGCACGGGAGCGGCCACGTCCACCGTGATGCGCGCGGCGGAGAGCGGAACGTTCGAGCCAGGGGTCATAGCTGTCATGTGGGGGGTAACGAACGAAACCGCTTTACCGTTCCCTTACCACCGGCATCACCCGTCACCCCCGCCCCAGCCCTTACGGCACGACGACGATCTTCCGTCCCACCCCCGCCGCGAACTGCTCCAGCGCCTGCGGATACCGCTCCAGCGGGAGCCGGTCGCTGATGAAGACCCCCGGGTCCAGGACGCCGTTCGCGAAGAGTTCCGCCGCCCGCTCATAGCTGTGCAGCACCGCCATCGAACCGGTGATGGTGATCTCCTGGTTGTAGATGCGGTACGGGTCGATCTGCACCCGGGTGGCGTAGTCGGCGACGCCGAACTGGAGGAAGGTGCCCGCCTTCGCCACCCGTCCCAGACCGTCCTGGATGGCCGCCGCGTTGCCCGTCGCGTCCACCACCACGTCCCAGCCGCCCGGCCGGTCGAGCTCGTCCGCGCCGGCCGCCGCGCCCGAGACGCCGAGCAGCCGGGCCGTCTCCAGGCGGGCCGGGTTCAGGTCCACCACGTCCACGCTCGCCGCGCCGGTGCGCTTGGCCAGCTCCAGCATCATCAGGCCCATGGTCCCGGAGCCGTAGATCAGCACATGGGAGCCGAGCCGGGAGCGCAGCACGTCATAGCCGCGCACCGCGCAGGACAGCGGTTCGATCAGGGCCGCGTCCTCGGTGCGCACATGCTCGGGCAGCTTGACGCAGTTGGCGACGGGGGCGACGGCGTACTGTGCCGCCCCGCCCGCTGTAGTCACGCCGATCGCGGCCCAGCGTTCGCACAGGTTGTTGTGGCCGCTGCGGCAGTAGCGGCACTCATAGCAGTACAGGGACGGGTCCACGGCCACCCGGTCGCCGGTCGTGACCTCGGTGACCTGGGCGCCGGTGGCGACCACCGTGCCCGCGAACTCATGGCCCGGCACGATCGGCAGCTTGGGCGCGAACTCGCCCTGGAGGATGTGCAGATCGGTGCCGCACAGCCCGCACGCGGCGACCTCGACGACGACCTCGCGGGGGCCCGGCGCCGGGTCGGGGACCTCGGTGACGACGGCACGGCCCAGTGACTCGATGACGGCGGCCTTCATTTCACGGCTCCCAACGACAGGCCCTGGACCAGCTTGTCCTGGGCGGCGAACCCCGCGGCGAGCACCGGCAGGGAGATGACGAGCGAGGCGGCGCACACCTTGGCCAGGAACAGGCCCTGGCTGGTGATGAAGCCGGTCAGGAAGACGGGCGCGGTCTCGGCGACGACACCGGTGAGCACCCGGGCGAACAGCAGCTCGTTCCAGCTGAAGATGAAGCAGATCAGCGCTGTCGCCGCGATGCCGGGCAGCGCGATGGGGGCGACGACCCGGGCGAGGATCGTCGGCAGCCGGGCCCCGTCCACCCGGGCCGCCTCGATGACCGCGACCGGCACCTCGGCGAGGAAGGACTGCATCATCCACACCGCGATCGGCAGGTTCATCGCGGTGTAGAGGACGACCAGCAGCCAGATGTCGTCGAGGGTCCCGGTGTGCTTGGCGAACAGATAGATCGGCAGCAGTCCCGCGACGGCCGGGAGCATCTTCGTGGACAGGAAGAAGAACAGCACGTCCGTCCATTTGCGCACCGGCCGGATCGACAGCGCGTAGGCGGCGGGGAGGGCGAGCAGCAGGACGAAGAGCGTGGAGACCACCGATGCCACCGCCGAGTTGATCAGCGCGGGCCAGGGGCTCGCCCCGCCGCCGACGCCGAAGAACTCGCGGTAGCCGTCCAGGGTGAGGGCGGCGCCGAAGGACGGCGGGTTGGTCGCCGCGTCCTGCTCGGAGTGGAAGGAGGTCAGCGCCATCCAGGCGATGGGCAGGAAGAAGACGATGCCGGCCAGCCAGGCCACGAGGCCCAGGCCGTGACGTCGCAGTGCGGTCATGAGCGGGCCGCCTCCTCACGGAACAGGGACGAGACCACGCGCAGGGCGAAGGTCGCGATGACGAGGGAGCCGATGACGACCAGGACGCCGGCGGCCGAGGCGAGGCCGTTCTCATGGGCCTGGTAGAAGCTCTGGTAGACGGTGTACGGCAGGTTCGCCGTGCCGAGGCCGCCGGAGGTGATGGTGAACACCGCGTCGAAGTTCTGCACGATGTAGATCGAGCCGAGCAGGGCGCCCAGTTCGAGGTAGCGGCGCAGATGGGGCAGGGTGAGATGGCGGAAGATCTGCCAGTCGCCCGCGCCGTCGACCCGGGCCGCCTCGATCTGCTCCCGGTCACGGCTCTGCAGCCCGGCCAGCAGGATCAGCATCATGAACGGCGTCCACTGCCACACCAGGGACGCCTCCACCGCGAGCAGCGGGGTGTTCGAGATCCAGTCCGGCTGCGGGCCGCCGACGTAGTGCAACAGCCCGTTGAGCAGGCCGTACTCGGGGTTGTAGAGCACATGCTTCCAGAGCAGCGCGGCGGCCACCGGCACCACCAGGAAGGGGGCGATCAGCAGGGTGCGGACGACGCCCCGGCCGCGGAAGCGGCGGTCCAGGAGCAGGGCGAGGAGCAGCCCGAGCACCAGGCTGGCCAGCACCACCGCCACGGTGAGCAGGATCGTCGTCCATACCGAGTGGCGCAGGTCCGTATCGGTGAGCACCTGGCGGTAGTTGGCGAGGCCGGTGAAGCGGCGGGCCTTGGGGTAGAGGGCGTTCCAGTCGAAGAACGAGATCACCAGCGTGGCCACGAAGGGCAGTTGGGTGACCGCGATCATGAAGACGAGGGCGGGCAGCAGTGGGGCCCGGGTGGCCCAGGCGCGCAGCCGGGCCGGGGGCCGTTTCAGTGGCCGGGCGGAGGCGGCCGGGTACGGGGCCGTGGTGGTGGCGGTCATCGTCCCTCGTACTCCTTGGAGATCTTCTCGGCGAGCTGCTGGGACTTCTTCAGGGCCGCGTCGACGGACTGGCGTCCGGCGATGGCCGCGCTGATCTCCTGGGAGACCCTGGTACCGAGATCGGTGAACTCGGGGATGTCGACGAACTGGATGCCGGGCGCGGGACGGGGCTGCACGCCGGGGTCGCCGGGGCGGCTGCTCTCGATGGCCTGCCGGGTCATCTCCTGGAAGGCGGCGGCGGATCGCCGGTAGTCGGCGTTGTCGTACGTCGAAGCCCGCTTGCCCGCCGGGACGTTCGGCCAGCCGCTGGTCTTTCCGACCAGCTGTTCGTACTCCTTGCTCGACGCCCAGGAGACGAACTTCCAGGCCTTGTCCGGGTTGTGGGAGGCGTGCTGGATGCCCCAGGCCCAGGTGTAGAGCCAGCCGGAGGAGGCGGTCCGCTCGACGGGGGCGGGAGCGTAGCCGAGCTTGCCCTTGACCGGGGAGCCCTTCGCCTCCAGGGAGCCGGCCGCGGAGGTGGCGTCGTACCACATGGCGACCTTGCCCTGCGTCATGTCGTTCAGGCACTCGGCGAACCCGGACTGCGCGGCGCCGGACTCGCCGTGCGCGCGGACCAGGTCGACATAGAACTTCGTCGCCTTCTCGAAAGCGGGCGAGTCCAGCCGCGCCTTCCAGTCCTTGTCGAACCAGGTGCCGCCGAAGGTGTTCACGACCGTGGTCAGCGGCGCCGCCATCTCGCCCCAGCCGGGCAGCCCGCGCAGGCAGATGCCCCGCATGCCGGGCCGCGCGCCGTCCACCTTCGCGGCGAGGTCGGCCACCTGCTGCCAGGTGGGGTGGGCGGGCATGGTCAGGCCCTTCGCCGCGAACACGTCCTTGCGGTACATCAGGAAGGACGACTCGCCGTAGAAGGGCTGCCCGTAGAGCTTGCCGTCGTCGCCGGTGAGGGACGCGCGCATCGGAGCCAGTACGTCCTTCTCGTCGTACGACGGGTCCTTCGCGACGTAGCCGTCCATCGGGCGCAGCCAGCCGTTGCGGGCGTAGATCGGGATCTCGTAGTTGGAGAGGGTGGCGACGTCGTACTGGCCCGCCTGGTTGGCGAAGTCCTGGCTGATCTTGTCGCGGACGTCGTTCTCCGGCAGCACGGTGAAGTTCACCTTGATGCCGGTCTCCTTGGTGAAATGCGTGGCGGTGAGCTTCTGGAGCTCCACCATCTGGGGGTTGTTGACCATCAGTACGTTGATCGAGTCGCCGCCGGATCCGGCTCCGCCCGCCCCGACCCAGCAGCCGGACAGCAGGGGGGTGAGCAGCGTCCCTGCGGCGGCCAGGACGAGCAGGGCTCGTGGCCTCCGTCGGCTCGGGGTGCGCATGGATCACTCCTGGATGTATGGGGATATAAGGGGTGTTCAGTGGGTGGGGAGCGCCCACGGGGGACGGGAAACGGGCATCTCAGACCCGGATGACCTGCGGGCCCAGCAGGGCGTAGCGATGGGCCTCGGCCGCCGGGAGCAGGGTGCTGGTCACGATCGCCTCCAGTGCGCCGACGTCCGCGAACCGGCAGAAGCTCGCCGCGCCGAACTTGGTGTGCACGCCCGCGAACACGGTGCGCCGTGCCGCCCGCATCGCCTGCGCCTTGACCTCGCCGACCGCCGGATCGGGCGTGGTCAGGCCGTGTTCGCGGGAGATGCCGTTGGCGCCGACATAGGCGAGGTCGAGGACGAAGCCGGACAGCATCGTGGTCGTCCAGTGGTCGACGGTGGCCAGCGTGCCGGCCCGTACCCGGCCGCCGAGGAGCAGCACCTGGACGTGGTCCGCCCCGGCGAGGGCGCCCGCGACCGGCAGGGACGCGGTGACCACGGTCAGCGGCCGGTCCCTCGGCAGGGCCTCGGCGATGAGCTGCGGGGTGAAGCCCTCGTCGACGAAGACGGTCTCGGCGTCGCCCAGCAATTCGGCCGCTGCGGCGGCGATCCGGCGCTTCTCGGGCACCTGGCTGGTGGCCCGGAAGGCCAGCGTGGTCTCGAACCCGGCGCTCTCCACCGGGTAGGCCCCGCCATGGGTGCGGCGGATCAGCCCGTGGTCCTCCAGAGCGCGCAGATCACGCCGGACGGTCTCCTTGGCCACGCCCAGTGAGGCGGCGAGCGCGGTGACATCGACCGCGCCGGTGGCGCGCGCGGCCCGCACGATCTCGCGCCGGCGTTCCTCCGCCGTTCCGGTCATCTCCTCACCCTCCTCCCGCGGAACTGCCCGTTCGGGCCCATGGGGGAAGTTGTACCGCCGGTCCGCCGCCCTGACCAGGCTTGTTGCCCGCCCGATGCTGCCCGCTTGAGCCCGTTTGCCGGGCGCGCTGCCCGCAGCGGACCTGCGTGGCGGCGCGGGCCGGTGGGGAAACGGGCGGCCCGCATGCCCGGATGCGGGGCCGGAGAGGCCCGTTCGGCGCCCGTCCGCCCGTTTCCGGGCGGCGCGGTGGGGTCCGGTGTGGCGCAAAGCGGCGTGGTGTGGCCCGGCACGGCTCGCGAGGCGTCCGATGTTGACCGCCTCGCACGGCCCCCTTAGCGTGAGCCCGTTCATGAATATGGACGATGGTCAGAGGAATGTACGTCGAGGAGTCCGCGTGAAGGCCGCCGCGTTCGTCTACCCCTGGGACGTCAACGGGGACCCCGACGCCCCCGCCCGCATCGCCGGGCTCGGCGTCGAGCAGGTGACCCTCGCCGCCGCCTACCACTCCACCCGCGCCCTGACCCCGCGCCATCCCCGCCACCGCATCGTCACCGCCGAACACGCGGCCGTCCTCTATCCGCCGGGCGAGCACTGGAGGGGCCGCACCCCGCGCCCGTACCCCGCGGGACGCTGGGCCCCCGGCGACGCCCACGGCGAGGCGGCCCGGGCGCTCGCCGGCGCCGGTCTCGCGGTGCACACCTGGGTGGTCCTCGCGCACAACTCCCGCCTGGGCGCGGAACATCCGGACACCTCCGTCGTCAACGCCTACGGCGACCGCTACCCCTGGGCGCCCTGCATCGCCCAGGAGGCCACCCGCGCCTACCTCGTCGACCTCGCCGCCGAGGCCGCCGTACGCCCCGGCGCCCAGGGCACCGAGCTGGAGTCCCTCGGCTGGTACGGACTGCCGCATCTGCACGCCCACGACAAGATCTCCGGTGTGCCCCTGGGCGAGGCCGGGGAGTACCTGATGTCCCTGTGCTTCTGTCCCTCCTGTCGTGCGGGCTACGGCGAACAGGGCGTGGCGGCCGGGGAGTTGGCCGCCGCCGTGCGGGCCGCCCTGGAGCCGCTGTGGCGAGGTGCGGCGGTCGACGGCGGCCTGCCGACGGTGCCGGAACTGCTCGGCGAGCACCGGGCCGCCGCCGTCCGGGCCTGGCGGGACAGGACCGCCCGGAGCCTCCAGGAGGAGGCGGTGGCCGCCGTACGCGCCGCCGCGCCCGCCGGGTTCCAGATCCTGCTGCACGCCGACCCCGTCCCCGAGCACTGCGGCGCGAACGCGGGCGTCGACCCGGCCCACATCCTCTCCGTGGCCGACGGCGTCGTGGTCCCCTGCACCGCGGGCACGGCCCTGCTGGCACCCTTCGCCGCGCACGCGGATGAACGGACCGTGCTGGCCGCCAACTTCACCGTCGTCTCCGGGATGGGCGGCAGCCCCGGCACCCTCGCGGCGGACGCGGCCCGCGCCCGGGCGGCCGGCGCGACCGAACTGCGGCTGTATCACGCCGGGTTGGCATCGGACGGCGATCTCGCGGCGGTGCGCGAGGCGCTGGCGGCGCGCTGAACCAGCGGGACCGCGGTCACCACCATCGCGAGGCCGTAGCAGGGCAGCAGCAGCCCGGGACCCGCCAGTTGGACCAGAGCGGCGCCCGCCGCGAGCCCGATGACGTTCGGCGTGAACATCAGCGTGCTCGCGGTGGCCGAGACCCGGCCGAGCAGCGCGTCCGGGGTCTCCCGCTGCACGGCGGTGAGCGCGGCCGTCAGCACACAGGGCAGACCGAGACCGGACGCCAGCGAGGACGCGAGCGCCACCGGGTCGGACGGGACGGCCCGCGCCATCACCGCGAGTCCGGTCAGGGCTGTGCCCGCCGCCGCGAACCGCCGGGCGCCCAGCCGGCGCAGCGCGGGGCCGGTGAGCAGCCCGACCGTCACCGAGCCCGCGCCCTGGACGGCGTACAGCACGCCCGCGTAGGAGGGGGAGTGGCCGAGGCGGTCGATCACGGCGTACAGCGCGGCACTGGCGAGGGAGGTGAGCAGCAGCGTCGTACCGCCCGCCCGGACCAGCGGGCGCAGGCCGTCATGGCGCCACAGGTACCGGACGCCCTCGGCGGTACGGCGGCGCCAGTCACCGCCGTCCTGGGGCGCCGGACGCTCCTCGCGCACGCGCAGCAGGGCGCACAGTCCGGCCGTGGCGGCGAAACTGGCCGCGTCCAGAGCGGCGACGGCCGGGCCGCCGAAGGCCGCGTACAGCCCGGCGCCGGTGAGCGGCGCGACGAGCTTCATGCCCTCGGTGATCGTCATCCGCAGCCCGTTGAAGTCACCGCGGAGGTCGGCCGGGACGACCGCGGCGACCAGTGCCGACTCCGCCGCGCCGGTGACCGCGTCGGCGGTGCCGTACAGGAACAGGACGGCGAACAGCAGCCACAGCCGGGCCGGGGAGTCGACGGTGAAGAGAGTGAGGAGCAGCGCGGCCAGGGCCAGGTTCACGGTGATGATCAGGGGTTTGCGGCGGACCCGGTCGGCGAGGGTGCCGAGGGCCGGGCCCGCCAGGGTGGGCGCCCACAGGGCGAGCAGGCACAGACCGGCCAGGCTGTCGGACCCGGTGAGGTCCTTCACCCAGATGCCGGACGCCAGCCACAGCGCGGAACTGCCGAAGGCGTTCACCACGAGGCCGGTCAGATACCGGCGCGCATCGCGGTCGCGCAGCACCCGGAGCACGGTCGAAGAGGTCGTCATGCCGAACCATGGTGGCTCTGAGGAGGGCCCGTGCGGATCGGTCGGATTCCCTGTTCGGCGGCGTCTTCGGCCCACTCGTACCGACCCCCGAGGGCGCGTCCCCGCTGGACCGCGCGCTCGGCCTGAGCGGCCGTGACCCGGGGTGGCGGCCGGCCGGGTGAGAGGCCGGGACCGGGTGTCCCACCCCCCCCTGGCGGCGCCCTGAGGGAACCTCCCTTGATGCCCGAATTCCCGCACCGGAACACAGAGTTCCGGTGCGTCGCTCGGACATGGCCGGAAAAAGACGTCCGTATCGATCGGGTAACAGCCCTCGCGGTACCGCTTGTTATGCGCGTAGACAATCCGTGACCTGGTCACTCACTCTAGCCACCAGATCCGGAGAATCCATGCGGAAGTCCCTCAGAGCGGCCGCCGCCGGCGCCGCCTGCGTCGTCGCCGGTGCCGCCCTGTACGGCGCGGGCGCGGCCACCGCCGGTCAGTCGACGGCCAACTCCACCCACGAGCCCTACAACATCGGGCTCCTGACGAAGGACATCGACACCTACTACGGCACCACCGCCGACAGCAACGGCGTCTACCAGGCGTCGCCGACCAGCCCGTACGCCAAGGACCTGGCGCGGATCGACGCGGACGCCAAGAAGTACATCGACCGGGCCGCCCGTACCTCGCGCGCGCACCACCAGAAGCCCGCCGTCATGTTCGACATCGACGACACGGTGCTGCTGAGCCTCGACTACGAGAAGCGCAACAACTACGGCTACAGCTCGGCCACCTGGAACGACTACGTCAACCAGGCCAACCGTCCCGCCGTCTTCGGCAGCCCCGAGCTGATCCGCTACGCCCAGTCCAAGGGCGTCGCGGTCTTCTACAACTCGGGTCTCACCGAGGCGCAGCGCGGTGCCGCGGTCACCAACCTGAAGAGGGTCGGTGCCGACGTCAACCTGGACGCCGCCCACATGTTCCTCAAGGACTCGGCCAACCCGCCGGCCTACCTGAAGGACTGCGCCACCCCGGGCACCTGGACCTGCACGACCGTCCAGTACAAGGCCGGTACCCGCAAGCACATCGAGAAGGACCTCGGCTACAAGATCGTCGCCGACTTCGGCGACCAGTACTCGGACCTGGACGGCGGCTACTCCGGCCGTACGTACAAGCTGCCGAACCCGACGTACTTCGTCGGCTGAGGCCTCCCAAACCTCTGTCCGAGGCCCGGTGGGGCCCTCTGACGCCCGCGCCCCCGCCACCGGCCGCCGCATGGACGGCGCCGTGGCGGGGGCGCGGTGGTCTCGCCGCCTGCTGCCGGTGCGCCTATGTCACTTCTTCAGCGCCGCCGCCATCATGGCCCGCGCCACCGGCGCCGCCAGCCCGTTGCCGCTGACCTCCGAGCGCGCCGCGTCCGACTGCTCGACCATCACCGCGACGGCCACCTCCTTGCCGTTGCTGTCGGACTTGCCGAACGAGGTGAACCAGGCGTACGGCGTCTTGCTGTTGTTCTCGCCGTGCTGCGCGGTACCGGTCTTGCCGCCGACGGTCGCGCCGTCGATCAGCGCGTTGGTGCCGGTGCCGTCCTTGACCACGGTCTCCATGGCGGACTGGAGCTGGGCCGCGGTCCGGGCGCTGATGATCCGCTTGGAGCCGGTGTCGGCGTCGTAGTCGTGCACCACGTCACCGCCGCTGTCCACGGTCCGGGAGACCATGTGCGGCGAGGGCAGCTCACCGCCGTTGGCGATCGCCGCGGACACCATCGCCATCTGGAGCGGGGTCGCGGTGACGTCGTACTGGCCGATGCCGGTCAGCGCGGTCGAGGACTTGTCCATGTCCTTCGGGTAGACGCTGGGGTAGGCGCGCACCGGCACGTCCTGGCGGTCGTCGTTGAAGCCGTACTTCTCCGCCATGGCCCGCACCTTGTCCTGGCCGAGGTCGACGGCCATCTTGGCGAAGACGTTGTTGCAGGAGTACTGGAGTGCCACCCGGATCGGGGCGTTGCGGCACGGCGCCGAGGGGTTCTCGTTGGCCAGGTCCCGCACCGTGCCCGGCAGCCGGTACGGATCGGGGCTGTCGGTGTGCTGGTCGACGTTCTCGTACAGCCCGCTCTCCAGCGCGGCCGAGGCCACGACCAGCTTGAACGTGGAGCCGGGCGGCAGCGGCTGGCGCAGCGCCCGGTTGTTCAGCGGCTTGTCCGGGTCCGCGTTGAGCCGCTTCCAGGCGCCGCCCGCCGTGTTGGCGTCGGTGAGCTGCGAGGGGTCGTACGACGGGGTCGACACCGCGGCCAGGATGCGGCCGGTCTTCGGGTCGATGGCGACGGCCCCGCCCTTCTTGTCGCCGAGCGCGTCATAGGCGGCCTTCTGCACCGCCGGGTCGATGGTGGTGACGACGTCGCCGGGGTCGGCCCGCTCACCGGTGAGGGTGTCCATGATCGTGTTCAGGCCCGGGTCCGTGCCGTTGAGCAGATCCGTGTAGATGCCCTCCAGCTGGGTGGGCGCGTACGCCTGCGAGGCGTAGCCGGTCACCGCCGCGTACAGCTTGCCGTCCTTGTAGGTGCGCTTGTAGGCGAGATCGCCTCCCTTGGTCCGGGCCGAGCCGGTGATGGCGTTTCCGGCCACGATGATGTTCCCGAGCGGCCGCGAGTAGGTCGCGATCGCGTTCCGCCGGTTGTTCGTGTCGTCCGCGAGGGCCTGTCCGTCGTAGAACTGCACCCAGGTCGCCCTCACCAGCAGGGCGATCACGAGCAGCAGTGAGAAGACGGACGCTCGCCTGATCGTCTTGTTCATCCCGTTCATCCCGCACGGAAGACGTTCGGGAAGGGCACGAACGTTCCCGCGCGCCGGGATTTCTCATGTCCTGTTCATCCCGAGCGCCCCCGTTCATCCCCTGCTCATGCGTCGCTCAGGCGTCCAGGACGAGCACGACCTCCTCGATCTCCTCGCCCCGGCCGTTGGCGAAGTCCCGGGCCCGGACGGACTCGCGGAAGCCGCACTTGGCCAGGACCCGCAGCGAGGCGGCGTTGTCGGCCGCCGCCCGCGCATAGAGCGGCCGCTCGGGGACCTCGGCGAGCAGGGCGCGCAGCGCGGCCGTCGCCACGCCCCGGCCCCAGTGGGCGCGGTCGATCCAGTACGTCACCTCGCGCTCGCCGGGCGCCCCGTAGACCGCCGCGCTGCCGGCCACCCGCCCGTCGGCCAGCACCGTGCGCAGCACGTCACCAGAGCCGCGGATCCGTTTGAGACGGGCCTCGAACGCGTCCCGGTCGGTCGGGTCCTGGGGGCCGAACGCGGCCATCCGCAGGGCCACCGGGTCGGTCATCTGCCGGAAGAACAACGGCAGATCCTCGTCGCGGACGGTCCGCAGCGTGATCTCCATGGGGCCCGAGACTACGGCGATACGACCGCCACGACGAGCCGCGCTCAGAGCCTGCGTGTCGCCAGGGTCAGCCGGTCGCGGGCCTCGAACAGCGCGTCCTTGATCGTCTGTTCATGGGCGGGGGTCAGCCGGGCCACCGGCACCGAGCAGCTGACCGCGTCGCGGGCCGGGGTGCGGTACGGCAGTGCCACGCCGAAGCAGCGCAGCCCCACCGTGTTCTCCTCGCCATCGACCGCGAAGCCCCGCTCCCGCACCCGGCGCAGCTCCTCGATCAGCCGCTCCCGGTCGGTGAGGGTGTGCTCGGTGAGCGCGGGCAGCTCCGGCGGCAGCAGCGCCCGTACCTCGTCGTCGGTGTACGTGGCGAGGATCGCCTTGCCGAGGGAGGTGGAGTGGGCCGGCAGGCGGCGCCCGACCCGGGTGAAGGGGCGCAGATAGTGCTGGGACTGGCGGGTGGCGAGGTAGATCACGCTGGTGCCGTCGAGCCGGGCCAGATGGATGGTCTCGGTGGTGTCGTCGGCGAGCCGGTCCAGCGCCGGACGGGCGGCGGCCACCACCTCGTCGCCGTCGATGTACGACGTGCCCACCAGCAGCGCCCGCACCCCGATGCCGTACCGGGTGCCCGTCGCGTCCGTCTCCACCCAGCCCAGCTCCACGAGGGTGCGCAGCAACATGTACAGACTGGACTTGGGGTAGCCGACGGCCTCCTGCACGGCCGCGAGGGAGTGCATGCCGGGACGGCCGGCGAAGCACTCCAGCAGTTCGACCGTCCGTACCGCGGACTTGACCTGCGCCCCGCCCGCGTCGCCTGCCGTCATCGCCCTCGATCCCTTCGTTTCGACGGCGTTCAGTCTAAGGAACGCCGGGAACCGGCGGCACGGGCACGACGTCCTCCGACCCATGATCAGTGAACCCGGAAGCACCCTGGAGATCCGCGCCGCGCTGCCCGCCGAGGCCGAGACCATCGCCGCACTGCATCTGCGCGCGCGCTCGACGTACTACCCGGACGGTGTCCCGCAGCAGGAGTTCGACTGGACCGAGGCGTGGCGGGGCTCCATCGAGCGGTCCGACGGGCGGGTGCTGTGCGCCGTCCGGGCGGGCCGGCTGGTCGGGATCGCCTCCTTCCGGCCCCCGGAGGGAGCCGGCGCGGACACCGTCAAGCTGTTCCAGTTCCATGTCGACCCGGACCGCTGGCGGGGCGGTATCGGTACGGCCCTGCACGCGGCCTGCGTGGGGGAGTGGCGGGCGGCCGGGCGGCGCACGGCCGTGCTCGACGTGCATGTGGACAACGTGCGCGCCCAGGGCTTCTACGCCCGGCAGGGCTGGGTGCCGGACCCGGAGAACCCGCCCGCGGCGGGGGACCACCATCTGTACCTGCGGTACGCCGTACCGCCGGAGGAGCCGGAGGAGCCGGGGGAATGATCCGGGGCATTTGAACGTTCACGTACTCGGCGGAGATCGTCTCCGCACCCGTACGACCTGGAAAGAGCCGAAGACATGCGCGTCGAGATCTGGAGCGACATCGCCTGCCCCTGGTGCTATGTGGGCAAGGCCCGCTTCGAGAAGGCGCTCGCCGCCTTCCCGCACCGCGAGGACGTGGAGGTGGTGCACCGCTCCTTCGAGCTGGACCCCGGCCGCGCCAAGGGCGATGTCGAGTCCGTGCTCACCATGCTGACCAGGAAGTACGGCATGAGCGAGGCGCAGGCCGAGGCCGGGGAGGACAACCTGGGCGCCCAGGCCGCCGCCGAGGGCCTGGACTACCGCACCCGGGGCCGCGACCACGGCAACACCTTCGACCTGCACCGCCTGCTGCACCTGGCCAAGGAGCGCGGCCGGCAGGACGAGCTGATCCAGGCCCTGTACCGGGCCAACTTCGCCGAGGAGCGGTCCGTCTTCGCCGAGGGCGACGAGCGGCTGGTCGAGCTGGCCACCGGCGCCGGACTCGACGCGGCCGAGGTGCGCGCGGTGCTCGCCGACCCGGAGGCGTACGCCGACGCGGTGCGCGAGGACGAGCGCGAGGCCGCCGAGCTCGGCGCGAACGGCGTCCCCTTCTTCGTGCTCGACCGCAAGTACGGCGTCTCCGGCGCCCAGCCCGCCGAGGTCTTCAGCCAGGCGCTCGGCCAGGCATGGGGCGAGCGCGCCCCGCTGAAGCTGGTCGACCGGGGCGACGCCGAGGCCTGCGGCCCGGACGGCTGCGCGGTGCCGCCGAGGGGCTGACCGCGCGGGGCGGAAACCCCCGGCCCGGCGCGGTCGTATAAGAAACCCTTGGCGCGTCCCCATGGAAACGCGCAATGGACGGGGGCCTCGCCGACCCGCACAGTGGGCTCATGGAGACCTTCGAGAGCCTCGTCCGCGCCGAGTTCCGCCCGAAGAACACCTATCTGAACACCGCGAGCAGCGGCCTGCTCCCGGCCCGCACCCTCACCGCGCTCCAGGAGGCGATGGCGATCCGGGCCGAGGGCCGGCCGCTCGACCCGCTGTTCGAGGACGTCGAGCGGGCCCGCGCCGCCTTCGCCCGGCTCGCCGGGGTCCCGGCGAGCCGGGTGGCGGCCGGTCCCTCGGTCGCCGCGCAGACCGGTCTGATCGCGGCCGCCCTGCCCCCGGGCGCCGAAGTCCTCACCGCCGAGGACGACTTCACCTCCGTGGTGAACCCCTTCCATGTGCGCGGCGACCTCAAGGTGCGCGCCGTACCGCTGGAGCGGCTCGCCGAGTCGGTGCGCCCCGGCACCGCGCTGGTCGCGGTCAGCGCCGCGCAGTCCGCCGACGGCCGGGTCGCCGATCTGCCCGCCCTGCGCGCGGCGGCCCGCACCCATGGCGCGCGCACCTACGTCGACTTCTCCCAGGCCGCCGGCTGGCTGCCGATCGACGCGGACGGCTACGACTACACCGTCGCCACCACCTTCAAGTGGCTGCTCGGCCCGCACGGCGCCGCCTTCCTCGTCGTCCCCGAGGACATGGGCGGGCTGACCCCGCTGCTCGCGGGCTGGGTCGCGGCCGAGAACCCGTGGGACAGCTGCTACGGCCCGGTCGCCGAACTCGCCCGCTCCGCCCGCCGGTTCGACGTCAGCCCCGGCCTGTTCACCTACAGCGGGGTCCACTCCTCGCTCACCCTGATCGAGGAGCTGGGCGTGGCCGCCGTGCACGCGCACGACCTGGCGCTCGCCGACCGCTTCACACAGGGGCTCGCCCGGCTGGGGCACGAGCCGCTGCCCGCGCCCGGTTCGGCGATCGTCTCCGTGCCCGGACTCGGCGCCAAGCAGGCCGAGTTGGGCCGCGCCGGCATCCAGGTGTCCGACCGGGCGGGCAGTCTGCGCGCATCCTTCCACCTCTACAACACGGCGGCGGACGTGGACCGGCTGCTCGACGCGCTGGCCGGTTAGCCCCCGTCGGGACATGACCGGGCCGGGGCCTCCCGTCCCACACGTGGAGGCCCCGGCCCGGTGCTCGAAGGCGCCTACCTCACCGGGGTGAAGTCGCGCGCGCCGATGAACTCCGGTCGGCGCACCGGCGCGGCGAACGGCTCCACCGCCGTGTTCTCCACGCTGTTGAACACGATGAAGACGTTGCTGCGCGGGAACGGGGTGATGTTGTCCCCGGAGCCGTGCATGCAGTTGCAGTCGAACCAGGTGGCCGAGCCCGGCCTGCCGGTGAACAGCTTGATGCCGTGCTCGCCCGCCAGCTCGGTCAGCGCCGCGTTTGAGGGGGTGCCCGCGTCCTGCATCTGGAGCGACTTCTTGTAGTTGTCCTTGGGCGTCTCGCCCGCGCAGCCCAGGAACGTCCGGTGCGAGCCCGGCATGATCATCAGGCCGCCGTTGGTGTCGTGGTTCTCGGTCAGCGCGATCGAGACGGACACCGTGCGCATGTTCGGCAGCCCGTCCTCGGCGTGCCAGGTCTCGAAGTCCGAGTGCCAGTAGAAGCCGCTCGCGCCGAAGCCCGGCTTGACGTTGATCCGCGACTGGTGGACGTACACGTCCGAGCCGAGGATCTGGCGGGCCCGGCCGACCACGCGCTCGTCGCGCACCAGCGCCGCGAACACCTCGCTGATCCGGTGCACCTCGAAGACCGAGCGGATCTCCTGCGACTTCGGCTCCACGATGGAGCGCTCGTCGAAGCGGATCGCCGGGTCGGTGACCAGCCGGTCCAGCTCCTGCCGGTAGATCTCGACCTCGTCGGAGCCGATCAGCTGGTCGACGGGGAGGAAGCCGTCACGCTCGAACGCCTGGAGGTCGCCCGCCGCGATCGGCCCCGGCGTGCCGGGCGAACCCCAGACGACCGGATCCTGGCGGGGGACGGTCACCTCGGTGGCACCACGGGTCGGGTAGAGGTCCTGCACGGTGGCGGTGGTCATGATTCCTCACACCTCCTCGGGCTCGGTGAGCAGCGGGTAGACGCCGTTCTCGTCGTGGTCCTCCCGTCCGGTGACGGGCGGGTTGAACACGCAGATGCAGTGGAAGTCCTCCTTGACCCGCAGCGTGTGCCGCTCGTGCCCGTCCAGGAGGTACATGGTGCCGGGCGTGATGGTGTACGTCTTCCCGGTCTCACGGTCGGTCAGTTCGGCCTCGCCCTTGGTGCAGACGACGGCCTCGATGTGGTTGGCGTACCACATCTGCGTCTCGGTCCCCGCGTACAGGATGGTCTCGTGCACGGAGAAGCCGACCCGCTCCTTGGCCAGGACGATGCGCTTGCTCTCCCAGGTGCCCGACTTCGACTTGATGTGCCGGTCGGTGCCTTCGATGTCCTTGAACGATCGGACGATCACGGTGGTGCTTCCTCCTGGTCGGACGTTGCGGTCAGACGGTGTGCTTCAGACGGTGTGCTTCAGATGGTTCAGACGGTTTCCCGGACGGCGCGGGCGAGGACGCTCAGACCCTCGTCCAGCTCGTCGGGGGTGATGGTCAGGGCCGGCAGCAGCTTGACGACCTCGCTCTGCGGCCCCGAGGTCTCGATGAGCAGGCCCAGTTCGAAGGCCCGCCGCGCGATGCGCCCGGCGCGGTCCTTGTCGTGGAACTCCATGCCCCACACCAGCCCGCGCCCGCGGTACTCCTTGACGTCGGCGAGGTTCTCCTCGGTGATGGAGATCAGCGCCTGCTCGATCTGCTCGCCGCGGGCCCGGGTCTGCTTCTCCATGGCCGAGCCGTCGGTCCAGTACGCCTCCAGGGCCGCGGCGGCGGTGACGAACGCGGGGTTGTTGCCGCGGAAGGTGCCGTTGTGCTCGCCCGGCTCCCAGACGTCCAGCTCGGGCCGGAACAGGCACAGCGACATCGGCAGGCCGTAGCCGCTGATGGACTTCGACACCGTGACGATGTCGGGGGTGATCCCGGACTCCTCGAAGGAGAAGAAGGCGCCGGTACGGCCGCAGCCCATCTGGATGTCGTCGACGATCAGCAGCATGTCCTGCCGCTCGCACAGCTCCTTGAGCGCGCGCAGCCACTCGGGCCGGGCCACATTGATGCCGCCCTCGCCCTGCACGGTCTCCACGATCACCGCGGCGGGCTTGTTCAGACCGGAGCCCTGGTCCTCAAGGAGCCGCTCGAACCACAGGAAGTCCGGGACGGTGCCGTCGAAGTAGTTGTCGAACGGCATCGGGGTGCCGTGCACCAGCGGGATGCCGGCGCCGGCCCGCTTGAAGGCGTTGCCGGTCACCGCGAGCGAGCCCAGGGACATGCCGTGGAAGGCGTTGGTGAAGGACACGATGGCCTCGCGGCCCTTCACCTTCCGGGCCAGCTTCAGCGCCGACTCCACGGCGTTGGTGCCGGTCGGGCCCGGGAACATGACCTTGTACGGCAGGTCGCGCGGGCGCAGCACCAGGTTCTGGAACGTCTCCAGGAAGCGGCGCTTGGCCGTGGTCGACATGTCCAGGCCGTGGGTGACCCCGTCCCGGGACAGATAGTCGATCAGCGCCCGTTTGAGCACCGGGTTGTTGTGGCCGTAGTTGAGTGATCCGGCCCCGGCGAAGAAATCGAGGTACGCATGGCCGTCCTCGTCGTACATCCGGCTGCCCTGCGCGCGGTCGAACACGGTGGGCCAGCCGCGGCAGTAGCTGCGCACCTCGGACTCCAGGGTCTCGAAGACGCTGAGGTCGGGCTGGGTGATGGTCACGGTGATTCGCTCCTCAGTGGGCGTGGGAATCGGCCGGCGGGCCGATGCGGTAGAGGACTTCGGAGTCGTGCGGGCCGTCCGGGAACAGCTCGGCGGGGAACAGCACCTCGCGGGAGAGGCGCGCGCCGTGCCGCTCGGCGTACGAGGTGAACAGCCGCTCGGAGGCGGTGTTGCCGGGCGTGATGGTGGTCTCGATCCGGGTGACGCCGGACTCGGCGAGCCGCCCGGTCAATCCGTCCAGCAGGGCGGCGGCGATGCCGTGGCCCCGGTGGGCGGAGTCCACGGCGACCTGCCAGACGAGCAGGGTGTCCGGGCGGTCGGGCCGTACGTACCCGGTGATGAATCCGACGGGTGTGCCGTCCGCACCGCGCGCCACCGCCGAGGTGCCGGCGAAGTCCCGGCACCACAGCAGATAGCTGTAGGACGAGTTGAGATCGAGCGTTTTTGAGTCCTTGGCGAGGCGCCAGAGCGCGGCGCCGTCGGCCGTTGCCGGTCGGTCTATGAGCAGGTCTGCGGGTGCGGCAGTCATGCGGCACGAATTTAGCGAGGCAAATTAAAAAATGCACGACCGCGGTCGCGGCGCGACTCGAAACAGTGTGTGGAATGTCGGAGTTGCCCCACGGCAAAGTGGGGCAAAATCCCCTCATTGTGGGGTGTGTCACACCTCTGAAACCGTCAGAAATCTCCTGGAAAACTGGCCCGTTTAGCCGCGCAAAAAGCGGGCAGAAGACTATGGGAAGCTACCGTCCGGGAAATTGGTGGGAATTGTGAAAGTGAATTGAATTCAAAATCCGGTGGTGCCGTCTATTCGTTCGCGGAGAATGTCCGCGTGTCCGTTGTGGCGGGCGTACTCCTCGATGAGATGGATCAGCACCCAGCGCACACTGACCTCCGCCCCGGCCAACGGCCCGTCCGCGATCCGGCCGGTGGCCTCCAGCGGCCGCCCGGCACACAGCTCGCGGCCACGCGCGACCTCCCGCTGCCAGACGGTCAGCGCCTCGTCCAGCCCGCGCGCCGGATCCAGGGCGTACCCGGACTCCTCCTCGAACAGCGGCGGCAGATCGAGGCCGCCCAGCACCCGCTGGAACCAGGTCCGCTCGACCTCCGCGAGATGCTGCACCAGACCCAGCAGGGTCAGCTCCGACGGCTCGGCCGAGGCGGCCCGCGCCTGCCCGTCGGACAGGCCCCGGCACTTCAGCTCCAGCGTGGCCCGGTGGAAGTCCAGCCAGCTCTCCAGCATGGGGCGCTCGGGGCCGCTCGGCAGGGGGATCGGGCGGCCGTCCGGAAGGGTCGGACGCGCGGATGTGTGTTCCGGCCGCGGGGTGTGATCGCTCGTCATGGGCGCAGCATGGCAGCCGGGTATGACAACGGCCCGCGCCTCGGGGCGCGGGCCGTCATGGTGCTCACCGGTGCCTGGCGGTCACCGCCAGGCCTGCTCCACGGCCTGCCGGGCGGCCGCCGGGTCCACCGTCGCGCCCTGTGCGGCGAGGGCGGTGCCCAGGGCGGCCAGCGAGGCCTGGACGGCGGACTCGGTGGCGTTGGGGCCGTAGTGGTTGACCCGGATCATCTCCTTGGCCAGGGCGCCGCCGCCCGCGGCCAGCGGGAGGGCGGGGTCGGCGGCCAGCGCGGCGGCGACCAGGCCGGAGGCCGCGAACGACGAGGGGACGCGCAGGGTCGTGGCGACCGGGGCGGCGTCCGCGGCGTCGTGGACGTAGGGCTCCAGGCCGCCGCCGAGGGCCGACGCGCCCGCCCGGGTGGCCTCGGCCGCGCGGCGGTGGCGGGCCATCACCGTGTCCAGGCCGTCCGCCTCGATCCGCTCCAGGCAGGCGTCCAGCGCCAGCATCTCCAGCTGCGCCGGGGCGTGCGGCAGGGCCCTCCGGCCGGCGTCCAGCCAGCGCTCCTTCCAGTCCAGCAGGGAGAGGTAGGAGCGGCGCGGCGCGTTCGGGTTCGCCGCCATCCGGGCCCAGGCGCGCTCGCTCACCGAGATCGCCGAGACCCCCGCCGGGCCGCCCATCGCCTTCTGCGCGCCGATCACGCACAGGTCCACGCCCCATGCGTCCGGCAGCACCGGCTCGGCGCCCACCGAGGCGACCGCGTCCAGATAGAACAGCGCGCCCTGCTCCCGCACCGCCTCGCCGATCTCCGCGACCGGGTTGGTGTTGCCGGTCGCCGCCTCCGCGTGCACCAGCGAGACGAAGTCGATCTCCGGGTGCTCGGCGAACGCGGCACGGATCTGCTCGGCCCGTACCGCCGTGTGGAAGGGGACCGAGATGTCGTACACGGTCGCGCCGGCGTCCCGCAGCCAGTCGCCGAAGGTCTGCCCGTAGGGGCCGGTGATCACGTTCAGGGCCACCGTGCCCGGACCGGCGGCGGCGCGGATCGCGCCCTCCAGCGGCAGCAGTGCCTCGCCCTGGGTGATCAGTACGTCCTGCCGGGTCTCCAGCAGCCGGGCCACCCGGTCCTCGATCGCGGCGAAGCGCCGCGCGGTCAGCGGGGGCAGGTCGAGGAGGGGGTGCGTCACGGCGGTGCTCTCTCTTCGTCGGGAGGTTCGCAGGGGTCACAGCGGCCTGCTCCCCCCGATCTTAGGTCCAGGCCCCCCAAGGCCATGGGTTTGGTTTGAGATACCCAAACATTTCCTTATAATCGGAACCTATCGTTCCCCCCTCAGGAGACTCCCCCCATGAAAACGCTCCTCGGACGCCGGACCCGTCTGCTGGCCGCCACCACCGCGACCGCGGGCCTCGTGCTCGTCGTGGCGGGCTGCTCCTCCGGTGGCTCGGGGAGCGGCCAGACCGTGGCCGGCGGTGTCCACCTCGCCAAGGCCGGACAGCTCACCACCTGCACCCATCTGCCCTACCCGCCGTTCCAGTCGGTGGTCGACGGCAAGGTGCAGGGCTTCGACGTCTCCCTGATCGACCTGGTCGCCAAGGACCTCGGCGTCAAGCAGCAGATCGTGGACACGCCGTTCGAGAACTTCAAGACCGGCGCCTTCCTGAACTCCGGCCAGTGCGACCTGGCCGCCGCCGGTATGACGATCACCCCCGAGCGTGCGAAGAACGTCGACTTCTCCGACCCGTACTTCGAGGCCACCCAGGCCGTGCTGGTCGCCAAGAACAGCGGGATCACCTCGCTCGACGGCGCCAAGGGCAAGAAGCTCGGCGCCCAGGCGCAGACCACCGGTGAGGACTTCGCCAAGAAGAAGGGCCTCGACCCGGTCTCCTTCGCCTCCTCCGACGCCGTCCTCAACGGCCTGCGCACCGGCCAGGTCCAGGCCGTCATCATCGACTACCCGGTGGTCCAGGGCTGGCTGAAGGACAAGGCCACCGCGGACAAGTTCAAGGTGGTCGGCAACCTGAAGACCGGCGAGCAGTACGGCTTCACGGTCAAGAAGGGCAACAAGCCCCTGCTGAAGGCCGTCAACAAGGCCCTCAAGGACGCCAAGGCCGACGGCACGTACAAGAAGATCTACGAGAAGTGGATCGGCCCGTACGACTCCTCCGTCGCCTCCCCGGCCGGTTCCTGACCCCATGGCCGACACGGACACCGGCATCCAGCCGAAGCGCACGGGGCTGACGCGCACGCAGAAGCGCAAGCTCTCGCGCGGCGCCCAGTACGCCGTCCTCGCCGCCGCGGTGATCGCCTTCGCGCTCACCGCGGACTGGGGGCGGCTCCAGAACCAGTTCGCGCAGCCCGGCATCGCCAAGCAGCTGTTCCCCGACCTCATCACGGTCGCTCTGAAGAACACCGTGCTGTACACGCTGTCCGGGTTCGTCGTCGGCCTGGCCCTCGGCATGGTCATCGCCCTGATGCGGCTGTCCTCCGTGGGCCCCTACCGCTGGCTCGCCGGCATCTACATCGAGATCTTCCGCGGCCTGCCCGCGCTGCTGATCTTCATCTTCGTCGGCGTCGGGGTGCCGCTGGCCTTCCCGACCGTCCAGTACCCCGGCGGCACCTACGGCAAGGTCGCCGTCGCGCTCGGCCTGGTCTCCGCCGCCTATATGGCCGAGACCATCCGCGCCGGCATCCAGGCGGTGCCCAAGGGGCAGCTGGAGGCGGCCCGTTCGCTCGGGTTCTCGCCCGCGCGGGCCATGGTCTCGATCATCCTGCCGCAGGCCTTCCGCATCATCCTGCCGCCGCTGACCAATGAACTCGTCCTGCTCTTCAAGGACTCCTCGCTGGTGCTGTTCCTCGGGGTCACCCTGGAACAGCGCGAACTGTCCAAGTTCGGCAACGACCTGGCCAGCCAGACCGCCAACTCCACGCCGATCCTGGTCGCGGGCCTGTGCTATCTGCTGATCACCATTCCGCTCAGCCTCGTCGTACGCCGTATGGAAACCAAGGCCCTCAGGGAGATCAGGTGACCACCCCCGAGATCCGCGTCCAGGGTCTGCACAAGTCCTTCGGCGACAACCAGGTGCTGCGCGGCATCGACCTGGAGATCGCCCAGGGCGAGGTCGTCTGCGTCATCGGCCCGTCCGGCTCCGGCAAGTCCACGCTGCTGCGCTGTGTGAACCTGCTGGAGGAGCCCACCGAGGGGCGGGTCTTCGTCGGCGGCACCGAGGTCACCGACCCGGATGTCGACATCGACGCCGTCCGCCGCCGGATCGGCATGGTCTTCCAGCAGTTCAACCTCTTCCCGCACCTCAGCGTCACCGAGAACCTCACGCTGCCGCAGCGCCGGGTGCTACGGCGGGACAAGGCGGCGGCCGAGCGCGTCGCCGCCGAGAACCTGGCCCGGGTGGGCCTCGCGGAGAAGGCCGGCGCCTACCCCTCCGCCCTCTCCGGCGGCCAGCAGCAGCGGGTGGCCATCGCCCGCGCGCTCGCCATGGGCCCCGAGGTGATGCTCTTCGACGAGCCGACCTCGGCGCTCGACCCCGAGCTGGTCGGCGACGTCCTCGCGGTGATGCGGTCGCTCGCGCGCGAGGGCATGACGATGATGGTCGTCACCCACGAGATGAGCTTCGCGCGCGAGGTCGCCGACCGGGTCGTCTTCATGGACGGCGGGGTGATCGTGGAGCAGGGCCGCCCCGAGCAGGTCATCGGCGCCCCCCGCCACGAGCGCACCCGCCACTTCCTCTCCCGCCTCCTCGACCCGGCGATGGCCGAGGTGGAAGAGGGCCTTCCGGAGGCCGGGGGAACCGAGCGGGCCTAGCCCTCTAAGGTGCCGGTATGAGCGATCAGCCGGTGCTGCATGTCAAGGGCAGGGTCCTCGTCGGACCGCAGGACGTACGCGACGAACTGTGGGTGGTCGGCGGCCGGGTGTCGTACGACCGCCCCACCGGGGCCCGGGACGTCCGGACCGTGCGGGGGTGGGCGCTTCCGGGGCTCGTCGACGCCCACTGCCATGTGGGCCTCGACGCGCACGGCCCGGTCGACGCGGAGACCGCCGAGAAGCAGGCGCTGACCGACCGGGAGGCGGGCACCCTGCTGATGCGGGACGCGGGCTCGCCCTCCGACACCCGCTGGATCGACGACCGGGCCGATCTGCCGAAGATCATCCGGGCCGGGCGGCACATCGCGCGCACCCGCCGCTACATCCGCAACTACGCCTGGGAGATCGAGCCGGACGACCTCGTCGCCTACGTCGCCCAGGAGGCCCGGCGCGGCGACGGCTGGGTCAAGCTGGTCGGCGACTGGATCGACCGCGAGGTCGGCGACCTCTCCCCCTGCTGGCCCCGGGAGGCGGTCGAGGCCGCGATCGCCGAGGCGCACCGGCTGGGCGCCCGGGTCACCGCGCACTGCTTCGCCGAGAACTCCCTGCGCGATCTGGTCGAGTCGGGCATCGACTGCATCGAGCACGCCACCGGCCTCACCGAGGACCTGATCCCGCTGTTCGCGGAGCGGGGCGTCGCCATCGTCCCCACCCTCGTCAACATCGCCACCTTCCCGCAGCTCGCGGCCGGCGGCGAGAGCAAGTTCCCCAACTGGTCGGCCCATATGCGGCGGCTGCACGAGCGCCGCTACGACACGGTGCGCTCCGCGTACGACGCCGGGATCCCGGTGTTCGTCGGCACCGACGCGGGCGGCTCGCTGCCGCACGGACTGGTCGCGGCGGAGGTCGCCGAGCTGGTCACCGCGGGCATCCCGCCGATCGAGGCGCTCGCGGCGACCAGCTGGTCCGCGCGCGCGTGGCTGGGCCGGCCGGGCCTGGAGGAGGGCGCTTCGGCGGACCTCGTGGTGTACGACGAGGACCCCCGGGCCGAGGTGGGCGTACTGGCCGCACCGCGCCGGGTGGTGCTGAACGGGGCGGTGGTGGAGTAGCGCCGATGGACGCGTGAGGGAACGCGTGTGCACGGTGATTCGAAGAGGCGTGCGGAATTTCCACGTTTGAGTGAAGTGACCCAGGTTTGCTGACCGTTCACCCACACTGACGACAAGGTTGACGGGTCCCAAGCATTTCAAGTGGGGGGTCCCACCGCCTTGAACAGCACCAACTTCCGTATGCCCGTGCGCCGTCTGGCCGCCGCGGCGACCGTCACCGCACTGGCCACCGCGCCCACCGTCCTGGGCGTGAGCGCGGCGCACGCGTCCGAGAATCCCGGCCGCGCCACCGCCTCCGTCCTGCACACCGGGCTCGACGTCTCTCTGCTCGACAAGTCCGTCGACGTTCCGCTCGCCGTCTCCCTCAACGAGGTGAAGGCACCGCAGAGCGCCGACCGAACCGCCCTGTCCGCCCGCCTCGACGGGGTGTCCGGCGGCAACCCGTTCACCGTCCTCAGCGCGGATGTGGCCCAGTCCCGGGCCACCGTCACCGACCGGAGCGCCGAGGGCTCCGTCCGCCTGGTGCACGCCAAGCTGCACGTCCCCGGGCTGCCCCTGCTGTCCCTGATCGAGGTGGACACCGTCACCGCGCAGGCCACCTGTGAGGCGGGCAAAGCCCCGGCCGCCGACGCGAAGATCGTCGGCACCGTCACCGTCCTCGGCCGCAAGGTCTCGGTCACCGCCGGGGGGCCGGTCGAGGTCAAGGTGCCCGGCGTCGGCGAGGTCCGCCTCGACCTCGCGCAGCACAGCACCACCTCGCGTACGGCGGCCGCGACCGCGCTCCAGCTCAAGGTGTCCGTCAACCCGTTGAAGCTGAACGTGGCGGACGTCGAGGGCACGGTCACGCTGGCCAGGGCGACCTGCGAGTCCCCGATGGCGCCGCCCTCGAAGCCCCCGACGCAGAGCCACGACCCGGGCTCCGGCACCAAGCCCGGCTCGGGCTCCGGCACCACGTCCGACGCCGCCCCGGTCTCCGACGTGAAGCCGCAGGGCGGCGCCTCGGACACCAACCTCGCGGAGACGGGAGGCAACCCGGCGACGCCGTACATCGCGGGCGGCGCGGTGGCGCTGCTGGCGGCGGGCGGCGGCGCGGTACTGATGGCCCGCCGCCGCAGGAGCTGACGGCAGGGGGAGGAACGGGGGCGGGACCGGAGGGGCCAGGGGAGCCTCGCCGGTCCCGCCGCGTGCCGGGGCCGGTGCGGAACGGGGGAGGGCTCCGTGCGCTCGGGCCGGTGCGGAACGGGGGGGCGGTTTCCGTCGGTCCAGGGCGTCCGTCAGCCGAGGGCGGTGGCCAGCGCGGCCAGGAAGGCGTTGGTCGTGGGCCGGTCGCGGACGGCGAGGCGTATCCAGTCGGCGCCGAGCCCGGGGAACGTGTCCCCGCGGCGCACGGCGTAGCCGAGGGCGCGCAGCCGCTGTCGTACACCGGCCGCTCCCGGCACACCCACCAGCACGAAGGAGCCCTCGGCCGGTCCCGCGACCCGTACCCCGCGGGCGGCGAGCGCGGCGAGGCCCGCGATCAGGTGCGCCCGGTCGCCGGCGATGCGATGCGCCGCGTGGCCCGCCTCCGCCAGGGCGCGGGGCGACATGCACGCCTCGGCGGCGGCCAGCGCCGGGGTGGACACCGGCCACAGCGGCTGGGCCCGCTCCAGTTCGGCGACGATCTCGGGCTCGGCCAGCGCATAGCCGATGCGCAGACCCGCGAGGCCCCAGGTCTTGGTGAGGCTGCGCAGCACCACGAGACCGGGGACGTCGGTCCGCCCGGCCAGCGCCTCCCGCTCGCCCGGCACCGCGTCCATGAACGCCTCGTCGACCACCAGCACCCGGCCGGGCCGGGCGAGCGAGGCGAGCACCGAGGCCGGGTGCAGGACGGACGTCGGGTTCGTCGGATTGCCGATCACCACCAGATCGGCCCGCTCCGGCACCAGCGCCGCATCCAGCCGGAAGCCGTCCTCGGGCCGCAGCAGCACCCGCTCCACCGTGTGCCCGGCGTCCCGCAGCGCCGCCTCCGGCTCCGTGAACTGCGGGTGCACGACGACCGGTTGGCGGACCTTGAGGGCGCGGGCGAGCAGCACGAACGCCTCCGCCGCGCCCGCCGTCAGCAGCACCCGCTCCATCGGCAGCCCGTGCCGCGCCGCCACCGCCGCCCGCGCGGCCCGCCCGTCCGGGTAGGCCGCGAGGGAGGTCAGGGAGGCGGCGATCCGCTCGCGCAGCCAGGGCGGGGGCGTGTCCGACCGTACGTTGACGGCGAGATCGACCAGCGCCGCGCCGTCGTCCCGTACCTCGGCGTCCCCGTGATGGCGCAGATCGGGACCGGGGGAGTCCTCAGTGGGCATGGCTGTGCGTGTGCCCGCCGTGGTGGTGGTGTCCGTGCCCGTGGTCGTGGCCGTCGTCGTCCGGGTGGAAGTGCGGCTGCTGCGGCAGGCCCACCTTGTCCTCGAAGCCGGGCAGCGCGATCCGGTACACGCAGGAGTCGCAGTTCATGCGCAGATCGCCCTGGACGGCCTCCTCGTACCGTTCGAGCACCAGGTCGAGCAACTCCGGCTCGGGACCGATGACATCGGCCGAGGCCACGGGCGTCTCCGGGTGCGCGGCCGCCCATTCCTCGGTCTGCCGCCGCACCCGGTCCGGGAGGATCCCGGTGAACAGGAAGTAGGGGAGCACGACGATCTTCCGCGCCCCCAGCGCCACACAGCGGTCCAGGCCGCTCGGCACGTCCGGCGCCGCGAGGGACACGAACGCCGTCTCCACACCGGCGTACCCCCGGCCCTCCCAGAGCAGCCGGGCCGCCTTGAACACCTCCGCGTTGGCGTCCGGGTCGGTGGAGCCGCGGCCGACCAGCAGCACGGTCACCTCCGCGCGGTCCTGGTCGCCGATCGCGTCGTCCAGGCGCCGCTCCAGCACGTTCAGCAGCGCCGGGTGCGGACCCAGCGGGCGCCCGTAGGTGTACGAGATGCCCGGGTGCCGCTCCTTCTCACGGGCCAGCGCGGCCGGGATGTCGCCCTTGGCGTGCCCGGCGGACACCAGCATCAGCGGCACGGCCGCGAACCGGCGCACGCCCCGTTCCACCAGCTCGGCCACCGCGTCGCCGAGCGGCGGCGGGGACAGCTCGATGAAGCCGCCCGCGACGGGCAGGTCGGGACGGCGGCGCCCCAGCTCCCGCACGAAGGCACGGAACGCCTCGGCTCCGGCGTCGTCACGGGTGCCATGGCCGGCGATCAGCAGGGCGGGCGGGGTGCTCACAGGGTCTCCTCGGGGGAAATCGGTTGGTACAGCAGGGCGTTGAGGGCGGCGGCCGCGACCGCCGAGCCGCCCTTCTCGGACACGTTGCTCACGGCGGGCAGCCCGCTCTCGCGCAGCGCGGCCTTGGACTCGGCCGCGCCGACGAAGCCGACGGGCAGGCCGATGACGAGCGCCGGGTCGGCGTCCAGGGTCAGCAGCTCCTCCAGGGCGGTCGGCGCACAGCCGATCACCCACAGGGCGCCGGGCCCGACCTCCTCGTGGGCGAGCCGGATCGCATGCGCCGAACGGGTCAGCCCGGGGCCGGACCTGGCGTCCTTGAGGCGGCACACGCTCTCACGCCGGGTGATCCCGGCCGCGACCATCTCCACGTCCACGACGACCGGCGCCCCGGCGTGCAGCGCGGCATGCGCCTTTGCCAGCTCCGCCTCCGCCAGGACGAGGTCGCTCGCGTACTCCAGGTCGGCGGCGGAGTGGACGACCCGCTCCACCACCGCCCGGGTCAGCGGCGGGAGGTGCGAGGTGTCCAGGCGGGCGCGCAGCCGCCGGAAGGACTCCTGCTCGATGGGGTGCACGATCCGGTTCACCGGGTCTCCTGCGGCTGCTCGCTCCGGCCGTTCTGCCAGCGGTAGCCGCGCGGGGTCACCATGCGCCCGGCGACGGTACGGGTCGCGGTGTTGCCCACGGTGACGACCGTCATCATGTCGACGCTCGCCGGATCGAGCCCGGCCAGCGTGGTGACCCGGCTCGTTCCGTCCGGCCGCGAGGCGTTGCGTACGACCCCCACGGGCGTCGTCGGCGCGCGGTGCTCGGCGAGGATGCCGAGCGCCTTGGGCAGCTGCCAGTCGCGGCCCCGGGAACGGGGGTTGTAGAAGGTGACCACGAGGTCCGCCTCGGCCGCCGCCCGCACCCGCCGCTCGATGACCTCCCACGGCGTGTGCAGATCGGAGAGGCTGATGGAGACATGGTCATGGCCCAGCGGCGCGCCGAGGATCGCGGCGGCGGCCAGCGCGGCCGTCACCCCGGGCACCCCGATCACCTCGATGTCGTCGGACGCCTCGGCGAGCGCGGGCGAGGCCATGGCGTACACGCCCGCGTCCCCGCTGCCGATCAGCGCCACCGCGTGCCCGCGCCGGGCCTCCTCGACCGCGGTGCGGGCCCGCTCCTCCTCGGCGCCGAGCCCGGACTCCAGCACCCGGGTGCCGGGCCGCAGCAGATCGCGGATCTGGTCCACGTACTGGTCGAGCCCGACCAGCACCGAGGCCCGGCGCAGCTCGGCCGTCGCACGCGGGGTGAGCAGATCCCGGGCGCCGGGTCCGAGCCCGACCACCGCGAGCCGCCCGCGTCCTGGCCTGCGCACCACGGCGCAGGTCGCCATCGCCGGGGAGGCGTCCGACTTCCGCTTGGGGACGAGGAGTTCACCGCCGCCGAGCAGCGCGGCCGCCTCGGCGACCGAGGGGGTGCCGACGGCCGCGAGCGGCGCGGCGGAGGGGTTGGGCACCTCGACCGCGGCCAGCTCCTCGGCGGAGTACGTCACCACGGGCACGCCCAGCCGCCCGGCGGCGCCCAGGATGCCCGGCTCCTCCGACTTGGCGTCCACGGTGGCGAGTTCGGCGACGGACCGCGGGGACAGCCCCGCCCCCCGCAGCGTCTCCTCGATCAGCCCGAGCACCTCGTCCACCGGGGCGCCCTTGGAGGCGCCGACCCCGACGGCGAGGGACGGCGGCCGCAACAGCACTTCCCGCGGGCCGGGTTCGACGTCCCGGTCGGTGAGCCGGATCGTGTACGACCCCTGCGGCGAGACCGGCAGCGGCGGCAGCGGCCACGTCAACTCGGCGGCGAACGCGACCGGTTCGCCGTCCAGCAGGGCCCGGGACACGGCGGCGACCGCGCCTTCGCAGGGCAAGCCGAGCGTGTCCAGACCGGTCAGCCCGACGGCGTCCGTGGCGGTGGTCACCACCGGCTCCGCGCCGAGCAACTCACCCACCTCCCGGGCGAGTTCATTGGCCCCGCCGCCGTGCCCGCCGATCAGCGACACCGCGAACCGGCCGCCCTCGTCCACACAGACCACACCGGGGTCGGCCGCCTTATCGGCGAGCAGCGGCGCGAGCAGTCGTACCGTCGCGCCCGTCGCCAGGAAGCACACCAGCTGCTCGCACTCGGCGAACGCGGACCGTACCGCCTCCCCGACCGGACCCTCGTACACCCGGGTGCGGTCCGGCCAGGCCGCGGCCAGCCGGTCCCGTGCCGCCGCCCCCGCCGCGGTGGCGGAAATCAGGCCGATCACTGGTCAACTCCTTCGATGGGAACGGGGGTTCTGACGCCCCAGAGCAGAAACACCGGGTTGGTGGCCGCGAGCCGGGTCACGTCACCCGGCAGCGGGGCGAGCCGTGAGGACTGCAGCAGCACGCCCTCGCAGCCGAACCCGGCGCCGGTCAGCGCCGCGCGGGCCGCGGGCACCCGGTCCAGGGCGGCCATGGCCACCACCACGGACCGGCGCGCACGCAGCGCGCACGCCCGGATCACGGCGGGCAGCTCGCGCCCGCCGCCCCCGATGAACACGGCGTCCGGATCGTCGGCCAGCGCGGCCAGCGCGTCGGGCGCGGTGCCGTGCAGGACCTCCACCTCGACGCCATGGGCGCGGGCGTTCTCCCGGATCCGGTCCACCCCGTCCGCGGCCTTCTCGACCGCGACGACGGCCGCGCCGAGCCGCGCGCACTCCACCGCGACCGACCCGGACCCGGCGCCGACGTCCCACACCAGATCCCCGAGCCGCGGCCCGAGCCGGGCCAGCGCGAGCGCGCGCACCTCGAACTTGGTGATCATCGAGTCGCGGTGGGTGAACTCGGCTTCCGCCAGGGCCCAGTGGGCGGGACCTGCCGGAACCCCCGCGACGGTGCGCGGGGGGCCCGGTGCCGAGGGCTCGGCCAGGCACAGCACCACACTGACCGCCGTACCCCAGTCCCGTGCCGCCGCCCGCGCGGGCGTCACCCGCTCCACCCGCTCCCGCTCCGGGTCGCCCAGCGCGGTGGCCACCACGAGGGTCCGGTCGCGGCCGGCGAGCGCGGCGCCCAGTTCGGCGGGGCCCGCGCCCGGTCCGGTGAGGACGGCGACCTTCGGGTGCGCGCGGCAGACGTTCACGGCGGTGCGCAGGTCCCTGCCGTGCGCGCTGACCACGAGCGCGTCGTCCCAGGGCAGCCCGAGCCGGGCGAACGCGGTGGCCACCGAGGAGACCCCGGGCCGTACCGCGAGCCGCTCGGGCCCGAAGCGCTCGGCGAGCGCCCGGACGATCCCGAAGAAGCCGGGGTCCCCGGAGGCCAGCACAAGGACCGGCAGCTCCTCGGCAACATATCCGGCGATGGCGTCAAGGGCGGGCGCCAGCGGGCCGAGCACGATCCGCTCGGCCCCGGCGGGCAGCCGTACCGCGTCCAGGTGCCGCCGCCCGCCGACGACGAGCGCGGCGCCCGCCGCGACGTCCTCGGGAAGCGATGCCCCCGTCCCGGTACCGACGACCGTGATCAACTGCCCGCCCCCCGCTCGCGCAGCGCCCGCCGGGCACCCGGGTCGGCCTTGCGGAAGCCGTGGAAGTGCCCGGGATGGTAGAGGTGCGAGCGGGTGCCGCGCGCCTCCAGCGCGGGGCCGACCAGGAACAGCGTGTGCTTCCACAGCTTGTGCTCCTTGACCGTCTCCTCCAGGGTGCCGATCGTGCACCGCACGATCAGCTCCTCCGGCCAGGTCGCCTGATAGGCGACGATCACCGGCGTGGACGTCGGGTAGCCGCCCTCCAGCAGCTCCCGCACCAGCTGACCGCTGCGCGCCGCCGACAGGAAGAGCGCCATCGTGGTGCCGTGCCGGGCGAACTCGCGCACCTCCTCGCCGGGCGGCATCGGCGTCTTGCCGCCGCCGAGCCGGGTGAGGACGACGGACTGCGCGACCTCGGGGATCGTCAGCTCGCGCCGGGCGAGGGCGGCCACCGCGGAGAACGACGACACCCCGGGCACCACCTCGGTGTCGATGCCCAGCTCCGCGCACCGGTCCAGCTGCTCCTGGGTGCCGCCCCACAGCGCAGGATCGCCGGAGTGGATCCGCGCCACCTTCAGACCCTCGGCGCGCGCCCGCGCATAGACCGCGACGACCTGCTCCAGGGACATGGCCGCCGAGTCCAGCACCTCCGCGTCCGCGCGCGCGTGCTCCAGCACCTCGGCCTGCACCAGGCTCGCCGCCCAGATCACCACGTCCGCCTCGGCGATCGCCCGCGCGGCCCGGAAGGTCAGCAGATCGGCGGCGCCGGGGCCCGCTCCGACGAAGGTCACTTTTCCGCCACCGTCACCCAGGGGGGTGGCGGCGACGGCCTCGGCGGCGGTTTCGGCGGTGGCGCCGGCAGCGGCGTCCGGGACGGCGTCGGCCATCGGAAAAGTCCTCTCGTACGGAAAGCACACGGCAGTAGCGGGGTGAAATGTCAGGATGCGCGGCGATATGTGAGGCGCCCGATGTGCGCGAAGGCGCCTTCATCGGATAGCAAGTGCCTATGGCGGTCTTCGTCGCGCTCGGCGCGTTCCTGATGACGCTGGCCGGCGGCTGGACGGCTCAGCGAGTGACCGACCGTCGGCATCTCGTCCTGGGACTCGCCGGCGGTCTGATGTTGGGCGTGGTCGGCCTCGACCTGCTGCCGGAGGCGCTGCACGCCGCCGACCGCGAGATCTTCGGCGTCCCCGCGGCCCTGCTGCTGTTCGTGGCCGGATTTCTGCTGGCCCATCTCGTGGAACGCACCCTCGCCGCGCGCCAGGCCGCCCACGGCGGGGACGAGCACGACCACCACCGGGCGCCCGAGGTGGGCCTCACCGCGGCCGGTGCCATGGTGGGCCACAGCGCCATGGACGGCGTCGCCATCGGCGCCGCCTTCCAGGTCGGCAGCGGCATGGGCACGGCCGTCGCGCTCGCCGTGATCGCCCATGACTTCGCCGACGGCTTCAACACCTTCACCATCACCAGCCTGTACGGCAACGCCCGCCGCCGCGCCATCGGGATGCTGGTCGCGGACGCCTGCGCACCCCTGGTGGGCGCGCTGTCGACCGTCTTCTTCCATATCCCCGAACCGGTGCTCGGCGGCTATCTCGGCCTCTTCGGCGGTGTCCTGCTCTACCTCGCCGCCGCCGAGATCCTGCCCGAGGCCCACCATGAGCACCCCGCCCGCTCCACCCTGCTGTGCACGGTGGCCGGGGCCGCGTTCATCTGGCTGGTGGTCGGCCTCTCCGGCTGACCGCGTCGGCCGGAGCAGACCCTTCACAGCTTCCCGCCCCGCCCGCCGTCCCGCCGCGGCGGCGCGATCAGCGTCGACAGATACGGCAGCGGGGAGCCGTCCAGCTCCGCCGCGGGCCGCACCGACTCCTCCGGCAGCCCCAGCGCCGAACCCCACACCGCGTCGCCCAGCCGCCCGGCCCGCGCCAGCGCCCCGGCGACCTCGGCGGCCTGCCGCCCGAACTTGTACGCCACGACCGTCCCCGGACCGGCCAGCGCCTCCTCCAGCACCGCCGCGCCCGCCGTCACCGGCACCAGCGTCAGCGGCTCGGTGCCCTCGGTCAGCACGGCACCGGAGCGCGCCGCGAGATCCTGCATCGCGGTGATCCCCGGCACGGTCTCCACGACCACCCCGGGCACCAGCTCGGCGATGGTCTGCGCGAGATACGTGAACGTCGAGTACACGTTCGGGTCGCCGATGGTGGCGAACGCGACCGAGCCGTGCCGCCCCAGCAGCTCCGCGACCCGCGCGCCCGCCGCGTCCCAGGCGGCCTCCCGGCGCGCCCGGTCGGACCGCTCGTTCAGCGCGAACACCACGCGGACGATCTTCTCCGCGGACACATAGTGCGCCACGGTCGCCTCGGCCCGCCCGCGCTCACCGCTGTCCATCACGGGTACGACGACCACGTCGGCCGCCCGCAGCGCGTTGACCCCCTTCACGGTCACCAGCTCCGGGTCCCCGGGGCCGACCCCGACACCGATCAGCCTGCTGCTCATGACGTCCGGCACCTCTCCACGAACCGACGGGCGACACCGGGCTCGGACGCCCAGTGCGTGTGCAGATAGCTCGCGTGCACGCCCCGCTGTACAAAACCCTCGACCCGCCGCTCCCGGCCCCGGATGCCCCAGGCGGGCGCGGCACCGGCCCCCGGCTCGACCACGGTGCGATGGAACTCGTGCCCCCGCAGCCGCGTCCCGGCGGCGGCCAGCACACTGTCCCCGACGGCCACGGCGTCCCGGTACCCGAGCGTGAGCCGCTGCGCCATCCGCGCGGTGGCGTCCAGCACGCCGCACATCGGACTGCCGTCCAACTCGCGGCACAGGTACAGCAGTCCGGCGCACTCCGCGGCCACCGGCGCCCCGGACCGGGCCAGTTCGGCCACGGCCTTGCGCAGCGGCTCGTTCGCGGACAGCTCGGCCGCGTACACCTCGGGGAAACCGCCACCGATGACCAACCCGGCGGTGTCCTCGGGCAGTTCCTCGTCATGGAGCGGATCGAAGGTGACGACCTCGGCTCCGGCGGCGGTGAGGAGTTCGGTGTGCTCGGCGTAGGAGAAGGTGAAGGCGGGGCCACCGGCGACGGCGACACGGGGCTTCGGTCCTTCGGCGGACGGCGACGGATCGTCGCGGGCGGGTGAGAAGTCGGGGGTCCAGGGGGCGGTGCCCCCTGGGACGGTGCCCGCGGAACGCGCCAGCCGCTCCAGCGCGGGCAGGTCACACCCACCGGCCACCAACGCCGCCATCTCCGAAACCGCGGACACCGCGAGCGCCCGCCGCTCGGCGACCGGCACCAGCCCCAGATGCCGGGACGGCGTCTCCACCGGCCGCGCCCGCCGCAGCGCGCCCAGCACCGGCACCCCGACGGAGTCCAGTGCCTCCCGCAACAAAGCCTCGTGCCGCGCGGACCCCACCTTGTTCAGGATCACGCCCCCGATCCGCACCTGCGGATCCCACGACACGAACCCGTGCACCAGCGCCGCCACCGACCGCGACTGCGCGGACGCGTCCACCACCAGCACCACCGGCGCCCCCAGCAGCTTCGCCACCTGCGCGGTGGACGCCAGCTCACCCTCCCCGGCCGCCCCGTCGTACAGCCCCATCACACCCTCGACCACGGCGATGTCACACCCCCGCGCCCCGTGCAGGAACAGCGGAGCGACCAGCTCCGGCCCGCACAGATAGGCGTCCAGGTTCCGCCCCGTCCGCCCGGTCGCGAGCGCGTGGTACCCGGGGTCGATGTAGTCGGGCCCGACCTTGTGCGGGGACACGGCGAGCCCCCGCGCGGCGAACGCGGCCATCAGCCCCGTGGCCACGGTGGTCTTGCCGCTGCCCGAGGAGGGCGCGGCCACGACCAGCCGTGGCGTCGACGGTGTCACCACTCGATGCCCTTCTGGCCCTTCTGTCCCACGTCCATGGGGTGCTTGACCTTGGACATGTCGGTGACGAGATCCGCGAAGTCCACCAGCGCGGCCGGTGCGTTCCGCCCGGTGATCACCACATGCTGGGTACCGGGACGGCCCCGCAGTACCTCCACCACCTCCTCGGTGTCCACCCACCCCCAGTGCATCGGGTACGCGAACTCGTCGAGGACGTAGAACCGGTACGTCTCGGCCGCCAGGTCCCGCTTGACCTGCTCCCAGCCCTCCCGCGCCTTCTCCTCGTTGTCCATCTGCGCGTCCCGCTGCACCCAGGACCAGCCCTCGCCCATCTTGTGCCAGTCCACGCGCCCGCCCTCGCCGGAGGCACCGAGCACGCGCAGCGCGTTCTCCTCGCCGACCTTCCACTTCGCGGACTTGACGAACTGGAACACCCCGATGGGCCACCCCTGGTTCCAGGCCCGCAGCGCCAGCCCGAACGCGGCGGTCGACTTCCCCTTGCCGACGCCCGTGTGCACCATGACCAGCGGCCGGTTGCGCCGCTGACGGGTCGTCAGGCCGTCGTCCGGTACGACACTCGGCTGTCCCTGCGGCATTACGCGGCCCTCCTCGACGTCCCCTGCACATCCCGCACCAGCCCGGCGATGGAGTCCGCCCGCAGCTCGTCCAACGTGACGGCCGTACCCGCGAGTTCACCCGCGAGCTGCCCGGCGAGCCCGAGCCGCACCGGCCCCGACTCGCAGTCCACGACCACCGAGGCGACCTGCTCGGCCGCGAACAGCCGCGCCGCCCGCCCGGCGAGCGCCACCGGCTCCGGGCCGCCCGTCGCCCGGCCGTCGGTCACGACGACCAGCAGCGCCCGCCGCGCCGGATCCCGCAGCCGCTCCACCCGCAGCACCTCGTGTGCCTTGAGCAGCCCGGCCGCGAGCGGGGTACGGCCGCCCGTCGGCAGCGACTCCAGCCGTACGGCCGCCGCGTCCACCGAGGACGTCGGCGGCAGCGCCACGTCCGCGTCCGAGCCCCGGAAGGTCACCAGACCCACCTTGTCCCGCCGCTGATAGGCGTCGAGCAGCAGCGACAGCACCGCGCCCTTCACCGCGCCCATCCGCTGCCGGGCCGCCATCGACCCCGAGGCGTCCACCACGAACAGCACGAGATTGCCCTCGCGGCCCTCCCGGCTCGCCTGCCGCAGATCGTCCCGGCGGATCACCAGACCGGGCCCGGACCGGCCGCGCGCCCGCTGATGCGGCGCCGCCGCCTGCACGGTCGCCGCCAGATGCAGCTTGGTCAGGGCGCCCTGCGGCCGTCGCGCCCCCGTGGTCCGGCCGTGCTCGGTGCGCGCCCGCGAACGCCGCCCGGCGGCGCCCTCCCCGATCCCGGGCACGCTGAGCACCTTCGTCCGGAACGGCTCGGCCGCCCGCGCCGGGGCCTGCTCACCCGCACCGGCACCGGCGGGCCCCGGCTCCCCGCCCTCACCGGCCTCGGGCCGCGCGGCGCTGTCCCCGCCGCCCTCGGGGCCGGACTCGGGCGCCGGCCCGCCACCGCCACCGGGACCGTCGGGATCGTCGTCGCCGTCCCCGTCCCGGCCGGCGGACTGCTCCAGCGTCTCGTCCAGCTTGTCCTCGTCCAGGCCCGGCGCGTCGAAGGGGTTGCGGCGCCTGCGGTGCGGCAGCGCGAGCAGCGCCGCCTGCCGTACGTCCTCGGCGAGCACGTCCGTCCGCCCGGCCCACGCCGCCAGCGCGGTCGCCGTGCGCGCCATCACGATGTCGGCGCGCATGCCGTCCACCTCGAAGGCCGCGCAGGTCGCCGCGATCTGCCGCAGCGCCGCGTCACCCAGGCGCACCTGAGGCAGCAACTCCCGTGCCACGACGATGCGTTGCCGCACCGCGGCCTCCTCGCCGGCCCAGCGCGCGGCGAAGGCGGCGGGGTCGTCGTCGTACGCGAGGCGCCGTCGTACGACCTCCACCCGCTGGTCCGGCTCCCGCGAGGCGGCGACCTCCACGGTCAGCCCGAACCGGTCGAGCAGCTGCGGCCGCAGCTCGCCCTCCTCAGGGTTCATGGTCCCGACGAGCAGGAACTTCGAGGCGTGCCGCACGGAGACGCCCTCGCGCTCCACGTACGAGGCGCCCATCGCCGCCGCGTCCAGCAGCAGGTCGACCAGATGGTCGTGGAGCAGGTTGACCTCGTCCACGTACAGGATGCCGCGGTGCGCGTCGGCCAGCAGGCCCGGCTCGAACGCCTTCACGCCCTCCGCGAGCGCCCGCTCGATGTCCAGCGCGCCGACCAGCCGGTCCTCCGAGGCGCCGACGGGCAACTCGACCATCCGCGCGGCCCGTTCACCGCCCGGACCCGCCTCGTGCGGCCCGTCCGGGCACCCCGGGTCCGGCGCCCCCGGATCACAGGAGAACCGGCACCCGGGCACCACGGCCACCGCGGGCAGCAGCGCCGACAGGGCCCGCACGGCGGTGCTCTTCGCGGTGCCCTTCTCGCCGCGCACCAGCACACCGCCGACGGCCGGGGACACGGCGTTCAGCAGCAGCGCGAGCCGCAGATCGTCCTGGCCGACAACGGCCGTGAAAGGAAAGGGGGTGGTCACTGGTCGTCGCCCTCCAAGTCGCCTTCAAGCTCCAGATAGGTGGCGCGCAGCCGCTCCAGCGTCTCCGCGTCCGGCTCCGCCCACAGGCCCCGGTCCGCCGCCTCAAGGAGCCGCTCCGTGACGCCGCGCAGCGCCCACGGGTTGGACTTCTTCATGAAGTCCCTGTTCTCCGGGTCGAAGACGTACTCGGCCGACAGCTTCTCGTACATCCAGTCGTCGACCACGCCCGCCGTGGCGTCGTACCCGAACAGGTAGTCCACGGTCGCCGCCATCTCGAAGGCGCCCTTGTAGCCGTGCCTGCGCATCGCCGCCATCCAGCGCGGGTTGACCACCCGCGCCCGGAACACCCGGTGCGTCTCCTCGCCCAGCGTGCGCGTCCGCACCTGGTCCGGCACGGCCGAATCGCCCACGTACGCCTCGGGGTTGGCCCCCGTCAGGTGCCGCACCATGGCGACCATGCCGCCGTGGTACTGGAAGTAGTCGTCGGCGTCGACCAGGTCGTGCTCGCGGGTGTCGACGTTCTTCGCCGCCACCGCGATCCGCTTGAACGCCGTCTCCATGTCCCCGCGCGCCGCCCGCCCGTCCAGGCCCCTGCCGTACGCGTAACCGCCCCACACCGCGTACACCTCGGCGAGGTCCGCGTCGGAGCGCCAGTTGCGCGCGTCGATCAGCGGCAGCAGCCCCGCGCCGTACGCGCCCGGCTTGGAGCCGAAGATACGGGCCGTGGCGCGGCGCCGGTCGCCGTGCTCGGCGGTGTCCTCCTCCACGTGCGCCCGCACATAGTTGGACTCGGCCGGCTCCGCCAGCGCCGCCACCGCGCGCACCGCGTCGTCGATCAGCCCGACCACATGCGGGAACGCGTCCCGGAAGAAGCCGGAGATGCGGACCGTGACATCGATGCGCGGGCGCCCCAGCTCGGCCAGGGGGATCACCTCGAAGCCGGTCACCCGGCGCGAGGCGTCGTCCCAGACCGGGCGGCAGCCCAGCAGCGCCAGGATCTCGGCGATGTCATCGCCCTGGGTGCGCATCGCGGACGTGCCCCAGACCGTCAGGCCGACGGACTTCGGGTACTCCCCTGTGTCGGCCAGATACCGCTGCACCAGGGAGTCCGCGAGCGACTGCCCGACCTCCCAACTCAGCCGGGACGGGATGGCCTTGGGGTCGACGGAGTAGAAGTTGCGGCCGGTCGGCAGGACGTTCACCAGGCCGCGGGTCGGCGAGCCCGAGGGCCCCGCCGGGACGTAACCGCCCTCCAGCGCCCGCAGGATGTGCCCGATCTCGTCCGTGGTGCGCGCGAGCCGCGGTACGACCTCGTCGCACGCGAACTCCGACACGGCGACCGCGTCCGGGAGTTCGACGCCCCCGAGCGCCTCCCGCACGACCTCCCGTACGGCCTCGCGCGCCCAGTTACGGGCCTCCATGCCCTCCGCGATCCGCCGGCACAGCTGCTCCAGCAGGTCGATCGTGTCGGCGGCCGTCCGCGCCGGTCCCGCCACCAGGTCCGTCAGCTCCACGGGCACCTTCACCGGCGCGCCCGGCTCGGCCAGCAACTCCTTCTCCACCAGCCCGAAATGCTCGGCGAGGGCGGCCCGCAGACCCGGCAGCGCGTTCGCCTGCCCGCCCCACACCTGGGAGGCGCGCAGCACGGCGAGCACGAGGTTGACGCGGGGCTCGCCGACCGGGCCGCCGCCCAGGATGTGCAGGCCGTCGCGGATCTGCACGTCCTTGATCTCGCACAGATAGCCGTCGATGTGCATCACGAACTCGTCGAACGCCGCGTCGTCGGGCTGCTCGTCCACATGCAGGTCGTGGTGCAGCTCGGCGGCCTTGACCAGGGTCCAGATCTGGGCGCGGACGGCCGGTGCCTTCGTCGGGTCGAGGTCGGAGACGAGCGCGTACTCGTCCAGCAGCTGTTCCAGCTTGGCGAGGTCGCCATAGGTGTCGGCGCGGGCCATCGGCGGCACCAGGTGGTCCACGACGGTGGCGTGCCCGCGCCGCTTGGCCTGGGTGCCCTCGCCGGGGTCGTTGACGATGAACGGGTAGATCAGCGGGAGTTCGCCGAGCACCGCGTCCGGCGCGCAGCCGCGGGAGAGGCCGAGGCCCTTGCCCGGCAGCCACTCCATGGTGCCGTGCTTGCCCATGTGCACGACGGCGTCCGCGCCGAAGCTGTGGTCCAGCCAGCGGTAGGCCGCCAGGTAGTGGTGGGAGGGCGGCATGTCGGGGTCGTGGTAGATCGCGATCGGGTTCTCGCCGAAGCCGCGCGGCGGCTGGATCATCACCACCACGTTGCCGAACTGGAGGGAGGCGAGCACGATGTCGTCGCCGTCCACGTAGAGGTTGCCCGGCGGCTCGCCCCACGCCTCGGTCATCGCCTCGCGCAGCGCGGGGTCCAGCTTCTCGAACCACGCCCGGTAGTCGGCCAGCGGCACCCGCGCGGGCGCGGCGGCCAGCTGTTCCTCGGTCAGCCACTCCACGTCGTGGCCGCCGGCCTCGATCAGCCGGTGGATCAACTCGTCGCCCTCGGAAGGGTATTCGCTGAGGGAGTACCCCGCGTCCCGCAGCGCGTCCAGCACCCGGACCGCGGAGGCGGGCGTGTCCAGGCCGACCGCGTTGCCGACCCGGGAGTGCTTGGTCGGGTAGGCGGTGAAGACCAGCGCGACACGCTTCTCGGCGTTCGGCTTGTATCCGAGCCGGGCGTGCCGCACCGCGATCCCGGCCACCCGGGCGGCCCGCTCGGGGTCGGCGACGTACACCGGGACCTCGTCGGGGCCCTGCTCCTTGAAGGAGAACGGCACGGTGATCAGCCGGCCGTCGAACTCCGGGATGGCGACCTGCATCGCCGCGTCCATGGGGGAGAGCGCGGCGTCCGACTCGTCCCAGGCGGTGTGCGAGGAGGTGAGGCAGAGCCCTTGCAGCACCGGGATGTTGAGGTCGGCCAGCGCGCCGATGTCCCAGGCCTCCTCGTCGCCGCCCGCCGACGCCTCCGAGGCATGGGTGCCGCCGGCCGCGAGCACGGTCGCCACCAGCGCGTCGGCCCGGCCCAGCAGCTCGTACAGCCCGGCGTCCGCGCCGCGCAGCGAACCGCAGTACACCGGAAGGGCGTTGGCGCCCTGTGCCTCGATCGCCGTGCACAGGGTGTCCACGAAGGCGGTGTTGCCGCTGAGTTCATGGGCCCGGTAGAAGAGCACGCCGACGGTCGGGCGGCCGTCCTGTACCTCGTACCCGCCGTGCACCCCGAACTCCGGCATCCGGCGCGGCTCCTCGAAGCCCTCGCCGGTCAGCAGCACGGTGTCGGACAGGAACCGGGACAGCTCGCGCAGATTGTCCGGGCCGCCCTCGACCAGATAGCGCAGCGCCTCGGCCACCACTCCGGCGGGCACGGTCGAGTCGGCCATCAGCTCCGCGTCCGGCACCGCCTCGCCGCCCAGCAGCACCGCGGGCACCCCGGACGCCTTCAGCGCGGCCAGCCCGTCCTCCCAGGCGCGCTTGCCGCCGAGCAGCCGTACGACCGCGAGGTCCGCGCCCGCCAGCAGCCGCGGCAGTTCCTCGGCGACATCGACCCGGGTGGGGTTGCCGATCAGATAACCGGCGCCACAGGCCCGTGCCGCCAGCAGATCGGTGTCGGCGGTGGACAACAACAACACTGTGCTCATGCGGGCGCTCCCGGTGGGATGAAGGGCAGTCCTTGCGGCGCGCCGGACTCGATGAGCCGCCACAGCGCGTCCGTGTCCGCGTGCTGTTCGATCAGATCGCCGAGCCGGTCGAGCTGCTCCTCGCGCAGCGCGGCGAAGGAGGTGTCCGGCGCGGGCACGAAGCGGCGGCCCGCGGCGGCGGCCACCTCGCGCAGAAAGGCCCGCCGGAAGCCGTCCGACTCCAGTGAGCCGTGCCAGTGGGTGCCCCAGGTCTGGCCGACCCGGCAGCCGTCCAGGAAGGCTTCGCCGCCGGTGACTTCGGCGACGCCGTGGTGGATCTCGTACCCCTCGACCGGCTCGCCGAGGGCTTGGCCGGTGGGGCGGGTGAGGGTCTTCTCGCGGGCGAACCGCACCCGCACCGGCAGCAGTCCGAGGCCGGGGACGGCGCCGGCCCGCGACTCCACCTCGTCCTCGATGTGCTCGCCGAGGATCTGGAAACCGCCGCAGATGCCGAGCACCGGCCGGTGTTCGGCGGCCCTGCGGGCGAGCGCGTCGGCGAGGCCGCGCTCGCGCAGCCAGCGGAGCGCCCGGACGGTGCCCCGGGTGCCGGGGACGACGACCAGGTCGGCGTCGGCCAGCTCCTCCGGGCGGTCCACGAACCGCACCACGACGCCGGGTTCGGCGGCCAGCGCGTCCACATCGGTGAAGTTGGACATCAGCGGGATCGCGCACACGGCGACGCGCAGCACGTCCGCGCCGAGCGGGGGAGCGACGGCCGACTCCCGCACCGCGCCCCGCAGGGAGACGCGCAGGCCGTCCTCCTCGTCGATCCCGAGCCCGTGCCGGAACGGCAGCACGCCGTACGCCGGCCGCCCGGTGAGGCCCTTGAGCATGTCCAACCCCGGTTCCAGCAGCGAGACATCGCCGCGGAACTTGTTCACCAGGAACCCGGCGACCAGCTCCTGGTCCGCGGGCGAGAGCAGGGCGAGGGTGCCGAAGAAGGAGGCGAAGACGCCACCGCGGTCGATGTCGCCGACGACGAGCACGGGCAGCCGGGCGCCGCGCGCGATCCCCATGTTGACGATGTCGGTGCGGCGCAGATTGATCTCGGCCGGGCTGCCCGCGCCCTCGCAGATCACCGCGTCGTACTGCCCGCGCAGCTCGGCCAGGCAGTCCAGGACCGTGCCGAGCAGCCGCTGCCGGCGCCCGCCGTGGTAGCCGCGCGCGCTCATCTCGCCCACCGGCTTGCCCAGCAGCACCACCTGGCTGCTCTGCTCGCCGCCGGGCTTGAGCAGCACGGGGTTCATCAGCGCGGTCGGCTCGATCCGGCACGCCTGGGCCTGCATGGCCTGGGCCCGCCCGATCTCGGCGCCCTCCCGGGTGACGAAGGAGTTGAGGGACATGTTCTGCGCCTTGAACGGCGCGACCTTCACACCCTGGCGCACCAGCCACCGGCAGATCCCGGCCGTCACGACGCTCTTTCCGGCGTCGGAGGTGGTGCCGGCGACGAGGAGACCACCGTTCATTTCCCGCGTCCCTTCAGTCCGTTGACGAGGAGGCGCGCGGCGACCGTGGTGCCGAGCGCGAGCAGGCCGACGCGCCGGGAGAGCCGTACGGCCCGTCCGATGTCGGGGACCTGTACGGCCCGTCCGGTGGCGCCGCCCAGTACGGGACGGTGCTCGACGCGACCGCCGTAGGAGAGGGTGCCGCCCAGGCGCACGCCGAGGGCGCCCGCGAAGGAGGCCTCCACGGGACCGGCGTTGGGGCTCGGATGGCGGCGGGCGTCGGCGCGCCACGCCCGTACGGCGCCGCGCGGATCGGGTCCGGCCGCGGCGGCGAGGACGGCGGTCAGCCGCGCCCCCGGCCAGCCGGCCACGTCGTCCAGGCGCGCGGACGCCCAGCCGAAGCGGCGGTGCCTGAGGGACTTGTGACCCACCATGGCGTCCAGGGTGTTGACGGCCCGGAAGCCCAGCAGTCCCGGCACCCCGGCGACCGCGCCCCACACCAGGGCGCCCACGACCGCGTCGGAGGTGTTCTCGGCGACCGACTCGACCACGGCCCGCGCGATCCCGTCGGCGTCCAGCGCCTGCGGGTCCCGGCCGCACAGATGCGGCAGCCGGGCGCGGGCCGCCTCGATGTCCCCGGCCGTCAGGGCGGCCCCGATGGCCTGCGCCTCGCGGGCGAGTGAGGTGCCGCCGACGACGGCCCAGGTGGCCGCGGCGGTCAGGGCGACGGACGCGGCGGGGCAGGGGCGTACGGCACGGGCGGCCAGCGCGCCGAGCGCGACGGCGCCACCGGCGCACACGGTGGTGTGCAGAGCGCCCCAGCCGCGGTGGTCGTGCCACAACGCGCCTTCGACAGCGGCGGCCGCGCGCCCGAACGCGGCGACCGGATGCCCGCGGCGGGGATCGCCGAGGAGGAGGTCGCCGAGAAGTCCGGCGGCGGCGCCGTACGCGTAACTGCGATCGGCGGCCATCGGCTCAGTCGGCCGTGGTCACCGCGACAGTGGTCCTGGTACTGGTCCTTCGGCAGCCGAGCATGGCGATGTGTCCTCACTCAGGGTGTCCGCGCCCTGGTTCGACGTGATCCGGCGGCGAGAGTTCCTGGCTACCCGGGGGTTCTTCCCCGGTGACAGTGGCGGGACCGCGCCGGATTCGCACCGGCTTCCTCTTCTGCTGCCGTAGATGGCGTGGGAAGTCCACCACGCCCTCGGAACGGCCGTCAACTTGCCGTTGACCTGCGGGAGTGTGCAGATTCCCACACCACGAGGGGTGTTCCCGCACCAGGGGGGGGTCCGGGCACGCGAGAGGCTCCCCTGCCGCGGGCGGCGCAGGGGAGCCTTCGGGAACTGCCGGGGCCTGGGCCCCGGGCTCAGGACTTGGAGACGATCAGGAGGATGCCGTACGCCACCGCCGCCGCGCAGGCCGCGAAGCAGACGTAGGCGCCGGTGACGGCGAGCGTGGCGGTGCCGCCCTCGGCCGCGGCCTTCTCGCGCCGGGCGAGGCCGTTGACGCCGAGGGTGAACAGGACCACCAGGCCCACGGTGAACGCGAGGCTGACGCCGAAGACGGAGCCGATGGACGCCCAGTCGATCTTCATGGGAATGCTTCCTTGGTGAACGGGCTCGGGGTCAGACGGTGGCGGCCGGCGGGGCCGAGGCGGCGGGGGCCGACGTCTCGGCGGCCGGAGCCTGCGCGGGGGCCGGGATGGTGGCCGTCAGGTCCTCGGTGATCGCGCCCGTGGGCGGGGGGCTCACCGCGGCGATGGCGGTGGTCACCACGCCGGAGGGCTCCGCGGCCGGGTCGGCGACCACATTGGTGTGGTCGATGACCTCGCGCCGGGACAGCTTGTAGATCCAGGCGCTCGCGGCGATCAGGAAGACGGCGACGGCGGCGGTGCCCCCGTCACCGAGTTCGGTGACGGCCTCGGCGCCCGCGCCGACCAGCGCGGCGGCCGGCAGGGTGAGCACCCAGGCGACGGTCATCCGGGTCGCGGTGGACCAGCGGACCACACCGCCCTTGCGGCCGAGGCCCGAACCCATCACCGCGCCGGAGACGACATGCGTGGTGGAGAGGGAGAAGCCGAGGTGGGAGGAGGCCAGGATGGCGGTCGCGGCACTGGTCTGCGCGGCGAAGCCCTGACGGGGCTCCAGATCGGTCAGGCCCGTGCCCATGGTGCGGATGATGCGCCAGCCGCCGATGTAGGTGCCGAGCGCGATGGCCAGGCCCGCGGAGAGGATCACCCAGGTGGGAGGGTTGGAGCCGGGGGCGATGGCGCCGCCCGCGATCAGCGCGAGGGTGATGATGCCCATCGTCTTCTGCGCGTCGTTGGTGCCGTGCGCGAGGGAGACCAGCGCGGCGGAGGCGACCTGGCCGACGCGGAAGCCCTTGCGGGTGGCCTCGCCCTCGGCCTTGGTGCCGGCCTTGTAGGAGAGCCGGGTGGCCACCAGGGCGGCGACACCCGCCACGACCGGCGCGGCGACCGCGGGCAGCAGCACCTTGGTGACCAGGACGCCGCCGTGCACGGCGCCGAATCCGGCGGAGGCGACGGCGGCGCCGATCAGACCGCCCATCAGGGCGTGCGAGGAACTGGAGGGCAGGCCCACCAGCCAGGTCAGCAGGTTCCAGAGGATCGCGCCGACCAGGGCGGCGAAGATGACCTCGGGGCGGATGCCGCTCTCGTCGACGAGTCCCTTGGAGATCGTGTTGGCGACCTCCACGGAGAGGAAGGCGCCCACCAGGTTGAGGGTGGCGGACATGGCTACCGCGAGCTTCGGCTTCATCGCGCCGGTGGAGATGGTGGTGGCCATCGCGTTCGCGGTGTCGTGGAAACCGTTCGTGAAATCAAACGCGAGTGCGGTAACCACCACAATCGCGAGGATCAGCGAGAAGCTTTCCATTTACCCAGACAATCATTCGAGGTCGTTGTCCGGATGAACGTAGGCAACCTGGGTGAACGGAAGATGAACTGGGGCGGGCACAGGGGTGTCCGCATCGGGGGAGTGAGCCTCCGCTTCCGCTTCCCGAACCGGACGTGCCCATACGCCCCTTGGGTCACCAGCCCGCCGCGAAGGTCCGCAGCCTGCTGGAGGTGCCGTTGAAGAGATTCTGGTCACCCGGCAGCCGGCCCGCGGTGGCGTACTGCCAGAAGGTCCAGTACTGCCAGCCGCCGGGCAGCCTGCCCGGTTCCGAGGTGCCGTGGCGGGCGACCCACAGGGGGTGGCGGGAGGCGAAGGCGTGGCTGTCGCCGGTGCACTGCTTCCACCACTGGGCCGTGGTGTAGATCACGGGACGGCGGCCAATCTCGCGGGCCATCTCGTCGCTGAACGACCAGATCCACGACTTCATGCGCTTCCAGCCCAGCCGGTAGCAGGGGTGCTTCGCGCTGTACGGGTTGTACTCGATGTCCAGCGCGGGCGGCAGCGTCCAGCCGTCGGCCCGCCAGCCCCCGCCGTGCGCCACGAAGTAGCGGGCCTGCGCGGCGCCGGAGGACTCGTCCGGCAGCGCGAAGTGGTAGGCGCCGCGGATCAGTCCCGCGTCGCGGGCGCCGTCGTACTGCTGACGGAAATAGGGGTTGTGGTAGCTCGTGGACTCGGTCGCCTTGACGTAGGTGAAGTGCGCCCCGCGGGCCTGTGCGGCCGGCCAGTCCACCTTCTTCTGGTGGGACGACACGTCGTGCCCCTTGGGCCGGCTCGCGATCCGGTCCGGGGGGCCGGCCGCGGCGGTGGCGGCGCAGGTGAGGGCGAGGGCCGCGGTGGTCGCCGCGAGGGCACCGGCGCGGCGGCGGAGGTGGGTGCGGTCACGGGCCATGGGCCGGCTCCCCGGGGGTGACGGACGACCAGGTCGCCCGGAGGGCAAGGAGGGCTCATTCAAGGGCCGGTGATCATCGAATCAGTGGAGATTTTTAGCGTTTGGCCGGATATACACCCTTTTGGTGGTGCGGAAGTTCGGACGGAAGTGCGGCGACCGGCCACCTGGTGTACAAGCGGCTGGCAGGATCGCGGGCATGACCTCCAAGCTGCGGGAGACGGGCGGAGAAGTGCGCGAGGAAGCGGCTCGGTCCTGGGCGGCGGTGGTGGCGACGGCACGGCGGAGCGTCGCCGACGGGCTGGTCGTCGGCACCTCCGGCAATGTCTCCGCGCGCGTCGGGGACGTGGTGCTGGTCACCCCGTCGGGTGTGCCCTACGACCGGCTCACCCCGGACGACATCACCGCAGTGGACCTCACCGGCCGTCAGGTGCTCGGGACGCTGGTGCCGACCAGCGAGCTGCCCATGCATCTCGCCGTCTACCGCACCACCGACGCCCGCGCGATCGTCCACACCCACGCCGTGCACGCCACCGCGGTCTCCACGCTGGTGCCCGAGCTGCCGCTGGTCCACTACATGGCCGCCGCCCTCGGCGGACCGGTGCGGGTCGCGCCGTACGCCGCCTACGGCACCGACGAACTGGCCGAGCACATGCTCCGGGCCCTCGCCGACCGCTCCGGGTGCCTGCTGCAGAACCACGGCACCCTCACGTACGGCGCCACCCTCGACCAGGCGTACGACCGCACCGCCCAGCTGGAGTGGATGTGCCGGCTCTGGCTGACCGCCTCCTCGGTCCCGGGTCTGACCCCGTCTCTGCTGACGGAGGCACAACTCGCCGAAGTCGGGGAACGCCTGAAGGGATACGGCCAACGGAGGTGACCCGTGTCCCGCAGCTTCCCGATCGACTCCTCGACAAGCTCCCCGACCAGCTCCTCTATCCATGACCTGACGTCGACTCTGCGCCTTTCGTCCCGATATCTTCCTCCTTCACTCCATCCCGCCTCTCCACTGGCCGGGCACCGCACCCCCCGTGACACTGGTGCCGTGCACCCCCTCAAAGCGACCGCCGCCGCGGTCACCGCCGTCGTGGCCGCCGGTCTGGCATCCGTGGCCGCCGGGCGGCTCGCCAGTGATGTCGCGCTGAAGGCGACCGGCGGCCGGCCGCTGCCCACCGAGCCCCGGCTCACCGTGCACGGCACCGCGGCCGGCCAGATCACGCTCACCCGGGACCTGGCCTCGCTGCGCCCCGGTACCTACGGCCTCGCGGGCGACGGCTCGCACGCGGTCGTGGGGCCCGTCCTGGAGACCGCGCCGCACACCGCCGACACTGTCGTACGCCGCCTGGACGGCGTGACGCACGGCACCCTCGCGCCCGGCGACTCCGTCTGGCTCACCCCCAATGTGCACGTCGGCAACCCGCGCACCGCGCTCGGCCTCGACCACGCCGACGTGGACGTGCCCGGCGAACTCGGCGCGCTGCCCGCCTGGTTCCTGCCCGGCGACCGGGACACCTGGGTGATCGCCGTGCACGGCCTGGGCGCCACCCGCGAGCACGCCATGAACGTGATGGGTTTCCTGCGCGCCCGCAGGCTTCCGGTTCTGGCCCTCGCCTACCGCGGCGACCTCGGCGCACCCCGCCCCGCGGACGGCCTGAACCACCTCGGCGAGACCGAGTGGCGCGACGTGGACGCGGCGATCCGCTACGCCGTGCGCTACGGCGCCCGCCGCGTCGTCCTGCTCGGCTGGTCCACCGGCGCCACCATGGCGCTGCGCGCCGCCGAGCACTCCGCCGTGCGCGAGCACATCGCCGGGCTGATCCTCGACTCGCCGGTGCTCAGCTGGGAGGCCACGCTGCGCGCCCTCGCCCGTGCCCGGCACACCCCCGCCCCGCTGCTGCCGCTCGCGGTCCGCGCCGCCCAGGGCCGCGCCGGGCTGCACGCCGACCGGGTCGCCGAGATCACCGACCCCGAGCGGCTCGCCGTTCCCACCCTGATCATCCACGGCCCCGGCGACCGGGTCGCCCCCTGGGAGTTCTCCCGGCTGCTCGCCGCCCGCCGCCCCGACCGCGTCGCCCTGCACACCGTGCCGAACGCCCCGCACGCGGCGATGTGGAACCCGGACCCACCGGCGTACGAGGAGCGGTTGCGGCGCTTCCTGACCCCGCTGATGTGACGGCGTACGCCGGGGCGCACCGGGCGCGCCGGGACCGGCCGGGCCCGTTCCGGTTGTGACCGTGCGGTTGGCCGAAACATGCCTGCCGACCCCGTGCGGAACCCGGTGCGTTGGCCAGCCCTGTCGCCCGCCGTGACATTCCGTTTGGGTTTTCGGACCGTCAACCGGAAGACTGCCCCTGTGACGTCCCGTATCCCGCGCGACTCCAGGCTCCGACTCGTCCGACCTCGACCCCTGGCCGCCGCCCCCGCAGCTGTGAACCAGCGGCGCCCGCGCCGCCCCGCACCCCGGCCGCCGGAGGGCACCCCCGCGCCCGCCGAGCTGGCCAAAATGGCCCGCACCGGGCTGGCCGGCGCGGTCCGCGTCGCCCGCTGGGCGGACAACGCCCTGGGCCCCGGCCGTGACGCCGCCACCGCCGACGGCAAGGCCACCCTCTCCGCCGCCACCGCCGACCGCGCGGCCGCCGACCTCGGGCTCACCACCGAACAGATCCGCGCCGACTGGGACACCGCACGCCTGGCCGGACTGGTCGAGGTGCACGGCGACAGCGCGCGCCCCGGCTGGCGGCTGCGCGCCTGGGACCGGGACGACAGCGCCGTGCTGCGCGGCTGGGTCGCCCTCTTCGACGCCTGGTCGCTCGCCCTGCCCGAACCCGAGGCACATGAGCCGGCCGCCGTCGCGGAGGCCGTCTCCGCCATGCCGCAGGTGCTCTCCTTCCTCCAGCTGTCCGCCGGACCCGTCCCGGTCGAACAACTGCTCGACCTGCTGCAGCAGCGGGTCACCGAGCTGCGCACCGAACGCTGCGAGGTCTCCTACGAGCCCGGCAGCCGGCCCCCCGTCGAGGCCGCCGCCGAGCCCGCCGGGACCCCGGACGCCCCGCCCGCCTCCCTCGCACCGCTCCTGGACTGGGCGCTGGCGGCCCTCGCCTCCGTCGGTGCCCTCACCTGCGGCGCCGGCCAGGCCACCCTCACCCCGCTGGGCAGCTGGGCGGTGTGGGTCAAGCTGGAGCAGATCTGCGTGGCCGCGCAGAGCCCCGCGGGCAACATCGAGCAGTCCGCCGAGGACATGCTGCGCGGCTGCGCCCAGCTGCGCCCCAACGCGGCCCGCGCCGAGTACCGCGCCTGGCTCGCCGCCCGCACCGTCGGGGGCGCCGTCAGCGAGCTGCTCGACGCGGCCCGCGGCGAGGACGCCCTGCTGCGCGGGCTGGCCTTCGAGGCGCTGCGCGTGGTCGGCGCCCCGGCCGAGCCCGACGTACGGGCGGTGGTGGACGAGCCGACGCTGCGGCCGTACGCCCTGCTGTGGCTGGCCGAGCACGACGGTCTCGACCCGGAGGACGCCCACGAGGTGCTCACCCGCGAGGAGGCCACCTGGCTCTGGGTGGACACCGCCGCGGCCGTCGCCGACCACGGCGAGGCGCCGATGCTGGTACGGCACCTGGAGTCCGCGGTGCAGCCCACCGTGCCCCGGCTGCTCGACGAGGTCCGCGCCGTCGGCCACCCGCGCACCGTGCAGGTCCTGGTCGCCCTCGCCGCCGCCCACCCCGACCCGGCCCTCGCCAAGGCCGTGCGCCGGGCCGCGTTCCAGGTGCACACCGGCGGCTGAGGCCGTACACCGGCGGGTGGCACGGTGCCGCACCCGCCGGGGACGGCTCAGACGCCGATCTCCGGCGCGTACGTCCCGAAGCTCCAGACGTTGCCCTCGACGTCCCGGGCCAGATAGTCCCGCGAGCCGTAGTCCTGGTCCGTCGGGGGCATGAGGATCTCCACGCCGTACGCCGCGGCCCGCCGGTGGTGGACGTCCACGTCGTCCACCACGACGTAGATCCCGGCGGGCCCCGCGTGCCCCATCGCCGTCTCGAAGGGCCCGCCGCGGCCCTTGGACGCGATCATCACCGCGCCGTTGCCCTGCACCAGCTCGGCGTGCAGCACCTTGCCGTCGGCCGCCTCGTACACGGTCAGCTCGGTGAAGCCGAGGCCCTGTGTGAGCTGCCGGATCGCCGCCTTCGCGTCCGTGTACAGCAGCGTCGGACAGATGCCCGGCCGCCCTCCACCCATCGATGCCATGCGGATCACTCCTCCCGGGGCTCCCGGGAAGTTCTCCCCGGTCCGCCGCCCGGGGATGCGGCCCGGGGGCGCGGACGCGGGAAAACGGCTTGCACGGCCCCGTTAGACTTGTTCCCATGGCCATTCTCCTCGCGCATTAGACGGCGGGAACGTCCTCAGCCGCCCACCCGCCAACCTCTGTACGCCCAGGAGTCTGTCCGTGATCTCCGCCACCGGAATCGAGCTGCGCGCCGGCGCCCGCATCCTCATCGAGAACGCCACCTTCCGGGTGGCCAAGGGTGACCGCATCGGCCTCGTCGGCCGCAATGGCGCAGGCAAGACCACCCTCACCAAGTGCCTGGCCGGCGAGGGCATCCCCGCGGCCGGCACCATCACCCGCTCCGGCGAGGTCGGCTACCTCCCCCAGGACCCCCGCACCGGCGACCTGGACGTCCTCGCTCGCGACCGCGTCCTGTCCGCGCGCGGCCTGGACGTGCTGCTGCGCAAGATGCGCGAGAACGAGGAGCGGATCGCCAACGGCAAGGGCTCCACCCGCGACAAGGCGATGAAGCAGTACGAGCGCCAGGAGACCGAGTTCCTCACCAAGGGCGGGTACGCCGCCGAGGCCGAGGCCGCCACCATCGCCGCCGCGCTGAACCTGCCCGACCGGGTGCTCGGCCAGCCGCTGCACACCCTCTCCGGTGGTCAGCGCCGCCGTATCGAGCTGGCCCGGATCCTGTTCTCGGACGCGGACACCCTGCTCCTGGACGAGCCGACCAACCACCTCGACGCCGACTCGATCATCTGGCTGCGGGACTACCTGAAGACCTACCGCGGCGGCTTCATCGTGATCTCCCACGACGTCGACCTGGTCGAGACGGTCGTCAACAAGGTGTTCTACCTGGACGCCAACCGCTCGAACATCGACGTCTACAACATGGGCTGGAAGCTCTACCAGCAGCAGCGCGAGGCCGACGAGAAGCGCCGCAAGCGCGAGCGGGCCAACGCCGAGAAGAAGGCCGCCGCCCTGAACGCGCAGGCCGACAAGATGCGCGCCAAGGCCACCAAGACGGTCGCCGCGCAGAACATGGCCCGCCGCGCCGACAAGCTGCTCTCCGGTCTGGACGCGGTCCGCCAGTCCGACAAGGTCGCCAAGCTCCGCTTCCCCGAGCCCGCCCCCTGCGGCAAGACCCCGCTGATGGCCGAGGGCCTGTCGAAGTCGTACGGCTCGCTGGAGATCTTCACCGACGTCGACCTCGCGATCGACAAGGGCTCCCGGGTCGTCATCCTCGGCCTGAACGGCGCGGGCAAGACGACCCTGCTGCGGCTGCTCGGCGGCGTCGAGAAGCCCGACACCGGCGGAGTCGTCCCCGGTCACGGCCTTAAGCTCGGCTACTACGCGCAGGAGCACGAGACCCTCGACCCCACGCGCACCGTCCTGGAGAACATGCGCTCGGCCGCCCCGGACATGGACCTGGTCGAGGTCCGCAAGGTGCTCGGCTCGTTCCTGTTCTCCGGCGACGACGTGGACAAGCCCGCGGGCGTCCTGTCCGGCGGCGAGAAGACCCGGCTGGCGCTCGCGACCCTGGTGGTCTCCTCCGCCAATGTGCTGCTGCTGGACGAGCCGACCAACAACCTCGACCCGGCCAGCCGCGAGGAGATCCTCGGCGCGCTGCGCACCTACAAGGGCGCCGTCGTCCTCGTCACCCACGACGAGGGTGCCGTGGAGGCGCTCCAGCCCGAGCGGATCATCCTGCTGCCCGACGGCGTCGAGGACCTGTGGGGCTCCGACTACGCGGACCTCGTCGCCCTGGCGTGATCGAAAGTCCGATCCGCTGAGTATGGATCATTCGGCCGAGCCGTGATCCACCATCTGTGTGAGATCTCCTCATACCAGGGTGTGTCGTACACCGATTTCCCGGCCGATCCCTTGTCCAGCAAGGGGTCGGCCGTGGCGCGTCTCTGACCTGGTACTTCGTGGACCCACCCGTTCGGCCCTGTCGACGGCGACGGCTGGAATTGGGCATTCCGCTTGTGGGGATCCGCTCCTGTCGTCACAACGATGTCTCACCGACCTTGCCGAATGGGTGGCCATCACGCCCCGGAGGGGTGATCATGAGGAGACCAGAGCGCACTTCCCATGAGGAGGCACGGGTGGCCGAGACTCTGAAGAAGGGCAGCCGGGTGACCGGCGCCGCGCGCGACAAGCTCGCGGCAGACCTGAAGAAGAAGTACGACTCCGGTGCGAGCATCCGGGCACTGGCCGAAGAGACCGGCCGCTCGTATGGCTTCGTACACCGGATGCTCAGCGAGTCGGGCGTCACGCTGCGAGGGCGTGGCGGAGCGACCCGGGGCAAGAAGGCCGCATCGTCCTGACTCCGGGCGGCCCATCGGCTTCGATGGTGGCCACCCGGTCGGCGATCCGACCGGCCGGGTGGTTACTGTGCAGTCACTTAGCTCTGCTTCGCTGACCGCACCCATCGGAGGCGCCCCATGGCCACGCCCGACCAGGACCTCGCTCCTGTACTCGACAAGGACGGCGTACGGCTCACCGTCGACGACGCGATCGCCACGGTGACGCTGACGAATCCGGCCAAGCGCAACGCACAGAGCCCCGCCCTGTGGCGGGCGCTCGCCGAGGCCGGCCGGCTGCTGCCGGGCTCCGTCCGAGTCGTGGTGCTGCGTGGCGAGGGCAAGTCCTTCTCCGCCGGACTGGACCGCCAGATGTTCACTCCGGAGGGGATTCCGGGCGAGCCGACCTTCACCGATATCGCGCGTCGTGACGACGCCGGGCTCGACGCGACCATCGCCGAATTCCAGGAGGCGTTCACCTGGTGGCGACGCAATGACATCGTGTCCGTCGCCGCCGTACAAGGACATGCCATCGGTGCCGGATTCCAGCTGGCGCTCGCCTGCGACCTGCGGATCGTCGCCGACGATGTGCAGTTCGCCATGCGCGAGACCAGCCTCGGCATCGTTCCCGACCTGGCCGGCACGCATCCGCTGGTCGGCCTGGTCGGGTATGCCCGCGCGCTGGAGATCTGCGTGACCGGCCGGTTCGTCGGCGCGCAGGAGTCGGTGGCCTCGGGCCTGGCCAACCTGGCCGTCGCCGGGGACGAACTCGATGGCGCCGTACGCGATCTGACCGCCGCGCTGGTGGCCGCCCCGCGGGACGCCGTGGTCGAGACCAAGGCCCTGCTCAGCGGTGCGGCCGGCCGTTCGTACGACGAACAGCGCTCCGCCGAGCGCGGGGCTCAGGCACGCCGGCTGCGCGATCTGGCCGGCATCGGCGAATAGGGCTCAGCCCACCGAAGTGACCAGGACGGCCACCGTCGGCCGGTCCTCCAGCGCGTCCCGTACGGCCGCGCGCACCCGCCGGGCCACCTCCACGGTCCGGTGGGTCGCGTCGGTCGCCAGGTCCACCCGCACATGACGGTGCACCAGGGCGGCCGTGCCGTCCGTCCGCTCCTCGACGCGGACCGCCCGCCCCGGCCCGGTCAGCCGGGCGACCCCCGGCACCGCGAGCGCCGCCTCGGCCGCGCGCAGCTCGGACAGTTCCGTCGCCTCACGGGCCTCCGGTGGCCGCGGCGGCCGTACCTCCACGAGCCGCCCGTCCGGCTCCAGCAGCTCCGTGATCCGCAGGTCCACCTCCGCCACCACCAGGCCGAGGCGCTCGGCCGCCGCCGTCGCGAGCAGCTCCCGCAGCCGCGCCGCGGTGCCCGGCAGCGGCTCCACGGAGGTCGCCGCGAAGTCCGCCGTCACCCGCAGGGCACCCGGCGGCAGCGCGCTCGGCGGGGCCGGTACGACGGGCTCGGCCACCCGCAGCGGGTCGGCGAGCCCGATCCGCAGCGCGCCAAGGCGCACCCCGGGCAGGCCGTCCGCCGCCGCGCCGCGCAGGACCGCGCCCGCCGCGTCCTCCGCGATCCACGCGCCGTCCCCGGGCCCACCCAACGGCAGCATCCTGCCGAGCCCGACGTGATGTCTTACGACCTGGCTCCACGCGTCCGTCATTCCTCCAGCCTGCCGCATCCCCGGCGCGCGGTCGCGCAACCTTGCTTACGGTGGTCCAAGGACGACGACCGAAAGGGACGTACGGCGATGACCGACATGACGACGACCCCCGAAGGCGGCGGCGAGCCGCACACGTCGACCCGGAAGGCCGTCCGGCGCGGCGGCGGCGATCCGTCGACCCGGGGACGGACCACCATCGCCGACGGCGTGGTGGAGAAGATCGCCGGGCTGGCCGCCCGGGACGTGATCGGTGTGCACGCGATGGGCGGCGGCTTCGCCCGCACCCTCGGCGCCGTGCGCGACCGGGTGCCCGGCGGCTCCAAGTCGGTGACCCGCGGGGTGAAGGCCGAGGTCGGGGAGGTGCAGACCGCCCTCGACCTGGAGATCGTGGTGGACTACGGAGTCTCCATCGGCGATGTCGCCGGCGCCGTGCGCGAGAACGTGGTCGCCGCGGTGGAGCGGATGACCGGCCTGGAGGTCGTCGAGGTCAACATCGCGGTCAGCGACGTCAAGCTGCCCGACGAGGAGGAGGACGAGCCGGAGCCCCGGATCCAGTGACCGGGCCCGTGCCGGACCCCGTACACCCGACGAGCTGAGGAGCGCTGCATGAGCACGGCCATGATCGGCATGATCGCCGGAATGGCGCTGGGGTTCGCCGGGTACTTCGGCGGGTTCGGCGCGTTTTTGCTGGTGGCGGCGCTGGGCGCCGTCGGGTTCGTGGTCGGCCGGTTCGCGGAGGGCGATCTGGACCTCGGTGACTTCTTCCGCAGCCGCGACCGGCGGCGGTGACCGCCGTGACCACCGGGACGGGGGCGGTACGACACCCACCGGCCCGGGTGCCGCCCGGGGAACGGGGCGCCACCCGGATCGCCGACCGCGTCGTGGCGAAGGTCGCCGCGCAGGCCGCCCGGGAGGCCCTGGGCCCGCCGCCCGCCGACGCCGGGGCGCCGCACGCCACGGTGGCCGTCCACCACGACACCGCCCGGATCCGCGTCGATCTCGAACTCGGCTACCCCTGCGACATCGGCGCCCGCTGCGCCGCCGTGCGCCGCCATGTCACCGAGCGGGTGGGCGAGCTGGTGAACCTGACGGTCTCCGAGGTCGCCGTCCACATCGAGCGGCTGCACCCGCCGACGGCCGCGGGCGGGAGGACCCGATGAGCCAGGTCACCCTCGACAAGAACACCGACGCCCCCGCGGACGCGGGCGGCAGCGGCCGCTTCTGGGCGCCCCGCCGCGTCCCCGCGGGCATCGTCGCCGTGCTGGTGCTGGCCGGCGCGGGCCTGCTGCTCTACGACATCGTCGCGGTCCGCGCCCACCGGCCCGCGATGCGCTGGCGCCGGGCACTGGCCCGCCAGCTGGCCGAACGGCCCCTGGACGACACCTGGGTACTGGCCGGCGCGGCCCTCGCGGTGGCCCTCGGCCTGTGGCTGCTCGCCCTCGCGCTCACCCCGGGACACCGCTCCCTGCTGCCGATGCGCCGCCCGCACCCGGACGTCCGCGCGGGGCTCAAGCGGGACGCGGCGGCCCAGGTGCTGCGCGACCGCGCCATGGAAGTGTCCGGCGTACGGTCCGTACGGGTACGGATGCGCCGCCGCAAGGCCGCCGTCCGCGCCAGCTCGCACTTCCGCGAACTGGACGACGTCCGCGCCGACCTGGACACCACCCTCACCGAGGCGGTGCACGGCCTCGGCCTGACCCATACGCCCCGGCTCGCCCTGCGGGTGACCCGGGCCGCGCGAAAGGGGTGAAGGCGATGCGCTCCGGGCGGCTCAACCGCGTCCTGCTCGCCCTGGCCGGACTGATCCTGCTGGCCCTCGGCGGCTCGGTGCTCGCCGTCGGCCTCGGCGTCCGGCCGCCCTCCTGGTGGATCCACGGCGGCCCGCACGATGTCCTGCTCAGCCACGCCGAGCGCACCCACTACCGGGCCGCCGACTGGTGGTGGCCCGCGCTCATCGCCGCCCTGGCCCTCCTCGTGCTGGGGGCCCTGTGGTGGCTGACCGCGCTCCTGCGCCGGCACCGCCTCGCCGAGATCCGGGTGGACACCGGCGACGGCGCCGCCGTGCTGCGGGCCAGGGCACTGGAGAGCGCCCTGGCCGAGGAGGCCGCCATGGGATCCGGAGTGGCCCATGCCCAGGTGCGGTTGCGGGGCCGGCGCAAGAAGCCCAGGGCGCGGGCCCTGCTGCGGCTGGCCCCCGAGGTGGACCCGTCGACCGCGCTGGCCGAATTCACCACCGGGCCCCTGGCCCACGCCCGCGAGTCGGCGGGCCTGCCCTCCCTCCCGGCGGAGGTCCGCCTCGGCGCGGTCAAGCACCGGCCGGAACGGGTCACTTGAGCGGTTGCCGGACGGGAGGGGCCTTCGGGATCAGAATCCGCGCCGCATCCCGCCGTCCACCGGCACCATGATCCCCGTCAGATAGGACGCCGCCGGGGACAGCAGGAAGGCCGCGACCCTGCCGAACTCCTCCGGGGCGCCGTAGCGGCGCAGCGGGATGCGGGACTCGTTGGCGGCGCGGGTGGCCTCGGGGTCGGCGGACAGGGAGTCCAGCTCGCGCACCCGGTCCGTGTCGATACGGGCCGGGAGCAGGCCCAGCACCCGGATGCCGCGCGGACCCAGCTCGTCCGCGAGGGACTTGGCGAAACCGGCGAGCCCGGGGCGCAGGCCGTTGGAGATCGTCAGCGCCGGGATCGGCTCGTGCACCGAACCGGACAGCACGAAGCCGATGACACCGCCCTCCTCCAGCTCGGCCGCCGCCGCGCGGGCGAGCCGCACCGCGCCGAGGAAGACGGACTCGAACGCCCCGCGCCACTGCTCGTCGGTGTTGTCGGCGACGAAGCCGGGCGGCGGGCCGCCCACGCTCACCAGCATTCCGTGGAAGCCGCCGAAGCGCTCACGGGCGGTCTCGATCAGCCGCTCGGGCGCCTGCTCGTCGGCGTTGTCCATGGCCACGCCCACCGCGTTCGGGCCCAGTTCGGCGGCGGCCGCCGCGGCCCGCTGCTCGTCCCGGCCGGTGATCACCACCTTCGCGCCGTCCGCGACGAGCTGCCGCGCGGCCGCGTTGCCCAGGCCGCGGGTGGCCCCGGTGACGATGTACACCCGGTCCTTCAGTCCAAGATCCATGGCCCCTATCCTGCCTCCTCGGTACCGAACAGCGTGAGGGCGGAGTTCACCAGGCCGAGATGGCTGAACGCCTGCGGGAAGTTGCCCAGCTGGCGGTCCGCGCCGGGGTCGTACTCCTCGGCCAGCAGCCCCACGTCGTTGGCCACCCGCACCAGCCGTTCGAACAGCTCCCGGGCCTCCTTCCGGCGGCCGGTCAGCCGCAGCGCGTCCACCAGCCAGAACGAGCAGGCGAGGAACGCGCCCTCGCCGCCCGGCAGCCCGTCGACCACCGAGTCGTCGTCCTCCGCGGAGTCGTAGCGGCGCAGAAAGCCGTCGTGGCCGAGGCCGGCGCGGATGGCGTCGACGGTGCCGATCACCCGGGGATCGTCCGGCGGCAGGAAGCCGACGCGCGGGATGAGCAGCAGGGCGGCGTCCAGTTCGCGGGAGCCGTAGGACCGGGTGAAGGTGTTGCGCCCCGGGTCGTAGCCCTTCTCGCAGACCTCCCGGTGCACCTCCTCCCGCAGCCGCCGCCAGCCCGCCAGGTCGCCGCTGGTCTCCTGGTGCTGTTCGAGGGTGCGCACCGCCCGGTCGGCGGCCACCCACACCATCACCTTGGAGTGCACGAAGTGGCGGCGCCCGCCGCGCACCTCCCACAGGCCCTGGTCCGGCTGCCGCCACGCCGACGCCAGGAAGTCCATCAGCGCCCGCTGGATGGCCCACATGTGCGGCCGGGTGGGCAGGCCCGCGCTCCGGGCCAGCGACAGCGAGTCCATCACCTCGCCGTACACATCGAGCTGGAGCTGCTCCACGGCGCCGTTGCCGATGCGCACCGGTGCGGAGCCGGCGAAGCCGGGCAGCCAGGGCAACTCGCTCTCCGGGAGGCGCCGTTCGCCCGCGACGCCGTACATGATCTGGAGGGCGGCGGGGTCGCCGGCGACCGCGCGCAGCAGCCAGTTGCGCCAGGCCTCGGCCTCCTCCTGGTAGCCCGCGGTGAGCAGCGCGCCGAGGGCGAGGGTGGAGTCGCGCAGCCAGCAGTACCGGTAGTCCCAGTTGCGCACCCCGCCCAGCCGCTCGGGCAGCGAGGTGGTGGCCGCGGCGACGATCCCGCCGGTCGGGGCGTAGGTGAGCGCCTTGAGGGTGATCAGGGAGCGGACGACGGCGTCCCGGTGCGGTCCGTCGTAGCGGCAGTGCCGGGCCCAGCGCCGCCAGTCGGTGACGCTGCTCTCCAGGGCCTCGCAGGGGTCGATGAGCCGGGGGCGCCGCTCATGGGAGGGATGCCAGGTGAGCACGAACGCGACCCGTTCGCCCTCGCCGACGGTGAACTCGGAGTGGGTGCCGTAGTCCTCGCCCCAGGTGCGCACCGGCGGCTCCGAGCGCAGCCACACCGAGTCGGGGCCCGCGACCGCCACCCGATGGCCGTCCGAGCGGCGCATCCACGGCATGATCGAGCCGTAGTCGAAGCGCAGCCGCAGGGTGCTGCGGACGGTGACCCGGCCGCTGACGCCCTCCACGATGCGGACGACATCGGGGGCGCGCTCGCGCTGCGGCATCAGATCGGTGACGCGGACCGTGCCGTCGGGGGTGTCCCACTCGGTGTCCAGGACGAGGGTGTCGGGGCGGTAGGCCCGGCGGGTGCAGGTGGCTTCGTCGGCCGCGGTCCCGGGCGCGATCCGCCAGTGACCGTGGTCCGGCCCGCCGAGCAGCCGGGCGAAGCAGGCGCCGGAGTCGAAGCGGGGCAGGCACAGCCAGTCGATCGAGCCGTCCCTGCCGACCAGCGCCGCGGTCTGCTCGTCGCCGATGAGGGCGTAGTCCTCGATCCGGGCACGGTCCCTGCTACGGGCGTTCACGGGATGCGGTTTCCCGGTGGGACGAGGGGCCAATCAGGTGGTGCGCCGGGGGAGTGACACGACGCCCCCGCGCGTTCAGACCGCGGCCGGTTCGTTCTCCTTGGGCTCCGGCGCCGCCGCGGCCTCCTCCTGGTCCCGGATCTCGCGGCGGAGCAGGAACCACCAGCCGACCGGGACGGCCGCCGCGAACAGCCACCACTGGATCATGTAGGCGTAGTTCAGCGGGGCGTCCTCGGTGCCGGGGTCGGAGATCTGCTCCGGGGTGCCGCCCTTGGGCGTCGGCGCCGTCTGCTCCATGTAGCCGCCGAGCACCGGCGCGCCGAGCCGGTGCGCCTCCTCGGTGCTGTTGATCAGCATGATCTGCCGGTCGGGCAGGCCCTTGAGGTTCTTGATGCCGCTGGCCGCGGTGGTCTCGTCGGCCATCAGGCGTCCGCTGATGGTGGTCCGTCCGGCGGGCGGCGCGGGGATCTTCGGGAAGGCGGTCTGGGACGCGTCCGCGGCGACCCAGCCGCGGTTGACCATCAGCACCTTGCCGTCGGCGAGGACGAACGGGGTCAGGACGTGGTAGCCGACATCGCCGTTGTCGTTGGTCCGGCGCCGGACCACTTCCGTCTTCGCGGTGTCGAAGGTGCCGGTCGCGGTGACGGTGCGGTACCTCTCGGTCCGGGTCACGGCGTGTCCGGGGGAGGACAGCCGCTCCACGGGGACCGGCTCGGCGTGCAGCGCGGAGGAGACGAGGTCATTGCGCGCGGTGCGCTCCTCGTAGCGATGCTTCTGCCAGAAACCCAGCTTGATCATCGTCGGGATCAACGCGATCGCGACGATGGTGAGGATGACCCACTGGAGGGACAACAGGAAGCGGTAGCGATGCACCCCACGACGGTACATCCGGGCCGCGGGGTGCATTCAGGCGGGTACCGGGTCACTCCCGGTGGCGCCGGACCGGCCGGTCACACCCGGTCGACGACCCCCGTACGGCCCTCCGCGCGGGCGCAGTGCGCGCCGCAGTACCAGTGGCCGTCCACCTCCACGCCCTGCCCGATGACCTGCACCCGGCAGTGCTCGCAGATCGGGGCCATGCGATGGATCGCACAGGAGAAGCAGTCGAAGACATGGACCGCGCCCTGGGCGTGGACCTCGAAGGTCATTCCGTAGTCATTGCCGCACACTTCGCATCTCGCCATGTGCCACAGGGTGATCCGTCGCACGGGTCCGGGCGAGTGGACGCCGGGTGAGTCGTGCGTCAATCACTCTTTCGTACGACCACTCGTCCGTGAGGTCCGCATCCACCGGTCCGTGCGGTCCGCGTCCCGCCTCGGGGGCGCCGGACTCACCCGTCCGCGGGCTCGACGTCCCGCAGCAGCTGTCCGAACGCGGCCTCGTCCACGACCGGTGTGCCGAACTGCCGGGCCTTGACCACCTTGGAGGTGCCCGAGTCCGGGTCGTTGGTCACCAGCAGGCTGGTCAGCCGGGAGATGCTGGACGCCACATGCAGCCCGCACTCGGTCGCCCGGTCCTCCAGCAGCTCCCGCTCGGTGGAGGTGTCACCGGAGAACGCCACCCGCATGCCCTGTTTGAGAGGTTTGCCGTCTTCGTAGCGGCCCGGGTTGGGATAGGGGCATACAGGCCTTTTGCGCGAGGGGCGCCAACTGCTCTGGCGGTAGCCGCCGTAGCCGGGGGAGGACTGCCGGGGCACCGGCGCGTCCGACCACTCCGTCAGCGAGCGGCACTCCAGCAGCGGCAGCCGTACGCCGCCCGCCGCCGCGGCCCGCAGGCTCGGCCGGAACGCCTCCGCGAGCACCCGCGCGTCGTCCAGCGCGTGGTGCGCCCGCTGCTGCACCACACCGAAGTGCGCGGCGAGCGACTCCAGCTTGTGGTTGGGCAGCGGCAGCCCCAGCTCCTTCGACAGCGCGATGGTGCACAGCCGCTGGCGCACCGGCGCCCGGCGCTCGGCGCGCGCGTACTCCCGCGCGATCATCTGCCAGTCGAAGACCGCGTTGTGCGCGACCAGCACCCGGCCGTCCAGGCGGGCCGCGAACTCCTCGGCGATGTCCGCGAACAGCGGCGCGCCCTGAAGCACCTCGCTCGTCAGACCGTGTATCCACACGGGTCCCGGATCGCGCTCCGGGTTGACGAGGGTGTACCAGTGGTCCTCGACCTCGCCGCGCGCGTCCAGCCGGTAGACGGCGGCGGAGATGATCCGGTCGTGCCGGGCCAGGCCGGTGGTCTCCACGTCAACGACCGCGTATCCCTGGGGATACGCGGTCGGCCACTGGGTGGCGGAGGACACTGCGGTCGCACGGTCTTCGAGCATGGTCATTGAGGATACGGGCCGCGACCGACATCTTGGCCCCACAGGTCCCCCCGGCACGTACCGCCCGGGTACCGGCGCGGCACCCGTCCGTGCCGAACGGCCCTTTCCCTGGGGCCTGTTGTCGCTGCGTGGAGCGTCGCAGCGGCGCGGGCCGCCCGGGAGTGCGATCCTCGCTGCTGTGACGGAACCCAAGCACGAGGAGAACCACGGCGGCGCGCTCGGCTCACGGCTGAACTGGCTGCGCGCCGCCGTGCTGGGCGCGAACGACGGCATCGTCTCCACCGCGGGCCTCGTCGTCGGTGTGGCCGGGGCGACCGGGAGCCGCGCCGCGCTGCTCACCGCGGGCCTCGCCGGGCTGCTCGCCGGATCGATGTCCATGGCGGCGGGCGAGTACGTCTCCGTCTCCACCCAGCGCGACTCCGAGCTGGCCGCGCTGGCCGTGGAGAAGCGGGAACTGCGCGAGCAGCCCGCGGCCGAACTGCGTGAGCTGACCCAGATGCTCCGGGCGCGCGGGCTGTCCGAGGAGGTGGCCCGGGAGGCCGCCGAGCAGCTCACCGAGCGGGACGCGCTGCGCGCCCACGCCAGTGTGGAGCTGGGCATCAACCCCGACCAGCTGACCGATCCGTGGCACGCGGCCTGGGCGAGTTTCCTGGCCTTCACCGTGGGCGCGCTGCTGCCGCTGCTGGCCATCGTGCTGCCCCCGGCCGGCTGGCGGCTGCCGGTCACCGTGCTCTCCGTGCTCGCCGCGCTCGTCCTCACCGGCTGGGCCGGTGCCCGCCTCGGCGCCGCCGCCCCCCGGCGGGCGGTGCTGCGCAATGTGGGCGGCGGGGCGCTGGCGATGGCGGTCACCTACGCGGCGGGCAGCCTGCTGGGGGCGGTCGGCGTGTGATCCGGGGGTGCTCATTCCAACGTGACCGGGCTCATGCCCAGGCGGCCCGGTCCGAGCCCCATGGCGTCGGCGGCCGGGCCCAATCCATGGGCCCGCCCGCGAAGTTCACCGGGGACCTGGCGTGCCGCAGCCGGCCGAGGGGGCCGTCGGCCTCGGCGAGCCAGGCGTCCGCGGGGACATGAGCGGCGTCGTCCGCCGCCTGCGTCCCGTCCGCCGCCGGTGTCCCGTCCGTCTCCGGGCGGGCGTCGTACGGCATCCCGTCCGTCAGCCAGTACGCCGTGCGGGCCAGTGCCAGCCGGACCGATCGGCCCGCGCCGTCCTGCGACCGCTCGGTCAGCGCCCGCAGGACGGCCGCCGCCAGCAGATAGCCGGTGCCGTGATCCAGGGCCTGCGCGGGCAGCGCGCCGGGTTCCCGCGCCGAGCCCTCGGTCACCGCGATACCGGTGGCGACCTGCACCAGGCTGTCGAAGCCGCGCCGCCCGCCCCAGGGCCCGTCCGCGCCCCACGCCGACACCTGCGCCACCACCAGCGCGGGGTGCCGCTCCGCGAGCGCCTCGGGGGAGAGGCCGAAGCGGTCCAGCGCGCCGGGGCGGTAGCCGGTGACCACGACGTCCGCCCCGGCGAGCAGCTCCTCGAAGGCGTCCCGGCGCGCGGCCAGGTCCAGGGTCGCGGAGCGCTTGCCGAAGCCCGTGTCGGCGTGCTGGTCGGGGAGTTCGGGCGACCAGGGCGCGTCCAGGCGCAGCACGTCCGCGCCCAGCAGGGCGAGGGTGCGGGTGGCCACCGGGCCCGCCAGGACCCGGGTCAGGTCCAGGACGCGCACCCCGGCGGCGGGCAGCAGCGGGGCGGCGGCCGCGTCGAGCGGCGGCAGCGCGCGCACGGGGGCCGCGCCGAGCGTCGCACGCTCCACCAGGGGGCGGGCGGCCACCAGGGCGGCCTGTTCGGTCGCCCGCCACGCGCGCGGGGTGCGCAGGGCCACCGCGAGGCCGCCGGCGGCGTGGACCGTCTCCTCGGTCTCAAGGGCGGTGCGTCCGGCGAGCAGGGCGGCCACGGTCTCGGGCGTGGCGGCCGCGGGCAGGCCCAGCGCGTCGAGCAACCGGGCCCGGTGGTGCGGGTAGTTGGCGTGTGTGCGCACCCAGCCGTCGGCCGTGCGCCAGAACCGCGACAGCGGCGCGAAGGAGACCGGCGCCCGTCCGTCCACCCGCAGCAGCCGCTCGCTGTGGAACGCCGCCGCCACGGCACCGTCGTCGACCCGGACCCCGGGCACCTCGGCGCGCCCGGCCCGGCGGGCCCCCAGTTCGGCGGCGGCCAGGGCGCACGCGCCGACGCAGGCGCGCGCGAGCCGTCGTACGGGAAGGCGGGCCGCGAGGGTGCCGGGCCGCTCGGCCGTCGTCACCCGGGAGAGCAGCGCGGGGTCGCCGCCCAGCGCAGTCCATGCGAACGCGATATCCGTCATGACTGCACTATGCACTATTGATTCAATCAATCTATGTAGGGACTCGGCGTCAACCGGTAAACGCCGTCCGTACGGGCGGGTGGCCGGATTCCGACGCATCACCCGCCCGTACGGGGGCGCTAATAAGTCACTGCGGCGAGGGCGTCCGCCATGCCCCGGCCGTAGAAACCGTTGCGGTTCGCCGGGCCCTGGCACACCGCGTCGACCTTGCCGTCGCCATTGATGTCGTACGGGTCCGTGCACGGCGTGGCGTCGGCCTCCGCGTACAGGAGTGCCTTGACCAGCGCGGCGGACGCATGCGGATGGGTTGACTTGATCAATGCGGCAACCCCGGCCACATGCGGGGTCGCCATGGACGTCCCCGCCATGTAGCCCCACTTGCCGCCCGGCAGTGTGCCCAGGATGAGGCCGCTGGTCGCCGGGGGCGCCGGCGTCTGGTAGACCGTCGAGTCACCGCCGGGCGCCGCGATGTCGATGACGCCCCGGCCGTAGTTGGAGTACGACGACTTGAGCCCCTTGGCGCCGGTCGCGGAGACCGTGACGACGCCGGGCAGCTGGGTCGGGATGTCGAAGCACCGGCGCGGATCGATCACCCGGTCCGACGCGGTGCCGTCGTTCGGCGACTGCGGGTCGGTGATCGAGTCGGCGGCCAGGTCGTAGCTCTCGTTGCCCGCCGCCGCGATGTTGACCGTGCCCCGCCTCTCCGCGTACCGCGAGGCCCGGTCGACGGCGTCCACCAGCGCCTTCTGGTCCGGGTCGGTGGTGCAGTTGAAGTACCAGGGGTCGTTGAAATAGCTGTTGTTGGTCACGTCCACGTGGTGCTCGGCCGCCCAGACGAAGCCGCAGACCACGGACTCGGCGTAGAAGTACCCGTCCGGGTTCGCCACCTTGATGCCGGCCACCTTCACGCCCGGCGCCACCCCCGTCATGCCGACGCCGTTCTTCGCGGCCGCGATCTCGCCCGCCACATGGGTGCCGTGCGGGCTCTCCGCGGCGCTGGGCCGCCAGGCCCCGTCGGTCGTGTCCGGCTTGCCCGACACGCAGTTGACGGAGGCGGCACGGTCGAAGTTGGGCGCGATGTCCGGGTGGGTGTCGTCCACACCGGTGTCGATGACCCCGACCGTGACGTCCGGGCTGCCCAGCGTCTTCTGGTGCGCCTTGTCCGCCTTGATGGCGGGCAGGTCCCACTGCAACGGCTCCAGCGGGTCCTGGTCCCCGGTCGCCTGCGCACCGGCCGCGGCCGCCTGCGCGCCGCCCAGCACCTGCGGCGTGCCCATGTCCGCGGTGGACGCGGCGGCCAGCGGGGTGTGCCGGGTGACACCGGCCGAGGCCACCCCCGGCACCGCGCGCATCAGCCGGGCGAAGTCCGGGTTCGCGGAGTGCGCGACGAGAACGCCGATCCGGTCATAACCCGCCACCAGGGTGCCGCCGTTGCGCCCGATCTCCCGGCGCACCGAGGCGAGCGTCCGGTGGTCCGTGCGGGTGTTGACCAGGTACGACAGCTCGGCGTCCGCCCCCGCTCCGGCCGGGGCTCCCGCCGAGGTCGTCGTCGCCGTGGTGGCCGGGGCGGGCGCGGCGGAGGCCGCCGCGGGCAGGAAGCCGAGCGAGGCGGTCAGCGAGAGCACGGCCGGCACGGCGAGCGACGTCCGGCGTCCGGTGCGCAGATGAGCCATGGGTTCTCCACTTCATCCCGATACGAAGCCTGCCCGAGACACGGATCGGTGCTCGGGCAGGTGCATGGCGAGTGGTGCAGGCGGAACGTATCCCGTCGTCTCAGTGACCGGCAATGACTTGGCAATGACTCAATCAGATCGCTTGCGAAAGAACTCATAGCACTTGAATCGGTCTTCGCGTGGCGCCGTGGACCTGGGCGGGGAGCGCTAGCACCATCGAGCCCCCGGCAGCCCTGCCCGACCGCACCCGCGAGGAGAACCCGTGGCCACCGAGACACCGCCCCCCGCCGCACCGGGGACCCCCCTTCCCACCGCCGAGGAGTTCACGGAGGTGCAGCGGAGCGCGGACTTCGCCGAACTGCGCCGCGCACACCGTTCGTTCGCCTTCCCGCTGACCCTCGCCTTCATCGCCTGGTACCTGCTGTACGTGCTGCTCTCCAGCTACGCCGACGGGTTCATGGGCACCGAGGTCGTGGGCAACCTCAATGTCGCCCTGGTCCTCGGACTCGCCCAGTTCCTCACCACCTTCCTGATCGCCTGGTGGTACGCCCGGCACGCCGCGACCGAGCTCGACCCGAAGGCAGCGGCCATCAAGTCCCGTATGGAGGGCGCCGAATGAGCCCCGCGACCCATCGCACCCTGTTGGCCGCCGGTGAGGCGAGCGAGCACCGGACGCTGATCGTCACCCTGTTCGCCGTCTTCGTCGCCGCCACTCTCGTCATCACCGTATGGGCCGGCCGGCAGACCAAGGACGCCGCCGACTTCTACGCGGGCGGGCGCCAGTTCACCGGCTTCCAGAACGGCCTCGCCGTCTCCGGCGACTACATGTCCGCCGCGTCCTTCCTCGGCATCGCCGGTGCCATCGCCCTCTTCGGCTACGACGGCTTCCTCTACTCCGTCGGCTTCCTGGTCGCCTGGCTCGTCGCGCTGCTCCTGGTCGCCGAGCCGCTGCGCAACTCCGGCCGCTACACGATGGGCGACGTGCTCGCCTACCGGATGCGCCGGCGCCCCGTGCGCACGGCCGCCGGGGTCTCCACCATCGTGGTGTCGATCTTCTATCTGCTCGCCCAGATGGCCGGCGCGGGCGTCCTGGTCTCCCTGCTGCTCGGCATCACCAGCGACCTGGGCAAGATCGGCATCGTCGCCCTGGTCGGCGTCCTGATGATCGTCTACGTGACCATCGGCGGCATGAAGGGCACCACCTGGGTCCAGATGGTCAAGGCGGTGCTGCTGATGGCCGGTGCCGTCCTGCTGACCTTCCTGGTCCTCATGAAGTTCCACTTCGACGTCTCGGACCTGCTGGGCCGGGCCGCCGACAACAGCGGCAAGGGCGCGTCGTTCCTCCAGCCCGGCCTGAAGTACGGCGCCACCGGCACCACCAAGCTGGACTTCCTCTCCCTCGGCCTCGCCCTGGTCCTCGGCACCGCGGGCCTGCCGCACATCCTGATCCGCTTCTACACGGTGCCCACCGCGAAGGCCGCCCGTAAGTCGGTGATCTGGGCCATCGGCCTGATCGGCGTCTTCTACCTGATGACCCTCGCCCTCGGCTTCGGCGCCGCGGCGCTGATCAAACCGGCCGAGATCATCGCCTCCAACAAGGCGGGCAACACCGCGGCCCCGCTCCTCGCCCTGCACCTCGGCGGCACCGACTCCACCTGGGGCGCCGTCCTGCTCGCGACCATCTCCGCCGTCGCCTTCGCCACCATCCTCGCCGTCGTCGCCGGCCTCACCCTCGCCTCGTCCTCCTCCTTCGCGCACGACATCTACGCGAACGTCATCAAGAGGGGGCGGGCCACCGAGAAGCAGGAACTGGGCGCGGCCCGCTGGGCGACCGTCGGCATCGGCGCGGTCTCCATCGTCCTCGGCGCCCTGGCCCGCGACCTCAATGTGGCGGGCCTGGTGGCGCTCGCCTTCGCCGTCGCCGCCTCCGCGAACCTGCCGACGATCCTCTACAGCCTCTTCTGGAAGCGCTTCACCACCGCCGGAGCCCTGTGGTCGATCTACGGCGGCCTGGTCACCGCGGTGGGCCTCGTGCTGTTCTCCCCGGTGGTCTCCGGGAGCCCCGCCTCGATGTTCCCCGGCGCCGACTTCCACTGGTTCCCGCTGGAGAATCCCGGGATCATCTCCATCCCCGTCGGATTCCTGCTCGGCGCCGTGGGCACTCTGCTGTCGAAGGAGGCGCCGGACGCCGGCAAGTACGCGGAACTGGAGGTGCGCTCCCTGACCGGGACGGGCGCGCACTGACGCTCGTACGACCGTCGTATCGCGGACCGCGTCGTCGGGGCCGGGCGCCTCTCAGAGCTGTACGGTCCTACGACGCGGCCGCCGGACACCTCGTTCGATCGGGCCGGTGCCCCTGTCAGTGGTGTCACGTAGGCTCGCAGATGACACGGAAAAAACACCGATGATCGAGGGAGGGGGCCCACGTGCTCATCGACACGTACGGCCGCGTGGCCACCGACCTGAGGGTCTCGCTGACCGACCGGTGCAATCTGCGCTGTACGTACTGCATGCCCGAGGAGGGCCTGCAGTGGCTGGCGAAGCCCGAACTGCTCACGGACGACGAGATCGTCCGCCTCGTCGACATCGCGGTGCGCCTGCTCGGCGTCGAGGAGGTCCGCTTCACGGGCGGCGAACCCCTGCTGCGCCCCGGCCTGGTCGGCATCGTCGAGCGCGTCGCGGCCCTCGGCCCGCGCCCGCGGATGTCCCTCACCACCAACGGCATCGGCCTCGGCCGCACCGCCGCCGCCCTGAAGGCGGCGGGCCTGGACCGGGTCAATGTCTCCCTGGACACCCTGCGCCCCGATGTCTTCAAGACCCTCACCCGCCGCGACCGCCACAAGGACGTCCTCGAAGGACTCCGCGCCGCCCGCGCGGCCGGCCTCACCCCCGTCAAGGTCAACACCGTGCTGATGCCGGGGCTCAATGGGGACGAGGCCCCCGACCTGCTGGCCTGGGCCATCGAACACGACTATGAGCTGCGGTTCATCGAGCAGATGCCGCTGGACCCCCAGCACGGCTGGAAGCGCGAGGGCATGGTCACCGCCGGTGACATCCTCGCCTCCCTGCGCACCCGCTTCGACCTCACCCCCGAGGACGCGGGCGAGCGCGGCTCGGCACCGGCGGAGCGCTGGCTGGTGGACGGCGGCCCGTACCGGGTCGGGGTGATCGCCTCGGTCACCCGACCGTTCTGCGCGGCCTGCGACCGCACCCGGCTGACCGCCGACGGCCAGATACGCACCTGTCTGTTCGCCACCGAGGAGACCGACCTGCGCGGCGCCCTGCGCTCGGGCGCGCCCGACGAGGAGATCGCCCGGCTGTGGCGGGTGGCGATGTGGGGCAAGAAGGCGGGCGCGGGCCTGGACGACCCGTCCTTCATCCAGCCGGACCGCCCGATGTCGGCGATCGGCGGCTGAGCGGGGGCGTCAACTCCCGCTCTGCTCCCACTCGTCGAACCGGACGACGTCCTTCAGGAACCCCCGCGCGCCCAGGAACTTCGACAGATGCTCGCGGTGCTCCTCGCAGGCGAGCCAGGTCTTGCGCCGCTCCGGCGTGTGGATCTTCGGATTGTTCCAGGCCAGCACCCATACGGCGGTGGTGCGGCAGCCCTTGGCGGAGCAGATGGGGGTCTCGTCACTCACAGATTCGTCTCACCAGATCGGGTGCAGAACGAGGCGACGCCGAGCAGCCACGGGGGGAGCTGCCCGGCGTCGGTCCGTCGCTCCGACGGGGGATGCGGAGCGCTTATGCAGTATGTCACGGCCGACCCGTCGCCCGGCACCGGAACTGCGTGATTGATTCTGAGCTTTTCTTGAGCATGAAATGCGTCCGGCGTCCGCTTTCTTCGCGTCAGCCTTGATCACGCGGGGGCTGTTCGTCCTCGCCGCGCGGCGCCCCGATCACCGGGCGTGCCGGCGCGGTGACGAACGTCGAGGGCAGGGAGGGCGGCCGCTCACGGCCCGCGTTCGCGACCACCACAGCGATATAGGGGAGGATCGCGCCGGCCACCAACGCCACGACGGCGAAGGGCCGTTCGACGTTCCACAGCGTGGCCGCGAGGATCACCGCCACCGTGCGGATCGCCATCGAGATGACGTACCGCCGCTGCCGTCCGCGCACGTCCTCGGCGAGACCGGTCCGGGCGCCGGTGATCCGGAACACCTGGCCGCCGTCGCCGTGCTGTTTCCGTGTCGCCTTCACGCGTCTTACGGTACGCCGCGCCCGCGCGGCCGACGAGACCGGGTCGCCCGCTGCCTGCGGCAACGCCCTCGACCGTACGGCCGAACCCGACATGCGCCCCAGGGTGTCCCGGCCGACACTGGCCGTAAAGCTCACGTCGATCCGGACGAGGAGGCAGCCATGGGCTGGTTGTGGGCGATCATCGTGGGGTTCGTACTGGGTGTGATCGCCAAGGCGGTCATCCCGGGCAAGCAGCACAGCCCCCTCTGGCTGACCACCCTCTGCGGCATCCTGGGCGCCATCGCGGGCAACGCGATCGCCGCCGCGCTGAACGTCCGCGAGACCCGGGGCATCGACTGGAGCCGCCATATCTTCCAGCTGGTGGCCGCGATCATCATCGTCGCCGTGGTCGACTCGCTCTACATGGCGACGCTGGGCAAGAGGAAGCAGCGCCAGCGGATCTGAGTACTTCTGTGCGGGGCGCCCCGGTGGGCGCCCCGCACAGCGCTATCCGGCGACGACCTCCACCGCCGCCAGATTCCGCTTTCCGCGCCGCAGCACCAGCCACCGCCCGTCCAGCAGGTCCTCCGGCGAGGCCACCGCGTCCTCGGCGGTCACCTTGACGTTGTTCACGTAGGCGCCGCCCTCCTTCACGGTCCTGCGCGCCGCGGACTTGCTCGCGACCAGGCCCACCTCGGCGAACAGATCCACCACGGACCCCAGCTCGGCGACCTGGATGTGCGGCACCTCGGACAGCGCGGACGCCAGCGTCCTGCCGTCCAGCTCCGCCAGCTCGCCCTGCCCGAACAGCGCCTTCGACGCGGCGATCACCGCGGCCGTCTGCCCGGCTCCGTGCACCAGCGTGGTCAGCTCCTCGGCCAGCGCCCGCTGGGCCGCCCGCGCCTGCGGCCGCTCCTCGGTCAGCCGCTCCAGCTCCTCGATCTCCGCATGGGACCTGAAGCTGAAGATGCGCAGGAACTTGGCGACATCACGGTCGTCCGCGTTGATCCAGAACTGGTAGAACGCGTACGGCGTGGTCATCTCGGGGTCGAGCCAGACCGTGCCGGACTCGGTCTTGCCGAACTTCGTGCCGTCCGCCTTGGTGATCAGCGGCGTGCCCAGCGCGTGCACCACGGCGTCCGGCTCGACCCGGTGGATCAGGTCGGTGCCGGAGGTGAGGTTGCCCCACTGGTCGCTGCCGCCGGTCTGGAGCGTGCAGCCATACCGCCGGTACAGCTCCAGGAAGTCCATGCCCTGGAGGATCTGGTAGCTGAACTCGGTGTAGCTGATGCCCGCGTCGGAGTTCAGCCGCCGGGAGACGGCCTCCTTGGCGATCATCTTGTTGACCCGGAAGTGCTTGCCGATGTCGCGCAGGAACTCGATGGCCGACAGGCCCTGGGTCCAGTCCAGGTTGTTGACCATCACCGCGGCGTTCGGACCGTCGAAGTCCAGCAGCGGCGCGATCTGGCCGCGCAGCCGCTCGACCCACTCGGCGACGGTCTCCGGCGCGTTCAGCGTGCGCTCGGCGGTCGGCTTCGGGTCGCCGATCAGACCGGTCGCGCCCCCGACCAGGCCCAGCGGGCGGTGCCCGGCCTGCTGGATGCGGCGCATCGTCAGGATCTGCACGAGATTGCCGAGGTGCAGACTGGGCGCGGTCGGGTCGAAGCCGCAATAGAACGTGACGGGACCGTCCGCGAACGCCTTGCGCAATGCGTCCTCGTCCGTGGAGAGGGCGATGAGCCCGCGCCACTTCAGTTCGTCGACGATGTCCGTCACGGTTCTCGTGTCTCCTCGATGATCCTCGGCGGTCGGGTGACAGCCGACTACGAGGTTATACGCCCTGGCTGACAGAACTCATGTTGAAATCGGGGACCCGCAGCGGCGGCATCGCGGCCCTGGTGAACCAGTCGCCCCATTCGCGCGGCAGCGTCTGCTCCGTGCGGCCCGCCTCGATCGTGCGCCGCAGCAGGTCCACCGGCGACTCGTTGAACCGGAAGTTGTTCACCTGCCCGGTCACCTCGCCGCCCTCCACCAGATAGACGCCGTCCCGGGTCAGGCCGGTGAGCAGCAGCGTCGCCGGGTCGACCTCGCGGATGTACCACAGGCAGGTCAGCAGCAGCCCGTGCTCGGTGTCCGCGACCATCTCGTCCAGGGAGCGGTTGCCGCCGTCCAGGATCAGATTGTCCGCGGCCGGGGTGACCGGCAGCCCGGTCAGGGCGGCGCTGTGCCGGGTCGTCGTCAGGTTCCGCAGGGTGCCCCGCTCGATCCAGTCGGTGGCCGGCGCCGCGAGACCGTTGTCGAACACCGACCGGTCGCCGTTCGAGGAGTGCGCGATCACGAAGGGCGCGCACTCCAGGCCGGGCTCGTCCGGGTCGCTGCGCAGGGTCAGCGGCAGCTCGGAGAGCCGCTCGCCGATCCGGGTGCCGCCGCCCGGCCGGGAGAAGACCGTACGGCCCTCCGCCGCGTCCCGGCCCGAGGCCGACCACAGCTGGTAGATGAGCAGGTCCGCCACCGCGGTCGGCGGCAGCAGCGTCTCGTAGCGGCCCGCGGGCAGCTCCACGCGCCGCTTCGCCCAGCCCAGGCGCACGGCCAGCTCGGCGTCCAGGGCGGCCGGGTCGACGTCCTTGAAATCCCGGGTGGAGCGCCCGGCCCACGCGGAGCGGGTGCGGTCCGGCGACTTGGCGTTCAGCTCCAGGGTGCCGGTCGGCTGGTCGTGCCGCAGCCGCAGCCCGGTGGAGGTGCCCAGGTAGGTCGAGACCATCTCGTGGCTGGCGAAGCCGTACAGCTCCCGGCCGCCGGCCCGGGCGCGGGCGAAGGCGTCGCCGAGCGCCGGGGCGAAGTCGGCGAACACCGCGGAGGAGGTCTCGGCGGGCGCGTCCGTGAAGTCGGGGGCCGCGGCCACGTCCGTGACCAGCGGCCGCGCGTCCTCGGCGGGGCCCGCCCCGCGCGCGGCGGTCTCGGCGGCCCGCACCAGCGGCTCCAGCTCGTCGGCCGTCACCGCCGACCGGGAGACGACACCGGAGGCCGTGCCCCGCTGCCCGTCCACGGTCGCGATCACCGTGAGACTCCGGCCCCGGGTCACCCCGTTCGTGGTGAGCGCGTTGCCCGCCCAGCGCAGATTGGCGGTGGACGTCTCGTCGGCGATGACGAGGCATCCGTCCGCCCGGGACAGCGCGAGGGCCTGTTCGACGATCTCGTGCGGCTTGTTGCTACGGGCGCTCATCGACCGGCCTCCTGCGTGGTGTTCAAGACGGGGCGCCCCGGCACAGGGCGAAGGGGCAACCGTGGGGCGGTGGATCCGTGCAGAGAGTATCCATCGACCGCGGCGGCGAGGGCCGTTATGCGTGCCGAGCCCGGTGCTCCGGCCATCGGCGGGGCCCGGTAAGGCTTGCCTTGCTTTCTGATCAGGTGGGCCCTTACAGTCAAAGTCCTCAGAGGACCTGAGAACCTGAGGACTTAAGGATGACCATGACAGACCTCCATGACCTGACGCTCACCGAACAGGCCGCGGCGATCCGCGGCCGTACCGTGTCGCCGACCGAGCTGGTCGACCACCACCTGCGCCGCATCGAGGAGTCGAACGGCGCGCTGGGCGCCTATCGCACCGTCGACCCGCCCGGCGCCCGGCGGGCCGCCGCCGCCGTCGAGGCCCGGCTGGCCGCCGCCCGCGACGACGGCGAGGGACTGCCGCCGCTGCTCGGGGTGCCGCTGTCGGTGAAGGACACCTGGCCGGTCGCCGGACTGCCGTTCACGGCGGGCTCGGCGGCCTTCGACGACCGGACGGCCCCGGCGGACGCGGCCGTCGTGGGCGCCCTGCGGGAGGCCGGCGCCGTGCTGCTGGGGACCACCACCGCAGCCGAGTTCGGCTGCTCCTCCTACACCGAGACGGTGTTCGCCACCGCCCGCAGCCCGTACGACCTCACCCGCGGCGCCGGTGGCTCCAGCGGCGGAGCGGCCGCCTCGGTGGCCGCGGGACTGGCCGCCGGCGCCCTGGGCAGCGACGGCGGCGGCTCGGTCCGGATCCCGGCCGCGGCCTGCGGGGTGGTCGGTCTCAAGCCGAGCCGGGGACGGGTCTCGCCCGCCCCCGCGACGGACGCGCTGGGGCTCGCCACCGCCGGACCACTGGCCAGAACGGTGGCGGACACCGCCCTGCTGCTGGACGTGATGGCATTCAGCACCCCGGGCGACGCCGCCACGCTGCCGGCCCCGCCCGCCGGGTACTTCCGGGCCTGCGCCGGGCGGGCGCCCGGACCCCTGCGGATCGGGGTGCTGCCCCGGACCGAGGGCCAGCACCCCGAGGCGGCACTGGCCTGCCGCCGTACCGCCGAGCTGCTCGCCGGACTCGGCCACCACGTCACGGACGCCCCGCCGTACGACCCCGCCGAGTACCAGCCGGACTTCTCCGTGCTGTGGAGCGTGCTGGCGGCCGCGGTGCCGGTGCCCCCCGCGCGGGAGGACCTGCTGCTGCCCCTCACCCGCTGGCTGCGCGACCGGGGCCGCGCGCACGACGCGGTACGGCTGTACACGGCGATGGCCTCGCTGTCGGCCACCGCCCGCGCCCTCTGCCACCGCTACGCGGACTTCGACGCCGTACTGAGCCCCACCACGGACCAACCGCCGCTGCCGGTGGGCTGCTTGACCGACCCCGACGACCCGGAGCGCACCTTCCTGCGGATGCTCGCCCACACCCCGCGCACACCCCTGGCGAACCTCACCGGACAGCCGTCGATCAGCCTGCCGCTGCACCGGACGCCGGACGGACTGCCGATCGGCGTGATGCTGACCGGCCGGCTCCACGAGGAGGGCGTCCTGCTCTCCCTCGCCGCCCAGCTGGAACAGGCCGACCCCTGGCCCCGGCACGCCGTCCGGCCGGTGGCGGCGCGGCCCGAGCGGACGGCGCGATGAAGCGCGGCCAGCTGGTCTTCCTGACCGGCACCCATGTCGTCAACGACCTGTACCAGGGCGCGGTCCCGGCGCTGCTGCCCTTCCTGACCGCCGAACGGCACTACAGCTACACCGCCGTCTCGGGCATCGCGCTCGCGGCCGGCGGCCTGTCCAGCCTCGCCCAGCCGCTCTTCGGCCTGCTGGTGGACCGCCGCCACCGCGGCTGGCTCATCCCGGGCGGCTTCGTCACCGCCGCGGCCGGGCTCGCCTGCGCGGGGCTGGCCGGCAGTTACGCGGTCACCTGGCTCTGCGTCGCCCTGGCCGGGATCGGCATCGCCGCCTACCACCCGCCCGCCACCAACCAGGCCCGGGCCGCGGGCGGCCAGTCCCAGCGCGCGATGAGCCTGTTCTCGGTCGGCGGCACGCTGGGCGCCTCACTGGCACCGGCGCTGGTCACCCTCGTGGTCGGCTCGTTCGGCCTGGCGGGCAGCTGGCTGCTGGCCGTACCCGCCCTGGTGGCCGCCGCGCTCTGGGCCGTGCAAGGACCCTGGCTGCGGCGCCGGGGGCACACCCTGGCGGTCCCGTCGGCCGGGCGGGGCGCGGTGGCGAGCGGGCACCGGGACGACTGGCGGGCGTTCCGGCGCCTGGCCGCGGCCACCGTCGCCTGGTCGGTGCCGTACGTGACGGTCACCTCCATGCTCGCCCTGCACCTCCACCGCGATCTGAACGCCTCGACGGCCGTCGGTGCCACGGCGCTCACCCTGCTCACCCTGGCCGGGGCGGCGGGCACCCTGCTCGGCGGCTGGCTGGGCGACCGGTACGGACGGACGACGCCGATCCGCGCCGGCTATCTGCTGGCCGTCCCCGCCCTGGCCGCGCTGGCGTTCGCCCCGTCCGCGGCCGTGGCCGTCGTCGCCGCGGCGCTGTTCGGGCTGACCATGTTCCTGCCGTTCGCCTCCCAGGTGACGCTGGCCCAGGACTATCTGCCCACCCGCCCCGGCACCGCAGGCGGGCTGACCCTCGGGCTCGCCATGTCCGTGGGTGCCCTGGCCGCACCGGCGCTCGGCCGGCTGGCCGACGCCCACGGGCTGCGTGCCGTGCTCGCGCTGGTGCTCGGCGTACTGCTGGTCGCGCTCGGCTGCGCACTCCGCCTGCGCGACCGCGTTCTGCCGACGCTGACCCCGGTGGCGGCGGCGACGGCGGCCGAGCCGGTGTCCGAGTCGGCCGGCGACCCGGTGGGTTGAGTGGCTCGGCCCCCGGCCGCACACGGTGCCGGTGGCCGCACGGCCCCGGGCCCCGCCCGCCGTTCCCGGCCGGGCGGGGCTCCGGGACACGGTCCCGTGAACGGTAGGGTCGTCCCATGACTGTCCGACCGGTACGCCGCAGCTCGTTGGTCGAGGAGGCCGTCGCCGAGCTCCGCCGACTGATCGGTACGGGCGAGTGGCCGGTCGGGGCCAAGCTCCCGGGCGAGGTGGAGCTGAGCCGGCTGCTCGGCGTCGGCCGGACCACCTCGCGCGAGGCGGTCCGGGCGCTGATCGCCGACGGCCAGCTGGCCGCCCGGCACGGCTCGGGCACCTACGTCGTCGCCGCCACCCCCGTCTCGCAGTTCGACCGCGAACTGCGCCGCGCGGAGGTCTTCGACGTGTACGAGGTCCGCGCCGCACTGGAGGTGGAGGCGGGCCGACTCGCCGCACGGCGGCGCACCCCGGAGGACGTGACCGCGTTGCGGGCCGCCCTGGCCGCCCGCGACGCGGCGGCCGACCCGGCCGCGCTCATCGAGGCGGACCTGGACCTGCACCGCCGGGTGGTGCTGGCCGCGCGCAATCCGGTGCTCGTCCGGCTGTTCGACTCCTTCGTCGACGCCCTGCGCGAGGCGGCCGGGCAACTGCTGGCCGACACCGACCTGCACGGCGCGGAGGAACGGCACGCGATCGGCCGCGCCCACCACGCGCTGGTCGAGGCGATCGCCGCCGGGGACCCGGACGCCGCCGTCGAGGCGACCCGCGGCAATCTCGACCGCACCCTGGACGAGCTGCGCGCCGAGGGCGTCGGACCGCGCTGAGCACGGCCCGCCGGGGACCGGACCCCGGCCGGAGGGCCGTCCCTCACGGGCCGGGAGACGGAGCCGCCCCTCTCAGTCGCGGCCGGACTCGCTCGCCGTGTTCAGGATGTTCACCCCGCGGAACAGCGCGGAGGGGCACCCGTGGGACACCGCGGCCACCTGCCCCGGCTGGGCCTTGCCGCAGTTGAAGGCGCCGCCCAGGACGTACGTCCCCGGGCCGCCGACCGCCGCCATCGAACCCCAGAAGTCGGTCGTGGTGGCCTGGTAGGCGACGTCCTTGAGCTGCCCGGCGAGCCGCCCGTTCTCGATCCGGAAGAAGCGCTGCCCGGTGAACTGGAAGTTGTAGCGCTGCATGTCGATCGACCAGGAGCGGTCCCCGACCACGTAGATGCCCCGTTCCACGCCCCCGATCAGATCCTCGGTGGACAGCCCCGCGGGGTCCGGGCGCAGCGACACATTGGCCATGCGCTGCACCGGCACATGCGCGGGGGAGTCGGCGTACGCGCACCCGTTGGACCGCTCGAAGCCAGTCAGCCGGGCGATCCTGCGGTCCAGCTGGTAGCCGACCAGCGTGCCGTCCTTCACCAGGTCCCAGGACTGCGCCTCGACACCCTCGTCGTCGTACCCGATGGTGGCCAGGCCGTGCTCGGCGGTGCGGTCGCCGGTGACGTTCATCAGCTCGGAGCCATACCTGAGCTTGCCCAGCTGGTCGAAGGTGGCGAAGGAGGTACCGGCGTACGCGGCCTCGTAGCCGAGCGCGCGGTCCAGCTCGGTGGCGTGCCCGATGGACTCGTGGATCGTCAGCCACAGGTTGGAGGGGTCGACCACCAGGTCGTACAGGCCCGGCTCCACGCTCGGCGCCCGCATCTTCTCGGCCAGCAGCTCGGGGATCCGCGCCAGTTCGCCGTCCCAGTCCCAGCCGGTCCCGGTCAGGTACTCCCAGCCGCGCCCGGCCGGCGGCGCCAGCGTCCGCATGGAGTCGAACTCCCCGCTGGACTCGTCCACCGACACCGCCGTCAGCTCCGGATGCAGCCGCACCCGCTGCTGGGTCGTGACGGTCCCGGCCGTATCGGCGTAGAACTTGTTCTCGTGCACGGTGAGCAGCGAGGCGTCCACATGGCTCACCCCGTCCGCCGCCAGCAGCCGCGCGCTCCGGTCCGCGAGCAGCGCCGCCTTCTCCTCGCCCGGCACGCTGAACGGATCGATGTCGTACGACGAGACCCACGTCCGGTCGGCATGCACCGGCTCGTCCGCCAGCTCCACCCGCTCATCGGAACCGGCCGCCTTGATCACCTGCGCGGACAGCTTGGCCATGGCGACCGCCTGCGAGGCGACCCGGGCCGCCGCGTCCAGGGTCAGATCGACCCCGGAGGCGAAGCCCCACGTACCGCCGTGCACGACCCGGACCGCGTACCCGAGGTCGGTGGTGTCCGAGGACCCCGAGGGCCGGGCGTCGCGCAGCCGCAGGGCCGCGCTGCGCACCCGCTCGAAGCGGAAGTCCGCGTGCTCGGCCCCGAGCGAGCGCGCGCGGGCGAGCGCGGCGTCGGCGAGGGACCTGAGCGGAAGCGCGGTGAAGGCTTCGTCGATGGAATGGGGCACGGAGGTCTCCCTGCTGTCGTGGCCTGTGGGCTCCGATCATGGCGCGCGAGCGGCCCCACGGACCACACCCCTTTCGGACCCCGACCCCGCGATTATGTAGGGACCCGACAGTGACGGTCCCGCGCCACTGTCGGTGCCCGAATGCCCACGGACGCGGCCGTACCGATAGGTTTTCGATGAAGCCGCCTGTCATCCAGGTGTTCGGGCGGGTTGTCGGACCTCTAGCAGACCGCTATCGAAAGGGTGATCCGTTGAGCCGCTCGGTTCTCGTCACCGGAGGAAACCGGGGCATCGGCCTCGCCATCGCCCGCGTTTTCGCCGACGCCGGCGACAAGGTCGCGATCACGTACCGCTCGGGTGAGCCGCCGGCGGGCTTCCTGGCCGTCAAGTGCGACATCACCGACCCCGAGCAGGTGGAGCAGGCCTACAAGGAGATCGAGGACCAGCACGGTCCCGTCGAGGTGCTGGTGGCCAACGCCGGCATCACCAAGGACCAGCTCCTGATGCGCATGTCCGAGGAGGACTTCACCTCGGTCATCGACACCAACCTCACCGGTACCTTCCGCGTCGTCAAGCGTGCCAACCGCGGCATGCTGCGCGCCAAGAAGGGCCGCGTCGTCCTGATCTCCTCCGTGGTCGGCCTGCTCGGCTCGGCGGGGCAGGCGAACTACGCCGCCTCCAAGGCCGCCCTGGTGGGCTTCGCGCGCTCGCTCGCCCGTGAGCTGGGCTCGCGCAACATCACCTTCAACGTCGTCGCGCCCGGTTTCGTCGACACCGACATGACCAAGGTGCTCAGCGACGAGCAGCGCCAGGGCATCGTGTCGCAGGTGCCGCTCGGCCGTTACGCGCGGCCGGAGGAGATCGCCGCGGCGGTCCGGTTCCTCGCGTCGGACGACGCCTCGTACATCACTGGAGCCGTCATCCCCGTTGACGGCGGACTGGGAATGGGTCACTGATCACCATGAGTGGAATTCTCGAGGGCAAGCGCATCCTGATCACCGGTGTGCTGATGGAGTCCTCCATCGCCTTCCACGCCGCGAAGCAGGCCCAGGAGCAGGGCGCCGAGATCATCCTGACCGCCTTCCCGCGGCCCACGCTGACCGAGCGCATCGCCAAGAAGCTGCCGAAGCCGACCAAGGTCATCGAGCTGGACGTGACCAACGAGGAGCACCTCGCGCGCCTGGCCGACCTCGTCGGCGAGGAGCTGGGCGGCCTGGACGGCGTCGTGCACTCCATCGGTTTCGCGCCGCAGGACGCGCTCGGCGGCAACTTCCTGAACACGCCGTTCGAGTCCGTGGCCACCGCCATGCACGTCTCGGCGTTCTCCCTGAAGTCGCTCACCATGGCCTGCCTGCCGCTGATGCAGAACGGCGGCTCGGTCGTCGGCCTCACCTTCGACGCCCAGTACGCCTGGCCGCAGTACGACTGGATGGGCCCGGCCAAGGCCGCCCTGGAGGCCACCAACCGCTACATGGCGCGCGACCTGGGCAAGCAGAACATCCGCTGCAACCTCATCTCCGCGGGCCCGATCGGCTCCATGGCCGCCAAGTCCATCCCGGGCTTCGGCGACCTGGCCGCCGTGTGGGACAGCCGCTCCCCGCTGGAGTGGGACCTGAAGGACCCGGAGCCGGCCGGCAAGGGCATCGTCGCCCTGCTCAGCGACTGGTTCCCGAAGACCACCGGCGAGATCATCCACGTGGACGGCGGTCTGCACGCCATCGGCGCCTGAGCGCTCACGCCCGGCGTAAACCCGCAGTACGGCAGTACGGCAGTACGGCAGTACGGCAGTACGGCAGTACGGCAGTACGGCGAAGGCCCGCACCCCGCACAGGGGGCGGGCCTTCGCCGTACCGGAGCCGTCCCGTGGCGCCCGGCGTCCTCGGGTGTCCACCGGTGCAGCCCGGCGTCGGCGTTCTCACCCGTTCGGCTCACCGGTCGGGCGGCCCACCCCGCGCGCGGCGCACCCTGAAGACGCGCGCGTTCATCCGGCGCATCCCTCCGCAGCCCGGCCGAGGAGGTCCCCCTTGTGCGCCTGTCCCGCTGCCTGGCCCCGCTGACCCTGGCCGCCGCCCTCGCGCTCGCCCTGCCGTACGACGCGACGCCCCACGCGCACGCGAGCGCGGGTCCGCCCGCACCGAGCCTGTTCGGGGCCGCCTGCCGGACCGCGGTGAACGGCTCCCATGTGGTCGCCTACTGCCACAACCCCTATGTCGACACCGACCGGGTACGCCTGCACATCGAATGCGCCCGCTGGTGGGACATCGACACCGACAGCGCGCCGGTGGACGCCGGGCCCGCCCTGACGGTACGGCTCACCGGGCGCTGCTGGAAGGAGGTCGGCTCGGCGTGGATCAGCCACCAGAAGGTGCGCTGAACCGGGCCGTCAGCCGATGCCGGTGCCGGGCCGCCCCGGGCGGCACTGGAAGGGGTAGCTCGCCGCCTCCCTGGCCGCCGCCTCGGTGTCGCCCGTGCGGATCGCGTCCACCAGACGGGTGTGGTCCATGTGCGCCCCCGGCGTCAGCTCGGCGCCGACGTCCGCGCGCAGCGCGTCCCGCAGCAGCTCGCCCAGGTCGGCGTACATCGCCGCCATGACCTCGTTGTGGGAGGCGCCCACCACGGCCAGATGGAAGGTGGCGTCCGCGGTCACGAAGGACTCCGCCTCGCCGCTCTCCCAGGCCTCCTCGCGGCGCAGCAGCAGCGCGTCCAGCTGCTTGAGGTCCTTCTCGGTGCGCCGCTCGGCGGCGAGCTTGGCCGCGGCCGACTCCAGGGTGGCGCGCACCTCGGCGATGTGCCGGGGGTCCGCGTCGGCGAACCGGCGGTGCATCACACCGGCCAGCTCGCTGGTCGCCACCACATAGGTGCCCGAGCCCTGCCGGATGTCCAGCAGTCCGTTGTGGGCGAGCGCGCGCACGGCCTCGCGGATCGTGTTGCGGGCGACTCCCAGCTGCTCGACCAGCTCGGGCTCGGTCGGGATACGGGAGCCGACCGGCCACTCACCGGTGGCGATCTGGTTGCGCAGTTCGGCGATCACCTGCTCGGAGAGGGCCGAACGGCGCGGGTGGCTCAGAGGCATGGCACACCTTCGCACGAGGGACCGGAGCACGCACACTCCGGTGGTTCCTGGAATGGACAACCAATCATCCTATGATTCTATGATGGGTCTCATGGCTAGTGAGGAAACCCGGGCAGTGGACACTCGTACGGCGATGTCACCGACCGAACGCGACATGTCCGCCCCGATGGGCGCATCCGAGACGACCCTGGAGAAGGGCCCCGCGCACACGTGGGCGACCCGTCTGGTGGTCGCCGGCATCGTGCTGTCCGCCGTCAATCTCCGCCCGGCCATCACCAGCCTCGGCGCCCTCCTGGAGGAGGTCCGCGACGGGCTCGGCATGAGCGGCAGCGTCGCCGGACTGCTCACCTCCGTGCCCCCGCTGTGCTTCGCCGTCTTCGGCGTGATGGCGCCCCGCCTGGCCCGCCGCTTCGGACCGGCCGCCGTGGTGTGCGCCGGCATGGCCGCGATCTTCGCGGGCCTGCTGATACGGCCGTACGCCGGCGGCACCGCCGGATTCCTGGCCGCCAGCGCGCTCGCCCTGATGGGCATCGCCGTCAGCAACGTGCTGATGCCGGTCATCGTCAAGCGCTGGTTCCCCGACCGGGTCGGCTCCATGACCGGCCTGTACTCGATGGTCCTCGCGCTCGGCACCTCCCTGCCGGCCGCGGTGACGGTCCCGCTGACCCACGCCATGGGCGGGAACTGGAAGCCGGGGCTCGCGGTGTGGGCGGTGCTCGCGGCGGCGGCGGTGCTGCCGTGGATACCGCTGGTGCGGCAGGGCCGGAAGGAGTCGGCGGCCGCCGCGCGGTCGGCGTCGGCACCTGCTTCGGCGGCCGCCGGGGAGCAGCCGCCGCTGCGGATCACCCGCAGCCGCACCGCCTGGGCGCTCGCCGTCTTCTTCGGCCTCCAGGCCACCGCCGCCTACATCACCATGGGCTGGATGCCGCAGATCTTCCGGGACGCGGGCGTCTCCGCCGGCACCGCGGGGCTGCTGCTCGCCGTCACGATGGTGATGGGCGTGCCGCTGGCCTTCGTCATCCCGCGGATCGCCACCCGGCTGCCCCACCAGGGCCCGATCGTGCTGGTCCTGGGCGTGTGCGGGCTCGCCGGATACGCCGGTCTGTACCTCGCCCCGGCCGCCGGCGCCTGGGCCTGGGCGCTGCTGCTCGGCATCGCCAACTGCGCCTTCCCGCTCGCGCTGACCATGGTCGGCATGCGCGCCCGCAGCGGTCCCGGCGTGGCCCAGCTGTCCGCGTTCGCGCAGAGCACCGGCTATCTGATCTCCATCCCCGGCCCGCTGCTGGTCGGCGTGCTCTACCAGCACAGCGGCGGCTGGGGGCTGCCGATCGCCCTGATGGCGGGCCTCATGGTGCCCCAGATGGTGGTGGGCGTCCTCGCGGGCCGCGACCGCACGGTGGAGGAAGAGGCCGCGGCGCGCTGACCCCCCGCGCACAACCGCCGGGGGAGGGGTGCGAGACTGGGCGCATGCAGCCTGTGCTCGACCCGAATCCGCGAAACGGTCAGAAGAAGATGCTGCTCGTCTTCGGCTCCTTCTTCGCGATCTTCGTCATCATCGCCATCGTCGCGACCATCGCGTCCCCCTGACACCTCCCGTGGCGCGCCCCTGACGCCGCCCGGCCAGACCCCGCCCACCAGGTGTTTCCGGTGGATGGTGGTGCTGGCCCCCCTATCCCCTAGGGGGTAAGGCTCAGGGGTAACTGGGTGGAAAACCTGATGGGTTGGCGGCCCGGGATTCCGTACCTTCGAGTGGTGACCGCAGGGGGCGGTCGCACGAACCGCTCAAGGACCACGGAGGCGACCATGCCCGCCCGCACCCATTTCCGGACCCACCCGGCGACCACGGGCGGCGTCGACATGCGGCTGCCCTGGTGGGCCCTCGCCCTGCCCGTGCTCGCCTTCGCCGTCCTGTTCCTGCTGATACTGAACCCCTCGGACGCACACGCGGCGAACGCGGACCCGGCGATAGCCCACCTCGTCGAGCGCGCGCAGCTGCTGCTCACGCGCTGACCGGGTGCCGCCCGCATGGTGAATCCGCATGTCAACTCCCTGCGCCCCATGGCCTGTTTCATGCGAAGCTGGGACGCATGAGCGTCGCAGAACCCCGCAGGATCGCCCTTTTCCGGCATGCGAAAGCCGACTGGCCCGAGGTGTCCGACCATGAGCGCCCGCTCGCCGAGCGGGGCCGGATGGACGCGGCCGTCGCCGGGCGCAGGCTGACCGACTCCGGCCTCGGCTTCGACCTGGCCCTGTGTTCCACCGCGACCCGGACCCGCGAGACCTGGAAGCTCGCCGTGCACGAACTGGACCACCGGCCGAAGACCGTCTACGAGGAGCGGGTCTACGAGGCCTCCCCGGGCCAGCTGATCGCGCTGCTGAACGAGGTCCCGGACGACGTGGGCACCCTGATCCTGATCGGCCACAATCCGGGGGTCCACGGCCTCGCCGAGATCCTCGCCGGCTCGGCCGACGAGGAGGCCCGCGACCGGATGAACCGCCGCGGCTTCCCGGCCGCCGCCTTCGCCGTGCTCTCCTTCGAGGGCTCCTGGAAGGGCCTGGAGCCGGGCGTGGCCACATTGACGGACTACTGGGCGCCGTCGGAGTGAGGTGCCCCGGGCCGGCCCCGGACCCGGGCACGGATGTCGGCACGCCCACTGGCGCTCCGGCGCTCCGGCGCAGGCCCGGACGACCTGACGAGGGCCCGGCACCGCGCGCCGAGCCGCCGGGCCTGCCCATCACCGGGCAGCGGGCGCTCGTGACCCCCTGCCCGGTGACCCCGGTGGCCCCCGCCGGGGCGTCTCAGCTCTCGTCGTGGGTGTCGGCCGCCTCGACCTCTTCGCGGGTGATGCCGAGGAGGTAGAGCACCGTGTCGAGGAAGGGGAAGTTCACGGCCGTGTGCGCGGCCTCGCGCACCACGGGCTTGGCGTTGAAGGCGACGCCGAGACCGGCCGCGTTCAGCATGTCGAGGTCGTTGGCGCCGTCGCCGATCGCCACCGTCTGCACCAGCGGCACACCGGCCTCCGCCGCGAACCGGCGCAGCAGCCGCGCCTTGCCCGCGCGGTCCACGATCTCGCCGGTGACCCGGCCGGTCAGCTTGCCGTCGATGATCTCCAGCGTGTTGGCCTGCGCGAAGTCGAGGCCGAGGCGTTCCTTGAGGTCGTCGGTGACCTGGGTGAAGCCGCCGGAGACCACGCCGACCTGGTAGCCGAGCCGCTTCAGGGTGCGGATCAGGGTGCGGGCGCCGGGGGTCAGCCGGATCTCGTTGCGCACCTTCTCGACCACGGAGGCGTCGAGGCCAGCCAGCAGGGCGACGCGGGCGTGCAGCGACTGCTCGAAGTCCAGCTCGCCGCGCATCGCCGCGGCCGTCACCTCGGCGACCTTGTCCTCGCAGCCGGCGTGGGCGGCGAAGAGCTCGATCACCTCGTCCTGGATGAGGGTGGAGTCCACGTCCATGACCACGAGACGCTGTGCGCGCCGGTGCAGGCCCGCGGAGACGACCGCGATGTCGACGCCGAGCGCCCCGGCGTCCGAGGCGAGCGCGGTGCGCAGGGGCTCGGTCTCCACGCCGGAGACCGCGAACTCCACCGCCGTGACGGGGTACTTGGCGAGCCGGAAGATACGGTCGATGTTGCCGCCGGCCTTCGCGATCCGGGCGGCGATGGCGGCCGTCGACTCGGCGGTGAGCGGATGGCCGAGGACGGTCACCAAAGAGCGTCCCAGGCCGCGCGGACGGTTGTCGCCGTGGCCAGAGATGATCTCCGCCTGCATCTTCATCGACTCGGCCCAGCTGTGCACGGTGGCCCGCAGATCACCCTCGATGCCGGCCGGCGGCTGGCTCACCAGCGCGCACAGGACCAGGCGTCCCCGGGTGACGACCTGCTCGATGTCGACCACGTCGACGGAGTACGCGGCGAGGGTGTCGAAGAGTCCGGCCGTGATGCCGGGCCGGTCCTTGCCGAAGATCTTGACGAGGAGAGTGGGGACCTCGGGGGTCTGCGCAGCAGTCATGGTCTCACCACCGTATCCGGCACCCGGTGCCGCTCGCCGCCGAGGTCCGCCTGACGGACACGGAACAATGGATGGCGTCCCGGCATCAAGGATCTTGCCGACAGCTTCCCACCGGGGTCGTCCCGACCGGGACCGAAGGAGCCAGAGGTGGCCTGATCCACCCGGTACCGGGCGCGCGCCCGGTACCCCGGCGGCGGGGTCGGCCGCGCCGGAATCCACCCCGCGCCCGGAAGCCGTCCCCGGCTCGGGGACCTTCCCTCGGCCCAGAGGCTGCCCCCGCTCCCGATTCGCCACCCCCCCGACCCGAAAGCCGCTCCCCCCGCCCCGCAGCCCGGAAGCCCCGCAGCCCGGAAGCCCCGCGGCCCGGGAGCCGTGCCCCGGCTCGGGAGTCGCCCCCCGGCTCGGGGCCCCGGCCCAGAAGCCATGCTCCGCGCTCACCGCTCTCCCGTGCACGGATCGCCGTACCCCACTGCCTCCGCCCAGGGCACCTGCGCCGCCTCCACCGCCCCGCACCCCCCCCAACTTCCTCCCCTCCCACCGCCGTACCCTCCCCGAGTCGCGCTCGCCGCCCCCACTCGTCCCCCTCGCCCCAATTGCCGTCCTCCCGCTGGAGCGCCGTACGGCGATTCGCGCAAGGCCCGGGTTTTGGTCAGGGGGGCGGGCCTGAAATAGTTCCCCACGATGTTCGACATCCCTAGACTCCCTGCGATGGGGGTAATTCGGGGGACAACTCAGTGGGGCATGGAGTGCCGGAACTCGTACTGGAAACAAACGGACGTACCTGGACGCTCGACCCGTCCAGGCCTTACACCCTCGGCAGAGATCCGCAGGGTGACATCGTGTTCGACGACGCCAGGGTCTCCTGGCGACACGCCACGGTCAGCTTCGACGGCCGCAGTTGGGTCATCGAGGACCACGGCAGCACCAACGGCACCTATCTCCAGGGTCAGCGCGTCCAGCGCACGGAGATAGGCCCGGGGACGGCGCTGCGCCTCGGCAACGCGACGGACGGACCGCGGCTGGATCTCGCCGGTGCCGCCGTCGGCCAGGCGCAGCAGGCGCCGTACGCCGCGGCCCCCGCGGGGTGGGCCCAGCAGGCGGCCCCTCAGCAGGCACCCGCCCAGCAACCCGGCTGGCAGCAGCCGCCGCAGGCACAGCAAGCGCCGCAGCCGCAGCCGCAGTCGGCCCAGCACGCCCCGCAGCAGGCCGGCTTCCCGCAGCAGAAGGACGCGGGACCCGCCGCCTTCCCGCAGCAGACCGGGCCGGGGGCGCCCGCGCACGGGGACCGCAGCCCGACCACGTTCCACCAGTTCTCCCTCGGCCGCGTCATGCGCATCGGCCGTGCCCTGGAGAACGAGCTGGTCGTCTCCGACCTCCAGGTCTCCCGTCACCACGCCGAGTTCCACTCGACGCCCGACGGCCGCTTCGAGATCCGCGACCTCGGCTCGCACAACGGCACGTACGTCAACGGCCACCCGGTGCCCAAGGGCGGCTCGGTGCAGCTCGGCCCGGCCGACATCGTCGGCGTCGGCCACTCCACCTTCCGTATCGTCGGCGACCGGCTTGAAGAGTTCGTCGACACCGGTGAGGTCTCCTTCTCCGCGCGCCATCTGACCGTCACGGTCGACGGCGGCAAGCAGATCCTCAAGGACGTCTCCTTCGGCGTCCCGGAGAAGTCACTGATCGCGGTCATCGGCCCGTCCGGCTCCGGCAAGTCCACGCTGCTGAAGGCGCTGACCGGCTACCGGCCCGCCAACCAGGGCGAGGTGCTGTACGACAACCGCAACCTGTACAAGCAGTTCGCGGAGCTGCGCCAGCGCATCGGTCTGGTCCCGCAGGACGACATCCTGCACAAGGAACTCACCGTCAAGAAGGCCCTGAAGTACGCGGCCAAGCTGCGCTTCCCCGCGGACACCACCGCCCAGGAGCGCGACGCCCGCATCGAGGAGGTGCTGCGCGAGCTGAAGCTGGACATCCACAAGGACAAGAAGGTCACGTCCCTGTCCGGCGGTCAGCGCAAGCGCGTCTCGGTGGCCCTGGAGCTGCTGACCAAGCCGTCGTTGATCTTCCTGGACGAGCCGACCTCCGGCCTCGACCCGGGCATGGACCGCGATGTCATGCAGCTGCTGCGCGGCCTCGCCGACGACGGCCGTACCGTGCTCGTCGTCACCCACTCGGTGGCCGAGCTGGCCCTGTGCGACAAGCTGCTGGTGATGGCGCCGGGCGGCGCGGTGGCCTACTTCGGCCCGCCGGAGGAGGCGCTGAACTTCTTCGGCTACGACAGCTGGGCCGATGTCTTCTCCGCCTTCGAGAACTACCGCGACTACGACTGGGCGGGCCGCTGGAAGGGCTCGCAGCACTACCAGATGTACGCCGCGGACTTCGACGCCGTCGCCCCGCAGCAGGCGGCGTACATGCCGCCCCCGGCGGCGATCAAGCCGCCCAAGCCACAGGCGTGGGGCTCCCAGCTGCTGACCCTGATCCGGCGCTATGTGTCGGTCATCGTCTCCGACAAGGGCTTCCTCGCGCTGACGGTGATCCTGCCCGCGGTCCTCGGCTCGGTCAGCCTGCTGATGAACCACGACCGGGGCCTGCTGGTGAACCCGGCGGTCGATCCGCGCACCGGTCTGCACGTGCCCAACGGCACCGCCACCACCGTGCTGCTGATCCTCTCGGTGGGCGCGTGTTTCGCGGGCGCCGCGAACTCCGTGCGTGAGCTGATCAAGGAACGGGTGATCTACGAGCGGGAGCGGGCGACCGGTCTGTCCCGGTCGGCCTACCTGATGTCCAAGGTGGTCGTGCTCGGCGCCGTCACCGTGCTCCAGGGTCTGATGGTCGGCCTGATCGGCTTCTCGCCCCGCACGATCCCGGACCAGGGCGTCATCCTCGGCAGCTCGACTCTGTTGGAGCTGTGCCTGCCGATCATGGCGCTGGGCTTCACCTCGATGATGGTCGGCCTGGTGATCTCCTCGCTGGTGAAGACCGCCGAGAAGACCATGCCGCTGCTGGTGATGTTCGCGATCATCCAGGTCGTCTTCACCGGCTGCCTGTTCACCCTGCACGGCACGCTCGGCGTCAACGAGTTCTCGTACCTGATGCCCTCGCGCTGGGCGGTGGCCGCGGCCGGCACCACGCTGGACCTGAACAACATCGCCCCCAACGGCGACGACCCGGGCAGCACCGACCCGCTGTGGAACCACACGGCCGGGGCCTGGGGCCTGGACATGATCGCGCTGCTCGCGCTCGGCGCGATCTGCGGCTTCTTCGTGGCCCGCTTCCTGCGCCGCCACGAGCCGGAGGTCATGCGCAAGTAGCGTCCCGCTGCATCACGTCCCGGTACGTCACAAAGGGCGGCACCCCGTCATGGGGTGCCGCCCTTCGGCGTTCGTCAGAGGTCCGCGCCGACCTCAGTACGCGCTGTTGACGTTGTCCATCGAGCCGTAGCGGTGGGCAGCGTAGTTGCAGGCGGCGGTGATGTTGGCGACCGGGTCGTAGATGTTCCACGAGGTACCGGGCACGTGGTACGTGTTGAAGGTGGGCTGGATCACCTGGAGCAGGCCCTTGGACGGGATGCCGTTGATCGCGTTGATGTCCCAGTTGTTGATGGCCATCGGGTTGCCCGAGGACTCCCGCATGATGTTGCGGTACAGACCGTTGTAGCTGCCCGGGATGCCCTTGGAGTGCATGATGTCCAGGGACTGGCGGATCCAGCCGTCGAGGTTGTTCGCGTAGGTCTTCGCGGCGACGTCCTGCATCTGCGGGCGCTGTGCGGAACGGTTGGCGCTCTGCTTGGCGGCACGCTCCTGCGCGGCCTTCTTGGCGGCGGCGTCGACGGCGGCCTTCTTCGCGGCGGCTTCGGTGCGCTGCTTGGCGGCGGCGGCCTTCTGCTGCGCGGCGATGGCGTCGAGCTTGACGGCCTGCGCGGCGGCGGGGTCGGTGACCGAGCCCTTGACGTTCGGCAGCGCGGCCTCCTGGGTGGCGACCTTCGCGACCTGCGCGGCGGTGGCCGGGGAGCCGGTGGTGACGGTGTCCGCGTTACCGGGGACGGCCGACAGGGCGATGGCGGCGGTGCCGAGAGCGGCGACACCGGCGACGGCGAACTTGTGCTGCTTGGTCAGGGCACGATTTCGAGCACGACTGAGGATGTTCTTGGGCATGGCGTGGACCTCTTCGTTAGCGCGGAGGTCGCTCCTGCGTCCGCCGGGGGAATCGGTTCCTCCCGCACAAAAGCCGCGGGGAGAAACCCACGGCGCTGAGCGACGAGAGCAATTCTTAGCGGCCGCAAAATGCCCTGGCAAAGGTGTGACGTACGAAGCTGGATAGTGGATCAGGGATGGCCAAAACGGGACAGACTGGACCATCTGTCCCGTTCGTGGCGGGGGGTATATCTCCTATGTCCGTTCGTAGGTGATGTAGGCCCTATGTGCGGGCTCACAGGGAACGCAGATCAACCTCACGGGGAGTTGCCATCGCAACTCACTCTGTGAGGCTCAGCGCGGGGTCTCCTCCCCAAGGAGGAGATGGACGTCCCCGAACTCGTGCCACAGATAGAGCCCGCGCAGCGCCTCCTCGTACGCACGGTCGACCGCGGCCCGTCCGGCGACGGCCCGCAGCATCAGCAGATGCGAGGCCTCCGGCTCGTGCAGCCCGGTCAGCAGCCCGTCCACCACCCGCACCCCGCGCTCGGGCGTGACCACCAGGTCCGTCCACCCCTCGCACGCCCGCACCGTGCCGTCCGCCCCCACGGCCGACTCCACCGCGCGTACGGCCGTCGTGCCCACCGCGATCACCCGGCCTCCTCCGGCCGCCGCCGCGTCGATCGCCCGCGCGGACGCCTCCGGCACCGTGAACCACTCCGGGTACGGCGGCTCGTGCGCCTCCGCCGACGCCACCCCGGTATGCAGGGTGACCCGCGCGAACCCCACGCCCCCGCGCACCAGCTCCGCCACCACCCGCTCGGTGAAGGGCCGCCCCGCGCTCGGCATCTCCGCACTGCCCGCGCCGTCGGGGGAGGGGAGGGAGAACAGGGTCTGGTACGCCGACAGCGGCTGGTCCCGCGTCGTATAGGAGTACCGGATCGGCCGCCCGTGCCCCCGCAGCAGCCCCAGCACGGCCCCACCCTCGACCCGCCCCCACCACAACCTCTCCCTATACCTACCTAGGGACTCCGGATACCTGCCCAGGGACTCCGGCCTGCCTACGGGATGCCTGCCTACGGGATGCCCGCCGCCGGGCTCCCGCCCGCCCACCGGCTCCTCCACCATCAGCCGGACCCCGTCCGGCAGCCGTACCTCTGTCCCCGCGCGTGTGCCCGCCCGCGCGCGGGTGGTGCCCCGGCCGTCCGGCTCGCGGAGTTCCACCGCCCAGCGGCCGTCGTCACCGCGGGTCGAGAAGTGCACGACCACGGGCGTCTCCCCGATCCGCCCGTCCACCGCGGCGGCCAGCGTCGGGGAGGTGTTCACCACCAGCAGGTCCCCGGCCCGCAACAGCCCCGGCAGCTCGCGGAACCCGTGGTGCGTCACCCGGGTGCCGCGGGAGACGAGGAGCCGTACGTCGTCCCGGGCCCGCCCCGGACCCCGCTGCTCGGCCGGAACTCGCGCGGACAGTTCCTCCGGCACCCGCACGATCGTGGTCATCGGCCCGCCACAAGGGTCGGCGCCGCGTACCGCCCGCTCGCCGGGCGCTCGTCCAGCAGCCGCAGGAACGCCGGTACGACGGTGTCCGGCGCCGGCCGCTCCTCCGTGTCGCCCGGTACGGCCGCCGCGTACAGGTCGGTCGCCATGTCCCCGGGGTCCACCGCCCACACCCGCAGGCCCGGCTCCTCCGCGGCGAGCACCGCCGCCAGCTGGTCCAGGGCCGCCTTCGAGGCGCCGTAGCCGCCCCAGGTCTCGTACGCCTCCGCGGCCGCGTCCGAGCTGACCGCGATCACCGTGCCCGCGGCCGACGCCCGCAGCAGCGGCAGCGCCTCCTGTACGAGGCCGAGCGCGGCGGTGACGTTCACCTCAAGCGCCCGCCGCAGCCCGTCCAGCGGCAGCTCCGCCAGCCGTACCAGCGGCTCGGCGCCGAGCGCGCTCGCGTTGCCCACCAGCAGATCGAGACCGCCCAGCGCACGGGCGGCGGCTACCAGCGCGGCCCGGTGCCCGGCGTCCGTGACGTCCCCGGGCAGCGCCGACACCCGGGTGCCGTACCGGCCGGCCGCCGCCGCGGCCCCGGCCAGTGCCTCCGCGCCCCGCGCGTCCAGCACCAGGTCCCAGCCCCGCGCGGCCAGCGCCTCGGCGAGCGCCCGCCCCAGCCCCTTCGAGGCGCCCGTGATGATCCCTACCGGCATGACTACCGTCCCCTCGTCGCTCCCCGCCCGCTCGGACGGATGCCGATCACCGTAGGAACGCCCCCTCCCTCCCCGCCTCGGCCGCGGGTCCCGTGGGGGAGGGGCCCTTCGGCGTACGACGACCGCCCGGTCCCTCCGGCCTACGACACCGGGCGGGGTCCCCGCGGCCTAAGCCGCTCGGCCTAGGACCAGCGGACGGCGCCGGGGCCGTCGGCGGCCCGATCCGCGCCCGGACACCCCGCCGGTACCGTGAGGGCATGAGCCACCGCCCCCGGTCCGGCCTCGCCGCGGTGAGTTCCGCGTTGCTGGCCATGAGCAGGCATCTGGAGATGCGCGACGTCCTGAAGACGATCGTCGCCTCCGCCCGCGAACTCCTCGACGCGCAGTACGCCGCCCTCGGCGTCCCCGACGACCACGGCGGCTTCGCCCAGTTCGTCGTGGACGGCGTCAGCGACGCCCAGTGGAAGGCGATCGGCCCGCTGCCCCGCCAGCACGGCGTCCTCGCCGCGATGCTGCACGAGGCCCGCCCCGAACGCCTCGCCGATGTGCGCAAGGACCCCCGCTTCGAGGGCTGGCCCGACGCCCACCCCGACCTCGTCGACTTCCTCGGGCTGCCCATCCGCGACGGCGACGAGACCATCGGCGCGCTGTTCCTGGCGAACAAGAACTGCCCCAAGCCGGAAGGCAGTTGCGGCTTCACCCAGGAGGACGAGGAACTGCTCGCCCTCCTCGCACAGCACGCCGCGATAGCCCTCACCAACGCCCGCCTCTACGAGCGCAGCCGCGAACTCACCATCGCCGAGGAGCGCTCCCGGCTCGCCCATGAACTCCACGACGCGGTCAGCCAGAAGCTGTTCTCGCTGCGCCTGACCGCCCAGGCCGCCGCCGCCCTCGTCGACCGCGACCCGGCCCGCGCCAAGGGCGAACTCCACCAGGTCGCCGCGCTCGCCGCCGAGGCCGCCGAGGAACTGCGGGCCGCCGTCGTGGAGTTGCGGCCCGCCGCACTGGACGAGGACGGGCTGATCGCCACCCTGCGCACCCAGATCCAGGTCCTCGACCGCGCCCACACCGCCCGCGTCACCTTCACCGGCGCCGGCTACCGCGCACTGCCCGCCGCCCAGGAGGAGGCCGTGCTCCGGGTCGCCCAGGAGGCCCTGCACAACGCGCTGCGCCACGCGGACGCGGAGCGCGTCGACGTGAGCGTGGCGCGGCGCGGCCCCGGAGCGGTGCTGCGGATCAGCGACGACGGCACCGGCTTCGACCCGGCCGCGGTCGGCCGCGCCGGGCGGCACCTCGGACTGGTCTCGATGCGGGACCGGGCGAGCGGGGTCGGCGGCACGCTGACCGTGGAATCGGCGCCCGGCAAGGGCACCACGATCGAACTGGAGGTCCCCGGTGGCTGAGCCCATCAAGGTGCTGCTCGTCGACGACCACCAGGTCGTCCGCCGGGGCCTGCGCACCTTCCTGGAGGTGCAGGAGGACATAGTGGTCGTCGGCGAGGCGGCCGACGGCGCGGAGGGGGTGGCCCGCGCCGAGGAACTGCGGCCCGACGTCGTCCTCATGGACGTCAAGATGCCGGGCATGGACGGCATCGACGCCCTGCGCAGACTGCGCGAACTCGACAACCCCGCACGGGTGCTGATCGTCACCAGCTTCACCGAGCAGCGCACGGTCGTACCGGCCCTGCGCGCGGGCGCCGCCGGGTATGTGTACAAGGACGTGGACCCGGACGCCCTCGCCGGTGCCATCCGCTCCGTGCACGCCGGGCACATCCTGCTCCAGCCCGAGGTGGCGGGCGCGCTGCTGTCCCAGGAGGAGGCCAACTCCGGTCAGGGCCGGGGGAATGCGCTCACCGAGCGGGAGCGCGAGGTGCTCGGCCTGATCGCCGACGGCCGCTCCAACCGGGAGATCGCCCGTGCGCTGGTGCTCTCCGAGAAGACGGTCAAGACGCATGTCTCCAACATCCTGATGAAGCTCGACCTCGCCGACCGCACCCAGGCCGCGCTGTGGGCCGTACGGCACGGGGTGGCCGGCTGAGACGTCCGTACGGATGCCGTACGCCGGTTCCCCCCAGAAGTCCCGTTCCGGACTGAGATTCATACCGTCGTGGGAATGTCACCCGGATGGCGCATCCCCGGGCGATCTCCACCGTTCTCCAGTGCGTGCCACGGAGAACCGCCGTGGTGAACGTCCAAGAGGGGTTTGAAAGTGAAGAACCTGAAGAAGGCAGCGGCCGTGACGATGGTGGCCGGTGGCCTGCTGGCCGCCGGTGCCGGCCTGGCCTCCGCCCAGAGCGAGGCCGGCGGCGCGGCCGTGAACTCCCCGGGCGTCGTCTCGGGCAACGCCATCCAGGCGCCGATCCACGTCCCGGTCAACGTGACCGGTGACAGCATCGACGTCATCGGCGTGCTGAACCCGGCCTTCGGCAACGTCGGCCTCAACCACTGAGGCATCCCGACCGCGGCGCGGGCCCCCCGGATCCACCGGGGGGCCCGCCCCTTTGTCCGGCCCCGGAGCTCACCGCACACCGCGCTCCCGCTCCTCCACCATCGAGTTGTACGCCGCCACCTGCGCCCGCCGGGCCGTCCGCTCCACCGGGCGCAGCGCCTGGGTGCGGGACGCCATCTCCGAGGCGGTGACCGCGGCCCCGTGACCGTGATCGTGCGCGAGGGCGATCAGCAGGGCGATGCGCTGCGCCAGCTCCAGCACACGGGCCGCGCGGGGCGGATAGCCCGGGGCCAGGACCTCGCGGCCGGTCTCCGCCCGCGCCCGGTACGCGTCGATCGCGGCCTCGGCCACCGGACCCGAGGCGGCCACGTCCAGGCGGGCCAGCACCGCCGTGGCATCCCGCAGGGCCTCCGCCAGCTCGCGCTCCGCCTCGCCCAGGGAGGGCACGTCCGCGGGCGGGGCCTCGCGCACCGGCAGGGCGTGCCAGACCACCTCGACATGCACATCACCGGCGGGCCCGGCCTCGGACACCTCCGGCACCAGCCCGAACGCGGTGCCGAAGCAGACCACCGCCTCCGCCGCGTCCAGCGCCCGCGCGTTGAACTCCGGCGGGCCGCTCAGCCCCAGCGGATGGCCCGGCGCCGGCAGCGCCACCCGCAGTCCCGTCGCCCCCAGCGTCCGCAGCCGCCCCAGCGCGAGCGTCAGCCCCACCGGCGCCGCCTCCCCGGGCAGCCCGGCCACCCGGTGCACGGCGTCGTCACCCACAATGGCGAGCGCGGCGTCATCCGGTGAGACAAGTCCGGCCAAAAGGGCATTTCCCCAAGCGGCAAGGCGTCCTGAACGCGGTTCCGTGAGCATGCCCCCACCCTAAGGACCGGACCGATGGAATGGACCGGCGCACCGGTGGCGTAGATTTCATACGGGCCGTGCCCACCGGCGCGGCGGACCGCGCCACAGGCGTACGCGACAGCCGAGACCGGCCACACTGCAAGGGGAGACAACGCGCTCATGAGCGATGTTCTGGAGCTTCAGGACGTATCCGTGGTCCGTGAGGGCCGGGCTCTGGTGGACCAGGTCTCCTGGTCGGTGAAGGAGGGCGAACGCTGGGTCATCCTCGGCCCCAACGGCGCCGGCAAGACCACCCTCCTGAACGTCGCCTCCAGCTACCTCTACCCCACCACGGGCTCCGTCACCATCCTCGGCGAGACCCTGGGCAAGCCCGGCACCGACGTCTTCGAGCTGCGCCCCCGCGTCGGCGTGGCCGGCATCGCCCTCGCCGAGAAGCTCCCCAAGCGCCAGACGGTCCTCCAGACGGTCCTCACCGCCGCCTACGGCATGACCGCCGCCTGGAACGAGGAGTACGAGGACGTGGACGAGCAGCGCGCCCGCGCCTTCCTCGACCGCCTCGGCATGAGCGACTACCTCGACCGCCGCTTCGGCACCCTCTCCGAGGGCGAGCGCAAGCGCACCCTCATCGCCCGCGCCCTGATGAGCGACCCCGAACTGCTGCTCCTGGACGAGCCCGCCGCCGGCCTCGACCTCGGCGGCCGCGAGGACCTGGTGCGCCGCCTCGGCCGGCTCGCCCGCGACCCCATCGCGCCCTCGATGATCATGGTCACCCACCATGTCGAGGAGATCGCCCCCGGCTTCTCCCACGTCCTGATGATCCGTCAGGGCAAGGTCCTCACCGCCGGCCCGATCGAGCTGGAGCTGACCTCCCGCAACCTCTCCCGCTGCTTCGGCCTCCCGCTCGTGGTCGAGCAGGTCGGCGACCGCTGGACCGCCCACGGCCTGCCGCTGTCCTGACCCCCGCGTAAAGGGCCCCGGTCCCCAACGCGCCCTGTCCGCCGCCCGGTCGGGGCCCTACGATGACCATGTGAACGACATCGACGCATGGGTGTGGTGGCTCGTCGGCGCGGCCGCGCTCGGAATCCCGCTCGTCGTCACCGCCATGCCCGAGTTCGGCATGTTCGCAGTGGGAGCCGTCGCGGCCGCGGTCGTCGCGGCCCTCGGCCCCGGCGTCGTCGCCCAGGTGATCACCTTCCTCGTCGTCTCCGTCGCGCTCATCGCCGTCGTACGGCCCATCGCGAACCGGCACAGCAGACAGCGCCCCCGGTTCGCCAGCGGCATCGAGGCGTTGAAGGGCAAGCAGGCCGTCGTACTGGAACGGGTCGACGGCTCCGGCGGCCGCGTCAAGCTCGCCGGGGAGATCTGGTCGGCGCGCGCCCTGGACGCCGACCGGGCCTACGAGGCGGGCCAGGAGGTGGACGTCGTGGACATCGAAGGAGCCACCGCCATCGTCATCTGAGCCAACTGGCCCACGAGTTGGGTCCCGGTCTGTCAGACTCGACGGGCAAGATCCTTTGAAGCGGAGAGGGGTACGGGGAACACGATGGAACCGGTCATCATCGTCCTGATCATTCTGGTGGTGTTGGTCTTCATCGCCCTGATCAAGACCATCCAGGTCATCCCACAGGCCAGCGCGGCCATCGTCGAGCGCTTCGGCCGCTACACGCGGACCCTGAACGCGGGCCTGAACATCGTGGTCCCGTTCATAGACACCATCCGCAACCGCATCGACCTGCGCGAACAGGTCGTACCGTTCCCGCCCCAGCCGGTGATCACCCAGGACAACCTGGTCGTCAACATCGACACCGTCATCTACTACCAGGTGACGGACGCTCGCGCGGCCACCTACGAGGTCGCCAGCTACATCCAGGCGATCGAGCAGCTCACCGTCACCACGCTGCGCAACATCATCGGCGGCATGGACCTGGAGCGCACGCTGACCTCCCGCGAGGAGATCAACGCCGCCCTGCGCGGCGTCCTGGACGAGGCCACGGGCAAGTGGGGCATCCGCGTCAACCGCGTGGAACTGAAGGCCATCGAGCCGCCGACCTCCATCCAGGACTCGATGGAGAAGCAGATGCGCGCCGACCGCGACAAGCGCGCCGCGATCCTCACCGCGGAGGGCACCCGGCAGGCCGCGATCCTCACCGCCGAGGGTGAGAAGCAGTCCCAGATCCTGCGTGCCGAGGGTGAGGCCAAGGCCGCCGCCCTGCGCGCCGAGGGCGAGGCCCAGGCCGTCCGCACCGTCTTCGAGGCCATCCACGCAGGCGACCCGGACCAGAAGCTGCTGTCCTACCAGTACCTCCAGATGCTCCCGAAGATCGCCGAGGGCGACGCCAACAAGCTCTGGATCGTCCCCAGCGAGATCGGTGACGCCCTCAAGGGCCTCTCCGGCGCCATGGGCAACTTCGGCTCCCTGGGCGGCGGCAACAGCGGCGGCGGCGCCACCCTCCCGGCCCAGAACAAGGGCCCGGCGACGGAACGCCGCGAGAAGCCGAGCATCGACTAGAGGTCACTTCGCAACGCAGGGCACCACCCGCGCCCCCTCAGGGGCGCGGGGAACTGCGCGAGCAGCGCACGACAACCCGCACCCGCCGTCAGACAGAACCCGGCAGACTCTCAGGCCGCATCCCGAGCGAGCCACTCAGGAAGCCCGTCCAGATCGTCCTGCCGCAAGGCCAAGAGCATCGCATCCGCCGGCGTCGGCTCAAAAGGCACCCGCAGCAACGCCATCCCGGCCTCCTCCGGAGTCCGGGCCGCCTTCCGGTGATTGTCCTCCGCACACGCCGCCACCGTGTTCAGCCAGGTGTCCTGCCCTCCCTGGGCCCGCGGCACCACATGGTCCACCGTCGTCGCCCTGCGCCCGCAGTACGCGCACCGGTGCCGGTCCCGCACCAGCACCCCCCGCCGCGACCACGGCGCTTGTCTTCGGAACGGCACCCGTACATATCTGCACAGCCTGATCACCCGGGGCGCGGGTATGTCCACGGCGGCCCCCCGCATCCGCAGCTCGGGATGGGCCTGCTCGACCACCGCCTTGTCCTGGAGCACCAGGACGACGGCGCGGTTCAGAGTCACCGTAGACAGCGGCTCGAAACTCGCGTTCAGCACCAGCGTGTCACGCATCCAGCCCACCTCCCGTGCGCACCTGCCCACCCCCCGGCGGGCTCGGATCAACTCTGTACGGGCGCGCCGAGATGGACAACGCAATAAAAAATGCCCGCCTCCGATCACTTCCAAGACCGGAGGCGGGCAAACGTTCAATGAACGCTTGGCTCAAACGAGGCGGGGCGGTCAGCCCTGCTCGGTGTTCTCGAACTCGCCGATGAGCTGCGCCCGCGCGATCGCGTGGAAACGCAGATTGAACCCGACAAAGGCCGGCGAGGCGTCCGCGTCGGGACCCAGCTTCTCCTGGTCCACCGCGTACACCGTGAACACATAACGGTGCGGGCCGTCACCGGGCGGCGGGGCGGCACCGCCGAAGTCCCGCGTCCCGTAGTCGTTGCGCGCGTGCACGGCGCCCTCGGGCAGGCCCTCGAACTTGCCGCTCGCCGCGCCCGCCGGCAGCTCCGTCACCGAGGCCGGGATGTCGAACAGGACCCAGTGCCAGAATCCGCTGCCGGTCGGCGCGTCCGGGTCGTAGCAGGTCACGGCGAAGCTCTTGGTCTCCGGCGGGAAGCCCTCCCACCGCAGCTGCGGCGAGGTGTTCCCGTCCGCGTAGACCTGAGCACCCTTGAGTGTGGCGCCCTCCTGGACATCCTCGCTGGTCACCGTGAACGACGGCACCGGCGGGTGGAAGTCATGGGGGAGCGGTCGCCGCTTCAGCTCGGTCACCTTGGTACCTCCTGATCGAAGATCTGGAAAGAACAGAGCGAACTCTAGAGCCAGTTGCGCCGGCTGCCGACCTCGGACAGCCACTGGTTGAGGTAGGCAGCCCAATCGGTCCCCTGCCAGTCGTGGTGGCCCACCTGGAAGGAGCGGTAGGTGTCCGAGCCCTCGCTGAACAACCCCGCCTTCTTGTCCATCTCCAGTACGACGTCCATGGCGTGCTCGTCGGCCACGAAGCTCAGCTCGACCTGGTTCAGACCCCGGTACTGGGACGGCGGGTAGAACTCGATCTCCTGGTAGAACGGCAGCCGCTGCCGGGTGCCCCGGATGTGGCCGCGCTCCATGTCGGCGTTCTTGAAACGGAAACCGAGGGCGATGAAGGCGTCCAGGATCGCCTGCTGCGCCGGCAGCGGGTGCACATTGACCGGATCCAGGTCACCGGAGTCGACGGCCCGGGCGATCGCCAGCTCGGTCGTCACCCCGATGTGCATTCCCCGCAGCTCCTGGCCGTCGATCATCGTCACCGGCGTCTCCCAGGGGATCTCCAGGCCGAACGGCACCGCGTGCACGGCACCCGCCTGAAGCTCGAAGGCACCGCCGAGCCGCGCCTTGGCGAACTCGATGTCCCGCTTGTACTCCTCGTCGCCGCTCTCGACCTCGACCCGCGCCTGAAGACCGACGGACAGCCCCTCGACGGCCTGGTTCACGGAACCGCCCTGGATCCGCACCTCACCCTGGACCACACCACCCGGTACGACATTCACCTCGGTCAGCACCGTCTCGACCGAGGCACCGCCGGCCCCGAGGCTCGCGAGCAGCTTCTTGAACGCCATTGACTCTCCCTTTACGAACGGACCTCGCCCCTACAAACGCGATCACCCCCACGCCCGGTTCCGCCCCGACCGTGCCCCGTCCGGACCACCCCGGTGGACTACCCTCGGGCGGCATGATCGCGCCCCGGGACCGTATGCCGCTGCCCAGGAAATTCTTCGACCGCCCGGTCCTCGACGTCGCCCCCGACCTCCTCGGCCGTGTCCTGGTCCGTACGACACCCGACGGCCCGATCTCGGTACGTCTGACCGAGGTCGAGGCGTACGACGGCCCGAACGACCCGGGCTCCCACGCCTACCGCGGCCGCACCGCACGCAACGCGGTGATGTTCGGGGAGCCCGGACATGTGTACGTCTACTTCACCTACGGCATGTGGCACTGCATGAACCTGGTCTGCGGCCCCGAGGGCAGGGCGAGCGCCGTACTGCTGCGGGCCGGCGAGGTCGTCGAGGGCACGGAGCTGGCCCGCAAGCGCCGGCCCACGGCCCGCAATGACAGGGAACTGGCCAAGGGCCCGGCCCGGCTCGCCACCGCACTGGAGGTCGACCGCGCCCTGGACGGCACGGACGCCTGCACCGCGGGCGAGACCCCGCTGCGGATCCTGACCGGCACCCCCGTCCCCGCCGAACAGGTACGGAGCGGTCCGCGCACCGGCGTCGCGGGGGAGGGCGGGAACGGTGAGGTCCACCCCTGGCGTTACTGGGTGGCCGACGATCCGACGGTGAGTCCGTACCGGGCGCATGTCCCGCGGCGCAGGCGAAGTTGACTCGCCCCCCGAAGGTGCGTAATGTATCCCGAGCCGCTGAACCGGGTACGGCGATCGCCTGCAGCCGGAGCGGCCAACCCATTACCTAGTCCAACCCCTTCACCGGGGTCGTTTTCGACGCGTTCGCGTGCCCGAATTCGAACCCGAGGGACTCGATTATGAGGCCCGCAGGGAATGAGCTAACGTAGTGAATGTCGAAAGGGCCGAGGCGAAAGCCGAAAACCCCGAGACAAACCCGCCGACCGGGAATCGGAGCCGAAAGGATCTGATAGAGTCGGAAACACGAAGGGAAGCCCGGAGGAAAGCCCGAGAGGGTGAGTACAAAGGAAGTGACCGTTCCTTGAGAACTCAACAGCGTGCCAAAAGTCAACGCCAGATATGTTGATACCCCGTCTCCGGTCATCACGATCGGGACGTGGTTCCTTTGAAATAAACACAGCGAGGACGCTGTGAACGGTCGGACTATTCCTCCGACTGTTCCGCTCTTCAGTTTGTGCACCGGCTGAATTATTTTTCGGCCGAGTAAACATTCACGGAGAGTTTGATCCTGGCTCAGGACGAACGCTGGCGGCGTGCTTAACACATGCAAGT